>CAMWVE010000005.1 GCA_947177685.1 uncultured Porphyromonadaceae bacterium | reverse complement strand
TCGACCCCCTGCTCCCAAAGCAGGTGCGCTAACCGGACTGCGCTACGCCCCGAATGATAAATCAATAGTTTATCATTGCAAAGGTACGCACTTTTTTTTAATGCTGCAAGAAATCAGTTACAATTTTTGTTGCTCGTCAAGTGTGCGGCGGAGTTTACCGGTGGATGTGTATTGAAATGCAGGTAAAACAATAGTCTGCTTGGGCAGCCTGTAATGCGGTATGACGATTTCCATGGCATGGCGGTCAACAACGGTATCAGGAGTAACGCACATCACGAGCTGCTCTCCCCACAATGGGTGTGGCAATCCACAAAGATAGAAATCACCTTTGACAAACGGGGTCAGCTCTCGCTCTATTTCTTCCGGAAAAAGTTTGATGCCACCGCTGTTCACCACATTGTCATATCTACCGAGCCATCGGAACGATGTGGGAGTGTGTAGCTCGACAATATCATTGGTGGATAGTCGCTTAAAACTGAACTGTGGCAACTCAAGTTGTAAACGTTGTTTCTCGTCAATGCTGAATGACACTCCCGGGAGCGCTTCAAACATTGGTTCACCCACTTTTCGCAAAGCCACATGGCTGCATGTCTCTGTCATGCCGTAGGTTGCATAACTATTTGAAGGATAAGAAATTAGTTTTTTCTCCATATCGGCAGTCAAAGGCGCTCCACCCACAATCAGATTTTCAACATTTACCCCGTTCAAATTCACAAGAGAACCTATTTGTGACGGCACTACGGGCAAGAGAGTTATGTCGCCGTGAAGTTCAAGACGATTGGAGGGAGTAAGCATCTCAAGTGTGGCATCTGCCCTTATAGCTCTGACAATCATCATTTTACCGGCGATGTATGAGGCAGAGAGCGGACATACAAGCCTTGAATCAGGACCGATGGAGAAAAAGCGGTTGGTGGCATCGGCAGAGGCAATCATATCGCTTTTCAACAGTCTGATTTCCTTAGGCTTACCGGTAGATCCTGATGTATGCGCGATTATATACTCACTATCAGAATACCACTGTTGGAGAAACTCCTCGGTTTCAGGGGTAGTTGCAAGGAGTCTCATAACCAATCGAGTGAAGGGGGCGTCACAACCACCGAGGGGTCATAGACAATTTCATCACCTTCGAGATGTAGCGCCGAAGGGAAATTGTTGGTGTAGAGAGCACCTGTGCCAAGTCCTTGCGGCATCGTGACATTATATTTTGATAGCCAAAGCGATATGGCAGTCAGACCTACGTTAGACTCAAGCGCCGAGGTAGCCCACCATCCGATTCCGCGATCGTGTGCCAGCGAAATCCATCGGTCAGCAGCATCGAATCCGCCGCATAACGAAGGCTTCAGGATTATGTACTGCGGACGAATGGCATCAAGCAGTTCTGCCATCTCGCTGTCAGAACGGTTATTCCAACTCCCGATGAGTTCTTCATCAAGAGCAATCGGCACAGGAGTGAATTCGGTCAACCGTCGCATAGCCTCCCACTGTCCTTGCTTGATTGGCTGTTCAATGGAATGTAGCTCAAAATCGCTCAAGCGCTTAAGTTTCTCCAATGCGTCGCCGGGCAAGAAAGCTCCGTTGGCATCGACTCTCAGTTCAAGATCAGCGCTACCAAACTCACGGCGGATAAATCTCAGTAAATCAAGCTCATCGGCAAAGCCTATCCCACCGATTTTCAGCTTCACACATCGAAAACCTGAATCGAGCTTTTCTCGAATACGCCGATACATAGTTCGCTTGTCGCCCATCCATACCAAACCGTTGATGGGTATGCGCAGAGTTGACGTTACCGGGTGGGAAAAACGAGCTATCACATCACGAGCCGACTCCATTCCAAACGCAAGAGAACTACACCATGGCGACTGAGTACCGGTGAAATCCCTGCAGTAATCAGCCAAGAGTTGTCCGAATTGAGGGGAATCCTCGGCGCTGAGTCCGCGAAACAGCGGTACCTCGCCTACAACTGAGCCACCCGGCACACGCGGGTCAGAAACCTTGATGAAATAGGTTTCCTTGGTCAGCATTGTTGAGCGCGAGGTAATAGCCGGTTCACGGAAAATCAGCTCGTAACGCGAATAATCAAGCTTCATTATCAGGGGAATTTGGGGAACTGCCCGAAATCGGGATCACGTTTTTCAAGGAATGCATTCTTGCCTTCCTGAGCTTCAGCCATAAGATAATACATCAGTGTTGCGTCACCGGCAAACTCCATCAGACCACGCTGACCGTCAAGCTCGGCATTCAAACCGCGTTTAATCATGCGCAGAGCCATCGGTGAGCGTTTCAGCATAATTTTGCACCATTCAACAGTCTCATCCTCAAGGCTTTCAAAAGGCACAACCTTGTTTATCATACCCATCTCGAGAGCTTCCTGAGCGGTGTATAGCTTACAGAGGAACCAGATTTCACGAGCTTTTTTCTGACCCACACAACGTGCCAGATATGATGAACCGAAGCCGGCATCGAAACTGCCGACCTTGGGACCGGTCTGTCCGAATTTTGCATTTTCCGAGGCAATGGTCAAATCGCAGACCACCTGAAGAACATTTCCGCCTCCCACGGCATATCCGTTGACCATGGCTATGACAGGTTTCGGCAGCGAGCGGATTGCCTTTTGAAGATCAAGAACGTTAAGACGTGGAACGCCGTTTTTATCAATATAGCCGCCTACACCCTTAACTTTCTGATCGCCTCCCGAGCAGAACGACTTGTCGCCGGTGCCGGTGAGTATCACTACTCCAACCTCCGGTGTTTCACGACAATAGTTCATGGCATCAAGCATCTCGAAATTTGTCTGCGGACGAAACGCATTGTAAACTTCGGGGCGGTTGATGGTAATTTTTGCTATTCCCTCATGAAATTCAAAGAGAATATCCTCGTAATCCTTGATTTTTGTCCAAGTTCTTTTTGACATATTATATATTATTTAATCAGTTTCTCTAAACAATCGCAAATAATCTCTGTAAAGTTTAGCCGAAGTGTTGCTGTCAACAAACACAGCGAGCATCACCGGCTTTTCAGACTTACCATACAATATCGGGAGTGCCGCTTCAAGCTGCTGACTGTCAAAGGCTTCGACATAAGTAAAACCGAACGCTTCGGCAAGCCGGCGCGCAGGGAAATTGACATGTGCCGCAACGTAGCTGTCGAGTTCCGGGAGTTTTCGTGTAGTTTTTATCACACGGAATATCTCACCTCCGCCGTTCATCATCACAACCACTCGGAACCTACTGTCAATCAAACCGGAAGCAATCGCACCCATATCATATTGGGCACTCATGTCACCGGTAATAAACAGACTGTTTCCGGATGCAACAGCGTTTCCACCGACTGCAGTTGAAAATGAACCGTCGATGCCGCTAACACCTCGGTTACACGAAACGGAAGCTGCCCTGAGCATAGGATAGCCCATGGCATATCGCACCGCCATGCCGTTCGACAACTGCAGATGCCAGTCAACAGGCATCTTACGCAAAATATTGTCTACCGCAGTCAGACCGCACCAATCATTGCGGTTCATAAACTCCTTACGCAGTTCCCGTGCATTTAATCTGACACTGTTCCAGATGGCGTGGTAATCGGAATCAACCTTACCCACAGATGACAGTAAACTTATAAACGCCTCTGTTTCAGGGAATATATCAGAAAGCCGACCGAAACAGTCAGGATACGCATCATGATGACCGACCATCCAATGGCGTGCCTTGGTTTTTCGCAGAAATTCCTTTAACGGACGACTTACCAACGAACCGCCTAAAGTAATGACTATATCAGGATAATAAGCAGTTTCACGACTGTTTATCAACATCATTACTTCATCAATCATGGTGACAGCACAGTCGCAGTTGATGTCGCTCAAAGGTTCGGCAAGGAGGGTGACATTATCACGTTTAGCAAAATCCGTTATCATGCGTTTTTGCCCCGCGGTAAACCCGGAATCGAATCCTGCCACGACCATAATCCGCTTTGCCGAACCGAGTTCATTCACCACCTCAGACAGATCCGTTAAAGACAGACTGTTGTTAAAGTGAAAATTTATCTTACGGCATGAAAGAGCCTCAACATCAGTTAAATCCACTTCTGCCGAAATAGGTTCATCAATCTCCACATTAATATGTGCGGGACCATGTTGACATTCAACAGCTTTTGCCAGCGTCACGTTCAGGTCACGTCTGATGGCATCTCTGACATCCTGCGATCCGCAGTGACATGTGACAGAGGTCTGAGCCACCGTAATATCCTGCATAAGACGCGGTTGACGTATGGTCTGGCTGTCGTCGCGATCGATCCATTCGGCAGGTCGGTCGGCAGTAACAGCAATCACCGGCAAATGAGAATAATATGCCTCGGAGATGGCAGGTGTGAGGTTTAGAGCTGCCGAACCTGAGGTGCAGATAACGGCAACCGGGCTCCCCGACTGCCTGCACATTCCGCATGCTATAAATCCGGCAGAGCGCTCATCAATTACAGAATAAGTCTGCAGACCGGGATGACGAACCGCAGCCATAATCAGGGGGGTATTGCGGGTACCGGGCGACAAAACCACCCGTTTCACACCGTAAGCCACCAGCAGATTTATCACCTCGCGACATTGCCATTTATCAGTTGTTATCATTTTTTCAACAAAATTTATCACAAAATTACTGAATTTTCAGCAATCAGCACCAATGTAGGGGCAGAAAATCAAAAGGGCATTAACAGAAATGCAAAAAAACTGTAAAAGGTATGGTTAGTTGACCTTTTTTTAGTACCTTTGCACTTTGAAAAAGAAAAAAGTTATATGAAATCGGTAAAGATTGATTTACTGTTTGAAACAAGTTGGGAGGTCTGCAACAAGGTGGGTGGCATTTACACGGTGCTTTCCACCAAAGCCAAAACCCTCCAGTCGATATATAAGGACAAGGTGATTTTCATTGGTCCCGAACTTTGGTCCGCGCAGAATGAATCACCTTATTTTATTGAATCCAAAACAGCGCTTAAAGATTGGCGTAAGCAAGCATTACTACCTGAAGGATTGAAGGTTAGAGTGGGACGATGGAATATCCCCGGCAAACCGTTGGTGGTGCTTGTCGACTTTAAATCCATGTATGCCGTCAAGGATTCCTTTTACGGCGAAATGTGGGAAAAATTTCATGTGGATTCACTTCATGCCTATGGCGATTATGACGAGGCATGCGCCTTTTCGCATGCCGCCGGCATTGTTATCCGCAGCCTGTATGACTTCTATACTCCCGGCAGCCATGACGTTGTGGCTCACTTCGATGAGTGGACAACCGGCATGGGGCTGCTCTACATCAAGTCGCACTGCCCACGCATAGCCACGGTGTTCACCACCCATGCCACCAGCATTGGCAGGAGCATCTGCGGTAACGGCAAGCCCCTCTACGATTACCTTGCAGGTTATAACGGCGACCAGATGGCACAGGAGCTTAACATGCAATCGAAGCACTCGCTTGAAAAAGCAGCAGCACACGCCGCTGACGCTTTCACAACTGTAAGCGAAGTGACATCGCGCGAGTGCGTACAACTGATTGAACGCAAGCCCGATGAAATCACCATCAACGGTTTTGAGCTGAACTTCGTGCCTGCCAAAAACCGATTTAATGCCGCTCGACGGAAAGCCCGCAAGCTGTTGCTTGACGTGGCGTCGCACGTTGTTGGCGACCGGCTTGATGACGACTGCTTCATCATTGCCACATCCGGACGTTGCGAATACCGTAATAAAGGAATAGACTTGTTTCTTGACGTAACCGACCGATTGCGTAAGGCATCATTGAACCGCAAGACAGTTGCTTTCGTGATGGTACCTGCATGGATGAAGGAGGCGCGTGAAGAAGTACGGTCACAGATTGGAGCAGATGAGATTATCAAAACCGAAAACCGTTGCCTCACCCACACCGTCAACAATCCTTTCGAGGACCCGATTGCATGCCGGATGCGACAGCTCGGCTACGAATGGAACAACACCGGCAGACTGAGCGTGATTTACGTTCCTTGCTATCTCGACGGCAAAGACGGTATTTTCAACTGTTCCTACTACGACCTGCTGATAGGGATGGATGCCACGGTTTTCCCCTCATATTACGAACCGTGGGGCTACACACCACTTGAAAGCGTAGCCTTCGGTGTGCCTACCGTAACCACTTCACTTTCAGGATTCGGTCAGTGGGTGGAATCGTCAGTTGGCGAAGGATTCGACAAATCAGGCGTGGCGGTGGTGAACCGCACCGACAGCAACTACGATCAGGTTGCCGATGAAATCACGTCGGCGCTTATAAATCTGAACCGTGCCGACGAGACAGAACTGGCTAAATACTCCGCAGCAGCCAAAGCAACGGCAGAAAAAGCCCAGTGGCTCCACTTCATAGAATTTTACCTCGACGCTTACCGGACAGCACTTGAGAAAGCACATTCAAGAGAATAAACATTTTTCACATCTAAATATAATCTTTTATAACCATAATATAATAACTTATGAAACTTCAAGTAAGCAACACAAATGCACCCGCATGGCGCGACATGAACGTGCGCGCCGAATTGCCCACTCGCCTCAAACCCCTTGACGAGCTGGCGAGAAACCTGTGGTGGGTGTGGAACAGCGAAGGCAAATCATTGTTCCGCGACCTCAGCCCTGAATTGTGGCGCTCTACCGGCGAAAACCCCGTAATGTTGCTCCAGCGACTTTCCTATGAACGTCAGCAGGAAATTCAGGCTGACAAGGAATTCATGACCCGCATCAATAAAGTTTATGCCAAGTTCAAGGAATACATGGAAAAACCGATGCGCAAAGATGTGCCTTCGGTCTCATACTTCTCTATGGAGTATGGTCTGTGCAACGCATTGAAAATCTACTCCGGCGGTCTTGGTGTACTTGCCGGTGACTATATCAAGGAAGCTTCGGACAGCTGCGTGGACATGACAGCGGTCGGTTTCCTCTATCGCTACGGCTACTTTACCCAGACCCTTTCAGTTGACGGTCAGCAGATTGCAAACTATGAGCCCCAGAACTTCAACCAGCTGCCGCTGGAACAGGTGATGGACAAGAGCGGACGCCCCATGATTCTGGAAGTACCCTTCCCCGGACGTATCATCTACAGCCATGTCTGGCGCGTAAACGTTGGTCGCATGAAGCTCTATCTGATGGATACAGACTTTGACATGAACAGTGAGTTCGACCGTCAGATTACACATCAGCTCTATGGCGGCGACTGGGAAAACCGCATCAAACAAGAATATATGCTTGGCATCGGCGGTGTGCTGATGCTTAAGAAATTAGGCGTAAATTCACAGCTCTATCACTGCAACGAAGGTCATGCGGCACTGCTCAACCTTCAGCGTCTGGTGGACTTCGTTCAGGAAAAAGGTCTGGACTTCAACGTGGCTCTCGAAATGGTACGCGCTTCATCGCTCTACACCGTTCACACCCCTGTTCCTGCAGGTCACGACTACTTCGAAGAAAGCTTGTTCGGCAAATACATGGGTGAATATCCTGCCAAACTCGGCATCAGCTGGAACGACCTTATGAACATGGGTCGCGAGAACCCCAACACCAACGAACGCTTCTCAATGAGTGTGTTCGCGCTCAACACCTGTCAGGAGGCAAATGGCGTAAGCTGGCTCCACGGCGAGGTATCGAAGAAAATGTTCGCCGGCATCTGGAAAGGCTACGGATGGCAGGAATCACATGTGGGCTATGTAACAAATGGTGTCCACATGCCCACATGGGCTGCCTCAGAATGGAAAGAATTCTATGGCGAGCGCCTCGGTCAGCAGGTATTCACCAACCAGAGCGACCCCGAAGCATGGAAAGGTATTTTTGAAGTTCCCGATGAAGATATCTGGAACATGCGAATGACCTTGAAGAATAAGTTCATCAACTTCGTTAAACGCGACTTCACTCAGAAATGGCTTGCAAACCAAGGCGACCCCTCGGCAGTCATCAAGATTGTGGATAAAATCAATCCCAAAGCTCTCATCATAGGTTTCGCACGCCGATTCGCCACATACAAACGCGCACATCTGCTGTTCACCGACCTTGACCGTCTGTCACGCATCGTGAACAACGAGCGCTTCCCCGTGCAGTTCATTTTCTCAGGTAAGGCTCACCCTGCCGACGGTGCCGGACAAGGTCTGATCAAACGCATTATGGAAATTTCGCGTATGCCCCAGTTCCTCGGCAAAATCATCTTCCTTGAGGATTACAACATGATTGTTGCCAAGCGACTGGTCAGCGGCGTTGACATCTGGCTGAACACCCCCACCCGTCCGCTCGAAGCATCAGGTACATCAGGTGAGAAAGCCGAAATGAACGGCGTGCTGAACTTCTCCGTGCTCGACGGATGGTGGTACGAAGGATACCGCTTCAATGAAAAAGCCGGTTGGGCACTTACCGACAAACGCACATTCTCGCCTGAACAGCAGGATCAGCAGGATAAACTCGACGCAGCCACCATCTACTCAATGCTTGAGAATGAAATCATCCCCATGTATTTCGAACAGAACTCCAAAGGCTACTCACCCAAATGGATCGAGTACATCAAGGGTTCGATCGGCGACATCGCTCCTCACTTCACCATGAAGCGTATGATCGATGACTACATCAGCCGCTTCTATGACAAGGAAGCTGCCCGTTCAGCTAAACTTGAGGCTGACAACTACAAGCTCGCCAAAGATATTGTGGCTTGGAAAGAGCGCATTGCATCGCTGTGGGACGGCATCAAGGTGTTCGACGTGATTGCGTCAGAAAACTCCAATACCATCACCGGCGACAAGCTGAACACACGCATCATAATCGACACTAACGGCATCGGTCGAGACCTCCGTGTCGAAGCAGTGTTCTATCGCCTTGACGAAGGTGAAGAGAAACTCAGCGAAATACGCCAGTTCGACATCATAAAGGAAGAAGGCAACGTGATCACCTACGATCTGTCGCAGGACATCAACAATGCCGGTGTTTACCGCTACGGTTACCGCATCTATCCCTACAATCCCGAACTGCCCCACCGCATGGACTTCGCATATACCCGTTGGGTATAATCCTACAAAAATCAAAAAAAATTGCAGCAACGAGGAACCTTTTCAGGCTCCTCGTTGTTATATTATCAGAAAAAGGAACTTAAAGAAAAACACACAAGAGAAAATCAAATATTCTGAAAAACACACAACGAACTGCTGAAACCCTTCGGAATCAACAAATTCTGTCAAATTGACAAAAATTGTATTCCGTTGAGTTTCAACACGTTATAAGACTATTTTTAAAATCGGTAAAAATATTTAAGATTTTTACACACAGTTAGTTAGCATATTTCACAAGAAATTTGTAACTTTACGGGGTGAAAATCTTGCTTCGGCATATAATTTTCAAAATAAAATAGTCATTAACATGGAACAATCACTCGTAATTATCAAACCCTCAGGCGTTCAGCGAAACCTGATTGGGAAAATCATTGACAGATTTCAGCAAAAAGGTCTGGTTATAAGTGGTCTGAAAATGATGAAACTGAGTGAGGAACTACTCCGTGAACACTACGCTCATCTGGTAGATCGCCCCTTCTTCCCCACCCTTATGAAATCAATGATGGCCACTCCGGTTGTTGTCATCTGCCTCAAAGGTGTCGACGCAGTGGCAGTGGTCCGCTCGATGGTAGGGGTGACAAACGCCCGCAACGCAGCACCCGGCACCATTCGCGGTGACTACGGCATGAGTTCACAGGAAAACATTGTCCATGCATCTGATTCACCCGAAAACGGAATCATTGAAACAAACCGTTTCTTCAAACCCGAAGAAATTTTCGATTATACACCGGTCACCATCTCTTCAACATACTCTCCCGACGAATTAAACTCATAACACCAATGCAATATCTTAAATCAAGAATATCATTACTGCTTTTGACACTGGTAAGCGGCGCGGCTTCACTCACCGCACAGACCTACCGACTGCCCGGAGCACACATAGCAGAGCATAACGACCTCATTGCAAAACAAGAAAACATACCCAACGAAATAAAGGCTGAAAACGCCCAGCAGTTCCTTGACAATCTCTTTAAAGAAGAGGAAGAACCGGAACTCGACATCTACACCGAAGGATGGGACAGCCGCCGAGTAAACGCCTACACAGGCGTGGAGGTTCCCCAGACCCGCGTAATCGATGTAAGCAAATTCGCCATGCCCCACCCCGGATACATAACCTCACCCTACGGTTATCGCCGTCGCTTCTGCCGCATGCACAAAGGCATCGACCTCAAGGCTCATATCGGCGACACAATCCGAGCAGCCTTCGACGGCAAAGTCAGAATGAAAAACTTCGACCGCCGCGGTTATGGCAACTACATCATCATCCGTCATGAAAACGAACTTGAGACCGTCTACGGTCACCTCTCGGCATTCCTTGTGGATGAGGACACTTATGTAAAAGCCGGTGACCCCATAGCACTTGCAGGTAACACCGGACGCTCAACCGGTCCTCACCTCCATCTGGAAACCCGATTCATGGGCTACCCCATCAATCCCGCCGCAATCTTCGACTTCGCCAACCAGACTGTACACACTGATACATACACCTTTGACAAGGACACATATCAGGAAGCGCGTAACTTCGACCCCAATGCCAACACCGAATACGCAAAACAATATCAGGCTGAATATCAGAAAAATCACCCCAATCAGGATCAGCGTCGTTCATCAGGCAAAGTTTCGACCTACACCGTCCGCAAAGGTGACAGCCTGAGCAGAATATCATCGCGCACCGGAGTATCAGTCAAGCAGCTCTGCCGTCTCAACGGACTGAAAACAACATCAAAAATCCAGCCCGGACAACGCTTAAGACTTAGATAAAACAACAACCATAACTCACACGTCACTCAATAGAGGGTGTGTCAAAATGCAAATTTTGGCTCACCCTCTTTAGGTATGTAAGACCCCGTTCCACAGCCATAACAAATATTGGGGAACGGGATCTAAAAATAATGAGTATTCCGCTATTACCTCAGCCCCTGTCCGACTTTCGGAGTCTGACGCAACATTCACCGGGGTTGCAACATTGAAATTTTGATGTGATTGCACAAAGTATTTAACAAGGATTTTTTTGGTAGAAAGAATAGGATTAATTAAATTTGCATATTAAAACCATAAAATAGAAATCTTCCATGCAAATACAACGTGTTCAAACGGTCTACTTAATCATCTGCGTCATATTGCTTGCGTTCTTCTGCTTTTCGGCACTCGGCTCGGTGACGGTTGAAGAAACAATCACAAATATAATGGTGAAGGATTATCCGGTTCTTCTCATCGTAGGCTCAGTGACTGCTCTGCTGCTGACAATAAATATTTTTCTGTTTAAAAATCTTCAGCTACAGAAGCGCGTGACTTTGATTTCGATGCTGCTTATTGCAACCCTTGCAGCCGCTACGCTGTTCATTATTTACGGCACCGTTCCGGGCGCACAGATCATGTGGGTAGGGGGAGTGTTGATTCTGATTGCTTCGCTGCTTTTTGCAATTCTCGCTTATAGCGGCATGAAAAAAGATGAAAAGAAATTACGCGATTCTGACCGAATAAGATAATACCTGACAATTTTTATTACGAACCTGACGGACTGAGCGATGCACCATTTCCTTGACATAGCCACCAGCGGAATAATAATAGGTATTCTTATATCCGCGCCTATGGGTCCTATTGGAATGTTGTGCATTCAGCGCACGCTCAACAAAGGTCGATGGCCCGCATTTTTCACCGGCATCGGAGCGGCTTTGTCAGATTTGATTTACTGTTTGCTGACCGGACTGGGACTGTCGTTCGTCACTGATTTTATCGAGGCGCACCAGAACATGCTTCAATTGCTCGGCAGCCTTGTGCTCGCGGGGTTCGCTTTTTTCCTTTTCCGCAAAAATCCGGCACGACAGCTGAAGCCACAAGAAGAAATATCGAACAATTTCTTCGCTGATTTCGGAACAGGATTCCTGTTCACATTCTCCAATCCGCTGATTCTGTTCTTTATCATAGGTCTGTTTGCCCGCTTCAACTTCCTGCTCCCTGAGTTTCAATATTATCACTACATGGTCGGTTACTCCGGGATATTCGTTGGCGCACTCCTGTGGTGGTACATGATAACCTTTTTTGTCAATAAGGTCAGGGCTCATTTCAATGTACGGTCCATGTGGTTATTCAACAAAATCATAGCCTCTATTCTTTTCCTCATGGCACTGTTCGGATGCTACATGAGTATTAAAAACATGATTTCATAATTACTTATATCATGCACACAATCAAGGAATTAGAAATACCCTATATACCCTCGCTTCAAGGATTCGACCCGGATCAGATTGTTGCCGGACTACAGGATTACGGCACCAAGGCGTCAATTGAATGTGTCAACTGGCGCGACAAGTATCCCTATCAACCGCTTACAGTGGTCAATGTAGCCCACAACGGCAAGATGATCTACATTGATTTCTTTGTACGCTGCAACTATCTGTGCGCTGTCAATTACACCAACAATTCGCCGGTAGCAAGCGATTCGTGCATAGAGTTTTTCGTATCACCCACCTGCGACAATCACTATTGGAACTTCGAGTTCAACTGCATAGGCACCATTAATGCCTCGCACCGTTCCGAGCGGAAGAACCCTACCCGCCTGACCGATGAAGAGTTGGCGCGGGTGTTGCGCTTTGCTTCGTGTGGCAACCGTCCGTTCAAGGAAATTGAGGGTCTGTTCACTTGGAACGTGCTGATTGGAATACCTTTAGACCTGATTGGCGTGGAGTATAAGGGAGAGCCGGTTGAGATGCGCGGTAATTTCTACAAATGCGCCTCGGGCACCTCGCAACCCCACTTTATGTCGCTCTTTCCCATTGATACCCCGGAGCCCGATTTTCACCGACCTGAATTTTTTGGAAAAATTATCCTGAAATAGTTGTGTAATTCATTTTTTTGAACTACCTTTGCAACGTCAAAAGCGAATGACACGCAAGGCGATTTAGTGTAGTGGCCTAGCACGCCACCCTCTCACGGTGGAGACCCGGGTTCGATTCCCGGATTCGCTACTAAAAAGGCTGACTCAGTTTGGGTTAGCCTTATTTTTTAATCTATCGAATTATGACCACTTTCAACGCCATGCAAGCCGTCAAACGTCAGTTCTTCGCTCTGCGAAACGGCGTGATTGCAGACCATATACGCAGATCCGACAACAGCTACAAGATTATCTTCGGGCTGAATCTGCCGCAACTTAACGAAATAGCTGCCTCCACAGGTTATGACGAACAGCTTGCCGATGCTTTGTGGGACAACCGTTCGACACGCGAGTCGATGATGCTTGCCCCGATGCTTATCGACCCCAAAAGAATGTCACGCGAAAAAGCGGAAATGTGGATAACTCAGGTTCCTAACCGCGAGGTGGCTGACATCCTATGCCACAAGCTGTTACGACATACACCATACGCGCTTGAACTTGCAAAGCAGATGTGCGACAATGACAACTCGCTTGTGCGCTACACGGTAATCAGACTGTTGTTCAACCTTTTGCCTGCATCGGCAACTGTTGCTAAGGAAATGTGCGCGCGGGAAGTCAAAGGCGGAGACCCAGTCACCACTTCCATAGCACGGCAGCTGCTTGAAGAACTGGAGTTCATAGGCAGTTGATTGGGCAAGACAGCATTTTGTGTGGGGAATCCAAATAGAAATGCAGTGATTTGCATTTGGCAGCTGACAGAAAACTTATCCGCAGCGGATGCAATTTAAGATTTTTTGCTTATCTTTGTAAATTGGAATATCACTCCGATTTAAATCAAAAAATGACCAATCAAAAGAAAATAGCAATACTCGGTTCCACCGGTTCCATAGGCGCCCAGACTCTTGAGGTAATAGCTCAGTATCCCGAGCTTTTCAAGGCTACGGTTCTTATTGCAGGCACCCGTGTGGACACCCTCATACAACAGGCTATCAAATTCCTTCCGGAGTGGGCGATTATCGCTGATACTTCACTATACTGGAAGCTCCGCGACGCACTGGAACCGTTAGGCATAAAGACCGCAGCCGGTCAGGATGCCATCAATGACTCCATGAATCTCGACTGTTTCGACACTGTTGTCACAGCCACAGTAGGTTACAGCGGTCTGACACCCACCCTGCGAGCCATAAAAGCAAGTAAGAAAATCGCGCTTGCAAACAAGGAGACACTGGTTGTGGCAGGCGACATTGTCTGCAAGGCTCTTGAACAGTCACCCTCCACCATGCTCCCGGTCGACTCCGAACATTCAGCCATATACCAGTGCCTTGTCGGTGAGTCACCCGAACGTGTTCGCCGAATCATCATCACTGCCTCAGGCGGACCTTTCCGCAAACTGACTCCACAGCAAATCGAGGAGGTTACAGTGCGTGATGCCCTTCATCACCCCAACTGGCAGATGGGTGCGAAAATCACGATCGACTCAGCCACCATGCTCAACAAGGCATTTGAAATCATTGAAGCACGATGGCTGTTCAACATGCGCCCCGACCAGATTGAGCCGATAGTGCATCCGCAATCGGTGGTTCATTCAATGGTGGAATTCATGGATGGCGCCGTAAAAGCGCAGTTAGGTATACCTGACATGAAGTTGCCTATACGCTACGCCTTGGGCGAAACCTTCCGACTGGATGCACCGGAAGAGCATCTTGACTTCGACCGCTATGGCACACTGACGTTTGAGAAACCCGACGAGAAGAAATTTCCCTGCATCACGCTTGCTGCCCATGCTCTCACACGGGGCGGTAACACGGCTTGCGTCATAAATGCAGCCAACGAGATTGCCGTAAAGGCTTTCCTCAATGAGAAAATCAAGTTTACACAAATCTATCCGCTTATCACAGAAACACTTGCACAGATTCAGTTCATCGCAAGTCCCACATACGATGATTATGTGGCATGCAATGCCGAGTCACGCGCCAAGGCATCGGAAATAGCGGAAAAATTATCCTTCAACAAATAAATGGAAACCATACTGATAAAAGGACTTCAACTGATTCTGGCGCTGACACTTTTAGTGACCATCCACGAGTTCGGTCACTTCATTTTCGCCAGAATTTTCGGCATGCGAGCCGATCGTTTCTACTTATTCTTCAATCCATGGTTCTCAATTGTCCGATACGACCCGCGAACAAAAAAATGGTCGTTCTTCAAGCGGAATATGACCGAACAGGAGAATTTCGACCGTTCGGAAACTGTCAAGAAAGACACTGAAACGAATGGAAAATCGACATGGCGCGACACCATCTATGGCATCGGCTGGCTACCATTAGGAGGATATGTTTCAATAGGCGGCATGATTGATGAAAACATGGATGAAACCCAGAAACAGCAGATGGAACTGCCGCCACATCCCACCGATTTCCGCGCTAAAGCCGCATGGAAGCGACTGCTTGTAATGGCAGGCGGTGTATTATTCAATTTCTTGCTTGCAATTGCCATATATATAGGTATAGCCTATCACTGGGGCGAAAAATATATCCCATACGAGAACGCCTACGAAGGAATGGACTATGTGGAGGCGGCGCATGAGGTTGGATTCAGAAACGGCGACATCCCCTACATGGCTGACGGCGAGCTGCTTGACGCCAAAGAGAACGGAGTGCTGATGAAAATGGCTGAAGCCAAGGAGGTTACAGTATTGCGTCGCAATAACGACAAGAGTGTTGACACCGTCAAAATCGCCATACCAGAGAAATTCCTGCTCACCATTTCGGAGGCAGGTGCTTTCATGGGCTACCGACTCCCTGTAATAGTCAAGGAGGTGATGCCCGGCGAGCCTGCAGCAGATGCCGGATTGATGGCTGACGATCGCATCATAGCCATGGGCGACTCGCTTACACCTTCCTACACTGAATTTGCCCAAGCCATCAAGGCTTATGCCGACCAAGATGTGGCACTCACCGTAGTTCGCGATTCAGCGGAGGTTATGCTGACCGCGCATCCCACTCCTGAGGGCAAACTCGGCTTCCAGTTCAAACCGCTGACTGAAGTCTACGATGTTGAAGTAATCAAATACGGACTACTTCAATCGGTACCCAAAGGTATTTCAGACGGCGTAGGTCAACTGACAAACTATGTGTCATCGCTGAAATATGTTTTCACCAAGGAAGGGGCGCAATCCGTAGGCGGATTTGCGGCCATCGGTAATATGTTCTCCGGAAAATGGAGCTGGCTCTCATTTTGGGAAATCACAGCATTCCTGTCGGTCATTCTGGCATTCATGAACGCGCTGCCTATTCCGGCGCTCGACGGAGGTCACATTGTTTTCGCACTCTGGGAAGTAGTGACCCGACGCAAGCCTGCGCTTAAAGTGCTGATCTACTCGCAATATGTGGGTATGCTGTTGCTGATTACGCTACTGCTTTACGCAAATGCTAACGATATTTACAGATTCCTGATAAAATGACAAAAGAAATAAAACTTAAACGGGGCAAAGAGGAGTCGCTTGACCGCTTCCACCCATGGGTTTTCTCAGGCGCCATAGCTACTCTACCCAAGAACCTTGAGGAGGGCGACGTGGTTACAGTGGTGGCTCATGACGGACGGCTCATCGGAACAGGTCATTACCAGATAGGCAGCATAGCCGTGCGTATCCTTGATTTCTCTGACCGTCAGCCCGATAAGGAATTTTACAAAGAACGACTGACCGAGGCACTCGCGCTGCGTCAAGCCCTGCAGCTGATGCGTCCTGACAACAACGCATTCCGCTTGGTTCATGGCGAAGGTGATTTCCTTCCCGGACTGGTGATTGACATTTACGGTAACACCGCAGTACTGCAGGCACACTCTCCCGGCATGCACTATGCACGCAACACAATAGCTCTTGCACTGACCGAACTTGACGGCATCAACATCCGCAACGTCTACTACAAATCGGAAACCACACTCCCCTACAAGGCAGCCTTAGACCCGGTAAACGACTATCTCATAGGTGGTTTTGAGACAAACCTCGCCACTGAAAACGGACTCCAGTTCTACGTTGACTGGCTCAAAGGACAGAAAACCGGATTCTTTGTGGACCAGCGGGAGAACCGTGCGTTGCTCGAACATTTTGCCCGCGGCCGCAAGGTGCTGAACATGTTCTGCTACACCGGTGGATTCTCGTTCTACGCCATGCGAGGGGGCGCCGAACTCGTACATTCGGTCGACTCATCGTCAAAAGCCATCACCCTGACATCAGCAAATGTGGAACTGAATTTCCCCGGTGACACACGCCACGAGGCTTTCGCCGAGGATGCCTTCAAGTTCCTTGACAATATGAAAAAGGGGGAGTATGACCTCATTATCCTTGATCCGCCGGCATTCGCCAAACACCGCAGCGCACTGAAAAACGCCCTGCGTGGCTATCAGCGCATCAATGCCCGCGCGTTTGAGAAAATTGCCCACGGCGGCATACTGTTCACCTTCTCATGTTCGCAGGCAGTCAGCCGCGAGCAGTTCCGTCTGGCTGTATTCTCCGCTGCCGCCCAAACCGGACGCAAGGTGCGTATTCTGCATCAGCTCACCCAGCCAGCCGACCATCCAATTAACATCTATCATCCTGAAGGAGAGTATCTTAAAGGATTAGTTCTATACGTTGAATAAAACATTAACGCCATGTCATCATTTACAAAATATTTCGCAGCTTCAGCTTGCGCACTTTCATTCACTTTTACAACAATGACTGCCACTGACAATTTTGACTATACTGTTGACCGTTTCGCCGACATTGAGGTACTGCGTTACAAAGTGCCCGGTTTCGAGGAACTTACGCTGAACCAGAAACGACTGATCTATTATCTGACAGAGGCTGCTCTGCAGGGACGCGACATTCTCTGGGACCAGAACGGCAAATATAATCTCGCTATCCGAAGCATGCTTGAAAATGCCTACACCAACTACGATGGCGACCGTCAATCACCTCAGTTCAAGGCTTTTGAACAGTATCTTAAACAGGTATGGTTCGGAAATGGCATCCACCATCATTATTCAACTGACAAATTCACTCCCGGATTCACTCGCGAATACCTTGAAACCATCATACCCGCTGATGCCCGTCCGGCTGATTTCGATACACTCTGCGAGGTTATCTTCAATCCGGCTGTGATGTCAAAACGAGTTAATCAGGCTGAAGGTGCTGACCTTGTGGCTACCTCGGCAGTCAATTTCTACGAGGGTCTGACTCAGCAGGAAGTGGAAGATTTCTATGCACAGCGCAAGGATACCACTGACCTGACTCCGGTTTCGCACGGACTGAACACCCGACTTGTGAAAAAAGATGGCAAGATTGAAGAACAGGTCTACAAAGTAGGCGGTCTCTACTCTCCAGCCATCGAAAAGATTGTGGAAAATCTGGAAAAAGCGGCAGAATATGCTGAAAACGACGCGCAGAAAAACATCATCAACGCTCTCGTAAATTACTATAAGACAGGTGATCTCCGCGATTTCGATGCATACTCAATACTCTGGACTGACGACACACGCTCGCAGGTTGACTTCATCAACGGTTTCATTGAAAGTTATGGCGACCCGCTGGGAATGACCGGTTCATGGGAGTCAATAGTCAACTTCAAGAACAATGAGGCATCGCACCGCACCGAGGTTCTTTCGACAAACGCACAGTGGTTTGAGGATCGCTCACCTGTGGATTCTCGGTTCCGCAAACCTGAGGTAAAGGGTGTATCGGCAAAGGTCATTACCGCTGCTATCCTCGCAGGTGACTCCTACCCTGCCACACCCATCGGCATCAATCTGCCTAATGCCGACTGGATTCGTGCCGCCCACGGTTCAAAATCGGTTACTATAGAAAATATTACGCAAGCCTACGATGCGGCATCGCACGGTAACGGCTTCAATGAGGAATTTGTTATTGATGAACCTACCCGCAAACTGCTCGATGACTATCTTTTCATCACAGACAACCTCCACACTGACCTCCACGAATGTCTCGGTCATGGTTCAGGCAGACTTCTTCCCGGCGTAGACCCAGACGCGATGAAGGCTCACGGCTCCACCCTTGAAGAAACTCGTGCCGACCTGTTCGCGCTCTATTATCTGGCTGATCCAAAGCTGATTGAACTCGGATTGCTTGACAACCCCGAAGCTTATAAAGCCGAGTACTACAAATATATTCTTAACGGACTGATGACTCAGTTAGTGCGTATCGAACCGGGCAAAGATGTTGAAGAGGCGCACATGCGTAACCGTCAGCTGATTGCAGCATGGGCATACGAACATGGCAAAGCCGACAATGTGATCGAACTTGTCAAAATCAACGGTAAGACCTATGTGAAAATCAATGATTATGAGAAACTTCGCGAGCTGTTCGGCACACTCTTGGCTGAAATACAGCGCATCAAGAGCGAAGGTGATTATGCCGCCGGCGCCGCATTGGTTGAGAAATATGCTGTAAAAATCGATCCTGAAATACACCGCGAAGTGCTTGAGCGTTATGCCGGACTTGACATCGCGCCCTATCGTGGCTTCGTAAACCCCATTTATACGGCGGTTTATGACGATAACGGAGAAATCACAGACGTAACAGTTTCTTATTCTGAAGATTATCCCACCCAAATGCTTCGCTATTCACGAGATTATTCTCCTCTGACAAAATAACGGATCCATGCCTCTGACATTCCAACTTCAAGCAACAGCCCACGACACCGCTGCCAGAGCCGGGAAAATCACCACTGACCACGGCGAAATCCTCACCCCCATTTTCATGCCGGTGGGGACGGTTGCATCTGTCAAGGGAGTCCACATGCATGAGTTGCGCGACGACATAAAGGCACAGATTATTCTGGGTAACACCTACCACCTCTATCTGCGTCCCGGATGCGAAGTGCTTCGTCAGGCAGGCGGTCTGCACAAATTCAACGGCTGGGAACGCCCCATACTCACCGACAGCGGGGGATTTCAGGTGTTTTCCCTGTCAGGAAACCGTAAACTCAAGGAGGACGGCGCACATTTCCGCAGCCACATCGATGGCTCTAAACATATATTCACGCCTGAAAATGTAGTTGATATTCAGCGTATTATAGGCTCTGACATAATGATGGCGCTTGATGAGTGTACGCCGGGAACAGCCGAACGCGACTATGCGAAAAAGTCGCTTGACCTGACTCTCAGATGGCTGCAGCGAGGATGGAAACACTACAAGGAAACTGAGCCCCTCTATGGTCATCATCAGGCATATTTCCCTATTGTTCAGGGCTGTACCTATGCCGACCTGCGACGTGAATCAGCCCTCAGAGTCGCCGAACTTGGCGCTGAAGGCAACGCCATAGGCGGTCTTGCCGTCGGAGAGCCTGCCGAGGTGATGTATGACATGATTGAAGTCGTCAACGAAATACTTCCAACTGACCGTCCGCGCTATCTGATGGGAGTAGGCACCCCAGCCAATATCCTTGAAGCGATTGACCGCGGGGTGGACATGTTTGACTGCGTCATGCCCACCAGAAACGGGCGCAACGGCATGCTGTTCACTGAAAACGGCATCATGAACATGCGCAACAAAAAGTGGGCTGATGACTTCTCACCCATTCAGGAGGACGGACCGAGCATCGTTGACCGCGAATATTCCAAAGCTTACCTTCGCCATCTGTTCATAAGCAATGAACTGCTTGCCATGCAGATAGCTTCGATTCACAATCTTGCCTTCTACCTGTGGCTTGTGGGCGAGGCACGCAAACATATCATTGCCGGCGATTTCGCCCGGTGGAAAAAAGAAATGATTGTCAAAGTAACAAACCGACTCTGAGCATGAAGGCACCAGTCAAAATACTTGACCTCTACATCATCAAGAAGTTCCTCGGAACATACATATTTGCCATTGTCCTGATTCTGGCAATCACCATCATGTTCGACATCAACGAGAAACTCGATGCCTTCCTAAAAGCCCCTCTGTCAGCAACCATCTTTGACTATTTCCTGAATTTCCTCCCCTATTTCGCCAACCAGTTCTCGCCCCTGTTCACCTTCATAGCCGTGATATTCTTCACGAGCAAACTTGCCGACAACTCTGAGATTATAGCCATGCTGTCAGCCGGAGTGAGCTTCAGGCGACTGCTTCGCCCCTACATGATTTCGGCAGCGATAATAGCCATATTCACCTATGTTCTGAGCGCCTACATCATTCCACCGGCTAATGTTGAACGTATCAACTACACCAACACATACGTCAAGAACCGCCGTGTCGACTACGGGTCGAACATCATGCTGCAGGTGTCACCCGGGCAGATTGCCTATATCAGCCGCTATGACAACGGCACCAAAACAGGCTACCGATTCTCGCTGGAATCATTCAAAGACAAGAAGCTGGTGTCACGAATGACTGCCTACACCATCCGCTACGACACACTTCACCAGTGGCAGGTGCGTGACTACATGATCCGCGATTTCAAAGGTTCACGCGAATACATAACCCGTGGCATATCACTCGACACCATCATACCTATTGAGCCACGCGACTTCCTCATTTCGAAAAATGACCATGAGACCCTGACTACACCAAAACTGTCAGAGTACATATCGCGTCAGCGTGAACGCGGCGTGGCAAACATAAAATCATTTGAAATTGAATATCACCGACGATTTGCCATGACAGCCGCCGCGTTTATCCTCACCGTGATAGGCATGTCGCTCTCCTCGCGCAAAGTCAAAGGAGGAATGGGTATAAACATCGGCATCGGACTGGTTCTCAGCTTCAGCTATATTCTGTTCACTACCGTTACATCCACATTCGCCATATCCGGCTACACTTCCCCCATGGTAGCCATGTGGATACCCAACCTCATTTACCTGATAATAGCTATAGTGCTTTACCGCAGAGCTTCGAAAGGATGATGGACAGCCGTTTTTTCACACCTGAAAACATCACCGGTCCGGCTGATGACGAGATATTGGTTTTCGGTAACAACCGTTCCGGCGATGCCGACACACCTTCAGCCCGACTGGCACGCGATAAATTCGGTGCAGAAAAAGGAAACCCTGCAGGACTGCAAGGTTCATCATATTCAATAATGGTGGAAGGTGTGACAATCGGCGAACTGAAACAGCAGATTGACAACCTGCTTGAACTCATAGAGGAATGGGATCAGAACACTTTCCTCGTCACCCCACTCGGTGAAGTCAAAAACGGATTTTCCGACAGTGAAATCGCACCGCTTTTCGCCGATTCACTCAGGCTCTATAACATCAGACTTCCCGAGAGCTATGTGAAAATCATAGAGAGCTGATTAACGTTCAGGCGGCTGGCTGTCGAACTGCTTGCGATTGAAAATAAATTTCGTTCCGAGATATTTTTCGCGGACAATAGGATTTTCAGCAAGTTCCTCCGATGTGCCCTGAAACAAAATTTTCCCTTCGAAAAGCAGATAAGCACGGTCAGTGATGTTGAGCGTTTCGGTGGCGTTATGGTCAGTGATAAGAATTCCGATGTTCTTCTCTTTCAGTTTATAAACTATATACTGAATATCCTCCACGGCAATGGGGTCGACTCCGGCAAAGGGTTCGTCAAGCATGATGAACTTGGGGTCGATTGCCAGACAACGGGCTATTTCTGTTCGACGCCGCTCACCTCCGGACAACTGATCACCGAGGTTTTTGCGCACTTTTTCCAGTCGAAACTCCTGAATCAGACTCTCAAGACGCTGCTTCTGTTCTTCTGCGGAAAACTCAGTCATCTGCAAAACAGACCTGATGTTATCCTCTACGCTCATCTTACGGAATACCGAGGGTTCCTGAGCCAGATAGCCTATGCCAAGTTTGGCACGTTTATAAACCGGTAACTTGGTGATATTTATGTCGTTAAGAAATATTTCGCCATCGTTTGGCGTTATCAGACCCACTGTCATATAGAACGTTGTGGTCTTGCCGGCTCCGTTGGGACCGAGCAAACCTACAATCTCGCCCTGATGCACTTCAATCGAAACATGATTCGCTACGGTACGTTTCCCGTAGATTTTCACCAGATTGCTGGTGCGCAAGGTCATGGAACTCTGATTTTTCAGTGCAATATCCTCGTTCGCCTCAATCACCTGCTCCACCGATTCTCCGGGAGTGTAATTAACAGCTACGTCATCAATCACCTTTTCCGAGAAATCGGGAGTGGGGATGTCGCGTCCCTGCTCCTCACGATTTCCTAAATTGAAAATTTTTGCCATGGCGCTGAGATGTTAACGGCGTCCTGTTTTAGCACGCGCAAGGCGACCTTCAATGTAATCGGTCAGCAATCCTATTGCCACGGTGTTGGTGCCACCCTGCGGAATTATGAGGTCAGCGAATTTTTTTGACGGCTCAATGTAACGTGCGTGCATAGGTTTGAGAACATCCTGATAGCGATCGATGACAAGTTGCGGAGTACGTCCGCGTTCCACACAGTCACGGGCTATTACTCGGATCAGGCGGTCGTCGGGGTCAGCGTCAACAAAGCATTTTACGTCCATCATCTCACGCATGATTGGTTCTGAAAGCACCAGAATACCTTCCACAATCACCACGTCAGTGGGGTTGACACGGACAGTTTCGGGCTGACGGGTACATGTCAGATAGGAATATGTGGGCATCTCGATGCTCTCGCCGGCGCGCAGTTTCTTGAGGTGCTCCACCAGCAGGGTCCACTCTATTGCCGCCGGCTCGTCGAAATTGATTTTTGAACGTTCCTCCGGCGGGATGTGACTGGAATCCTTGTAGTAAGAATCCTGCGGAATCACTGACACTTCTCCGGCAGGCAAACTGTCGATAATTTTGTTGACAACGGTGGTTTTGCCGGAGCCGGTACCGCCTGCTATACCTATAATAATCATGCTTTCTAAGTTTAAGTTTCAGGGTGAAGGATTTCATAAGCGCGATTTGCCGCTGCCTTCAGCCCGGTTTGTTTCCACAAAAGTAATAAAACTTTATGACTTCTGCGAAGATTTCACATAAAAATACGTTGGAAATGTAGTCCGTGCAATATTTTTTCGCTTGTTTAGCCACGGAATTGACATTTTGTTCCACACAGATGAATTTATCAGAATAATTTGAGTATCTTTGTAGTTGAATTTCAAAATCCGGTGGCGGTCAACCTCAGCAATTGCTTATTGACTGCCATGACAACAAGACTTATTATGATTATAACGAAATCAATGTCGGACTTTGGCAGATATTGTCTGTTTATAGCGCGGGTTTTCAGCATACCTGACAAGTGGAAGGTGTTTTTCCGCCGTACGGTTACTGAAATCAGCAAGTTAGGTGTAGATTCCATTCCGCTGGTCATCATCATATCGATTTTCATCGGTGCCGTTTGTGCAATTCAGATGGAATTGAACACCACATCACCCCTTATGCCTGCCTATGCGGTAGGACTTGCTACCCGTGACATCGTGCTGCTTGAGTTCTCCAACTCAATTCTCTGTTTGATTCTCGCCGGGAAAGTGGGGTCGAATATAGCATCGGAAATTGGCACCATGAGGGTTACAGAACAGATTGATGCACTGGAGATTATGGGCGTAAATTCAGCCAATTATCTGGTGTTGCCGAAAATTGTGGCTTTCGTGCTGTTCATGCCTGTGTTAGGCGCATTCTGCATCTTCACCGCCATGTTGGGCGGTATTGGTGTGGCAGTTTTCACCGACCTTATTTCATTAAGTAAATTCACCTACGGACTCCAAGCCATGTTCAACGAATGGTATGTGTGGTATGGTCTGATAAAATCGCTCTTCTTTGCCTTTATCATAGCCTCTGTAAGCTCCTTTTTCGGCTACTACGTCAAAGGTGGCGCTCTCGATGTGGGCAAGTCGAGCACCGATGCTGTTGTCTGCAGCTCAATCATGATTCTGCTTTTCGACGTCATTCTCACTAAACTGTTACTGCAATGATCGAAGTCAAGAATATCACAAAATCATTCGACGGAAAAACCATTCTCCACGATGTTTCCGCCACATTCTACACCGGCAAGACCAACCTCATTATAGGTCAGAGCGGTTCAGGAAAAACAGTGCTTATGAAATCGCTTGTGGGGCTTATCAAGCCTGAGGAAGGCGAGATTCTTTATGACGGACGTGACATAATGAAAATGACAGCGGAGCAGATGAAGGCTATCCGCAAGGAGATCGGAATGTTGTTTCAAGGCTCGGCTCTGTTTGACTCAGAAACGGTTCTGGGCAACGTGATGTTCCCGCTGATTATGTTCACCGACAAGAGCCATGATGAAATTGTGGAGCGTGCCCGATTCTGTCTGGAGCGTGTGAACCTGAAAGGAGCTGAGGACAAATATCCGTCGGAAATATCCGGAGGTATGCAGAAGCGAGTGGCGATAGCTCGCGCAATAGCGCTCAATCCAAAATATCTTTTTTGCGATGAGCCTAACTCGGGACTCGACCCCAAGACCTCAATACTGATTGACGAATTGCTGAGCGACATCACTCACGAGTATAACATCACCACGGTCATAAACACCCACGACATGAACTCTGTGCTCGGCATAGGTGAGAACATCATCTTCATCAACAAAGGATACCGCGACTGGGTAGGTGACAAAGAGAAAATCTTCACCACCACCAATCAGGCAGTCTCAGACTTCGTATTCGCCACCCGCTTGTTTCAGGAAGTCAAGGATTACATCGTCAAAACAGAGAAACCTGAAAAGTAACAGTGGCGACCAGTCGCTCACGCGGGTTATCAGAATCCAGTCCTCCCTACTCTCTTTTCCCAAAGACAACTAATTCAAATTGTAATATTATTAATATAGCGAAGCCGTGTCAGTCATGACGCGGCTTCGCTATTTATGTTTATAAAAATAATCGAACATTTTAATAAAAATCTTTTCATTATACAAATTTTTCAATTAAATTTGCAACGCATTCCATCGCAGAGGCTGGTTTGGGTTCTGGGGTGGGAAGCAGTAAATAATAGGAAGCGTTACAAAGCGCTCTTTCTTGACTCGTTGAAACCTGGAAAACTTCAAATCTACGTCAAGAGTGAGACAGCTGTAGACGCCAATGTGGATATGTATCGTATAGCACTAATGTTGCGAGAGCAACATAAATGTTATTGTACATATTTGCGCGAGGTCTCTGCTGTTGTCTATTCTTCGTAGATGGGCAGTCCAGGGCCTCAACGAGGGGAATAGGCAACGTGTACAGACCTTGCGCTTTCTTTTTTTATTACTTTCGGCGCGAGAGCAAGGTCCTTAAGCCATTTCTTAAAGTTGCGCCCGACACGAATAAGGGTAAATTAAGATGTTAAAAAATTTGTTTTTAGCGACCGCGTTAATTGCCTCACTGTCTGTATTTGACAACCAAACAATCACTCCCCCGATCACCGGCAATTCTTGCGTAGCACAGTCTCGTAATGACGGATCTTACACAAGAACAAGTCATTCAGTCACAGTAATTTGTGAATCCGGTACCAATAAAGGGTCTTTTGCCGTGTATCTGCATCGTGGTCAAAAATACATCAATTTTAATGGGAGCTGGATATGTATTCAAGGAGTAAGCAGCTTCACTTATAATGGCAACAGATATTATATCAGATAACCATTGAATTAGACACCTTTATTATGGCATTAAAAAACATATTATTTGCCACTATTGTAGCATCGTTACTATTAATGTCACAGCTGGTTTCAGCGGAGACCAGAAGCTATGCACAATGGCAGTTGTTAACTCAAGGACCTTATGGACCAATTGTCGACACTTCATTAAATATTAGCATAACGGCTGAAATGTCTGATGATTACAGTCGCATTTCATTAAGTGATGGATCATGTTGGTATTACTACTGTGACAATTATGGCAATCATCATTATAAGCATGCCGGGGGTGGATTACCAAATTATGCATACGACCAAATAGTCTTTTCAGGTGATTACTCTCAATTCTCAATGTACTATAGTTTCGGAATGATGGGGATGATGACACAAATGCGTTCTGACTGGAAATACATTGGAGATGGCACACAACCTGCCTTTGATTGGTTTAATCACTGATCAAAACTATTCAAATTGCCTCGTTGGTTAAAGTCTATTTCTAAAGTACTATACATCAAAACTATAGCGATAAATGTTAACCAACGGGCATATATTCAAAACTACAATTAATACAATGAAAAAATTATTTACAATATTGGCTTGTTTACTTTTATATTGTAATGTAGCAGCCAAAGCTCCAGCATCGGTTATTGTGCATACAACAACTGATGAGAGTTATATTTTCAGTCTGACTGAAAAAACGAGATTTGAGATTGCCGACAACAGTATCAAAGTAATTTACCCTGAAGGGGAATACTCCGTAGGGCTTGAAGATCTGAAAAATATTGAATATTCTGCGACTTCTGACATTCAATCAGTAGAGAATAATGCCAGCTATCGTATATCCGTCAATATTCTGACTATTGAATATGCTTCTTCCAATCTTGAAATTAGCCTTTATTCTCCGGGAGGTGTACTGGCATATTATCAGAAGGTTATGGCATCAGAGTCTGCAATTATTAATTTCAGCGGATTCAAAGGAATTTATATTTTGAAAATTAATGGCATAAGTCAAAAAATCATATTGAAATGAAACGATTCTATTTAATAATTCTTTTAGCGGTTCTTGTCAACTCTGCTATAGCTCAAACAATTACAGTTAAACATGGCGAAACGAATGACAGTTTCAAGATTTCGGAAATTGACTGCATCACACATGAAATCCAAGGAGAAAACCTCGTCAGAATTGCATGGCATAATGGAAGTGTAATATCAGAGTCCACCGTTTCTGTTGGCGATGAAATAGTTTATGAAAAAGCAAAACCGACAATCGTAGGGATTTGGGATGTCGAGGAAAAATATGAGTATCGAAGATTCCCTAATGCTCCCTGGGAAACAAGAACTCGTTCCTACATAGTAGAATTTAAAGAAGACGGTACATTTACGAAGTCTGATACATCGTTTGAAAGAAGCTCTTGGAGTTACAATTCTACCACCGGCTCTTTTGGTGCCAAAGGATTTACTATTGCAACTGGTTCGCAATTATCATGGGACAAATTTAACGGCAATGCTGATAACAAGGATAATCCTATGAAGATAACCGGTGTCAGATATGAGGGCAATGTGAATTCTGTGGCTAACGTTGAAGAAAAGAAAGGCGATTTTGAAATGACTCGCCGAATTTAACAATCAATTTAATATATTTCAAAAATGAATCTTTCAAAAATTTTTATCAGTTTATCTATAGCTCTTATTTCGGTATTTTCATCATGTGAAAAAGATGAGCCATCAATATCAAGTTCCTCTGACAATAATCAATCAGTCACTAAACCAAGCTTGCGCAGTAATATTTCTACGTCAGATCTTGCGGGTTTCTCAATAAGAATGATTTTTAAATCCGGTGGTGAAGAAGAACATAAAATAAGTGCAGTTGTTCACTGGAAGGCTTATAAAACCAAGCCGTCCAAAACTCCTTCAAGAGGTGAATTGTCTACAGTAGAATCAATGCGCCAATATGGATCGCCTATTTATCGACCTCAAGGTTCCAAAAAAGTCACTGAATATATAACATTTGATAAGTCGCATGGAAGTTACAGCGGTGGCTATTACATTTACTATTATGTTGAATGTATGAACAGTGCAGGAACTTACAGTACACCCGTAACTTTTTTAGTAACTAAATAAACTTCATTAATGGCTTACGAAATAGTCGCTGCGGATGATGGCATCACTGATGTCGCGTGCTGCTGACCAGTGGTTGAGACGGTCAGGAGAAATGCCAGTGGTGTCACCGTCAAGCGCTCCGGTCATGGAGGAAATCGCAGCAGGGATTTTCCGGGGAGAGCAAAGGCTTTCCCCTACTCCCTGCCAACGATAGTCGTGGAGTCCGAGCATGGTGAGAAGCGTGGGATAGATATCAGCCTGACCGAATACTTGTTCGTAGCGCATAGCCACGGGTGCATTGAGGAGTATGAACGGCGTGTACTGACCGGGGCTTACCAAGTCGGCTCCTTTCATGCCGCTTTCCAATATTTCCTGACGCTGTGCCGCAAGTCCCTCATGATCACCGGTAATAAGCACCATGGTGCGGTTCCAGTCAGGGCGTGAACGGAGGTATTCAATCAACGTGGGGAGCTGTGAATCGGTGTAATGAGCCATGGTCAGATAGTTCTCGACGACGGGATGATAGCCTTTGCCGCGAAGGTCGAATTCGGAATCACGCAGATAGTCCGGAAGCTCGAAAGGATTATGCCCGGAATAGGTTACGAAAGTGAGCATACGGGGTTCGCCGGGAAGCCACAGCGAGTCGTTTTCAATTTTTTGTACACTCTGTCGAAAGAATGAGCCATCGCTCAGTTTGCGTGATTTCCCTACTTTTTCATCGTTGTTCCATGAGGAGCGTTCAAGGATGGAGTCGTAGCCGAATGAGTGTGCTATCACGCCCATATTCCATGTAATCAGCTGATCGACGGTCAGGAGTATTGATTCTGTGCCATATTTTTCCTTAAGTGCTTTGTTGAGAGTGAGATAAGTTGAAGTGGGGAAACGGGTGCTGAATACGGTTCCTTTGGTGGGCAAGAGTCCGGAAGTAATGAGCAGCTGCCCGTCGATTGAACGTCCGGCATCGACTTGGGTCAAAGCATAAGGGGCATAGAAGGTGGTGGAGTCACGGAGCAGACTGTTGATGTATGGAGTAATTTCCTTACCATCAGCTGACTTTTCCAGCTGCCATGACTCAAACGATTCCAACAAAACAATCACGAGATTCATTTTTGGTTCCACTCCGTCGGAAAGCCTGACATCGCCATTATATTCTGCATGCTTATCGAGCCAGTCGGTTATTGCCTGACTGTCGACATTTTTTTTCCGATTGTCATCCATGATGGTGAAAGCGATATGTCCGGCTACAGTATAAACCGGCACACCGCAACTGTTGGTGTAAGCCACCCTGCCAAGCGAGTCATAGGCATTATAGAATCCACCTCGGAAAAGGTTACAGAGAAGAGAGGCAGAACCCAGAATCAGCACCATGGAAAGGTATCGGAGCCACAAGGCAGGAATATGTCGCTCCCGTGGCATACGGGCAGAGAAAATGCCACCGGCAATGAGTATGACTACAAAGCCTATATCGCGCCACCGCAGGGAGTCCCATACACTGGCAGTGAAATCCTTAAGATTTCCGGCGAGGAAATAGCTGTCGAAGGGTATGCCGGTGAAATAGGTGCGGCTATACATCAGATTTGCCATCAGAAGGCAGTCGACGACCACAAGGCACAGCAGCTGAATCCACACACGTCGCGACAGCAGGAAGGGGAGTGTCAGCAACAGGGCAGCAAGGAGATTGTTGATCCATAACTCCGTGATACTCATAGCTCTGAACGTTGTGCCCAAACACCAGTCAATGACAAACCAAAGCATTGTAAGGAAGCATGTTGCAGCCATAACACCAAAGCGACTTTTCCATAAGTCAGCGCCGAAAAACCATTTCATATTCTAAAAAATGATTGTTTTATGAAATTATATTGCAAATTTAACGAAAATAATGGAGTACACCACAAAAATACTTGCCCAAGTCAATAAAAAGTCGTAAATTTGCACCGCTTTTTAAGGCAAACCCAAACAGTGTGATGGGAAATTAAGGAGCAATAAAAACTTAATTTTGAGTAACACAATTAATTAAAAGAATGAAAACATTTAAACTTGAAGCCGAACCCCGTACAGACCTCGGCAAGAAAGCTGCCAAAACACTCCGCAGCGAAGGTAAAATTCCCGTAGTTCTCAATGGAGGCGAACCTTTTGATCTCCCCTTCACCGGCACTCTGAAACCGGGCGAAAAACTTGTTGAGATCGGTAACAACAAAGGTATCATCACAACTGACCTTACTGTAACCAACGATGCAGTTCGCAAACTGATCTACACTCCTGACATCTTCGCAATTGAAATCAAAGTAAACGGAGAAACAAAAATGGCAGTTCTCAAAGAACTTCAGTTTGACCCCGTAAAGGACACTCTGCTTCACATTGATCTTCTGGAAGTAAATGACAAAAAACCTGTTACCATTGAAGTTCCCGTTAAGCTCGAAGGTCATGCAGAAGGTGTTAAAGCCGGTGGTAAGCTCAGCCTGTCAATGAAGAAAATCAAAGTTAAAGCCATCTACACTTCAATTCCCGAACGCGTTGTCATCAACGTTGACAATCTGGGTCTGGGTAAAACCATGCAGATCGGCGATCTCCACTTTGAAGGTCTCGAACTGGTTAACGCCAAAAATGCTGTTGTTTGCGCTGTTCAGCTCACCCGTGCCGCACGCGGTGCTCAGGCTACAGCCGGCAAGTAATAACATCAGAGCATGAAATATCTGATTGTTGGGCTTGGTAACATTGGTGACGAATACCGTAACACCCGCCACAACATAGGATTTAAAGTATTGGATGCCTTTGCCGAGGCATCCAATATTTCTTTTTCCACGGAACGTTACGGCGATGTTGCCCGCATGCGCCTGAAAAATAAGCAGCTTGTTTTGTTGAAACCGTCAACCTACATGAATCTCAGCGGTAATGCCGTCCGTTACTGGAAGGAAAAGGAGAATATTGTCATCGACCACATACTTGTCGTGGTTGATGATCTGGCACTCCCTTTCGGAGCCATCCGCCTGAAACCGTCAGGTAGCGATGCAGGTCACAACGGTCTGAAAAACATAGCCGAAATGCTTGGCACACAAACTTATCCGCGACTGCGATTCGGCATCGGCAACGAATTTCAGCGTGGCGGGCAGATTGACTATGTCTTAGGGAATTTCACCCTTGACCAGCGGCAGCAGCTGCCTACTCGCATCGATGTGGCTATTGATGCCATCAAAGCTTTCTGCCTTTCAGGAATACAGTTTGCCATGTGTAATTTCAACAATAAATAGGAGCCATGGCAAAATCGGAAGTGAGAATTGACAAATGGCTTTGGGCTGTCAGAATTTTCAAGACACGCACCATAGCCACCGAGGCATGCAAGAAAGGGAGAGTGACGGTGGGTGAATCGCAGGTGGTTGTGAAACCGAGCCGCACCATAAAGGTAGGCGACATTATCAATGTGCGCAAACCTCCTGTCACCTACTCGTTTCGCGTACTTGCATTAACCGAAAACCGCCTCGGAGCCAAACTGGTGCCGGAATACATGGAAAACATAACGCCAAAATCGCAGCTTGACCTGCTGGAAATTGTCAAAATCAATGGTTTCATTGACCGCCGCAAAGGATTGGGACGTCCCACCAAACGTGAGGGTCGCGACCTTGCCCGATTCACTGAAGATGCTTACGAAAGCAACTGGGAATTTGATTTCGATGACGAATTTGATGATGAGGAGTAAGGGACAATTAGATTAATTGGAATTTTCAGACTAATGAAGGGAACCGGAGCCTCTTGCTCCGCAACGAACGCTCCACGAAATGTCCTTACATAAAAAATTAAGGCTGTCAAGCAGGACCTGACAGCCTTAATTATGTTATGGGGTTAATTCTACTGAGGATTAGTCCTTGTTAAGGTTAACACGTTTGAAGTCAACAACAGTCAGACCATCAGCAGCTTTAGCAAGATACTGAGCGATTGTCATTGAAGAATCTTTTACGAATTCCTGTTCAACGAGTACTGATTCTTTGAAGAATTTGTTAACACGACCGTTTGCGATGTTCTGAATCATTGCTTCAGGCAGGTTTGCTGCTTTTGCTTCAGCAGTTTCTTTGGCAATAACGCGGGCTTTGTCAGCTTCTTCGCGAGTAAGCCAGCCTTTGGTGATGTTTGATTCAATGTGATCTTCGCTGTCAACGAGATTAGGATTGATGCCGGCTTTCTTGAGGGCAGCTTCAACAGCCTTCTTCACCTGCTCTTCCTTAGATTTCTCGATAGCCACGGTGCGTTCTGATTCTACAACGGCAGCGGGAACCATTTCGCGGGTAGCGGCAACGGGGTTCATTGCAGCAGCCTGCATTGCTACGTCGTGAGCGACAGCTTCATCGATACCTGCCATGTTCAGACCAACGATTGTAGCGAGCTTGTTACCGAAGTGGTTGTAAGCGGTTACAGTGGGAGCGATGAGGTATTCGTATGCGCCGAGTTCGCATTTTTCGCCGGTCTTACCGGTTTCTTCAATGATGAGCTCAGCAATAGTGGTGCCGTCGATCTGGAGAGCTTTGAGAGCGTCCATTGAATCAACGCGATTTGCAACTGCAGCGTCAATGATTTTGTTGGTAAGTTCAACGAAACCTGCATTTTTGGCAACGAAGTCAGTTTCGCACTTCAGCGCCACAATAGCAGCGAAGTCGCCGTTGCTTTTAGCGATAACGCAACCTTCGGCAGCTTCACGATCCTCACGTTTTGCAGCTACAGCCTGACCTTTTTTACGCAGGATTTCAACGGCAGCTTGCATGTCTCCGTTAGTTTCATTAAGAGCGTTCTTACAGTCAGTCAGACCGGCGCTTGTGAGGTTACGGAGTTTTTTAATATCTTCAATAGTAACAGCCATAGTAATGTAATATGCTAATGTTGTGTTTAAATTCAATTTACGCTCGGTGGCAGGAGCACTATAAGGTGCTGAAGCCATCGAGCGATAATTTTATGCACTGCCTATTATTCAGCAGCGGGAGCCTCAGCAGCGGGAGCTTCAGCAGCAGCCTCGGCGGGAGCGGCATCAGCCTTACGGCTTACGCGGCGACGTTCGCGTTTGGGAGCAGCGGGAGCTTCGCCTTCAGCGGCGGGAGCGTCAACTTTTTCAGCCTTGCGTTCTTCGAGACCTTCAGCCATGGCGTTGCAAACGGTGTCGAGGATAATCTCGATTGATTTTGAAGCATCGTCATTTGCGGGGATTACGAAATCAACGCTGTTAGGATCAGAGTTGGTGTCGACAATAGCGAAAACGGGGATACCCAGACGGTTAGCCTCAGCAACGGCGATGCGTTCTTTGAGAACGTCAACTACGAAGAGAGCTGAGGGGAGACGGTTGAGGTCAGCGATTGAACCGAGAGTTTTCTCGAGTTTAGCACGCTGGCGGGTGATCTGAAGTTTTTCGCGTTTTGAGAGGTTGTCGAAAGTGCCGTCAGAAGCCATCTTGTCGATAGCAGTCATTTTCTTGACAGCCTTGCGGATAGTGGGGAAGTTGGTAAGCATACCGCCGGGCCAGCGTTCAATAACATAAGGCATTGAGATGGCAGTGGCTTTGTCGGCGATAACTTGTTTGGCCTGTTTTTTTGTGGCAACAAAGAGAACTTTTTTGCCTGATTTAGCTATGTTCTTCAAGGCAGCGGCAGCTTCAGCGAGCTTAGCCTCAGTCTTGTAGAGGTCAATGATGTGGATACCGTTGCGCTCCATGAAAATATAGGGCGCCATAGCAGGATTCCATTTTCTTTTGAGGTGACCGAAATGGCAACCTGCTTCTAAAAGTTGGTCAAAATTGGGTGTTGACATTTTAAATAAAAATTGTTTACGTTCCGAAAATTCAACCTCGCGAGTAGGGAACGTGTCCATCTCCGAGATTTAGATACTAAACACTGTATAATAAACCTTGTCATGCGGCAGTCACGCTGCCGACAGAGAAAGAGGATATTAACGTTTTGAGAACTGGAAGCGTTTGCGTGCTTTGGGCTGACCGGGTTTCTTACGTTCAACAGAACGGGGGTCACGGGTCATGAAGCCTTCAACGCGAAGAGCATGTTTGTCCTCAGGATTGATTTTTACAAGAGCGCGGGCAATGGCGAGGCGAAGAGCTTCAGCCTGACCTTTGTAACCACCACCGTCGAGGTTGACGTTGATGTCATATTTTTCTGCGCAATCAAGAGTGTTGAGGGGCTGTTTAACGATGAACTGAAGGATAGAAGAGGGGAAGTAAACTTCCAGGGGGCGTTTGTTGATGGTAATTACGCCGTTACCTTCCTTGACGAAAACGCGAGCGATAGCTGCTTTGCGTCGACCAACTGCATTTACTATTTCCATATCTTCAATTATTTCAGTTTGTTAATGTCGATAACTTCAGGATTCTGAGCTTCGTGGGGATGATTGGGACCATTGTAAACGTGCATGTTTTCAATGATGCGACGACCCAGATGATTTTTGGGGAGCATACCCTTCATAACCTGAATGAACAGGGGGTTGATGCCGGGTTTGAGGTGCTTGTTGAATGATTTCTTGATAAGCACTTCAGGAGTAGCTTCGCGCTGACCGCCGGGATAGCCGGTGTAACGGAGATAAATGCGGTCAGTCATTTTTTTACCTGTGAGGCGTACTTTGTCAGCATTGATGATGATGACATAATCGCCACATTCTACATTGGGAGAGTAGCAGGGTTTGTATTTGCCGCGCAGAATTTTGGCGACTTTAGAGCACAAACGACCAAGAACCTGATCGGTTGCGTCTACTACAACCCATTTGCGCTCTACGCTTTCAGCGTTGGGGGTAATGGTTTTGTAACTTAAAGTATCCACTTCTTAAAGTTTAAAAAATTAATTAATATGGTGACGCACAAGCAGATAACTCGGCCAAAAGTTTCCACTCGCCGTTACCGATGATTGATTTTGGATAAAATCGGCTTGCAAAGGTACTAATTTTATGGAGATTATGCAATATTTACATCACATTTTTTTGCAAGATTTTAGCACCAAAGTTTCCAATAAGAAGTGAAACAGCTTTCCATGCGTCAGCCCCACATTTATTTTGAACGCTGAGGTCCGGGATGGTTTCGGTGGGGATGGGGCTGCACAAAATCACAGCCCCACTCCACTGAACACAGTTGCATCAAATCTGTTTGTGATCAGATGCATCAATTCCGTTGTGGTGAACACGTTCAGGATGCCATTTGTCCATGGGGTGACTCGGAGCTGCAGGATGACCGACGGGGATAAGATTGAAAGGAATCAGGTTGTCATTGAGGTTAAGGATGCGTCGAACGGTCGCGACACGGTCAGGATGCGGGTAGAGGCAGGTCCAGACACCGCCGAGTCCGAGAGCATTGGCTGCAAGGAGAATGTTCTCTGATGCTGCGGAAAGATCCTGCTCCCAAAGTGTTGAGTCATCACCATCGAGAAATCGCTCAGTGTTGCCGCAAACGACAATTGCAATGGGAGCCTGCGCAGCCATCTTCGCATAGGGCAGACCGGCGGCAAGCTGTTTAAGCAAATCGGGATCATCGACCACAAAGAATTCCCACGGCTGCTTGTTAACACCTGTGGGGGCACTCATGGCAGCATTTATCAGAGCGAGTTTATGAAGTTCGGTAACCGGCTCGGAAGTGTATCGGCGTATGCTCGTGCGCTCTACTATGTTTCTGTATGCAGCATTTTCTGCAATCAGTTGTGTAAGTTGTTTGTTTTCCATACTTTTTAAAATAGTCCTGCCGGACCTCTGTTTGAAATCCGGCAGGTAATAAGTTTTAAAAATTTGAGATTCATTATTCTTTAACTTCTTTTTCAGGTCGCATGTCAACTGCAGCTGCACCTACGGTGAATCCCCAGTAGATAAATGCGAGTGAGGTAAGGAAGCTAACCATTGCCATGTCACCGATGTAGCCTGTTTCAACGAAGAAGAAACCGATAAGCATCAGAAGTACACCATTGATCATCTGCAACCACCAGTAGCGGCGACGGCGTGAGTTAACAGAAGCTATCATTGAGGCTATACCCCAGTAGATAAAGATGATAGCGAGGAAATAGGGAAATACTACTTCAGCGAGAATTATGCTGCGGACGAGCATAAAACCAATGAAGATGTTGATTACACCTCCGGCAAGAAGCCAACCCCATCCTTTAGGTCTGTTAGCACCGGCAGAGACACATAACTGAACTGTTCCATAAAGAATAAGGAGCCAGCCGAATAGAGTGGAAGCAACTGCATAGCCCGCAGCGGGCCAGAACCAATATGCGAAACCACCGAGAATAAGTAATACACCTGTGAGCAGAACTACCCACCATGCTTTTGTTTTACCCCAAAAGTTTAAGTCTAATGCGTTCATAGTTTTAGATTTTATTTATTTGACATAAATTTTTCGTTTTTGTATAATTATAACATTCCGGTAATTGAAACGGTTCACAGGAAGGGTTAAATTTTATGAAAAAAGTGGTGTGTCATAATAAACCATCTTCGGTTTTGCTTTCTGAAACAGCCTCGGTCACATACTTATGTATGCTCCTATCAGCCCAATCTCCATTGCCTTGCATCTGACTCATTCTTACAAACCTAAAGAGGGCATGTCAAAATTTGCATTTTGACACACCCTCCTCTTTAATGAGATAATTATGGAGTGAATCAGAGAGCCACCTTGACGGGCTTCATACCGTTCACATTAATTATATATATACCTTTGGGAAGAGCAGCGGTTGAGATTTCAGTAGTGTTCTCTGCAGTGGCAGTCTGCATGACTTTCGCACCCATAACAGAATAGATCTCAACAGAACCGAGCTGTGTGTTTGCTGAAACTGTGATTACACCATCACCAACAAGGACAACGGGTTTTTCAGCAGTCACGTCAGCAATTTCCTCGATAGAGCTTTCGCCTTTGAGTTTGATTTCATAAACGCCGTAGCCGTTACCCATGGTGTAGTTATAAAGATGATATACATTATCTTTAATCTTGACAGCATTCATGAAAGTACCGGTGGATATATTCTTTTTATAACCTCCTGTCCCAATAGTGGGGAATGTTGCCAAAACCTTGTTTCCGGCAGTGATGTCAATCAGACTGAAACCACCGTTGTAGTTTCCACCGGAAGGATATGCGAGAATCTCATGACCTCCGATGACCATGTATGCACCACCGAGTGAAGTATTTCTGGAAGGTGCTGTAGCACTTGTGCCACCGAGCAGCAGACCTTTATCCTCTTTGTCCCAGAGATAGAAACCTCCGCTACGGACCATGTAGATGAAGTGATCGGGATTATTATCGATGGGGATAATGACAGATGCGGTGGTACCCTGAACAGAACCGGGTCGTTCAATTACTTCCACCGCCTTACCGTTGACAATATGTACCAGACAGATTACCTTTGTGGTGTTTGTGAGGAAGTAGAGATAACCGCCTTCCTCCGAGAGGAGATCTCCTGATGCAAACACAAAGTTTTGCTGTTTGGCATAATCTGTTTTAAGTGCAAAATTTATTATAACAGGGTCAGTGGTTGTACCGGCTTTGAAAACGCGTACTTTATTCGGACCTTCTGAGAACGTAGCTTCGTAGCGTTGAACAATGTTGCCAGCATCATCGGTTGTAATGCCATGAACGGGTGAACCGCCGAGCTGGGTGTCGCTATGGGGGAGAATTGTTGCAGCTTCGCAATCGCGGTCAATAACAACGAGCGATTTTGTTCCGTAGTCATTGACATAGAATTTTCCATCAATAACAGCAGGCTGCTGACCGGTTTTGTATGTAGCGCCTTCGGCATCAGGATAGTCGACTGGAAGGTTATTATCTTTCATGGTACGGCTCCAGAGAACCACATTATCCAGTTCCACGGGGTCAGGAAGTGGTTCGGGAATGACAACCTCATCGAGTTCAGGCATCTGTGACGGCATCAGATAGTCACATGTCATCATGTAACAACCCATTTTACCGAATTTTTTGTAATTAGCTTCTGTGTTTACAGTCCATACGGCAACCTCACGACCTTCTTGGCGATAGCGTACGGCAATCTCTTCAGTAAGGCTTGTGTCAAAACTGGGGTTAAGGTTATAGTCGGCACATGCCTGATGCTTTGCATCACTATCAGATGTCATAAGATACTGACAGTTGACATCAGGATAATTGTTTTTTACATATTTCAGCGATGTGAGCATGGAGGTTAGGAACACAGCTTTTGAGCGGAGACCTTTCTTCTCAACCAATGCCATGAGTCCGGGGAAATTCTTCATGTCGTTGTTGTTGATGCCGGTGGTCCATTTGAGCTCAATCACCGGGAATACGTTCTTTTCAACGCAGATGTCGAGATATTCCTCAACCGTACAGATCTTGCCGGTGTAAGTGACACCACCACGAGTCTGTTTGAAATCCAACGCTTTAAGCTGGGCAAGCGTAGATGTCGCAACTGTCAGATTGGTTGAGCAGAGGCTTCCGGTGGATTCATCGTGAAGGATGACATAGTGACCGTCAGAAGTGACACGGACGTCACACTCCAGACCATCGTAATGATAGTAATCGACACCATTACGATATGCCTCGGCGGTGTTAGCCACGCCACGGTAAGAACCACGGTGACCTACGAACAGAGGTTTCCACGCCAACGCACTTGAGGCTGCCGTGAAAAGCATCAGTGAAAGAAGTAATGATTTTTTCAACATAATCAGAAATTAGTGATTGGAATTAGTTTTTTGTTAGTTGTGCAAATGTAATCAATTATATTGAGAACTATGGCAAATTTATGTTTATAATTGTTAATATAAGTAAATAATATGTGATAAATATTGCAAAATGGGATTCCTTATAATATATATCACTTTATTTTCACTAATTTTGCCGTCAAAATCAAATAAACCGTAAAAATAAATCACATTGGCACGAAAACGGAAAGAACTTCCATTACTGGAAAATATCACTATAACAGGTGTAGCAGCCGAAGGTAATTCAATAGCCAGAGTCAACGATCTTGTCGTGTTCATCCCCTACGGAGCGCCGGGCGATGTAGCAAACGTGAAAATCGACCGAAAGAAACACAGCTATGCCGAGGGGCACATAGAAAGCATCGTTACTCCCTCGGAGCTTCGCATTGAGCCTCGTTGCGAGCACTTCACCATTTGCGGCGGATGTCGCTGGCAGCACCTGCCCTACGACTACCAGATAAAATGTAAACAGCAGCAGGTGCAGGATGCGTTGACACGAATAGCACGCATACCGTTGCCTGAGATTTCGCCCATCAAAGGCTCACAGCAGATATGGGAGTACCGTAACAAAATGGAGTACACCTTCTCGAACAAATGCTGGCTGACATTCGAGCAGCTGCGCAGTGGTGAGGAATTTCCCGACCGCGATGCGGCAGGATTCCACATTCCCGGCGCATTCGACAAAGTGCTCGACATAAAACAATGTCATTTGCAGGACGATCTGTCTAACCGGCTGCGTCTGTTCGTAAAGGATTATGGCAAACGCAACGGGCTGAGTTTCTATGACTTGCGCGCCCAGCAAGGATTACTCCGCACCATGATGATACGCATAGCCTCCACCGGTGAGATTATGGTGGTGATGGTGTTCGGTGAGGATAACCACGAAGCGATTGCCCCTCTGATGGATGCCATCCGCGAGGAGTTTCCCATGATAACATCGCTGCTCTATGTTGTCAACACCAAAATGAACGACACAATCACCGATCAGGAGATTCTGCTCCACTCCGGCAAAGAATATATCGAAGAAGAGATGGAGGGACTCCGGTTCCGCGTAGGACCCAAGTCGTTCTATCAGACTAACTCCAAGCAGGCATACGAACTCTATAAAGTAGTACGCGACTTCGCAGAGTTGAAGGGCGACGAACTGGTCTATGACCTCTACACCGGCACCGGCACAATCGCCAATTTCGTGGCTCGGCGAGCCCGCAAGGTGATAGGTATTGAATATGTTCCGGAAGCAATAGAGGATGCGAAGGTGAACTCGGCGGTGAACGGCATTGACAACACGCTTTTCTACGCGGGCGACATGAAGGATGTGCTTGACGATGATTTCATAAGCCGCCACGGCAAGCCTGACGTAATGATTGTTGACCCTCCGCGCGCCGGCATGCACGGCGATGTGGTCAACGTGTTGTTGCGCACAGAGTCGCCACGACTGGTCTATGTTAGCTGCAATCCAGCCACTCAGGCGCGCGATCTGGCTATGTTAGCCGCAAAATATAAGGTGACCAAGGTTCAACCTGTCGACATGTTTCCTCACACTCACCATGTGGAGAATGTGGTTCAGTTGGAACTGATGTCGCCCGAAGATCGTCCTGCAGCCAAAGAGGAGTTGTAGTAGCTCGGATCACCCGTGACTTCGGCTCCGATGAACGGAGGGAGCGGGAACTCAGTATCGGCTGAGTCAAGCTCAATCTCGGCAACGACCATTCCGGCATAGACACCGCTGAAGCGGTCCACCTCCCAGAGGTGACCGCCATAGGGAACCATAAAACGCTCCTTGTCGATGACAGCACCTTCGGTTACACGTTCCAGCATCTGAAGTGCATCAGCAAGCGGTACAGGATATTCCCACTCGTCACGTTCAGCGCCACGGGTCAGCCCCTTGATGGTGATAAATGCCTGATTGTCACGGATTCGGACCCGGACAGTTCCCTCCGGACGAAGCGACACATAGCCTTGCACAATGTGATGGCATGATTCAGCCATCGTCTCATATAAATTGTTAACAACGAGAAATTTACGTTCTATCTCTTTAGCCATAACAAGAATTTTGCCACAAATATACAAAATATTACGTTACCTGATTCTCATACTCCTGATATTTTCAGGGGGATGGATGACTGTGTCAGCCGACACCCGCTTCGAGGTGGTTGATTCTGTCACGGGAGAACCGGTGCCTTATGTGTCAGTCAGAGTAGCAGGTATGCGAGGCGATGTCCTGACCAATGAAAAGGGACAGATTGACATAGCACTGCCCCGCTCCACCGATTCCATAAAGGTAAGATTCTCCGTGTTAGGTTACTCAAGCAAAAATGTAGCCGTTCCTTCAACGGCGCGCCGCGAGGTGGTTAGACTGAGTGCCACGGGAATTGAACTTAACGAGGTAATTGTAAGCAAAAAAGCGGCAAAATATTCCAAGAAAAACAACCCGGCGGTAGACTTTGCGAGGAAAGTGCGACAGGGCGACACAATCACCGATCCGCGACGGCATCAGAACTATAACTATAACCGATTTGAGCGCATAGTGCTGGGCATCAATAAGTTCTACTCCGACACATCACAGAAAGCATTAAAGAAAAAGTTCGCGTTTCTGCGCGAACATGTCGACACGAGCGAGGTTTCAGGTCAACCCGTACTCATCATATCGGTAAAGGAAAAAGCATCGGAGATACACTACAGACGTGAGCCAAAGAGCGAGAAAACATATATAAATGCTATCCGACAGGAGGGACTGGATGATTTCGTCGATCAAAAAAGCATGCAGATATTTCTGGAGGATGTGTTGCGTGAAATCGACCTCTATGACAACGACATCAACATATTGCAGAACCGGTTTGTGTCGCCGCTGTCGCGCATAGCGCCTGATTTTTACAAGTTTTTCCTTACGGACACGGTGCGTATAGACAGTGTTCCTTGCGTTGAACTATCGTTCACACCCCACAACCGCGCCATGTTCGGCTTTACAGGGCACATATATGTTCCTGTGGGTGATACAACCATGTTTGTCAGGCGGGTTGACATGAGGCTTCCGCCCGACATCAACATAAACTTCATAGAAAATCTCTATCTGCGGCAGGATTATGACCGGGCGCCCGACGGCTCACGACTGAAAGTGAAGGACGACATGACTCTGGAACTGTCAATTATCCCCGGCACTCAGGGAGTCTATGTGAGGCGTAACACCAAATATTCGGGGCATGACTTCAACCCGTCAGAGCGTCAGGAGCTGTTTGACAAACTTGGAAAAGAGTTTACGGACACGGCAGCCTACACGCGCGACTCCGTATACTGGGAGCATGCGAGCTTCATACCGGCTACCCGTAACGAAAAGCGTATCAATGAGTTGGTTCGACGCATACGTTCAGTAAAGCTATATTACTACGCCGAGAAGTTCGTGAAATACATGTCCGTGGGCTATGTCGGCACGTCGCGCCACGGCAAGAGCAAATTCGACATTGGACCGCTAAACTCGTTTGTCAGCGGAAATGACGTGGAGGGACTGCGACTGCGATTCGGAGGTATGACAACAGCCAACCTGTCGCCGAACTGGTTCAGCCGCGGCTATGTGGCATACGGCACCAAGGACCGGAAGTTGAAATACAAAGGTGAACTGGAATACTCATTTATCAAGAAAGATTATCATTCGCGCGAGTTTCCCGTTCATTCAATCATGGTCAGCCATCTGTTTGATATTGATCAGATTGGTCAGCACTACATGTTCACCAACATGGACAATATTTTCCTCACGCTCAAGCGCATGAAAAACAACCTGATAACCTATCACCGGGTTTCAGAACTGAAATATACGCTTGAGTTGCGCAATAATTTCTCGGTGACCGCATCAGTTGAGCATCACCGTCAGGAGGCAGGTCCGTTCGTGCCGTTTGTCAACGGCTACGGGGTTTCGATGAACCATTATGACATGGTGGACGGGACGATAGAATTGCGTTATGCCCCCGGTGAGAAATTCTATCAGAACCGGAGCAACCGTTTCCCGGTCAACCTCGATGCTCCGGTGTTCGTGCTGTCGCACACCTACGGTCCCGACCGCTCAGGCGCAAACCATTTCGGCATAAACAAAACCGAGGTTAGCGTGCAGAAACGGTTCTGGTTCTCGACATTCGGTTACACTGACATCATCCTGAAGGGGGGGCATCTGTGGGGTGGCACACCTTTCCCGCAGCTGTTCACACCCAACGCCAACCTGTCATATACAATCCAACCTGAAAGTTTCGCACTGCTCAACCCGCTGGAGTTTGTTGCCGACAGCTATTGTTCATGGGACGTGACCTACTGGGCTAACGGAGCCATATTCAACTACATTCCCGGATTCAAACGACTGAAACTCAGGGAGGTTTTCTGCTTCAGAGGTTATGGCGGCGAGCTTAGTAAAACCAACAATCCGGCTGACAGTCCGTGGCTGTTGCAGTTCCCTGCGCAATGCAATTCCTCAAATATGAACTGGAAACCATACATGGAGTTTTCAGCCGGCGTAGACAATCTGTTCAAGTGTCTCCGAGTGGACTATGTGTGGCGACTTAACTATCTCGACCGTCCAGACATTGACAAATCAGGTCTAAGAATAGCGCTGCACCTCACTTTTTAGCAGTTTTAACAGCAATTTTGATTGCAGTTGAAAAATTATAGCTAATTTTGTAGTCTGTATTCAAGTGGGATGTAACCATCGCCGCCATTCACCATTACTGCTTTGCAAAATAGTAGACGAAATATAATCATTTTAGCCTCGGTTCTGTTCACGGTCATATCACTGTGGACGTCACCATCCGTTTCTGCCCGGAAACCTGACATCAATGCTATTCCGGACTCCACAGCGGTCAATCTGCAGGCATTGAATGATTCGGTGACACCCGTCGATTTGCAGGCGCTGAATGATTCATTGAAAACAGACTCCCCTACTGACTCTTTAGCTGCACCGGTTGTAACCGACAGCATACCCAAGCCCCCATCGAGAATACGCCGTCAGAAAATCGACCTTGACAATGTAGTCAACATCAAGTCAACCGATTCCATGATTATGTTAGGCAGAAACCGAGCCTTCATCTACGGTGGAGGACAGGTGGACTACGGAACCATGAAACTGGATGCCGATGAAATTGACGTTGACCTGCAAAACAGTACGGTCTATGCCATGGGGCGTCCGGACTCGGTTGGAGAAATGGTCGGCACCCCGGTTTTTGAAGAAGGTGGGTCGACTTACGAAACCAAAACCATGAGCTATAACTTCAAGACAAAACGCGCGTTCATCACCGACGTGGTGACACAACAGGGCGAAGGATATCTCACGGGCGGTCACACCAAAAAGACTGAGGATGAGGACTATTACGTTCAGAACGGACGTTACACCACCTGTGATGACCATGAGCATCCCCACTTCTGGTTCCAGCTCACAAAAGCTAAAGTTAAGCCTAAAAAGAATGTAGTCACCGGTCCGGTCTATCTGGTTTTAGCGGGATTACCGCTGCCGTTAGCATTGCCTTTCGGTTATTTCCCGTTCTCGGACAAATATGCATCAGGCATAATCGTGCCCACCTTCGGCGATGACTACAACCGTGGATTCTATCTGAGCGACGGCGGATATTACTTTGCCATCAACGACAACATCGACCTTGCTCTGACAGGTGAAATCTACACCCGTGGATCGTGGGGACTCAACGCCCAGTCAACCTACGCTAAGCGCTACAAATATTCCGGAAATTTCACAGTCAATTATCTGACCACCATTCTCGGTGACAAAGGTCAGGCTGACTACTCCAAACAGAACAACTTTCAGGTTGTGTGGAGCCACTCGCAGGACTCCAAGGCGAACCCCAACATGAGCCTGTCGGCGAGTGTGAACTTCACCACCAGCGGCTACTCGCGCAACGACCTCAACAGCTATTACAGCAGTTCGTTCACCGAGAGTACCAAAAGCTCAACGGTCAATATGACCTACCGCTTCCCGCGGTCAAAATGGTCACTGTCAACCACCATGAACATAGCACAGCGAACACAGGACTCCACGCTTACCGTATCCTTCCCCAATGTCACCGTTAGCATGGCACAGCTCGCCCCGTTCAAGCGCAAGAACCCGGTGGGTGAGGAACGATGGTATGAAAAAATCCGTATCTCCTACTCCGGTCTGTTCCAGAACTCGCTGACCTCGCCGCAGGATGAATTTTTCAAGAAAAGTCTTATCAAAGACTGGCGAAACGGCATGAAACATTCAATGCCCATTTCAGCCACATTCAACGTATTCAAATATATCAACGTCACACCCTCACTGCAACTGAACGACCGCATGTACTCCCGAAAAATCCGCCGTCAGTGGGACCCCAACGCTTCAGCCGAGGTGTGCGACACCAACTACAGCTTCTACAACGTGTGGGATTTCAGCGCCAGCCTGTCGTTTGACACCAAAATCTACGGTTTCTGGAAACCCCTGCCCTTCCTTGGCGATAAAGTGAAGATGATACGCCATGTGATGACCCCCACCGTGTCATTCTCCGGTTCACCGGACTTCGGTTCACCGTTCTTCGGCTATTACGGTCAGTATGAATTCATGCAGAACGGCAAGCTGCAGACGCGGCGCTACTCCTACTTTGCCAACTCCATGTTCGGTGTGCCCGGCGAGGGAAAGTCAGGAACCATCACATTCTCACTCGCCAACAATCTGGAAATGAAAGTCAAGAGCGACAATGACAGCATCGGCGAGAAGAAAGTGTCGCTGATTGAGAACCTGTCGCTGTCGCAAAGCTACAACATGGCTGCCGACTCACTGAAATGGAGTAACATCAATTCAAGCATAATGCTGCGACTGATGAAAGGATTCAACCTGAATCTGTCAGCCACATGGGATGTCTACACATATCAGCTGAATGATCAAGGCAATCCGGTGCGCGTAAACCGCACACGCCTTCAAGCCGGCAAAGGATTGGCTAAACTGTCAAGTACCGGTACATCTTTCTCATATACGCTCAACAACGAAACCTTCAAAAAGAAAAAAGACGGCGATAAAAAGAATAATAAAGGGAAACAGGATAATAACCCGGATAACCAAAACGGCTCAGATCGTCCTCAACGGTTCAGCAAAGATGATGAAACGGAGGTAGGCGACGACGGATATGTGCCTTGGAGCGTGCCTTGGAACCTTACGTTCAACTACTCCGTGAGCTACGGCTACGGCTCGTTCAACCGCGAGAAAATGGACTATAACGGTAAACTGACGCAAAACCTTTCATTCTCCGGATCGATACGTCCAACCAAAAACTGGTCGATGAATTTCTCGGCGAGCTACAACTTCGACACCCACAAAATTGCTTACATGAACTGCAACATCAGTCGCGATCTGCACTGTTTCAGCATGACGGCGAGCGTGATTCCGGTGGGTCCTTACAAATCGTACAATTTCCACATTGCAGTGAAATCTGCCATGTTGAGTGATGTCAAGTATGACAAGCGCTCCTCATCGTCAAACGGCGTCAAGTGGTATTAACAACCCGCTGAAAGCCACATCAGGTGAACCATACACGGCTGCCGATTGTTAATTAATGTGAGAAAGGTTGTAAATTTTCAACATTTGTTATATATTTGCTAATTAAACCATTAAATGGTTAATCGGTCATACATGTATAACACAACATAACTCAAGCTAATATGAAAATACGCGATTCTTTGGTAATTTTTTCTCTTATGCTCGGCACCGCTTTCTCTGTCGCAGCACAGGATTACTATGACGACGACATATATTACAACGCCGACAAGGCTCGCAAAGAACAGGCTGAGAAGGCAAAAAAGGCAGCTGAAGAACGGAAAAAAGCGGCTCAACCGCTGCCCGGTTCAGACATGTATGTGGTGAACTCAAACAATAACCGCGATGTGGATGAATACAACCGTCGGTTCGTTACACGCGAAGTTGTTGACACCACTCTGAACGAGAACGGTGACTTTGTCTATACCCGCAGAATTGAAAGATTCTACAATCCTGAAATTGTCGCAAGCAGCGGTGATGAGGATTTGAAATATAACTATTATGAAGCTCTTGCTGACCAGAACAGCACCAATGTGAATATTTATATCACCAATCCCGATCCATGGTATTACTCATCATGGGCTCCATCGTGGTATTATTCATCATGGGGCTATCCATATTATTACTACGGTTCACCGTGGTATGGTCCATCTTGGTCATGGTCATGGAACTGGGGCTGGGGTCCCTCATGGTCATGGAGCTGGGGCTATCCCGGATGGGGTTATCCTCACTGGGGTTATCCTGCAGGAGGCTGGGCATGGGTGCCGAGTCGTCCCTATCGTCCCTCTGTGGGCGGCATGATCACACACCGTCCTAATCAGGGCAACTATAATAACGGTTATGGTCCCACCTACGGCGGTCGCCGTCCGGGCTCGGCTACCAACCGCTATACCGGCACTACTCAAAGCGGCAACCGCAACGAAAACTATAACAACGGTTCGCAGCAGGGTGGTCGCCGTCCGGGAGCGAACACCGGCACCAACTACAACAACAACAGCAGCCGCAACAACTATGACAATTCAAACCGCTACAACAATTCCAATTCAGGATACAACAGCGGCGGTCGCCGAAGCGGCTCAAACTTCGGCGGTGGCGGCACCTTCGGAGGTCATCGCGGCGGTAGCAGCGCAAGCACCGGTGGCGGACGTCGCAGATAACTCCATCTCTCACACTCAAGAAAATAATAATCAACTATTTACATAGCACCCATGAAGAAATTCATCTTAACATCTGTGGCATCAATGGCAGCGCTGGCAGCCTTTGCCCAAAGCGGATTTGACGGTTATCAACTTTCACACTCCGACCTGCGCGGCACTGCCCGCTTCATGTCGATGGGCGGCGCATTCACCGCACTCGGCGGCGACATGTCATCGTTAAATCAGAACCCTGCCGGAATTGGTATTTACCGTAAGAGTGAGGTGAGCCTGACTGTTGACTTCAACATGACAAACTCCAAAATGACCACTAACGGCGGTTCGTTCTCGCAGGACAAAACCCATGTCTACTGCAACAACTTCGGTTATGTAGGCGCAGTGAATCTGGGTGGCGAAACATTCCGCTCGTTCTCATGGGGAGCATCATACTCTCGCGTGGCTTCGTTTGACCGGACATATTATTTCGGCGCCATGAGCAATGGAACCTACTACGGTCCTACGATTGACACATCACTCTCCAACTATATTGCCTATTTCTCAAACGGTTATTCCGAGGATGACCTGCTTGACTCCAAAGATTATAACCCTTACAACAGCAACGTTGACTGGCTGAGCATCCTCGCCTACAACAGCTACCTTATTAATCCGGGAGCACAGAAAAACAGCTACATGGGTCTGTGGAAAGATGGCACAAGCGGCAATGCCGGCGGTCAGGTTCGCGAACGTGGCGGCATCGATGAATACTCGATAGATTTCGGTGGCAACATCTCTGACGTTGTCTACTGGGGTCTCGGTTTCGGCATCACCGACATCAGCTTCACTCAGGAAGCTTACTACAACGAGGAACTTACCAATGCCCGAGTTCCCAACAGAAGTGCTGACGGCACAGAAAATGGCGACGCATACTATGAACTTTCTAACTATAAGAATGTGTCAGGCAACGGTTTCAACATGAAATTCGGTCTGATTGTGAAACCTGTGCAGGAACTCCGACTCGGATTCGCCATCCACACTCCCACATGGTATTCACTGCAGCAGAGTTTCGATGCAGGCACTAATTTCAGTTACTCCACCGGCTATGAAAATCGCCGTGAGGACACTGACTATGGCTATTACGAATGGAAACTGCGCTCACCTTGGAAAATGATGTTCGGTGTAGCCGGCGTTATCGGCAGCAGTGCCATCATTTCGGTCGACTATCAGCTTGACTCATATAATAATATGAACATATCGGATCGCGGTTCCTACATGAACTACGACTTCGAGAATAACGAAATCAAAAAGAATTTCAAGGCTCAGAACACCATCCGCGTAGGTGCTGAATATCGTGTTCTTCCCGAATTTTCGCTCCGTGCAGGTTATGTCTATCAGACTTCAGGCGTTGACAGTCAGGTTTACGACGGTGCTACCGAAGTCTATCTGTCAGGTACCAACCCCGCGTACACTGTCGATGACAAGACACAATATGTCACTCTCGGTGCCGGCTACCGCTACAAGAACTTTTATGCCGATCTGGCTTACATCAACAAGCAGCGCACATCGTCATACCATGCATTTACCGGCTACAACGACGGCACCCATTTCGTACAGGCGCCCAAGTTCGACCTTAAATCAACTGACAACAACATTGTCATAACTTTAGGTGTTCGTTTCTAATCTGCTTTCATGGAACAGATCATAAAGCATTTCACTGACGACGACCTCTACAAATTCACCATGTGCTGCGTGGTGATTGACAATTTCCCGCGCACACAGGTGCAATATTGTTTCACTGATCGCTCGAACACGGTCTATCCGGCAGGATTCGCCGATGAGCTCCGCTGTCAGATAAAGGCGCTGGAGGGATTGCGTATCACCACTGAGGAAATAGATTTCATGCGGCGCCGTTGCCCCTATATCCCCGACTGGTTTTACAGCTATCTGAAAGGGTTCAGCTACGATGCGTCGAACGTGACGGTTAGTCAGGATGCCGAGGGGCATCTGGATGTGCGGTTCTGCGGTGACTGGTGCAAAACCATCTTGTTGGAAGTCAAGGTGCTTGCAATCATATCCGAACTGTTCTATATCATGACCGTTCAGACAGCGAAGCTCGACTATGAAATGTACTATGACCGGACAGCATCGAAAGCTGAACGACTGATCAACGCCGGCTGCTACTTCAGTGAATTCGGCACTCGGCGGCGCGCATCGTTCGCGGCACAGGACACGGCGGTGAAGGCACTTGCCGATGTGTCAGACAGGCTCGACGGTCCGGGGAGACTCTTAGGAACCAGCAATGTCTATCTCGCCATGAAGTATGACCTCACACCCATCGGCACCATGGCGCATGAACTTGTATGTGCCATTGCTGGCATGTACGGTCCGCAGATGGCAAACCATCTCGCCATGGAAACATGGGCGAAAACCTATCGCGGCGCACTCGGCACATTCCTCTACGACACTTATGGCTGGCGGATTTTCTCGCTGAATTTCTCGGAAGATTTCGCTAACATGTTCAAGGGTCTCAGAGTCGACAGCGGCGACAATCTGACTCAGTTCAAGCTGATAACGGACAAATATCGCTCGCTCAACATTGACCCCCGCAGCAAACAGATAATATTTTCAAACGCTCTGAACACTGACTCGGCGATAGCTCTGCAGAAAGAGGTGGAAGGGAAATGCCTCCCCTCATTCGGCATAGGCACCCACTTCACCAATGACTTCCCCGGAGTCAAACCCATGAATATTGTCATTAAGCTGATTGCCGTAAAAATCACTGAGTCATGGCCTTTCTTCTGCGAAACATGCAAACTCAGTGAGGATAAAGGGAAATACACCGGCAATCCGGCAACCGTCAGGCGCTTCTTGGAGGCGATTGGAGAGGGGTGAGTCTTTAGTCTTTAGTTGTATACTATCAAACAAAATATCATGCACAACAATTCTTTTACAACATTCAGCTTTGTGTTTACTGCCATCATGCTGGCGGTTTCCGCAACTTCGTGCAATCATAAACCTGAGAAGGCGGTTGAAAACGACGAGGAAACGGTTGACACCATTGTCGATTATTTCGACTGGTCACATTACTATGGCGACACGCTCTTTCAATATGACAATAAAACCGTTTGCATCTCGTTTGGTAATGATGAAATAATCAATGGAGTGAGAAGTGTTGATTCTTCGATACTTATCACGCTGACTGACAGTGTTCCGACTGACACTTGTGTTTTGGCAAATTTCAGCACATTCAAGGTTGATGGTGACAAACTCCGCCTTACGGTTGGTGGCGACACCTTGCGTGTTGACTTCCGTAATCTACCCGAAAGAATTGACGCGGTAAACAGTCTTATGATCAAGGGCTTTCATAAATACAGTTACCGAAATGTATTCGTTCTCAACGATTCATCGGAAAATTGCGAGTATGACTTTGAAGCCTATCTGCCCAAGCCTGCACCTGAATGGACAAAACGTTTGATTGCCGGCATGCTGAACACCTACATCAGGTCAATGTATGCTGAACAGAAGGATAACATACTGGATGAATACAACGGCAATATGAACGGCAGTCGCAAATCAGAGCAGATCCATGTTGCAAAAATGAATCCGGTGGAAATTGCCCGCTATTATGCCCGGCTAAACAAGAAACTTTACATTAAGGAATTCAATGATTATGCCTCGGAATCACCTTACATAAGCCCTAAATACGACTTTATGTTCAACATGGCACCGTTATGGATAAACGCTGACAGCTCGCTCATAACCTACCGCATTGAAACATACTGCTATATGATGGGAGCACACGGGTCGCCTGAAGAATATTTCCTCACCTGCGATGCAAAAACCGGAAAACTGCTCTCATGGCAGGATATACAGACGGAAGATGACTACAAGAACGCCCTCGCAGTGTTGGATCAGAAATATAAGGAGTACAAATCTTCTTTATTTGACGAAGAAATCATTGACAGTTTTTCGGCAGCGCTTTCCATGGAGGATCTTTACTCTGATGTTACATCCATTATCAAGGAAAACTACAACGGGGCTTATTATCCGCGTCCGGCACTGACAAACAACGGATTGCTTTTCTCCTATCAGCCTTACGAGGCAGGTTCGTTTTCCGAGGGAATTCTCCACTTCGTTGTCCCCTACTCCGCTGTGCCGGCGATGAAAGTGGGTCACCAATAGTAAATAATTTGCGAATGTAGAAAGTAATTACTAACTTTGAAAAATATTCTGACATAAAACTAAAATTTGACTTTCATGACACTACAAATGATACCTCTTTTCTTAGGAAATATCCGCGGCTGGGAATGGATTGTTATTCTCCTTGTCATTCTGCTTCTTTTCGGAGGCAAAAAGATTCCCGAACTGATGAAAGGTGTGGGAAGGGGCATAACCTCGTTCCGTCAGGGTCTCCATGAATCTAAAAAAGAGATTGAAGAGGAGATTAAAAAATCCGATAAGCCTGACGAAGTAAACGGCAGTAAATAATCCCTTTCATTGCTGAACTATACCCGTCTGGAGGCTGTGCAGTCACTCTCCGGGAAATGATTCATATATCCTTATATGTAAGATGGCAGAGAAAGCGGACAGTTCGGAAATGTCGTTCTGGAGCCACCTTGACGCTTTGCGCAAGGTGCTGTTTCGCATTGCCGTGGTGGTGTTTGCAGCCGCTGCGGTGCTGTTCTGCGCTATGCCGTGGCTGTTCGACAATGTGATTATGGCTCCGGCACGTCCCGGATTCCCCCTTTACCGCCTGTTTGACATGCTTAGCATACCGGGAATGACCGATGAGCCTGAAGCGCCATTTTCAATCAGCCTGATCAACACCGAACTATCGGCTCAGCTGTTCACCCACATGTCGTTGAGCGGCTATCTGGCGCTTGTAATCACCTTCCCCATAGTCATTTATCTGTTGTGGACTTTTATCCGTCCGGCACTTTACGAACATGAGCGCAAGAATGCCACAACCGCCTTCCTGTTCGGCAACATAATGTTTTATATCGGGGTGGCAGTGGGCTATTTTCTGGTGTTTCCACTCACGCTAAGGTTTCTTGCCACATACAAACTCAGCGAGCTGATTGACAACACGTTCACACTGGAGTCCTACATGGATAACTTCACCGGAATATGCCTGATTATGGGTGCGGTGTTCGAACTTCCGCTGCTGGCATGGCTGTTGGGAAAAATGGGTATCCTTCACCGCAGTTTCTTCCACAAATATCGCCGTCATGCCGTGGTAGCGCTTCTTGTAGTTGCCGCCCTGATAACCCCCACCGGCGATCCGTTCACCCTTTTCGTGGTGTTCTTCCCCCTCTATGCCCTGTGGGAATTCAGCGCATGGATTGTTCCCAAAGCGCCGCCGGAAGAGGCATAAAAAAAATACCGACACCAAGGAATGATGCCGGCAAAATTCGTTTCAATAGAAGCTGAATCAGAGCATTGGAGTAATCATTGCTGCAACGTCAGTATCACCGAAGAAATCAGCCATTGTCAGCCAAACGATGAGCAGTATGATAAGGACAACTGCGCCTATGGCTACCCAGACACTGGTCTTGTTCACGCGTGAACGGCGCTTGCGTTCATTGATTCGTTCTTCTTCAACTCTATCTTCGAGGTAATGTTTATTGCTCATAATTGTAAGTGATTAATTGTTTGATGTTTTCTTTATAACAAACCATCGGAGGAAATGGTTGTGTCAGAACATAAAAAACTTTAGTGGTTTTAAGAACCCGTTCCCAAATTTGTTAAGACTGGGGAACGGCGTCTAAGACTCGGTTTTCAGTTTTTTAACAGTTATTTATCGCGCAGGCGTATCCTGATTTTGTCACTTATAATAAAATTGCTAAATTTGCATGATATTTCCGGCTAAAGCCGAAAACGAACACCATAAAAATTATTACAATGGCTCAACAAGAAGATGTATTTAAGAAAATCGTTTCACACGCCAAGGAATACGGTTTTGTCTTTCAATCAAGTGAGATTTATGACGGACTCGCAGCTGTCTATGACTACGGTCAGAACGGTGTGGAGCTTAAAAACAATATCAAACGTTACTGGTGGGATGCAATGACCCTGCTTCATGAAAATATTGTCGGCATTGACTCTGCTATTTTCATGCACCCCACAATCTGGAAAGCGTCAGGTCATGTCGATGCTTTCAATGACCCCCTGATCGATAACCGCGACTCAAAGAAACGCTATCGTGCCGATGTTCTCATCGAGGAAGCTATTGCCAAAATCGAGGATAAAATCAACAAGGAAGTGGCTAAGGCTCGCAAACGCTTCGGCGAATCGTTCGACGAGGAGATGTTCTGCCAGACCAATCCCCGCGTCCTCGAGCACAAAAACCACCGCGACGCCCTGCATCAGCGCTATTCTGATGCGATGAACAATAATGATCTGGATGAGCTGAAACAGATTATCATCGACGAGGAAATCGTGTGCCCCATCAGCGGTACCCGCAACTGGACTGACGTACGCCAATTCAACCTCATGTTCAAGACCGAAATGGGTTCGACGGCTGACGGTGCCATGACCGTTTATCTCCGTCCGGAAACAGCACAGGGCATATTCGTCAACTATCTGAACGTGCAGAAAACCGGTCGTATGCGTATCCCCTTCGGTATTGCACAGATCGGCAAGGCTTTCCGCAACGAAATTGTGGCACGACAGTTCATTTTCCGCATGCGTGAGTTCGAGCAGATGGAAATGCAGTTCTTCGTGCGTCCCGGCGAGGAACTGAAATGGTTCGATTTCTGGAAACAGACACGTCTGCGCTGGCATAAGGCGCTCGGTCTGGGCGATCAGAAATATCGCTACCACGACCACGAAAAACTGGCGCACTATGCTAATGCCGCAACTGACATTGAGTTTGAAATGCCTTTCGGATTCAAGGAAGTGGAAGGTATTCACTCACGCACAAACTTCGACCTCTCGCAACACGAGAAATTCTCAGGCAAAAAAATACAGTATTTCGACCCCGAGCTGAACGAGAGTTATGTTCCCTACGTCATTGAGACATCAATCGGCGTTGACCGCATGTTCCTCTCGGTGCTTTGCTCAAGCTACGAGGAACAGCAGCTCGAAGGAGGCGAAAGCCGTGTGGTTCTTCACCTGCCGGCAGCTCTCGCACCCGTGAAATGCGCCGTTATGCCACTGGTCCGCAAGGATGGTCTGCCTGAAAAGGCTCGCGAAATTGTTAACGACCTAAAGTTTGATTTCGCAACTCACTACGATGAAAAAGACTCCATCGGCAAGCGCTACCGCCGTCAGGATGCCATCGGCACACCCTATTGCATTACCGTTGACCATCAGACACTGGAGGACAACACCGTGACCTTGCGTCACCGCGACAGCATGGAGCAGGAACGTGTGGCAATCGCTGACCTTCACAAATTCATCCACGACCGCGTATCGCTCAATTCTCTTCTCCGTAAACTCTCTTAACAACCGCTTCAAAAATGAAAAAAAGTCTGTCGTTGGGACTACTCTCAGTAGTTATAGTCCTGATAATCTTCGCTGTAGTTGGTTTCAGCCAGTACAACAGCATCGTCACCATGGATGAAAAGGTGAACACCGGCTGGGCTAATGTAGAGAACCAGTATCAGCGTCGACTCGACCTGATTCCTAATCTGGTGGCATCGGTCAAAGGTTATGCACAGCATGAACAGACCACTTATGTAGGTCTGGCTGAAGCCCGTTCCGGATTACAGGCTGCCTATCAGGACGCTCAGTCAGTAAGCGGCGAAACAGCTCCTGTCGACGAAGCTGCGCTCGGCAAATTCCAACAGGCACAGCAGAAGTTGCAGTCAGCACTCGGCATCTATGTAAATGCCGTTCATGAAGCTTATCCCGAACTGAAAGCTGACAAAACGTTCCTCGACCTGATGACACAGCTTGAAGGTACTGAGAACCGCATAGCAGCTGAACGCACCACCTACAATCAGCTTGTCAATGACTACAACATAAAGGTGCGCCGGTTCCCCGGAGCCATTTTCGCCGGCATGTTCGGTTTCAGCACACGCGCACAGTTCAAGGCTGAAGCAGGTGCCGAAGTTGCTCCAAAAGTGGAATTCTGAGCCGATTAAACAATAATTAAAGAAAATGAGAAAATTAGTATATTTAATTTTTCTGCTCCCGCTGGTCATAGGCTATCTGAGTTCGTCATGCTCTAACAGCAACGACAACTGGGAAGATTATGAGGACTGGCGAGTTGCCAACGAAAAATGGATGGAGGCTCAGGCTGCCCGTGCCGACGGATCCGGTAATGCATATTATCAGCGTATCGTACCCGCATGGAATCCCGGCGTCTACATCCTCATGCACACCTTCAACGACAAAGCGCAGACCCAAGGCAATCTTGTGCCCCTCATGTCAAGCACAGTGGCAGTGAAGTACAAAGGAATGTTCTTCGATGATGTACCTTTCGACTCGTCCTATCTGAGCGTTGACTCGCTGTACACCACAAAACTGACCAATGTGATTGAAGGCTGGCAGATTGCGCTGCAGAACATGCACGTCGGTGACTCGGTAGAGGTTCTCCTCCCCTATCAGGTGGCTTACGGTGCTTCGGGTAGCGCTGCAATCAAGCCTTACAGCGCACTCAAGTTCCACATCAAACTGGTTAACATACCCGCATATCAGATTCGCTGATAACGCTTATCAATGACCATGACTGTAAGCGAACTGACAGCACGTCTGCGTTCACGGCTCGGCGAGAAATTTCCCGGCTCGGAAGTCCGTGAAATGATAAGCATAATTTTTGAAAACCTCAAAGGGTGGAACACTACTGATTTACTGATCAAATCCGATCAGGAACTAACACCCTTCATTGTCAGCAAAGCCGACGAGGCTGCTGACCGGATACTTTCAGGTGAGCCTGTCCAATATATTTTTGGATCGGCTCATTTTTATGGCATGTCATTCAAGGTAAACCGTGACACCCTGATTCCGCGGCAGGAGACTGCCCTGCTTGTCGACATCATCGTAAAGGAGTGGAGCGGCAAAAGTGATCTGAAAGTGCTTGACCTCGGCACAGGCTCAGGCTGCATAGCCATAGCACTTGCGCGCAACCTCCCTTTCTCATCTGTGACCGGTGTCGACATCTCTGACGGCGCACTTGCCGTAGCGCGTGAAAACTCGCAGAAACTTAAAGCCAAAGTTGACTTCATCCGTGGCGATATTCTCGCGCTGACTCCTCCGCAAACTCCTGAATATGACATCATTGTCAGCAATCCGCCCTACATTGCCCGGTCGGAAGCCTCATCCATGGAGACTAACGTTCTCGACTATGAGCCCCACAGCGCCCTTTTCGTGCCTGACGACAATCCGCTGCTCTTCTACAAAGCCGTAGCCGATTATGCCGCAGCAGCTCTCAAACCCGGAGGCAAGCTATATTTTGAGATTAATCCGCTGTTTGCCGATGACTTGAAAAAATTCATGGCAACAAGCGGTTGGACGGATGTCACACTCGAACGCGACATGCAACAACACTATCGTTTCATGATTGCATCACGTTGACACACATGGCTCCGTTACGTCAGAAAACCGTCACGCCGCAACAGGCGCTTGTCAGGCTTGAAACCCTCTGTGCCGCATCGGAGCAGTGTAGCCATGAACTATTGGTAAAGCTCACCCGATGGGGAATTTCTGCCTCTGACAGTAAAAGCATTTTGGAGAGTCTGACACGCCGAAAATTCCTGTCGGACAAACGGTTTGCGGTGGCATACGTCCGTGATAAATACAGATTCGGCAAATGGGGCAGACGCAAAATAGCCTTAGGTCTTGCCCAAAAGCGGATTGACCGCAACACAATAACGGAAGCTCTTGACTCTATCGATGATGAAGAATACAACAATATTCTCCGTGCCATTATGCGAAGCAGGGCGCGGACAATCAAAGAAGGGAATTCTTACGAAGGACGCAACAAGCTCTATCGCGCCATGCTGTCACGAGGCTACGAAAGCTCGCTTATAGCCTCAATAATCAAAGATTCCGACTTATGGAGCAGCCTGTGAAAAGATTCTTTCACGACTGGCTTGACCCCCTGCTCAGAGTCATTTATCCCGAGCTGTGCGAAGTCTGCGGACGCACCCTTGTGCCCGGCGAACAGCTGCTCTGCACCCACTGCTATCAGGCTATGCCACGGCTTAACCTGTATGACAAACCGTTCAATGACATTCATCACCGATTACTCAGCACAAACTCACACATCGACCGTGCCGCAGCCCTGTTCGCCTATCACAGAGCTGATGAATATGCAGCCATAATCCTCACCATGAAATATCACAGTCGTCCTGACATAGGGAGGAAATTAGGTGTCATCATGGCTAATGAAGCGCAGTCGCATCAATTCTTCAGTGGCATAGACCTGCTCCTACCCGTGCCCATGCACTGGTGGAAACAAATGCGTAGGGGTTACAACCAAAGCGAGGAAATAGCCCGTGGCATCAGCAAAGTAACCGGCATACCTGTTGCTCATAACCTTAAGGCAGCGCCTAAACGCGGCACTCAGACCCACCGTTCAGCCAAAATGCGTTGGGAAAACACCAAAGGAATCTACTCTGTCCGTAAGCCGGTCAAACTCAGTGGCAAACATGTTCTGCTCATTGACGACGTGATAACCACCGGCTCTACCCTGCTCCACTGCTCCGAAGCACTCACCAAAGCTGTGCCTGACATTACAGTCAGTGTACTCACTGCCGCTGCCACGCACCTCAACTAAGAGCCGCGTTGCATCATCAGTTCCTTCGCTTCCTTACCGCTGATTTTATCAATTGTGATTTCGATTATTGCAACCACCTTGATGAATCTGTCAATCTCATACGTCGGGTCAATACCGGGGCAGTATTTATCCGACAATTTCTTCAGCGCCTCAATCTTTTCTCCCTCATCTTCAATCAATCGGGCACGTCCGAACGCAATCACACTACGGAAATAGGTGGTAAATTCCTCCGGAACAACATCCCCTTTGTCTATTACACAAAGCGAAACTTTTGGATTTCGACAGATTGCATCAATCTTATGTCCTGAAATTGCTGAATGAATGTAGATGTGATCGCCGTCATAAACATAATTCACCGGCAAGGCATAAGGATAATTGTCATCACCGGCGACGGCGAGTACACATTCTCTGCCTGCAGACAATATTTCTTTTGATTCAGCCAACGGCAGTTCCTGCCTGAAGCGCCTCATTTTTCTCTCCATCATGCCATTACCTTTAATCCAATTATTGACAATATCAGTGTTGTTATAAAGAAAATACGCCAGAATGTGGCAGGTTCGTGAAAGAACAGAATACCCACGATAACCGCGCCAACGGCACCGATTCCGGTCCATACGGGATAGACCGTCCCGATAGGAAGTTTTTCAGCCGCTTTAGCCATTAGAACCATACTGGCAACCAGTGCCACCAGAAAACCCACCCACCAAAGGATAAGCTCATGTCCTGTTGCCGTCTTAGTTTTACCGAGACAGAATGTAAAGCCAACTTCCATGCATCCTGCCAAAATCAGAATTATCCAACTCATTATGTCAAATGTCAGTTCGAGGGCTGCAGAAATTTCCGGCGACTCCTTCCATGACATTGCAAAGGTAATGATTTTTGTTTAATTTCCGTTACAATCACCTTGCTTATAAGGGAATTTATGATATAACAGTTTCGAATTTAAGAGTTTATCAGAGCATAAATGTATCCTGTTGGCACTGTGACAGAACACCTTCGGTCAAAAAAAACAGGGTGCGTCCTCATCGAAAGAACTGCACCCTGTTGACTTTATAATTATGTCGGTTATTTGCTTGTGTAGCCACGGATGATGCCTCGGCGGGCATTGCGGATGAACATGAGGATTTCATCACGCTCTTTGGTTGCCGGAAGTTCCGCTTCAATCTGCTCGACGGCATCTGATACATTGTATTGTGAAAGATACAGATAACGGTAAACGCTCTGTATATCATTAATCTGCTCATTGGTGAAGTTACGACGGCGTAGACCAACGGAGTTAACACCGCAGTAAACAAGCGGTTCGCGACCTGCCTTGACATAGGGAGGCACATCCTTGCCGATGAGGGCGCCACCTTGAATCATCACATGTGATCCTATGTGACAGAACTGATGTATCATTGTGCCACCGCCAATCACTGCCCAGTCATCTACAACAACTTCACCGGCTAACTGAGTAGCGTTTGAAATGATGACGTTGTTGCCGACTATACAGTCGTGAGCAACATGGGAATACGCCATGATAAGGCAGTTATTGCCCACAACGGTTTTGCCACGTGCTACTGTGCCACGGTTAACCGTTACACACTCGCGCAAGGTGGTGTTGTCACCGATTATTGCATAAGTTTCCTCACCCTTGAATTTCAGGTCCTGCGGAATGGCTGAGATTACCGCGCCGGGGAAAATACGGCAGTTTTTGCCTATGCGCGCACCTTCCATGATTGTTACGTTGCTGCCAATCCAAGTTCCTTCGCCGATTTCGACGTTCTGGTCAATTGTTACGAACGGATCTATGATTACGCTTGAATGAATCTTCGCAGCCGGATGAATATATGCTAAAGGTTGTTTCATCGTTTACTTGTTTTTGATTATTTGTGCCATAAAATCACATTCGCTTACCACTTTTTCGCCCACAAAAGCAATTCCTCGCATTATGGCGCATCCACGACGCATGGGGGTAAGGAATGAAACATGGAATTTCAGGGTATCGCCGGGAACTACTTTCTGACGGAACTTCACGTTGTCAATCTTCATGAAATAAGTTGAGTAACGTTCGGGATCCTCAACCTGCGAAAGCACCAGAAGTCCGCCGGTCTGTGCCATTGCTTCTATCTGGAGCACACCGGGGAGAACAGGTTCTTCAGGGAAGTGACCCTGAAAGAAGGGCTCGTTTGCGGTGATGTTCTTGATGGCTACAATGTGATGTTCACCTCGTTCAATCACTTTGTCAACAAGCAGGAAGGGATAGCGGTGTGGCAGGCTTGAACGAATCTGGTTGATATCCATCACAGGGGTGTCAGAGGGGTTATAGTAAGGAGCCTGTACGGGGTTCTTGCGCAATTCCTGACGGATTTTCTTTGAGAGGGCTGTGTTGAGTGTGTGACCGGGTTTGGTGGCAATAACTTTTCCTTTGAGGGGACGTCCTATCAGAGCAAGGTCACCGATTATGTCGAGCAGTTTGTGGCGCGCGGGTTCGTTAGGGAATGCCAGCGGACGGTTATTCAGATAACCTAACTGCTCAGTGTGTTTGTGTTCAACTCCCATAAGGTCAGCGAGACGGTCAAGTTCAGCCTGCGGCATCGGTGAGTCATAGATGACAATGGCGTTGTCAAGATCACCCCCTTTGATGAGGTTATGCTTGAGGAGAGGTTCAACTTCACGGACGAAAACAAATGTCCGGGCTGAGGATATTTCCTGATTGAATTCCGCCACATTTTTGAGCGATGCAAACTGGTTGCTCAGAACAGGGGAGTCAAATTCCACCATCACATCAACGGAGAAATCTGAATCGGGCAACAGCACTATCGAAGCACCTGACTCTTCATCGGTCACCTCAATGCGATTTTTGACAATGTAGTAGTCTTTATCATATTTCTGTTCCACAATTCCGGTCTCGGCAATTTTCTCCACATAAGGGAGCGCGCTGCCATCGAGAATGGGGAGCTCGGGTGCATCCACCTTTATCAGGCAGTTGTCGATGCCTGAAGCATAGAGGGCTGCCATGGCATGTTCGATGGTGCTGACACGGGCATCGCCGTTAGCAACCACGGTGCCACGGGTGGTTTCAACAACATTTTCAGCCAGAGCGTCAATCAGCGGTTCACCTTCCAAGTCGATACGCTGGAACTTGTAGCCGTGATTATCGGGAGCCGGGCAGAAAGTTGCTGTGATATTTAGTCCGGTGTGCAGACCTTTTCCCGTCAGGGTAAAAGAGTCTTTGAGGGTCATCTGTTTCATAACAATGAAATGTGTATGATGTTATTGTTTCTGTTTTTCCAGTTTGTTGACACGTTTGTAAAGTTCGGGTAGATTCTTGATGGCTGATGCCTGACGTGCAAAATCACGCGCGTCGGTTGCAGGGTAACCCATCATCACTTTTCCCGAAGGTATGTCGCGCGGTATTCCTGATTGTGCGCCTATGTTGACATGATCTCCCACAGTGATGTGTCCGGCAAAGCCAACCTGACCGCCCACCATGCAATTGGCACCGATTTTGGTTGAACCTGCCACACCAGCCTGTGCTGCCATGACGGTGTCATGACCTATCTCGCAGTTGTGAGCCACCTGAATGAGGTTGTCGAGTTTAACACCGCGGCGGATAACCGTTGAGCCCATTGTCGCGCGGTCAACAGTGGTGTTCGCTCCGATTTCCACATCATCCTCCAGCACCACGTTGCCTATCTGCGGTATCTTGTTGTAATGACCGTGGACAGGTGCGAATCCGAATCCGTCACCGCCAATCACAACTCCGGCGTGCAGGGTGCATCGGGAGCCTATCTTACAGTTATGATAGATTTTAACACCGGGATAAATCACGGTGTCATCACCTATTTCCACATTCGCGCCAATGTAGGCTTGCGGATATATCTTTACGTTTTTGCCAAGTTTAACGTTTTTGCCAATGTAGGCGAAAGCACCTATATATGCGCCCTCGGGAATCTCCACTCCTTCGCTGATGAATGATGGTGATTCAACTCCCTCAGGATGCTGATTCATCATGGCAGAAACCATCTCGAGCAGGTGAGCCACTGTGGCATAAGGGTCGTCAACACGGATAAGCGTTGCCGACACAGGCTGCTCCGGAATAAAGTCACGGTTCACCAATACGATTGATGAACCGGTAGTATATATATAATGTGTGTATTTTGGGTTTGCCAGAAACGAGATAGCTCCCGGAACTCCCTCTTCAATTTTGGCAATAGTCGATACAGTGGCATTTCCGTCACCTTCCACAACGCCGTTTACAAGCGCTGCAATCTGATTAGCAGAGAATTGCATTAATGAATCCGTTTATTATGCTGATGTTGTAAGCATCAATTAATGAATTATTTCCGCAAAGATACAATATTTTTTTGTTTCTGCTGCATAACTCCTCTGTTAAATTAACTTACAAGAGTGAAATGTTTACAAATGTATTACTCCTGACAGTAAGATATGATTTTCAGGACTTTTTTTCGGTGAAAAAATGAGTAAAACATCCATATTCCTGCTGAGGCAATCCTTCTTTCTCCTTTTGCCCGCGGATGGCTTTAATCAGAAAGGCGGCGTTGCGTCCGAGGTTGCGCATGGTCTGTAGACCTTCAAGGTCAGATTCAACATCCTCCGCCGAGAAACCGTGGACTTCGTTCCAGTAAGTTGACGAGACAACAGGCATTGACCTGATAGTGAAGAAATGATTGATGTCATCGAAAGCCGAAGTGCTACCGGCGCGACGTGAAGATACCACGGTGGCACCAATTTTCTGGTTGCAGTCAATGGTTCCGGAAGTGCTGTAAAACAATCGGTCAAGAAACGACATCAGTTGCCCGTTGGCACCGGCATAGTACACCGGAGTTCCTACAATAAGTCCGTCGGCTTTGGCAAAAAGAGGTGCAGTTGCATTCACCTCATCATCAAAAACGCAGCGTCCGTGAGTACGGCAAAAATTACATGCGATGCAACCGCGGATATTTTTATTGCCAATATTGACGCGGGTGGTGCTAACTCCATTCTGATTCAATGTATTCTCAAGTTCATCGAAAGCACGCGCCACACATCCCTTGACCTGCGGACTACCGTTAATCAGCAGTACATTATATTCGTTTTCCATCTTTTATTTCGTTAAATTAGAAGCAGTGAGGTATTTTATGCAAAAGTAGCAATTTTTTCGTCACAATATACGCCTACCTAAAAAATTGGTTGGTTTTACCAAAATTCGTGTAAGCGCAATATAAGAATAAGAATTAACTTTGCAACATTAGAAAACAGTTATGACAATGAGAAAATTATTCATATCAGCAATCCTGCTGACAACACTCACCCTGACATCAAACTCACAGAACATGAATAATCCAAACACCAACAAGACTTTAGCTACTCCTGAAGCGCTCGTCCTCACTCAGGAATGGGACAAAGTATTTCCCCAAAGCGACAAAGTTGACCATCGCAAAATAACCTTCGTGAACCGTTACGGCATTACACTCGCCGCCGACCTGTACATCCCGAAGGACGCCACCGGCAAACTTCCTGCCATTGCAATCAGCGGACCGTTCGGGGCAGTAAAGGAACAGTCGAGTGGACTATATGCCCAACAGCTTGCCGAACGCGGATTCCTCACCATAGCCTTTGACCCTTCTTTCACCGGCGAAAGTGGCGGCATGCCCCGGCGCGTGGCATCGCCTGACATCAACACCGAAGATTTCTCTGCGGCAGTAGATTTTCTAAGCGTTCAGCCTGAGGTTGACCCTGACCGAATAGGCATCCTCGGTATATGCGGATGGGGAGGAATTGCCATTCAGGCTGCCATAAACGACCCTCGCATAAAAGCCACCGTAGCATCAACCATGTACGACATGACCCGCGTGAGCGCAAACGGATACTATGACGCTGACAACTCCAAAGAAAAGCGCAATGCTGCCCGCGCGGCTCTGGCTGCCCAACGAACCAAGGACTATGCAGCCGGAGAATATTCCCGCGCCGGTGGTGTAATCGATCCGTTACCCGATGACGCTCCTCAATTTGTCAAAGACTATCACGCCTACTACAAGACACCCCGCGGCTATCACCCCCGTTCAGGAAACTCAAACGACGGATGGAATGTCACCTCTGTCCTACCCTTCATGAACTTCAAGTTCTTTGAATATGCCGGCGAACTGGAGAGAGCCGTAATGATTGTTCATGGTGAAAATGCTCACTCACGTTACTTCGGCGAGGACACTTTCAAACTTCTCCATGGCGACAACAAAGAGCTGCTGATAGTTGCCGATGCCACACACTGCGACCTCTACGACAACCTCGACAAAATTCCTATGGCTCAGATAGCCACATTCTTCCTGACCAACATGCCGGAATAAATATGAAAGAGCGATTATCGTTTCTGACACTATTGTTTTTATCACTAATGGCATCAGCTCAAACACAAATCTATCTGACTGCAGGTGACCGCACAGTCACAGCAACACTCGCTGACAACACAGCCACACGCGTCCTGACCTCATTGCTTGACGCGGGTCCGGTCACCATAGCCATGGAAGATTACGGCGGTTTTGAAAAAGTGGGAAGCCTTCCGCAAGCGCTTCCCACCACCAACCGCCAGATTACCACTGTTCCCGGCGACATAATGCTCTATCAAGGTCAGAACATCGTAATCTTTTATGGTTCAAACTCATGGAGTTACACACCGCTGGGAAAAATTGACGGAGCCACCGCCGCCTCAGTGCGCCAGTTTTTAAGCACCGGCGATGTGAGCGTAACCCTCTCGCTTCAACCCCTTTCAGCCATCGAAACCATCACCGATGATTCCACTGAATCTATCGTCTACAATCTCAATGGCACTCCCGTAACCAAACGACCACTCCGTCCGGGCATCTACATAATCAACGGCAAGAAAACAGTTGTGGGATTCAACGGTCGTTAACAATTTTCGCTCCACGCATGGTAAACGAGCACTCCACGAAGCGCTCCAACATGAAAATCTGCGGACGCCGGAGGCATCCGCTCCGCCCAAATAAAAAAGAAGCTGTCTGAAATTCTCAGGCAGCTTCTTTGTGGAGCGGAAGACGGGGCTCAAACCCGCGACCCTCAGCTTGGAAGGCTGATGCTCTATCGACTGAGCTACTTCCGCAAAAAATGATAATGATGGTTTGAAGTGGGCGAAGATGGATTCGAACCACCGAAGGCATAAGCCAGCAGATTTACAGTCTGCCCCATTTGGCCACTCTGGTATTCGCCCGATTGCTTTGCAAAGTTAATTAAAGTTCCTTAATCTTGCAAGCAAAATCAAACATTTTTATGGCTGCCTCGGCTGCCTCTGTGCCTTTGTTGCCTAATTTACCCCCTGCACGGTCAAGCGCATCTTGCTCGTTGTCAACGGTTAAGACTCCGAATATCACAGGAATGTCGCAGTCAGCGTTGAGCATGGTGATGCCTTGTGTGACGCTCTGGCAAACATAGTCGAAGTGGGGTGTGCCGCCACGGATTACGCAGCCGAACACGATTATGGCATCGTAAACCGATGCTTCTATTGCCTGCGAAGCGGCGAAGGTGAGTTCTACGGCTCCGGGAACATGCCACACGTCAACCTGCTCGTCCTTGAATCCTTGCGATTTGAACAGGTCGAGCGCTCCTTGGGTGAGCGCATTGGTGATATGTCCGTTCCACTCGGCGGCAATAATCGCCACCTGCATATTCTCTACTTTGGGAAGTGCGCCGTGGGGTGCGGCGCCAGCGGTTGCTGTTGACATTGTTAATCAGTTGATTTTGAAAGTATTTTGTTGTCTATGAGCCATGCCAGTGCCTCCGGCAGTTTCATGGAGCTGATGCGCGGTATGCGCTCGTGCTGTCCTCCGTGGGCATGGTAGTCGATTACCTCATCACCGATGTTGAAGAAGTCATTGACATAAAATTCGAGGTTATCCTTGTATGCCTTGGCAGTGTCGGTCTTACCGAATATGAACTGCAGATGATCGGTGGTGGTGATGACAATGTCAGCTATCTCGAGATTTTCAAATATCAGCGGCATCACTTTTGTCACCCTCATCATTCTGACGGGGTTATATCCGGGCAAGTATATGAGATTTGCTTTCCGCTCCTTGGCATAGGTAAGGAACTGCCACAGACGTTTGCGCACACGCATTGAAATCGACAGGAATCCACCGAAGATGATGGTGTCACCGGTTTCGATTGTGGGCCATATTATGTCAAATCCTTCAGTGCAGTTCTCAAAGTTGTCGTAGCGCAACTGCTGGATTATCTCATCGGTTTTTGTATCGACAAACTCCAGTGTGGTGGGTGTTGTTCCGTCCAGACTGAGCTCCACGCTATAAGTGTCGACTCCCTCTTTTTTGAGTATATCAATGATTTTGTGTCCGAGCACATCGCTGCCTATCTCGGTTGCCATGCTGACCTGATGTTCCATGCGGCTCAGTTCCACCGCGGTGTTCAGTATCAGTCCGCCGGGATGTGCTGACAGAGGTTTGAGTTCTTCAAGGCGAATGTGAAAACCTGCCTCTCCTACGGCTATAATTCGTGCCATTGTGGTTATTCGTTTCTCGATTTTTGACCTAAGTATCCGCCGTGGTGACGTTTTGCATAGTCGGCACGGGTAAATCCGGTGTTATTCATCACGTTGACCACCAGAACATCGCCTATGACGGTCATCATGGTGGTGGAAGTGGTGGGTGTCAACCCGAAGGGACACACTTCAGGTGCGGGAGCTGTGACCAAGGTTATGTCAGCCTGTTCTGCCAGCACACTTTCGCCATTGCCGGTGATTACAATGATGGGAATCTGAGGATAGAGATTGCGCGCAAGGGTCACCAGCTCTATTATTTCGCGGGTCTTGCCTGAGTTTGAAATCAGCAGCAGAATGTCATTGGGCTGAAGGACTCCGAGGTCGCCATGCTGCGCTTCGGACGGATGCAGGTTGACGGCTGGTGTGCCTGTAGAACAGAACGTGGTGGCTATGTTCATGGCTATCTGTCCGGCTTTACCCATTCCTGATGTCACGAGTTTGCCTCCACGTTTGTGGACATGTTCGATAATGGCTTCCACAGCCCGGTCGTAAGCATCGCTCACCGGAATCTGCTTTATTGCCTCGCTCTCCGCCTCAATTATCTGGCGCATTGATTCTTGTACGTTCATTTCAATCAGATTGGAGCCTGCGGTGTGATGCACGCGGGCTTGTTTTCATCGGCAAATTTACAAATTTCTTTGGATATTTTCAAATTCAGCCATCTCGTCAGCCCATTCGTTGTCAAGTTCAAGCCCCTTGTTTGTAGCCGGGTCGAAGCCTGCCATGACGGTTTCGGCAACGCACTTGACATCGCCGGTGCGGGTGTTGATGATGCGTTGCTCCAGAGTAAGGCTACGGCGTGACAGGCGTATGCAGGCTGTGTAAACGGCAAGTTCCTCATCCATGAAGCCGGGCGAGAAGAAGTTGCAGTTTACGTTGACTATCACCACACATATATTATTAAGGTTGAACTTTTCGGGCAATACAGCCTTGAAATATTCTATTTTTCCGAGGTCAAGAAACTGGAAATATACGGCATTGTTGATATGCCCCAGTATGTCAACATCGTTGAACCTTGTCTGCAGCGGCGTTACAACCCGGAAGGGATGCACCACCGGCGGCACTTTGGGGTTGGGTGACTGGGGAAGTGACAGAATCTCTTTCATTATATTAATGGATTATCAGTTCCGTTAAAACGTTTTTTCCTAATGATTTGTTGATTGACTCCACAATGGAACTGCGATGAAACGACAGCTCGTTTTTCAGTGATGCGGAAGTCAGATAGACGTGCAGGACCGAGCCTTCGACATAGCGCCTGTAGGTGTAGCTGTTGATGACCGGACCCACGGTCTCCACCCACAGGAAACAAGCTTGCTGACGCAGAAAGTTCTCCGCATCGTCGCTCTCCCTGAGGACTGAGTCGATTATTTCTCTAACTTGCTTGGGATAGGTCTTTTTCACTTCGGCTACCGGTTCTGATTTTCTACATAAAACTCGCCGCTCTCCACCCTGAACAGCCGGTGATCTCCTTTCATGCGGTTGATAATGGAGTCGAGATGACTCAGGTTGGTGTCAGTGATGAAGGTCTGCCCGAATTCCTCGCCTGACACAATGCTGACAATGCGCTGCACCCGGTGTGCGTCCAGACGGTCAAAAATGTCGTCGAGAAGCAGGAGCGGATGCACTCCGGTGGCACGGTTCAGGAAATCATATTGCGCAAAACGCATGGCAATCAGATAGGTTTTGCACTGTCCCTGCGAAGCTGTGCGACGCACCGGCAGACCGTTGAGCATCATCTCTATGTCGTCGCGATGAATACCCACGGTGGTATGTCCTACCGCTTCGTCGCGGCCGCGCGATCCGTCCATCAGGTTCTGCAACGAAAGGGGGTCGCCCGGCGTGAGCGTAGTGGAATAGTGCATCTGCACCTGCTCTGCCGTTTCATCACCTGCAATGGCAGTATAGTAACGGTTGAAAACCGGCACGAACTCCTCAACCCAGCGGCGACGTGCATCGCTGATGTAGGCAGCTGCGGCTGACATGGGCAGTTCCACGGCTTCAAAAAGAGTGCGGTCAGACTGATGGTCGCGCAACATGCGGTTACGCTGCTCCAGCAAGCGTCCGTAACGGATAAGTGCATCGAGATAGCGAGTGTCGCTCTGCGATATTATCTGGTCGATGAAGCGACGGCGCTCCTCCGAAGTGCCGTTAATGAGATCAATATCGTGGGGCGCCACCAACACCAGCGGAAACAGTCCAATATGTTCGCTCAACCGTTTGTAAGGTTTACCTTTGCGTTTGAACACCTTCTTTCGTCCGTTTTCAAACGATGCCTGAATATCCTCCGGAGTCTGATGGCGGACATAATCACCTTTGAGCATGAGAAATCGCTCGCCGTCAGTGATGAGTCCGGCATCGTTCAATCCTGAAAAGCTGCGACAGAAGCTCAGGAAATGGATGGCATCGAGCAAATTGCTCTTACCCATGCCGTTATTACCGAGGAAACAGTTCATTTTCGGGCTGAAATCCAGCTCGGCAAACCTGATGTTCTTGAAATTGTTTACTGTCAGTCGTTGCAGAATCATGTGCAAATTTACGATTTTTTCATCAAAACCGCACCACATTTGAAGCGAAATCTTTCCTTTTGCAGGCATATCACCCCGTTATCACCCCTATAGTTCACTTTTTTAATTAATTTAAGTAATCCTGTGGTGTGTAATCCATAATTTTTTCGTAACTTTGCGGCAATTTATGAAGAAATAAATCTATACAGACATTTTATGAATCCAATTAAGAAAACCATCACTCTTGCTGACGGGCGTGAAATCACCCTCGAAACCGGCAAACTTGCCAAGCAGGCTGATGGAGCAGTAGAACTCAGAATGGGCGGAACAATGCTTCTGGCAACCGTGGTTTCCGCCAAAGAAGCCGGCGAAGGCGTCGACTTCATGCCGTTACAAGTTGAATACAAAGAAAAATTTTCATCAGCAGGTCGTTTCCCCGGAGGTTTCCTCAAACGTGAAGGTCGCGCCTCTGACTACGAAATCCTGACCGCACGCCTCGTTGACCGCGTGCTCCGCCCCCTTTTCCCTGACAATTACCATGCTGACACTTTTGTCAACATCACCATGTACTCAAGCGATGGCGTAGACATGCCCGACGCTCTTGCCGGTCTTGCCGCTTCTGCCGCTATCGCCGTGAGCGATATACCCTTCAATGGTCCCATCTCGGAAGTGCGCGTTGCGCGCATCGACGGCGAATTTGTCATCAACCCCACTTTTGAACAGCTTGAAAAGGCTGACATGGAGCTGATGGTAGGTGCCACCTACGACAACATCATGATGGTGGAAGGCGAAATGAACGAAGTTTCCGAAGCTGACCTCCTCGCCGCCCTCAAGGCTGCTCATGACGCCATCAAGGAGCAGTGCAAGGCTCAGATGGAACTTGCCGAAGCTGTAGGCGCCACCGTTAAGCGTGAATACTGCCACGAAACCAACGACGAAGAACTCCGCAAGGATGTTCATGACAAATGCTACGACAAAGCTTACGCCATTGCAAAAGCCGGTTCAGCCGACAAACACTGGCGTCAGGAATCGTTCGACGCAATCTGTCAGGAATATATCGACTCACTTCCCGAAGAGGAACGTGACGAAAAGACTCCGCTGGTAAAGCGCTACTACCACGATGTTGAAAAAGAAGCCGTCCGCCGCTGCATTCTCGATGAAGGTATTCGTCTGGACGGTCGCAAGACCACCGAAATCCGCCCCATCTGGTGTGAAGTTGACTATCTGTCAGGACCTCACGGATCATCAATCTTCACCCGTGGCGAGACCCAGTCGCTCTCAACAGTGACCCTCGGTACAAAACTCGATGAAAAGATTCTGGACGATGTTCTGAATCAGGGTCGCGAGCGCTTCCTTCTGCACTACAACTTCCCTCCCTTCTCTACAGGTGAAGCCAAACCGGTTCGCGGTGTAGGTCGACGTGAAATCGGTCACGGTAACCTCGCCCACCGTGCGCTCAAACGGATGTTCCCCGATGATTTCCCCTACGTTTGCCGCGTAGTCAGCGACATTCTGGAATCAAACGGTTCGTCATCAATGGCTACCGTATGTGCCGGAACTCTGGCTTTGCTTGACGCCGGTGTAAAAATGAAACGCCCTGTCAGCGGTATTGCAATGGGTCTTATCACTGACACTGCAAGCCCCAAATATGCAATCCTTTCAGATATTCTCGGCGATGAGGACCACCTCGGCGACATGGACTTCAAGGTGACAGGTACCCGTCAGGGTATCACTGCCACTCAGATGGACATCAAGTGCGACGGTCTGTCATACGAAATTCTCGAACGCGCCCTCAATCAGGCTCGCGACGGACGTCTCCACATCCTTGACATAATCGAACAGACAATACCCGCACCCCGCGAGGACTACAAGCCTCACGTTCCGCGCATCGTCACCATGACCATTCCCAAAGAACTCATCGGAGCAGTTATCGGACCGGGCGGAAAAATCATTCAGGGTATTCAGGAAGAGAGCGGCGCTACTGTTTCAATTGACGAAATCGACGAAGGCGGTTACATTGAAATCGCTGCCACTTCAAAAGAGTCAATGGATAAGGCTGTGGCAATGATCAACGCCATTGTGGAACTCCCCGAAGAGGGCAAGACCTACACCGGCAATGTGCGCTCAATCCTTGACTTCGGTGCATTCGTAGAATTCATGCCTAACCGCGACGGTCTGCTCCACATTTCTGAAATTTCATGGGACCGCATTCCCGACATGGAAGCATCAGGCATCAAGGAAGGTGACACCCTTCAGGTGAAACTGATTGAAATTGACAAAAAGACCGGTAAATATCGCCTCTCTATGCGTGCGCTTCTCCCCAAACCTGAAGGTTACGTTGAACGCGAACGTCAGCCCCGCGAACCCCGTGGTGACCGTGGTCCCCGTCGCAACGACCGTGGACCTCGCCGCGAAGGTGGCAACCGTGAACCCCGTGGTGATCGCGAACCCCGTGGCGAACGTCACAACCATCAGGACAAACCGGAAGCATAACCGGTTGCCGGAATAATATAAAAGCAGGAGATAAGCATCTGTGATAACAGTGTTTATCTCCTGATTTTTTATTCCTGCCGCAGTTGCCTGACAGTATAATGCAATCGTACCTGACACCGCTTTGCGGTGCCTGTCATCGGAATTGTCAGTTTGCTTACTCCTTGTCGCCGTACTCAGCCAAATAAGCCTCGCAAGCCTCACAAAGTTCATCGTACCACTCCTTGCCGAAACGGGCAGTCAGTGGTCCTGCAAGGAACTGATAAACTCTGATTCCCTCCTTTTTGCCGAGCACCTCGGCGCATTTGCAGATTTTCCAGCGATGATAATTTACAGCGGTGAAAGACGGATAGGTGGTCAGGCGCACAGGATAAAGATGGCACGAGGATGGCTTCATGAAATCGATGCGACCCTCACGGAATGCCTTTTCAATGGCACACAGACACATGCCATCCTTGCCGAATGTGGTGAACACGCAGTTTTGACCGTTGACAATAGAGGTGACAAGATCGCCCTCCTCATCAACGTATGATACTCCCTGCTGACTTATCACCTCCTGAGCCTGAGGCAGAAGATCATCCCATATTTCGGGCAATACTTCTTCAATTTTCTGACGTTCCTCATCAGTCAGCGGGGCGCCGGCATCGCCGTCGATGCAGCACTGCCCCAGACACTTTTCCAGATCACAGCAAAAGAATCGCTCAACAAGGTCAAGCGAAACGAGGGTATTCTTGATTTCAAGCATAACGGTTTCTTCACTTTCCATATTTAAACGTGGCGTAGCCAATAAGTCGGTCGTAGCGTTCACCCGGCTGGCGGGTGTAAACCTTGACCGTGTACTCATTGTCAGTTTCATAAAAATCTCCTTCAACGGCGCGTGTCCGGCTTCCGTCTTTCGAAGGGTTGCCGGTCAGATACTGATAGTTGTAGGAGCCTTGTTTCAGCAGTATGGAGCGTTCGAACAATCCGGTCTCCGGATTGTAGACCATCTGCGATTCCTGATTGAAATTCTGATGTACGAAATCGCCGTTGAGATATACGGTCTGCCCTATCAGCTCCGGTGCGTAGAGCGAAAAATGAGTCACCACATAGTCAGCCTCGGTTTCCGAAGGTCCGTCGCTCTCCGCATTACGAATCATGAAACGACCTTTCTGAGTGGAGTCATACTGATAGGATGCGCGCTGCTCATCAGTGGCGACAACAGCGTGATAATAAGGGTCATAGAAGCCCGTACGGTCGATTTTCATTCCCGGAAAATTGATTGTCACCGTCTCGAAACGACGATACTCGTTGCCGGCAGGAAAAATCAGCGGGCGCTGATGTTCGTAAACGGCTGTTCGGTTGACTACCCGCGTGGGATGCGGCAACATCACCTCATTGTCAAGCCGGCGGTTCTGCTGAATGTATAGTTTGAGGTCGGCGAACGGCGATTGCACAGCGGCAGATCCGCAGTCCACACTTACCAAAAGCTGCTGATGACCGCGGTTAATGTCAATATCGGTGGTCGAAGTTATTCCGGCTGATATTCCCACTTTCTGCTCCGTCACGCTGAAGCGTGCCTGAAGCAGCGTTTCATCAGGATTGTCGGAGTCGTAGACCTTAAGCAGGTAGTTTCCTGACAGAAGCGGGCGCATTTGCCGGTCAGGCAGAGAGATACGGTAATGAACATAGTGGGTGGTGGTAGCCTGAGAGAAGTCATACTCCTCCACGTCAGCGAGATTGAATCCGTCGAGATACTCTGACTCTGCCAACCCCGAAGGCTGCCAGTCGGCATTGCAGTGCTGAATAGAGTAACGCAGATAGCGGTTATCCTCAGCAAGCTCATCGAACTCTATTGTCATGTAGTCGCCACCGTCAAGCAACAGCACCGGAGGTAGAAACAGGTTGTCATTGACCCTGAGCTGAAGCGAGCGGAAATGCGGGTCGAAAATTTCGGTCATGGTGTTGACAAGCTCGGCACCCGCGGAGAGCGCCACCCACAGCAGTGTGACTGACAACAGGGCGAATCGTTTCACCATTGGATAGCCTCCTTCCCCTGCTGTGTCAGATAGTGATTGGCGCGTGAAAAATGATGGTTGCCGAAGAAGCCGCGATAAGCCGACAGAGGCGACGGATGAGCCGAGGTCAGCACCAAGTGGCGCGATCGGTCGATAAGTTCACCCTTACGGATGGCATAGTTACCCCAAAGCATAAACACGAGTCCGTTGCAACTGTCATTAAGATGGCGGATGACGGCGTCAGTGAACAGTTCCCAACCCTTGCCCTGATGCGAAGCGGCACGGTGAGCCTCGACCGTGAGTGTTGCATTGAGCAGCAGCACGCCCTGACGTGCCCACCGCTCGAGATTACCCGATGATGGAATCGGTGCGCCGGTATCGTCATGAATCTCCTTGAAGATATTGACAAGCGAGGGTGGAATTTCCACACCGTCAGCTACGGAAAAACAGAGACCGTTAGCCTGCCCTATGCCATGATAAGGATCCTGACCGAGGATGACCACCTTGACCTTGTCGACAGGGCAGGAATCAAACGCGGCGAAGATGCTCCGGGCAGGCGGAAAAACCGTTGTTGTGCGGTAAGCCTGTCGCACAAAGTCAGTAAGAGCCTCAAAGTAAGGCTGTTCCCACTGGTCGTTTAACAAATTTTTCCATGACTGTTCTATTCTGACATCCATAGCAAGTAAGTTGATGCTGTTTTCACCTGCAAAACTACAAAAAAAACCTTGCCCAAATAAAAAAAAAGGCTTAAATTTGCAAAACAAACCGCAATGTGCCCGTAGTTCAATGGATAGAATAAAGGATTCCGGTTCCTTCGATTAGGGTTCGACTCCCTACGGGCATACAACCTTTGCCAAAGCGCGCCTCACACAGGTGCGCTTTATTATTATATACTGTATTATTAGATGTGCTTATTTTAGGTCTGCTTTATTATTATATGTGTGCGCTCCCACATCACATATTGGTTTAACACCAAAATTTGGCTCCTACCAATAAAAGTTATCAACATTGATGGGAAAATAGAAAAATTTGTCGTACCTTTGTATGGTTTTCCCGTATGTCGCAATTTTTTGACGACCGGGGGATGCCGCAAAGATGAGCTATAAACCAAAAACTCTTGCGCATGCGTCAACCCAAACGAGCCACCTTGATACTTGAAGATGGCACAACTTTTGAAGGCAAATCCTTCGGCTATGAGGCTCCAGCCGCCGGCGAAGTGGTATTCAACACCGCAATGACCGGTTATCCCGAAAGTTTGACCGACCCCTCCTATGAAGGACAGATTTTAGTCACCACCTACCCCATCCTTGGCAATTATGGTGTTCCGCCATGCCGCGAAAAGGATGATGTCAGCGAGTTTTACGAAAGCGACCATATTCACGCCAAGGCGATTGTGGCGCAAGACTACTCATGGCAGCACTCCCATTGGCAGGCAGACCGGTCATTGTCAGAATGGCTGATTCAGGAAAAAATCCCCGGTATCTATGATATTGATACCCGTGCTCTTACCAAGCATTTGCGCGAAAAAGGCTCTATGCTTGGTAAAATTGTAATTGAAGGTGGCGAGGATATCGATTTCTATGACCCTAACCTTGAAAATCTTGTGGGCAAAACAAGCTGCCCTGCCCCGGAAGTTCACGGCAAAGGTGAAAAAACCGTGGTTCTTGTGGACTGCGGCACAAAGCATAATATTATCCGGTGTCTGACACGTCGCGGCGTGAAGGTAGTCAGGGTTCCTTGGAACTATGACTTCACCACCATTCCTTACGACGGTCTGTTCATTTCCAACGGTCCCGGCAACCCCGATCTTGCCACAGAAACAGTGGAACTGATCCGCAAAGCAATTGAGATTGGTAAGCCCATCTGTGGCATCTGCATGGGTAATCAGTTGCTTGCCAAGGCTGCAGGCGCACGCACATTCAAACTCAAATATGGTCACCGCAGCCACAATCAGCCGGTGCGTCTGGTAGGAACGGACACTTGCTTCGTGACCTCGCAGAACCATGGCTTTGCTGTTGATGACAAGACTCTGCCCGATGATTGGGAACCGATGTTTATCAACATGAACGACGGCACCAACGAGGGTATCCGCCACAAGACCAAACCTTTCTTCTCAGCCCAGTTCCACCCTGAGGCTTCGTCAGGTCCGAAGGACACAGAGTTTATTTTTGACAAATTCATTAGCATGTTGTAGAGATTATGATTGACAAAAGCATAAAGAAAGTACTGCTGTTAGGCAGCGGCGCGCTGAAAATCGGCGAAGCGGGCGAGTTTGACTACTCCGGCTCTCAGGCTCTGAAAGCGATGAAGGAGGAAGGGATTGAAACAGTGCTTATCAACCCCAATATCGCTACCGTCCAGACTTCCGACGGGTTCGCTGACAAGATATATTTCCTCCCCGTGACACCCTACTTCGTGGAGAAAGTAATAGAAAAGGAGCGCCCTGACGGCATACTGCTCGCCTTCGGCGGACAAACCGCGCTGAACTGCGGTGTGGCTCTCTATGAATCAGGCGTACTTGAGAAATATAATCTGAAAGTGCTTGGCACACCGGTTCGTGCCATCATGGACACCGAGGACCGCGAGCTGTTTGTCAAGAAGCTTGATGAAATCGATGTAAAAACCATCAAAAGCGAGGCTGTCAGCACCGTGGAAAGCGCCCTGCAGGCAGCAGAAAAGCTCGGCTATCCGGTTATCGTTCGCGCGGCATACGCATTGGGCGGTCTTGGCAGCGGATTCTGCGACACTCCCGAAGATCTTGTATCGCTGACAGAAAAAGCCCTCTCGTTCTCACCTCAGGTACTTGTCGAAAAATCGCTTAAAGGATGGAAAGAGGTAGAATATGAGGTGGTTCGTGACTGCTACGACAACTGCATCACGGTCTGCAACATGGAAAACTTCGACCCGTTAGGAATCCACACCGGCGAGAGCATAGTGGTGGCTCCCTCCCAGACTCTGTCAAACGAGGACTATCACTATCTGCGCTCACTGGCAATAAAAATCATACGCCATATTGGTATTGTGGGTGAATGTAACGTGCAGTATGCCTTCGACCCCAAGTCGATGGACTACCGCGTCATAGAGGTAAACGCGCGTCTGAGCCGTTCGTCGGCACTTGCATCTAAAGCCACAGGCTATCCGCTGGCTTTCGTAGCGGCAAAGCTTGGTTTAGGCTACGGACTGTTTGACCTGTCGAACTCTGTGACTAAATCAACATCGGCATTCTTCGAGCCGGCTCTTGACTACATTGTTGTGAAGATACCGCGCTGGGATTTAGGTAAATTCCATGGCGTACGCCGCGAAATAGGCTCATCGATGAAGTCTGTGGGTGAGGTGATGTCGATAGGACGCACATTTGAGGAGGCGATTCAGAAAGGATTGCGTATGATTGGTCAGGGCATGCACGGCTTCGTGGGTAACCATGAGCTGAAAATCAATGACATAGAGCATGATTTGGCAGAGCCGACCGACAAACGTATCTTCGTGATAGCCAAGGCGATGGCTGACGGTTACTCCGTTGAAAAAATTCATGAGCTGACAAAAATTGACCGCTGGTTCCTCTACAAGCTGCAGAACATAATGGACACAGCATCCATGCTTCGCGAATACAATGAAATACAGGCTGTCACACCCGACCTGCTGCGTCTTGCAAAACAGCAGGGTTTCAGTGACTTCCAGATTGCCCGCGAGGTTCGCAAAGATAAATTCCACAGCTACACGGACTCGGCTGCCGTACGCAGCTACCGCAAGGATATGGGTATCACCCCCGTGGTGAAACAGATTGACACACTGGCAGCGGAATATCCGGCAATGACCAACTACCTGTATCTGACCTACAACGGCTCGACCAACGATGTGGATTACCTGCATGACCACCGTTCGATTGTGGTTCTCGGCTCAGGTGCCTATCGCATAGGTAGTTCCGTGGAATTTGACTGGTGTTCGGTCAACGCGCTTCTGACCGTGAAACAACAGGGATGGCGCTCTGTGATGATTAATTATAATCCGGAGACCGTATCCACCGACTATGACATGTGTGACCGCCTCTATTTCGACGAGCTTACCTACGAGCGTGTCATGGATATCCTCGAACTGGAGCAGCCTCACGGCACAATCCTCTCCGTGGGCGGACAGATACCTAACAACCTCGCTACCCGACTTGATGAAGCGGGTGTAAATATTCTGGGAACATCAGCCCAAAGCATTGACAATGCCGAGGACCGACACAAATTCTCAGCCATGCTTGACCGACTGGGCATTGATCAGCCCCGCTGGCGCGAGCTTACCGACATGAAGGATATTCACAAGTTCATCGATGAGGTAGGCTTCCCTGTGCTGGTGCGCCCGAGCTATGTGCTTTCAGGTGCCGCCATGAACGTATGCTCTAACAACGAGGAACTTGAAAGATTCCTCCAGCTGGCGGCGAACGTATCGAAGGAACATCCGGTTGTGGTCACCGAGTTTATCCGCAACTCCAAGGAAGTGGAGATGGATGCCGTGGCACGCGACGGCGAGATAATCGTCTACGCCATATCCGAGCACATCGAGTTCGCCGGAGTACACTCAGGCGACGCCACCATCTGTTTTCCCTCGCAGAAACTATATGTTGAAACGGTGCGCCGAATCAAGAAAATCTCCTCGCAGATTGCCCGTGCGCTCAAAATCACAGGTCCGTTCAACATCCAGTTCCTTGCCAAGAACAATGAAATAAAGGTTATCGAGTGTAACCTGCGAGCTTCACGCAGCTTCCCCTTCGTTTCAAAAGTCCTGAAAATCAACTTCATAGACATTGCAACCAAGGTTATGCTCGGTGTCAACGTTGAAAAACCTGCCAAAAACGTGTTCGACTTTGACTATGTCGGCATCAAGGCATCGCAATTCTCTTTCTCACGCCTTCAGGGAGCCGATCCGGTGTTAGGCGTCGACATGTCATCAACCGGCGAAGTAGGCTGCATAGGCAACGATACCAACGAGGCTATTCTGAAATCGATGCTCTCAGTAGGACACCGTATTCCGAAACATTCAATTCTTCTGAGCACCGGTTCCGTAAAACAGAAAACCGATATGCTTGAAGCTGCCCACAAGCTACATGACAAAGGTTTCCTCATCTACGCCACCGGCGGCACACACCGATTCCTTGCCGACAACGGTATCCCTTCAATAGAAGTTTACTGGCCCAGTCAGCCCGACCGTCATCCGCAGGCGCTCGACCTGTTGCACAACAAGGAAATCGACATGGTTGTCAACATACCCAAAAACCTGACATCCACTGAGTTGAGCAACGGTTACCGCATCCGTCGCGCTGCCATTGACCTCAACATTCCGCTCATCACCAATGCCCGCCTTGCATCGGCTTTCATCACCGCGTTCACAACGCTCCCCATTGATGAAATCGAAATCAAGTCATGGGATGAGTACCAATAAGATTTGACTACATATCTAATAATTGTAAGAGCGCTTCGCGGAGCGCCCTTACATTTTTTAGGATAAACGAGTTAGTCAGAGTAGGCACCGCGGAGTACTTGCGAAGCAAGATCTATCCGGCTTCCGTCTGATTGAAAAAAATTTGCAATACCCAAAAATAAATGTTTAATATAATTATACAGAATAACTGATGCGAAAACAAAAGACAGCAGCCATAATAACACTATTGTTTGGCTTGTATGTATTGGGAATGGGCATATATATTATTAGTTATGAAATGTCGTTCTATATATTATTGATTGTTTTATTTGGAATTTCATTGATAATAGCTTCTTTGTATTTGTTTATTAAAAGTAGAAAAAGAGCCAATAGAGAATTTACGTTAACAAATTCGGAAAAAGATGCATTACGATATTTCGAATATATACTTTTACCAACATACATTGAACGAATTAAGGAGAATACGGAAGAAGAATTTCGATTTTTTGCTGATTCAACATGGAAAGATGATATTTCTTTGAGAGTAGATCCGCGGTGCATAGATTGGGGTGAAATATCATGTGAACTATTTGGCGATCATGACTCTGAATATATACTTCTATATGATTTTCCAACCCCTTTTGATGTGCCGTTGGCAAAATATGGAGTTGTGTATATAAATAAACAAAAGCAAATCTATAACTATTTTACGCTTGAAAAATCTCTTAATGGATTTATGTTATGCTCACCATCCTTAGAAGGACATAAAAACTATGGTAAAACAGCAGACATGAAAAAAATAGAATTTATTAAAGAAGTTTGTAAAATTCAAAATATTGATGAGAGTCAACTTAAAAATTGGAGAATTGTTAAAAGAAAATCTTCGGTTATTAAGTACATGGACATAGATGGAAACATATATCATATATGTTAACCAGCCGAAATAAGCCTTGATCCTCATTTCGTCCAAGTATTCTATACGGTGGTGTTACGTTTTTGACTAATTTGAAGATGCGCCAGCATTGCCCGGTTTAATATACGGAGAACGTGTTCTCCGACGTTTAGTCAGTTTAACCACATCTTTGCACCCGTAGAAAGCGTTCTCACCGATCGAAGTGACGGAATATGGGATTTTTAATGATGTAAGACCGGTACAATCATAAAATGCAAAATCACCGATTGAAGTTACAGAATTGGGGATTGTAACTGAAGTAAGACCACTACAACCGAAAAAAACAAAGTCGTTGATTGTGGTGATGGAATTGGGAATATCCACCGAAGTCAGACTGTTGCAATCCTTGAAAGAACCATTTCCGATTGAAGTAACGGAATTAGGAATAATGACAGATTTCAGACCGCTGCAACCATTGAAAGCATACTCACCGATTGTGGTAACAGAGTTAGGAATGGTTACTGAAGTCAAGCCTTCACAACCATAGAAAGCAGCCGAACCTATTGTCGTTACCGATTCAGGAATAATTATCGAAGTAAGATCACGGCACCCCTGAAAAGAAAAATTACCTATTGAAGTTACAGTGGATGGTACCAAATAATCACCGTTAAGTGTTATAGGAGCAAAGCGAATTTCCGATTTTCCCGGTCCATATATCCATCCATCCTCGATCTTCGCACCATTAGGATTATATGCTACCCTATAACCTGTATTAAAAGGATCTGCTAATGTATTTGGATATGCACTCTTTTTCAATCCGCTGCAATCGGAAAAAGCCCGAAAACCAATTGACGTTACAGAGTTGGGGATTATTACAGATGTCAGACTGCGGCAATCGGAAAAAGCCCTGTTACCAATTGACGTAACGGAGTTGGGGATTATTACAGATATCAGACTGCAGCAATTGGAAAAAACTCCATCGCCTATTGAGATGACAGAGTTTGGAAGTGTCACCGATGCAAGGCTAGTGCAATCTTGGAAAGCAGACTTACCAATAGAAGTTACTGAGCATGGGATATACATTGATTTTAGACTGTAGCACCGTAAAAAGGCACAATCACCTATAGTTGTAACAGCGTTGGGGATTGTTACCGAGGTAAGGTTGCTGCAATCTTTGAAAGCGCAGTCACCTATTGAAGTAACTGAGTTTGATAAAACAATTGAAGTCAGACTGGTACAATAAGCAAAAGCATAATCATCAAGTGTAATTACAGAGTTTGGAATAGTCACAGCGCTCAAATTTGAGCAACCGAGGAAAGCCCCATTACCAATTTTTGTAACAGAGTTGGGAATTATTACATATTTTAGACTACTACAACCACTAAAAGCATTCTTACCTATTGAAATTACAGTGTTGGGAATAACAACTGATTCATCGTCTTGTGTTATAGGGGCAAAAAGAATTTCTTTTTTTTGCGGTCCAAATACCCATCCATTTTCAATTATTGCACCATTAGGATTGTATGCAAACCGTTTACCGGAATAAAAGGGATCTTTAATCGTATTAGGATAAGCACTCCTCTCCAAACGGTTACAGCCATAGAAAGCATTAGATCCGACTGAATAAACAGAGTTCGGGATTGTCACAGTTTTGAGACTGCAACATTCATAGAAAGCACCATCTTGGATTGTGGTGACGGAGTTGGGAATAGTCACAGCGCTCAAATTTGAGCAACCGAAGAAAGCTGACTCGCCTATTGATCTGACAGAATTGGGAATATTCACCGTCCTGAGATTGCTACATTTACTGAAAGTATACTTTTTAATTAAGTTAACTGAATTGGGAATAGTAATTGACTCAAGTTTACCACAACCCGAAAAACAACACTTGCCAATTGAAGTAACGGAGTTAGGTATTGTCAATGATGTCAGGTTGCTGCATTCCGAGAATGCCCACTCGCCAATTGAAGAAACAGAGTTAGGTATTGTGACTGATGTCAGAGTGCTACATTCTTTAAATGCTCTATCGCCAATTGACGTGACCGAAGATGGAATCGTTACCGACTTCAAACCACGATTCATCCAGAAAGAATAATTTCCTATTTTGGTAACCTTATAAACCTTTCTTCTATGTTTTACCTGATATGGGATTTCAAGATTTCCAGTGACATAATCATGATCATACTTTACTTCCACTGTTCTATCTCTCTCGCTTAGGACTGTATATGTTAGAGTCTTACCTTGATAAGTAAATTTAAACTCTTTTGCAAATACCGGTAACGACATCAATAATCCTAACAGAGTCAGTAAAAGTATTTTCATCATAAAGGTAATAGATAATAAATTTGTTATAACGAAACAGACTCACTGAAATAGACAAAACTTATTTATGCTTTGTCGTATTTTTCGTAGACGGAGTTCTTGCTGATGAATTCCGGTACGGTCTCTTTCATGAGAATCACCATTTCGGGGATTTTCACGCTGATGGCGAGGTGTGACAGACGAGTGACGGTGTCTGCCGCAGCATCGTAGGAATAGTCGCGGACTTTGGCTATGAATATGCGCTCATGGCATGTGGGCACGGTGTTTTCCTTGGTGGCAAGCACTTCCTCATAGAGTTTTTCACCGGGACGCAATCCGGTGAATTCTATCTTGATATCTTTTCCAACCTCAAGTCCGGCAAGCTGAATCATGCGCTCGGCAAGTGTGACAATCTTTACGGACTTGCCCATGTCAAACACGAAAATCTGTGTGCCGGTGGCAAATGTGGCAGCCTCCATAACAAGGCGACATGCCTCGGGAATGGTCATGAAGAAGCGTGTTATCTCAGGATGTGTAACGGTTATGGGGCCGCCATGTTCAAGCTGTTCCCTGAAACGGGGTATAACTGAACCGTTAGAGCCAAGGACGTTGCCGAAACGGGTGGTGACAAACCGGGTGGTTCCCTTGATGTCGCCACGTTCGATTGCCAGACCGAGCGACTGCACATAAATCTCAGCCAAACGCTTGGTGCAACCCATTATGTTAGTGGGATTTACAGCCTTGTCAGTTGAAACCATCACCATCTGCTCTATGCCGTACTCAACACATTTGTCAGCTACATTGCGTGTTCCGTTGACATTGACGCAGACAGCTTCACACGGATTCTCCTCCATAAGGGGCACATGCTTGTAAGCGGCTGCATGGAACACAATCTGCGGACGGTACTGGCGGAAAACATAGTCAAGTCGCTGCTCGGAGCGCACATCACCTATAACAGCCACGAAATCAAGGTCGGGGAAACGGTCGTCCAGTTCAAGACGGATGTTGTGAAGCGGGGTCTCGGCATTGTCGAAAAGCACAATTTTCTTTACTCCCAGCGTAGCGAGCTGACGGCACAGTTCGGAACCGATAGAACCTGCAGCTCCGGTCACCATCACTACCTTATCACTGAAATTCTCAGTGATCTCCTTCATTGAAATCTTGATTTCATCGCGACCCAACAAATCCTCGATGTTGATGGAGCGGATTTTGTTGCCAATGATGGAACCATCCTTAATCTCGTCGATGTCAGGCACAATGTAGGTGCGCAGACCTGCCTCGCGGCAATATTGGATAAGACGATCCTGTTCATTTCTGGCATCGGCAACATTTGCAAACAGTATGCCGTTGACTGATGAACTGATGATAATTCGCTTGACATCATCTGCGTTACGGAAATAGTAGAGATTCTTGCCATCAATTCTGATGCCACTCTTTCCGCGTTTATTATAGTCTATGAAACCGTCGATGCGATAGGTGGTGGAGTCAGTCAGACGCATCATTGCCGACAAGGATTTTTCGCTTGTGCCATAAACCAGCACACGACGAATTTTTTCCTCATCCTCCACGCGATGGCGGATGTAACCGAATGTTACAATCACGAGCACACGAACCATAATCAGCATGCACACGGTGATGAAGAAGTCCATTATCACCATAGCAGCAAGCAATTGGCTCATCAGTGTAAGCGGTGTTAACAACCCCATCACCAACCATAATAGAAAATCTTTGGCAATGCAGATTATGCTGACTTGATTGAGCTCCCGCAGCGATGAATAGCGTATTATAGCGCGATAGACTGTCCCTATCCGGAATATGAATGCTGAAAACAGAATCGAGCCACCAAACCAAAGTCCGAGTTGCAGGTTAGAGAAATCATAAGGGATGTGGAGGATACGGACAAGCAGAATCACAAATAGTGATGCAATAAACGATGCCATCACATCAATGATGAAAACCGCCCACTTGTGCAGAAACTTATGTTTGAATATTCCTACTATCCTGTTAAATAAATCCATCAGACCACCTGTTGAGTATGTGATGTAAATTTCCGCTGCCTGTATTGATAACAAAAGCGGATTACAAAGTTACTTAATTTTTTTAACACACACTAATAAATTGAAATAATTACCCAAAATAATTTCTTTCATTAGCCAATTTCATAGAAAAATTGGTCAATTTGCCTTACAAACTAATTAAGCCTGACTTTATTTCTTCATGTCAGCAAGGAAAGAACTTATCAGTGGGAGAGCCTGTTGAGGTGTTTCGCAGTTCATGCAAAGTTTTTCCACGGGACATATATCATTGCCTGCCCTGTTGATGATGTTATCGACCACCTTTTCATAAGTAACCCTCATGCCATAGCGTTGGAACAAATCGAGAGCCGGTTGACTTATGGTCAATGCATGGACCTCACGAACCTTACCGAGCAACATCAAAGCCGCGGCGCCCTTACCCACCACTTTGTCCGCAACCCGCGAGCCATCAAGCAGTTGGGGCTGATTGGTGAGAAGGTCATACAGCGTTGACACCCCGCGTGTGTCAAACGTCATGACACCATCGGTGGTTTCAATCACCAGCGAGTGATTACCTTGCTTCAGACGCTCAATAAGCTGTTTCATCACAGGGTGTTCTGCTTAAGTTGTTCCACAAAGCGGTCGATGCGATGGAGTTCCACCGGTATGGCAATATTCTGGGGACAATGAACAATGCACTGATTGCAACCGATGCAGTGACTTGCCTGACGCAGTTTGGGAACACTGCGGTCATAACCGACGAGGAATGCCTGACGTGCCTCACGATAGTTTGGAGCCTGCGATGTTTCAGGTATATTTCCCTGATTAACACATTTATTATAATGTGTCAGGATGGCAGGTATGTCAATGCCGTATGGACAAGGCATACAATACTTGCAATCGTTGCACGGCACGGTGGGATATTGCACAATCAGCGAAGAAGTGTCGAAAAGGAACTGCTTTTCCTCGTCGGAAAGCGGTTTGAGGGGAGAGTATGAAAGGAGATTGTCCTGCAGATGCTCCATATAGGTCATACCACTGAGCACAGTCAGCACGCGGGGATAAGTTCCGGCGAAACGGAACGCCCACGATGCCACGCTGCGTTCAGGTTCCTTCTGTTTCAGTCGGGCAACCACATGATCAGGGAGGTCAGACAGGCGTCCGCCTAACAGCGGCTCCATTATCACCACCGGAATCTCGCGTTTGTCGAGTTCGTCATAGAGATACTCCGCATTGGTGTTGCTGGGGTTGATTTCCTTGGCATGGTTCCAGTCGAGATAGTTCATCTGAATCTGCACGAAGTCCCATTTGTACTTGTCGTGATTGGCAAGCAGATTGTCAAAGATGGCAATGTCACCATGATATGAGAATCCGAGGTTGCGGATTTTACCTTTTTCACGCTCCTCGAGCAGGAAGTCAAGGATGCCATTGTCAATATAGCGTTTGCGGAAAGTGTCCATCGCATCCTCTCCACCGCCTACTGAATGGAGCAGCATATAATCAATGTAGGGAGTCTGCAACTTCTTGAACGAGTCGTGATACATTTGCAATGACGCCTCGCGGCTCCATGTCTGCGGAGCAAAGTTGGAGAGCTTTGTAGCAATAAAGTATGAGTCACGCGGGTGACGTGCCAAAGCAATACCGGTTGCTTCCTCGGAGCGTCCGCGGCAGTAGGCAGGCGATGTGTCGAAGTAGTTCACCCCATGCTCCAGCGCATAGTCGACAAGCTCATTGATGGTTTCCTGATCGAGGTCGGCATCGGAGCGCCCTACTCCACCTGACAGGTCTGGCCAGCGCATGCAACCGTAGCCGAGAATCGACACTTTTTCACCTGTCTTGGGATTGGTTCTATATGTCATTTCGCCCATGGGGATTTCACCGGATGCGGTCTGATTGCCGGTCACAGGATTATTTTTTGAGTCGCAGCCGGTAATGGCAGCGGCGGAAACGGCAGCTGCACCTACTCCCATTCGTTTAAGGAAGTCGCGGCGGTTTATTTTATTCTTCATAACGGTCAGATTATTCTATGATTTCTAAGCCCTTCTACATATATGGCGCTGAACGGACGTGCAGGACACAAGTTTTCGCATGCTCCGCAACCAATACATTTTTCATCGTTCACAACCGGAATCTTCACCGAGTTTTCATCATCAGGGTCAGATGGCACCATCTGTATGGCTCCGGTGGGACAGTGGCGGGCACAGTTGCCGCATGACACGCCATCGACAATGGGAATGCAGTTATCCTTTATCCAACATGCGTGACCAATCTGGATTGACGACTTTTCCTCAATGGTAATAGGCTTTATCGCACCGGAAGGACACACATCGGAGCAACGTGTACACTCCGGACGGCAATAACCTCGCTCGTAGGATGAACGGGGCTGCATGAAAGAGGCGGCATCAGTGGATGGACGAAGTACCCCATTAGGACAGGCTGCCACACAGAGCTGACAAGCGGTGCAGTGATTGGTGAGATTGCGCATACTGACAGCTCCCGGAGGAACGATGGGCGTACGGCGCTCTGGTACTTTCTTGTCAACAATCACAGCGAGTCCGCCGTCAACGGTCTTATCCTCTGCCTTTGCAACGGCAGCCGCGGTCATAACACCGGCTACGGCAATGAAACCACGGCGTGATGAGTCAACAACTTCTGTCTGTTTGCCGGCAACGGTTGCAGCAGAAGTGCGACGGGCATAGCTGATGGCACCTTTATGACATGAGCCGATGCAGTCAAAGCAGGTCACGCAACGTGAGTAGTCAATGCGGTGTTCCTTGCTGTTGATACATGCAGCCTTGCAGTTTCGGGAGCAGAGTCCGCAGCTGTTACATTTCGATGTGTCGATGACCGGGGCTAAGAACGAGAACCGCGAAACGAAGCCGAGCACGGTGCCTACGGGACAGATGGTGTTGCAATAGGTGCGACCATTGCGCCAAGCGAGCACTGCCAGTATAGCCAAAGTTCCGGCAGCTATTGCAAAAACTGTCCAACTGCGCACCCAAATGTCGGTTTCATAGAACATATATCTGTCATGTTCGGCAGCCCAACCGGCAAGCATGTTGTTACCCCATGCCCATACCGGTCCAAGGAGGTTCTGCACAATTCTGCCGAAGGAGCTGTAAGGAGCTATCAGTGCGGCTATTCCACCGAAACCGGCAATCATCACCGCCACCATGAGCACTAACATGCCATAGCGCAGCCACTGCTTGGCAGGGGAATAGGAATAACGGTGCTTCTTGGCGCGCTTACCCATCCAGCCGAAAATATCCTGCATGACTCCGAGCGGACAGATGACCGAGCAATAGATACGACCGAAGAGTAGCGTCAGTATCAGCAGACACACCACAACAACGACATTCAGGGCAAGCAACGCGGGCAAGAACTGAATTTTTGCCATCCATCCGAACCACTGCTGGGCGGTGCCGGTAAAATCAAGGAACAATAATGTGATAAGGGTGATGAAAACCACCGCAAGTGTTATTCTGATCCGTTTTAACATTACAGTGTTAAATTGTTAGTCTAATGTGATTTATGATTGTTACTGAACGCAAAGATAACATTTATTTTGCAGGAATACAAATCTGAAGAGGGGGGAAGTTCCAAAAAATATGAAACTTCCCCCCTCGGAGTTATGAAAACTTTATGCGGAGTATCAAGCCTTGTAGGCTTCAACCTGTGCGGGTGAGAATGTAGCTATGAACTCGCTGTGTTTTGCAACTTCAGCCTTTGCCATGTTGACATAAACATGTGCGCTCTTAGCCATTGATTCAGAACCGTAGCGTGAGGCATCGGTGATGAGCAGGTAGCTCATGATGATGTCGGCAGCCATTTCCACGAGGCGACGAGCTTGGAACGAGGTATATTCCGGATCGTTGATCTCGTTAACGGCAGCCACAGCCTTGTTGTAGATTTCAATCATTTTTTCAACTTCATCCTTCAAAGGCTTAAGTTCCTCGGTAACAAGCATATCCTGATAGGTGGCTATGATGTTGCCATACATGCCGGTGGTGACGTTACCGATAGCTGCTACTACCTGAAGCTGAGTGGTACCTTCGTAGATTGAGGTGATGCGGGCGTCGCGGTAGATGCGTTCGCAAGCATAATCCTTCATGAAACCTGAACCGCCATGGATCTGAATACAGTCGTATGCATTCTGGTTGCAATATTCGCTGCCCATTCCTTTTGCGAGGGGTGTGAGCGCGTTGGCATACTTGTTGTAGAGCTTCATTTCGGCGCGTTCTTCCGGAGTGAGTTTGCGCTCTTTTGAAATATCCTCGTAAGCTTTGTAGAGGTCAACGTAGCGTGCGGTTTCGTAGAGCAGGCAGCGTGAAGCGTCAAGTTTGGCTTTCATCACGGCGAGCATCTCGTAAACAGCGGGGAACTCGATGATGGCTTTGCCGAACTGCTGACGTTCCTTGGCATACTGCAGCGCTTCGCGGTAAGCGATCTCGCTGACACCCACGCTCTGAGCGGCGATGCCCAGACGAGCGCCGTTCATCAACGCCATCACATATTTGATAAGACCCATTTTGCGTGAGCCGCAAAGTTCAGCCTTGGCATTTTTGTAAACGAGTTCGCAGGTGGGAGAACCCTTGATACCCATCTTGTTCTCGATGCGGCGAACGTTTACGCCACCGTCGCGTTTGTCATAGATGAACATTGACAGACCGCGCGCATCCTTCGAACCTTCTTCAGAGCGAGCGAGCACGAGGTGAATGTCGCTGTCACCGTTGGTGATGAAACGTTTCACACCGTTGAGGCGCCAAGTGCCGTCGGCATCCTGAGTGGCTTTGAGCATTACGCTCTGGAGGTCAGAACCGGCATCAGGCTCGGTAAGGTCCATTGACATGGTCTCACCTTCGCAAACGCGGGGGATGAAGCGCTGTTTCTGGTCCTCGTCGCCGAATTCGTAGAGAGTTTCGGCGCAGTCCTGCAGACCCCAGAGGTTTTCAAAACCGGTGTCGGCACGGCTCACAATGTCGGCAGCCATGATGTAAGGGGTGATGGGGAAGTTCAGACCGCCGTAGCGACGGGGCATAGACATTCCCATCAGACCTGCCTTGCGGCAAACGTCGAGGTTTTTCTGAGTGCCGTCAGCATAGATTACACGGCTGTTTTCCACATGGGGACCCTGATGGTCAACATCTTCAGCGTTTTCTGCGATGACACCGCCACAAATTTCACCTACAATGTCAAGAACCTTGTCGTAGTTGTCCATTGCATCGGCATAGTCAACCGGGGCATAGTCGAATTTCTCTGCATCCGTGTAATCACGTTCTTTCAGAGCGACGATTTTCTCCATCAAGGGGTGGCTGAGATGGAGTTTCAGGTCGGGGTTATCTGTATAAAAGTTAGCCATGATAATCTGTTACTTGGAGTTTTTCTTATAATATTTAATGAGTTTGGGCACCACTTCTTCCATGTCGCCGGTGATAACATAGTCGGCGATGGTGTTGATGGGCGCGTTGGGGTCATTATTGATTGAAATAATGATGGAGCTTTCCTGCATGCCGGCGATGTGCTGAATCTGACCGGAGATGCCGCAGGCGATATAAAGCTTCGGACGAACGGTGACACCGGTCTGACCGATCTGGCGGTCATGTTCGGTGAAACCTGCATCCACCGCTGCGCGTGATGCACCAACTTCTCCGCCCAGAGTAGCAGCCAGTTCGTGCAGAAGCTGGAAGTTTTCCTTGCTTCCTACACCGTAACCGCCGGCAACAATGATGGGAGAGTTTTTGATGTTGATTTTTGATTTTTCGATGTGTCGGTCAATGATTTCAACTACGAAATCAGTGTCGCTGACATATTTTTTGGGGTCGAGATTGATTACCTCGCCCTTGTAAGCGGGGTCAAAGACCTCTTTCTTCATCACACCTTCGCGAACGGTAGCCATCTGGGGGCGACAATCGGGATTTACGATTGTTGCCACGATGTTGCCGCCGAATGCGGGACGGATCTGATAGAGCAGGTTCTGATATTCCTTGCCGGTTTTGGGATCCTTGTGGTCACCGATTTCAAGTGCTGTACAGTCAGCAGTCAGACCGCTGTGGAGGCATGATGACACACGGGGACCGAGGTCACGACCTATGCAGGTTGCACCCATGAGGCAAATCTGCGGTTTGATTTCCTTGAAAAGATTGATGAGCACTGCGGCGTGGGGGTTAGAGGTATAGGGGTAAAGGCGTTTGTCCTCAACTTTATAGACAGTGTCAACGCCGTAGGGAAAAAGCTGCTCCTCAACGCCATCGAGCTTGTCACCGATAACGATTGCCTCAAGTTTCACACCAAGTTCCGAAGCTAACTGACGACCTTTGGTAAGGAGTTCAAGGCTCACGTCAGCGATTTTGCCTTCGTCGAATTCGCAATATACGATTAAGTTATTATTGTCTGCCATAAGACTTTTCTATAATTAATCACCCGCTTATCAGCCGATGGTGTGGTTAGCAATAAGTTCTTTGATAAGTTCCTCAATCTGCTCATCGTTGTTGTCCATGCGGCGGCTTTCCTTAGCGGTGAAAACAACATTTTCGATGGCTTTCACTTTAGTGGGCGAACCGGGCAGACCAATCTGTTCGGGATCGGCATCGACATAAGCGGCGCTCCATTCCTGAAGCTGCAGATAGGGGTGTGCATCAACAAAAGCCTGTTCAGACTCGGAAAGTTTGGCTTTTTCCGAAGGAGAAACGGCGCGTTTGTAGCGCATCAGACGTTTTGCATTGCGGGGACGACATTCAGCAGCCGAACCATTTACGGTAACCACGCAGGGGAGCGGAGCCTTAACGGTTTCCACGCCTGATTCCAGACGGCGCTTAACAGTTACGGTGCCGTTGCTAAGGTCAAGGATTTCCTCAGCGTAGGTAACCTGAGGAATACCTAATTTTTCAGCTATCTGGGGACCTACCTGAGCAGTGTCGCCGTCGATAGCCTGACGACCGCCAAGGATGATGTCATAGTTGCCGAATTTCTTGACAGCCTGTGCCAGAGAATAAGAAGTGGCAAGAGTGTCGGCACCGCCTAAAGCGCGGTCAGTCAGCACTATGCCACCATCGGCACCGCGGAAAATTGCTTCGCGGATAATTTCTGAAGCACGGGGGAGACCCATTGTCAGAAGTGTTACAGTAGAACCGGGATTTGCATCCTTCAGACGGAGCGCCTGTTCCAGCGCGTTGAGGTCCTCAGGGTTGAAGATGGCGGGCAGAGCCGCGCGATTGATAGTGCCATCTTCCTTCATTGCATCTTTTCCCACATTACGGGTGTCAGGCACCTGTTTTGCAAGAACAATGATGTTTAGACTCATATTATTAAAATTTAATGTGATATAATAATCGTTTTAAGACCACAAAGTTAATGGAAATTTTGCTCACTATCAAACCTTTTGCCCAAAATGTTTCATTTTCGGAACAATTTAACCTACTTTTTGACCTATCGTTGCTTGAGAACCGCCATGAACATTGCAGACATGCACTATGTTTTAACACAAAAAGAAACTGTTATGGGAAACATATTACTTTGGATTGGAATAGCAATTATTGTCATCGGCTGGCTGGCGCTTGCATGGCAGGCATCAAGAAGAATGGTAATGAAGGACGAACTGGAAAAATCGCCAGAGAAAAAGTGTGTCATGCGGCTGCGCAGAAACTACTGCTTCCTGACAATTTTCATCGGAGCCGCCATTATTGTGGTGGCAATGATTTGTTAGTTTTTAGTTGGTATTTATGAGGTAAGTGGAAGGCATTTATTTGGCTTTGCAACAATAGCCTTGACGGGCTATCCGTGGATTGACAAAAAAGAGAGTATGCCCGAGGACGGGAAGTCCGGGGGCATACTCTCAATGCTGTTTTTATATGAGTGAGGGATTAGAGGAGATCGACGGAGCGACGAATGAATTTGCTGAGGGCTTCGCCTTTCAGCAGTCCGTTGCCGAGGAGGGCGAGGTCGATGAGCTGACTTACGAGCGGTGTGTTGGCTGCATAGTCAGCGATGATTTTCTCCTCATCGGCACGGGCTTTGGCAACATCGACTTCGAGTTCCTGCTGCTGCTTTTCCTGCTCGGCAGTGGGCTTGCCATCCTTGACGGCTGCACGAAGGTCGGTTATCAGGGCGTTGCCGTCGTCGATTTTCTTTTCAAGCGGTGATACCTGATCGCCAAGGTTGTTCTGCGCCTCGTCGCGGAGTTTGACAATGAGCGGATGCTCGGTGTTGACAACAAGGTTGTAGTTGTTAGGGAGATTACCGTAGATGTCCATGCCGGGCTGCATTGCCGCCATATCTTTCATACGGCGCATGAACTCGTTGAGGGTGATGACGATGGGGGCATCACCGGCATGGAGCGCCTCGAAGGTTACGAGGAACTGCGCGTTCTGCATCTGAGGCAGCTGCGAACGGAACAGAGTTGTCAGTATGTTGCGCTGCAGCGGGGTGAGATCGGCTTCCTTGCGGTTATCCTTAACAATGAGGTTATCGATTACATCGGAGTCCACACGCACGAAACGGCTCTTTTCAATCTTCTGTTCCAGCAGTCCAACGAAGTGGTTGTCAAGCTGACCATCCATCATGAGCACGTTGTAGCCACGGCTTTCCGCACTCTGGATGTAGTTATACTGAGCCTCGCGGTCGGTGGCATAGAGGAAGATGATGTTGCCGTCCTTGTCAGTCTGTTCGGGTTCGATAAGCGTTTTGTATTCATCGATAGTGAAATATTTGCCCTGTACATCCTTGAGCAGACAGAATTTCATAGCGGCATCGCAGAACTTGGTGTCGGTGAGCATACCATACTCTATGAAAATCTTGATGTCATCCCACTTAGCCTCGAAATCCTGACGCGATTCCTTGAAGAGTTCTTCGAGTCGGGCAGAGACTTTCTTGGTTATGTATGATGAGATTTTCTTAACCGAGGCATCGCTCTGCAGATAAGAACGCGACACGTTCAGGGGGATGTCAGGTGAATCGATGACACCCTGAAGGAGCATCATGAACTCAGGCACCACACCCTCGACCGAATCAGTCACGAACACCTGATTTGAATAGAGCTGAATACGGTTTTTGGTTATCTCGAAATTATTCTTGATTTTGGGGAAGAACAGTATGCCGGTCAGAGTGAAGGGATAATCGACGTTCAGATGTATCCAGAACAGCGGTTCTTCCTGTCCGGGATAAAGGTCCTGATAGAATTTGAGATAATCCTCACGGGTGAGGTCGGCAGGTTTCTTCATCCAGATAGGTTCGGTGCTGTTGATGACCTTATCGCGGTCAGTGTCAACCATTTTACCGTCTTTCCACTCCTGTTCCTTGCCGGAGATTACGGGCACGGGGAGGAAGCGGCAATATTTGCGGAGCAGTGAGTCGATGCGCGACTGTTCAAGGAATTCCTTATTATCGTCATCGATGTAAAGGACGATATCTGTTCCGCGCTCTGATTTTTCGCATGGTTCCATGGTGTACTCAGGCGAGCCGTCGCACTCCCATCGCACAGCCTCGGCACCTTCCTTGTATGAGAGCGAGCGGATTTCCACTTTCTTTGCCACCATAAAGGCAGAGTAGAAACCGAGACCGAAGTGACCTATGATGCTGTTGGCGTTATCCTTGTATTTCTCCAGAAACTCCTCTGCGCCGGAGAAGGCTATCTGGTTGATGTATTTGTTGATATCATCAGCTGTCATACCAATTCCGTGGTCCGACACAGTGAGTGTGCCTGCCTCCTTGTCGATGGTGACGCGGACATCGAGTGTGCCGAGTTCGCCCTTGTATTCGCCGAAGGAAGCGAGAGTACGGATTTTCTGCGTTGCGTCAACGGCGTTGGAAACCAGTTCACGCAGGAATATTTCATGGTCGCTGTAGAGAAATTTTTTGATAACGGGGAAAATATTCTCAGTCGTAACCCCGATTGTTCCTTTTTGCATATCGTTGGGATTTAAATTGTTCTAAATTGATATAAGCAAAGGTCGTGCCAAAATCAAAATGCCGCGTTGTGGCAGGCTGTCACTGTCGCAGGTTAGCCATGACGGTGTCGGCAATCTGCTGTGGCGTCATGCCACAACTGCTCTGCAACTCCTTGGCATTATAGCGGTTAAGGAACGCCTTAGGTAATCCCAGATTTATGACCTTTACCGGCGCTGTACCGAGGTAAGAAGCCACTTTCTGACCATAACCACCGTCAACAATGCCGTCCTCAGCCGTGATTATCACGTCATAGTCGCGGAGAGTGTCAATAGATTCAGTATCAAGATATGACACCTGACGCGGGTTTATGACCGTCGCATCTACGCCTGAACCGGCAAGGATGTCGGCAGCTTCGGTCACTACCGGAAGGAATCCACCCACACCAATAAGCGCCACGCGCGATCCCTTGCGTAGAATCTGATAGGGAGGATTCAGGTAATCATCGAGAATCTCCACATCGGGGTTTGACTTGACACTGCCGCCCGGAATTCGTATTACTGCAGGTGTTTGACGCTGGCGTTCCGACCAATGGAGCATTGCCATGAATTCCTCGCGACACGAGGGGGTGTAGACGGGCAAATCAGGTATGTCGGAGAGGAGCGCAAGATCGAAGAATCCGAGGTGTGTCTCGTCGTTCATTCCAAACATTGAGCCATAGAACACAAGGAATGTGGCAGGCTGACGGTTCAGTGCTATATCCTGACTGAACTGGTCGTAGGCACGCTGAAGGAAGGTGCTGGCAAGTCCTACCACCGGGGTCGCTCCCCTTTTGGCAAGACCGCTTGCCATGGCAACAGCCTGCTGCTCGGCAATACCCACGTCTATGAAATGCTTGCCAGCCTGAGCACGGCGGTCAGGACCGAAACCAATCACACCCGGAGTACCGGCAGTAATCGCCACAAGACCGGGGTTATGGCTTATCTGCTCAAGGAAGTCTGTGGCAAACAAATCGGCATAGCTGACCGGGGAGGCATTATTTACAAGCGCTCCTGTGGCGGCATCGAACGGGGCTGTGAAATGGAACTGCTCCTTGTGACACTCAGCCACAGGTAAACCCATTCCCTTCATGGTGTTGATATGCACCACAACAGGGCGGTTGCTGTCCTTAACTTCACGGAATGCAGCAATCAGACTCGAAAGGTCGTTGCCGTAAGCCACATAACGGTAGTCATAGCCGAAAGCACGGAACAGATTGTTGGCTGCCGTGCCATTGGTTTCGCGGAGTTCACGGAGATTATCATAAATGCCGCCGTGGTTTTCGGCGATACTCATGTCATTGTCATTGACCACCACAATGAAGTTTGTGCCGAGTGTGGCGCCGTAGTCGAGTCCTTCAAAAGCCACACCGCCGCTGAGCGATCCGTCACCGATTACAGCGACTACATTTTCAGTGCCACCGACCATGTCACGGGCTTTAGCTATGCCGGAAGCGAGCGCAATCGCCGAAGATGTGTGACCGAGCGAGAAAAGGTCATACTCACTTTCGCGCGGATTAGTGTAGCCTGTGACATCATCATAGTGCACCGGATCAGTGAATGCCTCCATACGCCCTGTAATCATTTTGTGGGGATAAGTCTGATGCGAGACATCGAACACAATCTTGTCCTGAGGTGTGTTGAAAACATAATGGAGCGCCACAATAGCCTCAACCATTCCGAGGTTAGGACCGGCATGACCTCCATGTGCGGCAAGTTTCTGAATCAAAGTTTTACGCAAAGCTGCTGCAAGCGATTTCAACTCTGTCACATCCATTTTGCGGATGTCGGCAGGTGATTTAATCTTATTAAGTTCTATGGTTTCCATACCGAAATAACAAATTTAAGTAAAAAAAAGTTGTGTAGCAGAATGCACACAACTCATTATATATAACAATAAATTTATTCAGGAAGATTTCATGCCCCGGCATTACGCAGACGGATGGTGAACACCAGACCGCCGGTTGAAGAATTATCAACCTTGATAGACCCACCCATGGCATTGATGACCCTGCGCACCATGGGCAGACCGAGTCCCGCACCACCGGTTTTGCGGGTACGTCCGTATTCCGCACGGTAGAAGAGGTCAAACAGATGGTCAATATGTTTCTGCTCAACACCGTTGCCGTTGTCAGAGAATTTCAAGACCGTAAAGCCATCTTCATCACCGCAAAAATCAAGTGACATAGCCGTTCCGCCGGAATGTGTCGCCGCATTATAGACAAGATTGAGAAATGCGTTCATAAGCAGCGACTCATGGGCTATCACATTGCAGCCTGAAGGTATAGAGTGATTGAATGTCATGTCGCCATTGATGTGTCCTTCACGGATATCCTGCTCTAGACGGTCGACAAGTTCGTTCAGACTCACTTTGTCACAAGGAAGCGATTTTCCTGTTTCATCAAGCCGGAGCACCAACGAAAGGTCTTTGACAAGATTTGCAAGACGGTCAGCGTTCTGCTGGATTCGGTTTATAAAGTTCTGGCGAGCTGATTCAGAAAGCGAATCATCTTCGATGAGAGTGTCAGCATAGCTTTTTATGATGCTGACAGGAGTGTTGAGTTCGTGAGCTATGTTAAGGCTAATCTGTCGCTCATGGTTCAGCTTTGCCTGTTCCGCATGAATTTTTTCGCGATACAAGGTAAGCAGGTTGCGTGACACCTGACCCAGTTCGTCATTTGAGAAGCGTGCCTTATCGATGTTCTCCGGCATACGGTCCGAGGCGATGCTGTCAGCGAAATCGCGCAACAGATAGACATTCCGGCACACGGCACGCACTCCCAGCCAAGCCATGATTGAAGTCAGAAGTCCGAGCGCCACCACAACAATCCAGATGGAGGTGTCGACCTTGAGAAACTCAATCACCTCACCCTTGTAAGGAAGTGCCGCAAGCGAGCAAATTTCGCCATCCATACTCATTTTGGCATTCACCATACTTTTATCCTCGGCGTATGTCATATCCTGAACCTTCGAAATATGGCTTTCCTTTATCATTTTCATGAGTTCAGGATTCGGTTCGCCGAACTGATCATAAATATGTATGGTCGACTCGAAATTGTCGGCAACTATGTTACCATCGTGGTCATAAACAGTGATGCGAAGCGGGTCGAGCGTGGTGTTGTCAACAAAAAAACGGATGAAGTTTACGGTATTCTGCAGGTTGTCGCCACGTTCGTATGCATCAATTACCGTGTTGTTCACGTTGAGCAGACGGTTCTCCAGATTCTGGCGCTGACGTTGCTTTTCATGTGAAACGAAATAGACTATTGTGATGCCGATGATAAGCCATGTTATAGTCACCAAAGGAATGTATAGTTTCCAATGGAGTTTTCTCATCTTTTTGAAGGTCATAAGCAAGAAATTATATAGCAGATGCTATGTGCAGAATGTGACAGTTTGGTTTTAGAGCACAAAGATAACGAAATCATTTGAAAAAATCAAGTGCCTGATTAAAAATTGACACGAGGAAATGCGTCAATGAAGCTTTCAGGGGTGGCATTTGTTATCAAAATACCTTTTTTTGCCGCATAGCGGGCAATCTGATGATATGCGTTGAACGCTACATAAAAGGAGTGGACAATCTGATGGAGGTGATATGCCGAATATTCGCTGTCGACACGTTTCTGCTCACCTACCGGTTCCTTGTAGAAATGCGGTTGCACTGAGATTATCCGGTTGCTGCTGTCAACGCCAAGCGTACGCATCCACGAGTGGTCGGCACCAACGATAACAATATCTTTATAGCCTATCCACACACCGAGCATTATAGCGGGTATGAGCACGTTACGCGGGCGAGGCATGGCACGGCACATATCGAACAAACGGGTTTCAAGCCACTCCGGAGCGTCAATTCCTACGGCATTGAACCGCACTGTTTTCAGTCGGCACTGCGGCGGAAGTTTCACACCGAAAGGAACCAAAAGCATCATATCCCAGTCAGCCGCACTGAGGTTTTCCCATAGCTTAACCACATTGACATTCGGTTCTTGAGAAAAAAAGTGGGGGTCAGCAAGAACATAATATCGGGGGCGAACCTCAAAAAACTCCGGGGCATTAGCCGCAAAATTCACCGCCATGGTGTCAGCAGCCTGCAACTGTTCCATAGAGTCAGCCATTGTCTGGCGCAGCGAAGGTCCGTTACCCATGACTATGAGCCGGCGGTCAGGGTCGGTCACACGGGGAATGTGCGACCTGTGTGATTCAAGCATAACCTTTGACAGCGCGGTCAGTGTGTCAGCCGATTTGTAAAAGAGGTTTTTTTCTGACATAATTAAAAGAGTAACGCTATGTGATAGACACACCATGCTACCACCCATGCCGCCACTGTGTTATAAGCCACAGAGAAAGCACCGTAGCGCCACGAGCCGGTTTCACGGACAATGGCAGTGACAGTGGCTATGCAAGGTGAATAGAGAAGAATGAACACTATGAAAGCAAGCGCCGACGCCGGTGTGAAATCAGGTTTGCCGGTTACGGGAGACGGTGTGGTGAGTCGATGTTCAAGAGTCTCTGTTATCTCCTCATCCTCCTGCCCGGTGTAAAGCACGCTGAGAGTGGAGACTACAATCTCCTTGGCAGGGAGTCCGGCAATGGCAGCCACGGTTGCACGCCATGTGAAACCTAAAGGTTCCATGACCGGATTTATTGCCTTTCCGATCATCTCCAGATAAGAGTCGCGGTCGTCGATGCTGTTGTTTTCAACCGCTACATGTTCCACACGCTCCTCATCCGTGAGCCGATGCTTGAGTGGGAAATAGTTGAGCGCCCATACCACAATGCTGCCAACCAGAATTATGCCGCCCATTTTCTTGAGATATTCATATCCCTTAGCCCACATGTGGGTGAGAGTTGACTTCATGGTGGGCATGCGGTAAGGTGGCAGCTCCATCACAAAGGGAGTCTCATCTTTCTTGAACCAAAGCTGACGCAACAGGCGTGCGGTGACCACTGCCATTACTATTCCCAACAGGTAGACCCCGATGAAAACCAGCGCGGCATAACTGCTGAAGAAGGTGCCAATCATAAGCACATAGACCGGCAGGCGTGCCGAACAGCTCATGAAGGGGTTTATGAGAATGGTGATTATGCGGCTGCTGCGGCTTTCAATGCTGCGTGAGGCAATAATAGCCGGCACATTACACCCGAAACCCATCACCAATGGAATGAACGATTTGCCGTGAAGCCCTATTTTATGCATCAGGCTGTCCATGATGAAGGCGGCTCGGCTCATATAGCCCGTGTCCTCCATCAGCGATATGAAGAAATAGAGAATCAGTATGTTAGGCAGAAAAACTATCACGCCCCCTACCCCTCCGATGATGCCGTCGGCGACAAGGTCGCGCAAAGCACCTTCCGGCAGAATATGACGCATGAGGTCGCCCAGAGCGGTTACTCCGGCTTCTATCCATTCCTGCGGATATTGCCCCAGAAAGAATGTGGTCCAGAACATCAGGAACATCAGGAAAATGAAAAGCGGAAAACCTACATATCGGTTTGTAACAAGTGAGTCGATGACCTGAGTGGTGACCCGCTGATTGAAATTGCGGCGATCCATGGTTTCAGCGAGCGCGCCTGCAATAAAACCATATTTTTCAGAGGCTATCATTGCAGCCACGTCATCTTCATGGAGCGTCTCAAGTCGTTTAAGCTCATGGTCACGCACCTCCTTTAGGCGTTGGTAGCAGCTGTTTCCGGAGAGCATCTGTTCAACCTCCCTATCTTTTTCAAGCATCTTGATAGCCAGATAGCGGTGCGAGAAATGCTTGTCGACACCGTCGTCGCTCTTGATGACTTCATTGAGGCGTGCCACCGACTTTTCGAGGTCGCCTGACAACTTCACATGGACGTGGCGCACGGCTGTGTGATTCTGCTCGTAAGTGCTTATCACCGTGTCAAGCAATGCATCAAGACCTTTGCCGGTGCGCGACACCGTAGGCACGATAGGCACACCGATCATTGCTCCAAGCGTTTCATAATCAAGCTTTACATTGGAACGTTGCAGTTCGTCGAACATATTGAGAGCTATGATCATGGGGCGGTCCATGTCGATGAGTTCTGTGGTCAGATAAAGATTTCGCTCAAGATTCGATGAGTCGACAACATTTATGATCACGTCCGGGCGCTCGTTTTTCAGATAGCGGCGCACATATAGTTCCTCAGGAGAATATGTCGAGAGGGAGTAAGTCCCCGGCAGGTCAACGATGTTGAAATTGTAGTTGCGGTAGGTGCATCGTCCGGCTTTGGAGTCAACGGTCACGCCACTGTAATTACCTACATGTTCAGATGCACCGGCTGCAAGGTTAAACAGCGATGTCTTGCCGCAGTTGGGATTACCTATCAGCGCCACATTGATGGTGTGCGACCTACCTTCGTATTCCTGCATGGCACCCTGTTCCACAGTGGCTTTGGCTTCGCCGGAGCCGATTATTTCCTGAGCGGAAGCTGTAGCTATGGGGACAATCTCAATGAGCTGTGCCTCGCTGCGTCGCAGCGAAACCTCATAGCCCATAAGTGTATATTTCACCGGGTCGCGCAGAGGGGCTGAGAGGACAGCTGTTATTTTGCGTCCTTTGGTGAAGCCCATCTCAATGACACGCTTGCGAAAAGCTCCATATCCATGGATTTTCACAATGATGGCGCTTTGCCCGGTTTTGAGTTCATCTAAAGTCATAAGTATGTTTTACAAATGCAAAGTTCGCAAAAAAAAACACCTCATGCAATACTCACTAATGATTAATTTTGGTGTGAGGGAAGGTCATAGACCCCGTTCCCCAATATTTGTTAAGGCTGTGGTCGCATATCTCTGAGTGATTTTTGTTTTGTGATGAAGGAGCGTAACAGTCGCTATGTAACTGAAGATCAAGGCAAAAAGAACCGGAGAGATGCGATGGTAAGGTAATTTATCCGTCGGCGCACAATTTAATGCACTATAGTTCGGTTTTCTTGCACACTGCAAGAGGCATTGCTATGGTGGCGTGCGCAATGTTTATGCCGCGGTTGGTCTGACGTGCCACCTCCCCCCCCAAAAACAAGCATCACAAGCATTTGTTTTCTAAGTTGTCCGTGGGATAATTTACCATCGCCCCAGCCTTAACAAATAATTGGTGAACGGGGTCTTAAATAGATTTAACAGATAACATGTTGTAAAATCGGCAAAAAAATGCTAACTTTGTGACTATGTTTGATGAAAAAGAATTTGAACGATTAAAAATAAATATATCACAGGTGGTCAAGGAACGTCTGCCCCGCTACTGGGACTATATTCCCCGACCGCTGTTGAAACTCCTGTCAGATTTGTGTCAGCAGAACAAGCTCAACGAACTTCTGCGTAACAATCTGGGTCTGACGGGGGTGGAATTCTGTCGTGCCGTATTGCGCGACCTGAATGTTCGCGGACGTTTCCACAACGAGGAACTGTTGCCCGACATTTCCAATCCGAGAGTGCTCTATGTCAGCAACCATCCGTTAGGCGCGCTTGACGGCATGCTGATGATTGACTATCTGAGCCGTCGCTACAACCGTCCTGCCAAGTTCATGGTCAACGACTTGCTGCTCTATGTCAAGCCGTTACGTCCGGTGTTCTTGGGCGTGAACAAATTCGGAAGTCAGTCGCGCATCACTGCAAGTGCGGTTGATGAGGCGTTTGAGTCTGACACTCCCATGATGATTTTCCCCGCAGGATTCTGCTCGCTGCCGAGTCCGTTAGGGTCAATTCGTGACACGAAATGGCACCGCATGTTCGTAAAGAAGTGTATTCAACACAACCGCCCCGTGGTGCCCCTCTATTTCGACGGACTTAACTCGCCCTTGTTCTACAAGATGGCGAACTTGCGCCGTGCCCTCGGGTTCAAGACAACACTTGAAATACTTCTTACTCCTTACGAAATGTTCCGCAACCGCGATAAGGTTTTCGACATTCATTTCGGAAAATTCTTCACCCCGGAACAACTTGCCGAGCAGCCGGTCGACCTGACCACACTGCGCATAAAAGAGGCAGTTTACGACATTAAGTCGAAACTTTATCTGCCGCCGGGTGTTAAAGTGTGATGATTATAGGAGTTTAAGGTTCGCAAGGGCTAAGGAGAGTTTAGGGCTTTAAGGTTGATAGGGTCGTTAAAGTCTTTAAAGTTTTTGGGATTCTTAGAACCCTCGCTTAATTTTTCCCTTTCTTTGCAAGCTTCTCACTGAGATAAAGACCGGTGAGAATAAGGAAACATCCGGTGTAACCGAGCGCTGAGATATGCTCTGCCAGAATGAAATAGGCAAGCACCAGCGTGAACACCGGCTGAAGATACATGTAGTTGTTAATCTTCACCGTGCCGACTACTTTCATGGCAAGCGCCCACAGATAATAACATAACATTGATGCTATCACGCCGAGGAACAGCATGTTCCAGAGTATCTCAGGTTCGAGCAGACGTGCCGGCGAAGTGAAATGTGTTTCAAAAGCGAGGAAAGGAAGTGCCGTCACTATACCATAGAAAAACGACTTTCGGGTGATGAACAGCGCGGAATAGTTTGCGTTGACCTTGCGCAGAATGATGCAATAGAACGCCCAGCTGAACGCTGCCCCTAATGCGAGCATGTCGCCCAACGGATTCACCTGCATGTTGAAACCGCTGTTGAACACCACGCATGCCACACCTAATAATGCTATACATGACCCGAAGAGTACCCCGCGCGTGGGTCGCTCGCTTTTATAAAACAGACCTATGAGAAGCACCGTCAGCAGCGGTGAGACGCTGGTAATCAGCGACACATTGCCAGCAAGAGTATACATCAGCGCCGTGTTTTCAGCAATGAAATAAATTGCTCCCGACGTCAAGCCTAACAGCAAAAACAGAATTTCATCGCGCAGATTGTTTGCAAAAATCTTGCGCCATGTGAACGGAATCAGCAACAGGTAGGCGAGCAAAAACCTATAAATATATATTTCCACCGCGTTCATCCCCTGTTCCAGCAAAATCTTTGTGGAGACAAATGTGGCGCCCCACACACCGACCGCAAACAGCGCTTCGGCATGCGCCAATACTACTTTTTTCTGTAATTTTCCTAAACCTATTGCCATAAATCACTAATTATCAGCATAATTTCAACCACACTATCCGTCGCAGAACATGCAGTCCGGAACGAAGCCTGATTTCAATGCCATAATTTTTCCACAAAATTAGAGATTTTTTTACATCTCCGAAAACATATTACCCTATTTTTTTGTAATAAATTAAAACAACATCCGAAATTAGAAAGATATTACAGAAAATATTAACGCTTAAACATAAGAAAT
>CAMWVE010000004.1 GCA_947177685.1 uncultured Porphyromonadaceae bacterium | reverse complement strand
AAACAATAGCGTGTCGCGCCATGGATGGGATGTCCGGGGCGCGACGCTGTTTTTAAACCATTCGGGGTGGGGATTGTTATTAATGTAGAAAACTAAATAATGTAATACTATGAAACATCTTGATGACGTAATTAAAGAATCAAAGCCTACATTGGTGATTTTCCAACATTCGGGCGAAGTGAATGCAATTGACGAAAATATTGTTTTTGAAGAGATAAAGTCCAAGTATGAGGGTCGCGCAAATGTCATAAGCGTTGACTGCTCGCGCAACGGAAGCTACAAGGAGCATTATCGTTTCCAAGGCTATCCTACATGGATTTTGTTTAAGGAGGGTCAGGAACTGATGCGTGCCGGCGGTAGCCGCACGGTGGCGCAAGTAGAGGCTATGATTGCCACGGCGCTATAATTTGTTGAAGCGAATATTAAAACGGACACTCCACGGAGTGCCCGTTTTTTGTTAGGGGTGGCGGATTTTTAGCAACCGCAAGCGGCTGCTACGGGGGACGAACCGGGGAAAACGGAGAGGTAGTTTGCGCGGTGCAGGCGGCTGATGCGGGGGACAAATTTTGTGTGGCGGACACTCCACGGAGTGTCCCTACATTTTTTTTGGTGAGTTTATGAGCCGCAAGCACCGCTGCGGAGGACGAACTGCGGGTGGCGGACACTCCACGGAGTGTCCCTACATTGTGGGGGTAATCAGGTGCCGGGGACCATTTTGTGGAAAAGACGGATGAAGGTGGGGTCGAGGTCGGCGGCGTTGTCAACCAGTCCGGGATGGGGGCGCGATGTCTGAAGCATGCTGCTTTTGACGGCGGTGAACCATCGGAAGCGCTCCTCTACGGGGCAGTCGGCAAGGGCAGGGGAGTCAGGGCGGAACATGTTCAACTGTTCTCGGAGCATGTCAATGTCTACGTCGGGGTCGAGAGCACGCAGTCTGTCGGCACAGAGATGCACCTCGCACCTGTACCACCGTTTGCGCTTGCACATCATCAACAGTCCTACGTTGATGAACTCTTCGCGCTCAATGTCAGGGACATAGCGCAGAGTGGCATATTCATAGACCAAGGAGTTCTCGTTCATGGACAGCCTGTTTTACGAAGATTGATGAGTTTTTGAGTCTATCGGTGAGAAACCGGCGGTAGACTTCTCGTTTTTGAGCCGGCGTTTCGGTGTCGCCTTCTGCCGTGAGCCATTCGTCGGGGATAAGGTCGACGATGTGGCTGAGTGTACGCGGTGTGATTGCCTGACGCATCAGCTTGTCAGCCTCCTCGAGTCGGGTGGCTCGACTAAGCAGCGCGTGATTCTTGATGTAGGGGAACGGGTCAAGGGCAGCCTTGTCGAGGTTACGCCATGAGTGGTGGAAATAGAGCGACGCGCCGTGGTCAATGAGCCACAGTTCGCCGTGCCATATCAGCATGTTGGTGTTGAGCCGGGTGCGGTCCACGTTTGTCAGGAAGGCGTCGAGCCACACAATTTTTGATGCCGTCAGTTCGTCGATTTGGTTGACCGACGGGTCCATTGTCGCCGACCGGTCGAGGAAATGCAGCCCGAGGTTGAGTCCTTCGCTGGCACGCAGCAGATCCTGCACCTCTTCATCGGGCTCGGTTATGCCGAACCGGCTGTCGACATTGAGGAACACCAGCTCCGGCACCTTGAAGCCGAGCGATTTTGCCACCATGCCTCCGACAAGCTCAGCTACAAGAGCTTTGCTGCCATGACCGGCGCCACGGAATTTCACTACATAGCGGAATCCGTCGTCAGCCTCGGCGAGTGCCGGCAGTGAGCCGCCTTCGCGCAGTGGCAGTATGTATCGTGTCAGTTCTTGTTTTCGTAGTTCCATTTCTGTTGCAAAGATAATTATTTTCACTTACATTTCCCAACGTGAAACTCTGACGGCGTGATAATTATGATATTCAGGCGGTCAAAACAAGCAAGGAAATCGCCGAATTTTCATATTGTATGGCACTTTCTATCAGAATTTCTAAATTTTTAGACTTGAGAAATGATGCGTTTATGCAAATTTACAAAATTTATGGCAAATGTCAAACGGCAAATAGGGTGAAAAATGGTTAAAAATCATAATTATAATTGACATAAAACTAATAGATTGTTACGAAATGATAATAATTGGGCAAAACAGTTGGTGGTTTGAGAAAAAATGCTTAATTTCGCTGAAATTTACTACTGTATCAAAATAAAATGAAGAATCTCTACCAATCATTTATTGCTTCGGTGCTCGCTGCGGGCGCCGCTCTTGCAATGGTAGCGGCACCAGCCCGTCCCACCAATTTTGACTTGACCAAGTTCCGTTACAAGCTTGACGACAAGTCCGTGTTCTCTAACAAAGATGCCAAGCAGAGCAACTCCATCACAGAGATGATCGAGCGCAAGACACGCATGCCCAAGGCTACCGTGGAAAATCCTGCTCCCGCCCTTTCATTTGCAGTTGCCGACCAGACCGGCAATATCGACGCCCCCAACGGCGAGCTCTGGTACTACACCGGAAATTTCGAATACACAGAAATTCCACCTCACGGCGATGTTTATTTCACCGACCGCATCCTGCAGTCATGGACATTCAACATCTATAACTCCAAAATGGAGCTTATCGGCACCATCAAGGACAAGATGGACTATGGTGAAGAGGAGGTTAGAGTGGTGATGTGCGAAATCACACCTGTTGCCACACGCAATTTCTTCAACACCGATGACAAGGTGGAAATCATAGTAGCCCTCGCGGTCAACCGCTCGGAGGCAGCCGGCTATGGCAACAACTACCGTTCGCTGGTTTACTCGCTCAACGGCGAGAAAGATGCAGCCGGCGATGACGTGCCTGTTGACATCATGCCTGACATCGTTGGCGACGTGATCGAAGGTCCTGCAGCAGCTGACGGCAGCGACAACTTCTATATCACCCTCATGACCGACGTGTTCGATAACTCTATCAGCGACGCCGATCCCTCGTCGTTCTGGCCCTATCTGCTGGCTCAGAAAGTAGCCATCGCAATCTATGGAAAAGCATTGGATGACAAAGGTCCCCGTAAACTCCATGAAACCGTTATTCCTCTGATTCAGTTGCCCGGCGATCAGGAGAACATCGGTCCCATGATGTCTATGGTTCGCGACAATCAGGTTGTTTACTGCATATCTTATTATAAGGAGCCCTTCTACAACCGCTATGACGATCCGCTGAACGACGACATGACACAGCGTGAGGGCAACAGCCTCATCATTGAGCTGTACACAGCTTCGGAAACCGGACTGACCAAATTCTCTACCACCGAGATTCCCGTGGTTCGTGACCCGATGCTTGACTCAAGCGGTCAGCCCACCTGTCTGTTCTCATATTTCAGCGTCGGCAACCTCCGCTACACCGGTGACATTCTCTTCAATGCTCCCGGCGCCTCAGCCACCGCTCCTGACTTCATTGTCACCCGAGGCAACTATCAGGTATCGATCGATGGCACCACCAACTCCTACTTCACATATAAGAATAACGGCACACTGAAAAACACCCTGTTCGTTTATGCCGACGGCACAGTGGCACTGGGTGAACTCCCCGGCTACGAACCTCAGCAGGTGTTCGTGTCAAAGGATGCCTACGGCTACCTGTTCAACTTCGTGAACCTCTATTCAGGCAAGAAAGTGACCACCATAGAGGCAGACTACTACTATGACGATGATTCAGATCCCGAACTGCTGACTGCCAACGTGGCACGTTTCCTCGACGGCGGCAAATGCAAATATGTGTTCGAGCTGCGTTACCCGCTGGTTGACGAAAATGAAAATGACATTCTCCGCTTCATATACATTGATGAAAACGGAGCTTTTGACCACATTGACTATGTGAACATGGGCAAAGGTGTGGCATACGCCCAGAGCTTCCTCTCGACCGAGGCACTTGCTCCGCATGCTTACTCCGTTACTGATGTTCCCACCTACATGTTCCTTGTGAAGCGCGGTGCCGAAGACGGCAAGAAGAATGAGGAGCTGATGATAGCACAGGCTGAGACAACTGAGAATCCCGATGGCAAGACCCTTCTGCAGATTGGACCCACAGAGTTCGGTCCCCTCGCATCGATAGTTCCCGAATTCGCCACTAAAGATCAGCCCGGCAGACTGTTTGTCTACTACGTCAACAGCAGTGCAAGCCAGTATATGCTTGACATTTACGCTCTGCCCATCGACGATGAGAGCGGTGTTGACCGTGTGGAAGATGACAACGCAGGCTTCACTATCGCCGGCGGCATCATCAGCGCCGAAGGTCAGATCACGGTCTACACCATCGACGGTCGCGTGGCAGCCACTGCGACAGGTTCGTTTGACACCGCATCGCTCAACAACGGCTTCTATCTGCTTGTTGCCGGTGGCAAGACCTACAAGTTCATCAAAAAGTAAATCACATATTATTCACATTTAATAATTAACCACAATGAAAAAACTTTATTCGTTTTTCTTATTGTTGACCATGTTTCTCTTTGCGGGTAACAGTGCGTTGGCTTACACACTGACCTTGCAATGGGAGACTCCGGGAGCAGTAGAAATATCTGCCGGTAACATTGAGTATTTTGCGAAGCCGCAAGATGTCAGTGGCAAAACGGAGTATCAGTACACGTTTGGAAATTACGACAACGTGTTTGTCAAAGTTTCGCCCGCAGCCGGTTATTCTCTGGTCAAGGCGGTTCAAAACGAGGATAACACAGTTGTTGTTGAGCCTAATGCAGCCGGAAGCATCGTTTTCAATGGTAACGGCTTCAGCGCCAATCTGACTGACAAGACCTACACAATTTACGTTGAAAAAGTTTCTCAGGAAGAGAAGTTTACAGTAAATGCTGTCAATGGTCTTGACTACTTCACCGCTACATATTCCAACGGTTCAGCGCTTCAACTTGAAAAAGGTGAACACTCCTATGAATTCAGCTCTTCTCAAGTTTCAACACTGACAATTGCACCCAAGGGAATCCCCGAACTTTACAACGTTACACTGAACGGTTCAAAGGTTTACAAAAACAATGCCAACGCCTATGAAATGAGCCTTGCTGACGGTTCGAACATCGTTGTTCAGGCATTTGAAAATCCTGCGGCAGAAGCTCCTGAAACCTGTAAGCTGACATTTGAGTATGGTCCCAACATGGAAGGATGTATTTATACTATCCGTGACTGGACTAAAGGTGATTTTGTTGAGAAAAACATTGTCAATAACACTCTTGATATCATGGGTTACAGTGATATCCAGTTGAATTTTGTAGAAAAGGAATATACTATTACAGCCGTATATCTGAATGGTGAAAACATCACATCGATGCTTCAAACTTCTTCTTTCGACAAGAGCCAGAAAATTCGTTTTGTAGTTCCCAATGTGGAAGCTGCCACAATCCGAATTGAAGGTAGCGGAACTGTTTGGGGCACAATCAACTTCACAGGTTACATTCAGGGTGCTGAAGGTGTTGAATTCAGCACTACTTATGGCGGTACAGCTATCGAGATGCCTGCAGCTCAGCCTGTGACCGGAAGTATTTCAGTAGATGGCAAATATACCTTCAATTCTTCAAACTCAGAAAAATATGTAATCCCTGTTTCTGAGAAAATCGGTAAAATATTCTTCCGTCCCAAAGCAGGATATTACATTGCTGACCTCTACACCTCTACTTCTGAAAGCGGAACAAAAGAACAGCACTCAGGTTCTGCTTCACTCTTCCCCAACTCTGACGGTACATACTTCTACATGGTCGTTAAGAAACTTGATGCAGCCTATTCATTTAATCTGACTGCTACCGGTTCTTCTCACGCCAAGCTCTCAAGCGCTAATGCAATGATTACCGACGCATGGGAAAACCCTGCCGGACTCTCAGGAACCATCACAGCCGGAACCAAGGCAGTTACTTTCATTCCCAACTATAATGAACCTGTAATCGTAGGTATTGCAGGTGACGCTAACGGTGCAGTTTATCTGGACGGCGCTCCTCTTGAACATACTGTCAACTCTGACTCTGAATACTGGGAATTCACATTCACTCCCTACTATCCCGTTGAAGGTGACGGCATTGCAGCCGGAACCAAATCAGATGTTCAGGCTTATCTTTCATCAGCACGTCCTTCTCTGTCAGGCGTATCGCTGAATCTTGAAGGCGGAGCCACCGCAGGCTTCTTCTACAGCCCCGTCCGCCACATAGCTAATCCTGCAGGTCAGTCACTCATTTCAGGCACACAGGTTATCGTTAAACCTGCAAGCCCCGACATGATTGTCAAATACAAAAATGAACAGGTTAAACTTGACGAAAACGGCGAATTTATCTTTAACGTAACCGGCAATGCACGCAACAACGTGGTGACCGTTTCGCCCGCTCCCAAGTTCAGCGAAATCCTTGTTGACCCTGCTGACGGCGCTACTGTCAAGACTCTCTCAACCATCAAGGTTACACTTCCCTCAGTTGATCCCACATTTGAAAGCATGCTTGACTACAATGAATCAGTTCTGACTCAGCTGTCAGTCAAGAAGGGCGAAGAAACAGTTGCTACTTTCGGCGAACTCGGTGACCCCAATGCTGATGAAGAAGGAAACACCATTGTTCCCATCATCCTTTCAACACCCGTTGTTGAAGCCGGCACTTACACCATCGATATCCCCGCAGGCGCATTCGTTCAAAAGAAATGGAGCGAAGCTGACAATGCGATGGTAGAGGTTGAAGGCGGTTACAAAACCATGGCTTACAGCGGCAGCGTAACAGTTGATCCCAACATGATCTCTATCTGCGACGACTTCACTCTCAATCCCGAAGCCGGTTCAACCGTTGAGGAAATCTCAGTTGTTAAACTGACATTCAACAAGATTTCAGCTGAAGAATACTTCTCAGGATGGGAATTCCCCAACGCTACATTCACCAACGGCGATCAGACAATTCAGGCAATTGTAAACTACGACTGGTCAAGTGAAGGTGAAAACCGCGTGATGACCGTTACTCCCATTGATGCAGCTGAAGAGCCCGCGCCCATCACCGCCGCAGGCACATGGACAATGACTATTGCCGCAGGCACATTCACCTACGAAGGCGAAACCAATGCCGAAATCAAGGCTGAATACACCATTGAAGCAGCGAAACTCCCCTATACCATCACTCCCGAACCCGGCAGCGTGGTTGAGGATCTGTCAAAGATTATCATTGACTTCGGCAATGTTTCAAAGATTGACTACAATGAAGTTGCAATCACTTTGACCGGTGATCAGTTCGACGGCTCAACAACTGACGTAATCGGTGTTGGCAAAACCCGCACTATCAACTTCTCAAATCCGACAGTAGAAGGTGAATACACCATCACAATTCCTGCCGGCGCATTCACACTCGATGGCGAACCCAGCAAGGAAGTAACCGTTAAGTACACATTCCAGAAATCTTACGTTCTTACTCCCGAATCAGGCAGCACGCTTGAATCATTTGAGGTTGTCCTCACCTTCCCCCATGCAACTACTGTAGAACTGGCACAGTATCCTGACATGTCACTGACTGACAATAATATTTATGCAACTCCCCGCTTGGATTGTGTAAAAGATGCGTCAGCTTCCGTACCCACCTTCGTGATCTCTATTCCTGAAGGCATGCAGAAACCTGCCAACGGCAAAGTATATCTGAAAATCTACGAAGGCTCATTCATTGTTGACGGCAAACCCAGCGTTGACATCATGGCAGAGTACACCATCGACCACGAAGTATCAGCCGAGTATGAAATTACTCCTGACGGAACTGTGGTTCTCAGCGATTGGGGTGTTCAGGTAGCATTCGTGTTCAGCGAAGACTCAAATGTTTCTTCCGAACCTGCACAGTCAAAAATCGATATCACTCTCGACGGTGTCGCTATCCCTGCATCGGCATATATGTGTATGAAGGAAGCGAACTTCCTGATGTTCGGCATCATGGACAATGCATATAACAAAACAGGTGTTTTAAGAATCGCTATCCCTGAAGGCGCATTTACCGTAGGTGGCAAGCCCAGTCCTGCAGTTGAAGGCGTATGGAACATTGTTGAACCCAAGTCATTTACCGCAAAGATCACTCCCGAAGAAAATAGCTCAAGCAACAAGATTGGTGTGATTTCAACAATCTACATCAACTTCCCCGATGCAACCAAAGGCGAAATCTTCAACGAATATGGTGCATCTCTGCGTACACCTGACTACTCTTACAGCCAGAACGGTAAATTAGCCGTTGTTGATAACACAACCACCATGGCAGCCGGTGATGAAACTGCTGACAAGGGCGTTACATTCTCAGCTACCTTCCCCGCGACCACCAAGGCCGGCAACTACATCCTTACAGTAAGAGAAGGTACCTTCACCCTCGACGGCGCACATGAGTCACCTGAAATCTCCGCAACTTACGTTGTTGATCCCAGTGTGACAGGTGTTGAAGAAATCTTTGCTGATGAAAACGGAAACGTGACAGTTTACACCATCGAAGGACGTATTGTTCTCGACAATGCACCTGCCGCAGCTATCCGCGATCTCCACAAAGGTCTTTACATCATCAACGGTCAGAAGGTAATTCTGAAATAATCTCACCGGTGCTTCAAAGCATCAAATTAAAATGACGGAATCGGAAGGTGTGTCATAGGAAAACTATGACACACCTTCGTCCGCTTTTCAAATTAATGGATAGAAACACTAAATCAAACACTTATAAAGGAATCTTGCTAATGAAAAAACTAAAGACAGCAGTAATGCTGCTTGCAGTTGCCCTCGCACCGATAGCCTCGGCGCGAGAACTGACCCCCGCGGAAGCGCTGAGCCGCCTGTCGCAAGGACAGGTGTCGCCTGCAACCCGCGCCAAAGCAAAGGGGATGAACCCGGTGCCAGCACACACCACACGCACCGTGACCGGCAAACCGGCAGTTTATGTTTTCGCAAATCCGGAAGCGGAAGGCTATATGGTCCTCAGTGCCGATGATCAGGCGCTCCCGTTGCTCGGTTATTCTGACAACGGCAACTTCTCGGCTGAAAACATGCCCCCACAGATGCAATGGTGGCTTGAAGAATATGCAGCCCAGATAGAGTATGCCCGTCAGAACGAAGGCAGCTCAAGTACCGTGAATCAGCTTTCCATGAAGGCACAGCGTCAGGCTATCGAGCCGATGGTAAAGACAAAATGGGATCAGGTTGCCCCCTACAACGACCAGTGTCCGCTCGACGGCACCAACCGCACTTGGACCGGCTGTGTGGCAACCTCGCTCGCTCAGGTGATGAAATATTTTGAATATCCTGAAAGAGGAAAAGGTTCAATCACCTACGGCATCGAAAGCATCGAGAAAAAAGTGACCCTCGACTTCTCAAAAGAGAAATTCGAATGGAACAACATGCTCGACACTTACATTGAAGGACAATATGACCAGACCCAAGCCGATGCAGTGGCATATCTGATGAAAGCTTGCGGTTATGCCGTGAAAATGCAGTATAGCCTCGATGCCTCAGGTGCGCTGGCGCTCAACATCCGCAACGGAATGGTGAAATATTTCGACTATGACCCCAACACCCTCTATGCCCTCCGCAGCTACTACTCAACCCCGCAGTGGAACGAGATGATCTATGAAAACCTCAAGAATGTGGGTCCCGTGGTCTATGGCGGCGGTTCGGCACTCGGTGGCGGACACTCATTTGTTTGCGACGGCTATGACGGCAACGGTCTTTTCCACTTCAACTGGGGCTGGTCAGGTATCTCTGACGGCTACTACACACTGGAGGCACTGAATCCCGGCTCACTCGGCACCGGTGGCGGTACCGGTGGCGGTTATAACTTCACACAGGATGCCCTGATAGGGCTCCAGCCTAACAAGGGAGGTCCGGTGGAAGAACGACCCATATTCATGACTCAGGAAGGTGAACTCTCGGCAACACTGACCGGCAGCATCCTCAAACTGAAAATTGACAACACCTCGAACCCCGGCTGGGTTAACTACAATCCGTCGACACTTATCTGCAAATTCGGCGTGATGTTCGAACCTCAAGGCGATACCCCCGGAGGGAAAATCTATGAGGAACTGTCAGGTCCGGCAGTGCAGCTCGAACCCGGCTACGGCGTTTATCTGGGTAACAACAACGGCACCATTGACCTGAGCAAAGTAAAACTCAGCAACGGCACCTACAAGGTGGTTCCCGGCAGCACCGTGCTCACCCGCGCCACCATGGAGGATCCCACCGACGGGTCGGAATGGGTTGCAGCAAAGCCAAGCTACGGCATGCCCAACTATGTGACCATCAAGGTTGAAAACGGAAATTACACCCTGATCACACACCTGCTTCCGCCGCTGAAAATCACCGGTGAGTTCACGTCGCCTCTGTACTACGGCTGCCTCACCAAAGTGAAATTGACCGTTGAAAACACGGCTGACGTGGACCGCGTGAGCGGCTTCGCGCCCATCATTGCCGATGATGAGGGCGTGATCATGCTCGGCGAAAGCATTTTCTTGGATATTCCCGCAAACTCCACCGTCACACGCGAGTGGGTGACTGACATGCAGTCATTCGTGCAGTTCATCGATCCGTTCCTTAACGTTCCCCTCGTGTTCAGTTTCTTCGATGAGGAAACCTACAACTTCTATCTCGACGCATTCCAGAGCGAGGTGAAAATTCTTGACCCGCCCACACAGCCCAAAGTTACCGTTGCGAACTACAAGCTGCCCGATGCCACTGTTGAGGACAACATTTTCGTGCTCCCCGATCCGAACGACATCAAAGTGTCAGCCGACCTGTCGATCTATTTCGGTTACTTCGCCTACAACGTGTTCGCATGCCTTTGCGAGCCGGCGGATAACAATCAGGTAGCGATTGTGGAAAGCGCCTCTATGCCGGTGTTCCTCACCACCCAGAACCGCAAAGTATCATACGACGTTTCCATCTGCTATCCCGTAGCAGACAAAGACCGCGTTTATTATGTAGTTCTGGCAAACGTAGCGCCCGGTGGATTCGTGCAGCTCTCCGACCTTCTCCCCGTCAAATTCCGCAGACCTTCAGGCGTGGAAACAGTTAAGGACGACAATGGTATCAGCTGCGTCACCGACCGTGCCACCCGCACCGCTACGATCAAAGGCGACACAGAGATTGTTGCAGTAGAAACGTATGACATCACCGGTCGTCAGACAGGCACCACCGTCACCATTGACGGCACCACCGCCACCGTCAGCGACGCAGCTTCCGGACTGACCATCATCAGTGTCCGCGACAGCAACGGCAACCACAAAGTATTCAAAGTGACATTCTGAGGAACCTAAGCTCCTTACAATAAACCAAAGTTACTAAAGTAATATACTGAGGAACTTAACGCTTCCCAACATAAATCAAAGTTACTTTCAGAACGACATAATCAGAATCCCTATAACCCCAAGCGGCGTGCTCCATCAAAGGAACACGCCGCTTGCGCTTCATGTGGCGATGCCCGCCCCTGTTGCCAAGATTGAATGCGCACCCACCACGATTAAATACGACAACGAGGTTACCTGTTTGTCAGGCAACCTCGTTGAGAGATTTAGATTGTTCTGAATAGAGGGATTATTTCACCTCTTCGAAGTCAACGTCGGTGACATGGTCGTCAGAGGGTGCTGAGCCGCCGGGGTTGGTGTGGGTCTGATCTGCACCGGCTGATGCGCCTGCCTGCTGTGCGTTAAGGATGTCCTGCTGTGCTGCACCGAAGGCGGTGTTGATTTCGTTGATGGCTGCATCGATGCCTGCGATGTCACCTGCTTTGTGAGCCTGACGGAGTTTTTCAAGGGCTGCCTCAATGGGTGCTTTCTTGTCGGCGGGAATCTTGTCGCCGAGCTCGTTGAGCTGTTTCTCGGTCTGGAAGATGTAGGAGTCAGCCTGATTCATCTTGTCGACGCGCTCTTTTTCTTTGGCGTCGGATGCTGCATTGGCTTCTGCCTCTTCTTTCATACGTTTGATTTCTTCGTCGGTCAGACCGCTTGATGCTTCAATACGGATTGACTGCTCTTTGCCGGTTGCTTTATCTTTTGCCGATACGTTGAGAATACCGTTGGCATCGATTTCAAATGTCACTTCGATCTGAGGTATGCCACGGGGTGCGGGTGCGATGCCGTCGAGGTGGAATTTACCCAGTGTCTTGTCATCTTTTGCCATGGGGCGCTCGCCCTGCAGAACGTGGATTTCTACTGAGGGCTGGTTGTCAGCTGCGGTAGAGAATGTTTCGCTCTTGCGGATAGGAATTGTGGAGTTTGCTTCGATGAGTTTGGTCATCACGCCACCGAGGGTTTCGATACCTACTGACAGGGGAACTACGTCAAGAAGAACGACGTCTTTGTAGTTCTGGTTACCTGACATGGAGGCTCCCTGAATTGCTGCACCGATGGCAACCACTTCGTCGGGGTTAACACCTTTTGAGGGCGCTTTGCCGAAGAATTTTTCTACTACCTGCTGCACGGCGGGGATACGGGTTGAACCGCCCACGAGGATCACTTCGTCAATGTCGGCTGCGGTGAGTTTGGCATCTTTAAGTGCCTGCTCGCAGGGTTTGATGGTGTCCTGAATAAGTTTGTCGGCGAGCTGTTCGAATTTAGCACGGGTAAGTGTTTTTACAAGGTGCTGAGGTATTCCGTCGACAGGCATGATGTAGGGGAGGTTGATTTCGGTTGAAGTGGTGCTTGAGAGTTCTATTTTGGCTTTCTCTGCTGCTTCTTTGAGGCGCTGGAGTGCCATAGGATCTTTGCGGAGGTCGATTCCGTGTTCTTTTTCAAATTCATCGGCGAGCCAGTTGATGATAACTTGGTCGAAGTCGTCACCGCCGAGGTGTGTGTCACCGTTGGTCGAGAGTACTTCGAATACGCCGCCACCGAATTCAAGGATTGAGATATCGAATGTACCGCCACCGAGGTCGAACACTGCGACTTTCATGTCTTTGTCTTTCTTTTCGATACCGTAGGCAAGCGCCGCAGCGGTGGGTTCGTTCACGAGTCGCATTACTTTAAGACCTGCGATTTCGCCGGCTTCTTTGGTTGCCTGACGCTGTGAGTCGTTGAAGTATGCGGGCACGGTGATGACTGCTTCTGTCACTTCCTGACCGAGGAAGTCTTCGGCGGTTTTCTTCATTTTCTGAAGAATCATTGCTGAGATTTCCTGAGGTGAGTATTCGCGACCGTCGATGTCGACGCGGGGCATTCCGTTTTTGGTGCAAACTACTTTGTAGGGCACGCGTTTGATTTCATCCTCTACCTGCGCGCAGGTTTCTCCCATGAAACGTTTGATCGAATAGATTGTACGTTTCGGGTTGGTAATAGCCTGACGTTTTGCAGGTTCGCCTACTTTGCGTTCGCCGCCGTCAACGAAAGCCACTACTGAAGGAGTGGTGTTACGACCTTCACTGTTAGGGATAACGACAGCGTCGTTACCTTCTACAACAGATACACATGAGTTGGTTGTTCCTAAGTCTATACCAATAATTTTTCCCATAGTTGAATATATTTTTATGTTATTATTTATTTCTTTTACTGTTGAAGTGCGTTTATCGCTCTTCGTTCAATTAAAGAACAAATAATGTGCCAAAAAGGTTGTGTGGCAGTCCAATTGTGGGAACGGATTGTTGTATGACCTTGACTCTCTGTAAATTAAGTTAAAATATGAAATCTGCCATAGCTGACAGCGATGTGACAGCGATGGCAGTGATGTGGCAGATGCGGGGTGTGGAAACGGGTTGTCAGTCGTTGCTGATGAGTGCTGTTGCCAGTGCGGCTATTCCTTCTTTGCGCCCGGTGAATCCGAGGTGTTCGGTGGTGGTGGCTTTGACGGAAACGGCATCGAGCGGCAGGCAGAGGTCGTGGGCAACGTTGGCGCGCATCTGCTCTATGTGTGGGAGCATTTTGGGCGCCTGTGCAATGATGGTGATGTCGACGTTGACCGGTGTGTAGTTTTTCTCGCCGATTATGCGGAGCACCTCGCGGAGCAGCAGGCGTGAATCGGCACCTTTGTAGCGGGGGTCGGTGTCAGGGAAATGATAGCCTATGTCGTGCATTGCTGCGGCGCCGAGCAGGGCGTCGCACAGAGCATGCAGAGCCACGTCGGCATCGCTGTGACCGAGGAGTCCGCGGTCGTGGGGAATGTTGACTCCGCAGATTATGCAGGGTCGTCCTTCCACCAGCCGGTGTACGTCATATCCGTTGCCTATGCGTATCATAAGTTTTAACGGCGGCGTTTGCCTAAGATGTCACGCAGCCCGTCCATGTCGAATGTAAGGGTGAAGCGGAGGGTCTGGTCAAGGGGTGAGGTCTGGGCGGTAGCCATCATGTAGGAGGCGTCGAGGCGCACCACGTTGAGCGAGAATCCGGCGCCGATGCCGAAATACTGGCGGTTGCCTTTGAACTGATCCTCGTGGTAATAGCCTGCGCGAAGGAAAAACTGCTGATTATAGGAGTATTCCGCACCGATGGAGTAATAGATTTCACGAAGTTCTTCCTTGAAGCCGCCGGGTGCATCGGAGAACGATTTGAAAATACCGGTTATCGGCGACATGTTCTCCCAGTTTTCGAGGGCGTCAAGATATGCTGCCTGTCCTTCGGTGGTGTCGGTGTCATAATCTGATTCGCGCGGACGGGTGGGGACGAGGAGTTTGTTGAGGTCGAGCGACAGCGCGAGGGTGTGATAGTCGGCGAGAGGGAACATGAAGGTGGTTCCAAGGCGGAGATTCGTGGGCAGGAACGCGGGGTTCTCGCCATTGTTGAACTGTACCTTTGTACCGATGTTGGATATGTTCCAACCCCACGACCACTGACATTCATTTCGTCCGATGATGGGGTAGGTGGTGTAATATCCGGAGATGTCGGCAGAGAAGGCTGATGCACCAGTCTGCTGGTTGCCGGCATAGGAGTCGGTGAAGCCGAGGTCAGAATAAATGTAGCGGAAAACCACACCCATGGAGAATTTTTCGGAGAGCTTGCGCGAGTAGCCTGCATCGATGCTCATCTCATAGGGGTTCAGCGACTGTCCGGTAGCATCGCCGGGACCGTTGGAGTTCACTTCGCCAAGCGAGAAGTAGCGCAGCGTGGCGCTGACAGCCTGATTGTCCTGCGACCCCAGTTTCCAGTAACCTGACACATTGGCAAGGAATATGTCGTTGACGAGTTTGCGGAGCCACGGGGTGTAGCTGAGCGATACGGCGCCATTGCTGTAGGCAAAGGCATACTTTGACGGGTTCCAGAACTGTGAGTTGGCATCGGGTTCGGTTGCGGCACCGATGTCGCCCATGGATGCACCGCGGGCATCGGGAGCGATGCTGAGCGAGGTAACACCTGTGGTGATGGGGTTGAACTGGTTCTTTCCTGAGTCATCGGCGTGCATAAGCCCGAAGCCTGAGAGCAACGCGACAGCAAGTATGTAAAGACGGTTTAATTTCATTTTCATATAATTCTACTCTTTAAATAACTCTATTTTTACCGAAATATTGTGCAGTCATCCAAAAATTTGTACTTTTATGCCGAAATAGATAGCCTGATATGAAAAACCTTGTATTTATCACCGGCGCCGGAGTGAGCGCCGAGAGTGGAATAAGCACATTCCGCGATTCTGACGGACTGTGGGAAAACTATCCGGTCATGGAGGTGGCGAGCCACACCGGATTTGTGCGTAATCCGGCGCTCGTGCATGAGTTTTACAACATGCGCCGACGCGATCTGCTTGACAAACTGCCCAATGAAGCACACAAATGGATAGCCCGTCTGGAAGAGTATTTCAATGTGGATGTCATAACGCAAAATGTTGACAACCTGCATGAAAAGGGTGGCAGCACGCGGGTGTTGCATCTGCATGGCGAGCTGATGAAGGTGCGTGCCATGGATGACGAGAGCCTGACGTTCACGCTTGACGAAGGTAATCTCGCCACTACACCTGAAACTGTCATAGAGGGTCACCGGGTGCGTCCTCACATAGTCTTTTTCGAGGAGGCGGTGCCCATGATTGAGCCTGCGATTGAGATTGTCGCCGAAGCTGACATTGTGGTTATCATAGGCACATCGCTCAACGTCTATCCTGCGGCAGGGCTGCTGTCATACGCCCGACGTGACGCCGAGATTTACTACATTGACCCCCGTCCGGCAGCAGTTCCCTCGCGGGTCAAGGTTATCCCACTTCCTGCCACCGAAGGGATGGCACAGCTGGCGCCTGCGCTTATCGCCGAGGCGTGAAACTGAATAATCGGTGAAAATTTGGCAGGTATATAAATAATGAGTAAATTTGCAGGTTGAAAACCAAAATTGAAAAAACTGATTTATGAAACCTACACTTTATGTTCTTGCCGCCGGAATGGGAAGTCGTTATGGCGGTCTCAAACAGCTGGATCCGGTGGGTCCCGGCGGTGAGACTATCATGGATTATTCTATTTATGATGCCGTGCGCGCCGGCTTCGGCAAGGTTGTGTTCGTGATTCGCAAAGATTTCGAGCAGGATTTTCGTGAGAAAGTCCTCAGCAAGTATATCGACCTGATTCCTACCGAAGTAGTGTTCCAGAGTGTCGACTCGCTCCCTGAAGGGTACACCGTGCCTGAGGGTCGCACCAAACCGTGGGGCACCAACCATGCCATCATGATGGCGCACGGCATAATCAACGAGCCGTTTGCCGTAATCAATGCCGATGACTTCTACGGTCGTGACGCATTCGAGGTCATAGCGCGCGAACTTTCGCAGGAGAAGAAACCGGGCGAGTATTGCATGGTGGGCTTCCGCGTGGGAAACACCGTGACAGAGAACGGAACCGTGTCGCGCGGCGTATGCACCGTGAAGGATGGGCATCTGGACACAGTGGTCGAACGCAAATCCATCGGCTACGATGCTGACCATGAGATTGTTTTCAAGGATGAGAACGACACCATTCAGACACTCGACCCCAATACGCCGGTGTCGATGAACCTGTGGGGCTTCACGCCTGACTATCTTGACCACTCAGTAAGCGAGTTTCGCAAGTTTCTTGATGAGAACGGCACTTCGCTGACCGCGGAATATTTCATCCCAACGGTTGTCGACACCCTCGTTCATCGCGGCGATGCAAAGGTGAAGATGCTCGACACCACCTCGAAATGGTTCGGCGTCACCTATGCCGAGGACCGTCCCATGGTTGTGGAACGTCTTGCCGCACTTCACCGCGAAGGGCAGTATCCCACACCGTTATTGAGCAAATAAAAATATAACAAAAACTATATCAATCCAACTGATGAATTTTATTGAAGAACTACAATGGCGCGGAATGATTCATTCCATGATGCCGGGCGTTGAGGAGCAGCTCAATAAGGAGATGACCACCGCCTACCTCGGCATTGACCCTACCGCCGATTCTCTCCATATAGGACACCTCGTGGGCGTGATGATGCTGAAGCATCTGCAGCGCGCCGGTCACAAACCTATCGCTCTGGTAGGAGGTGCCACCGGCATGATTGGCGACCCCTCCATGAAGAGTCAGGAACGAAAGCTGATCGATGAGGAAACACTCCGTCACAATCAGCAGGCTATCAAGGCACAGCTTTCGAAATTCCTTGACTTCGACAGCACTGCCCCCAACGCTGCCGAACTGGTCAACAACTATGACTGGATGAAGGATTTCACCTTCCTCGGTTTCATACGCGACATCGGCAAACATATCACCGTAAACTACATGATGGCTAAGGACTCAGTGAAGAAACGTCTGTCAGGCGAGAGCCGCGAGGGCATGTCGTTCACCGAGTTCTCATATCAGCTGCTTCAGGGCTACGACTTCCTGCACCTGTTCAAGGAAAAGAACTGCCGTGTGCAGCTCGGCGGCTCCGACCAGTGGGGCAACATGACCACCGGCACCGAACTTATCCGCCGCATCACCGGCGAAGAAGGTGCATACGCCATCACCTGCCCACTTATCACCAAGGCTGACGGCGGCAAATTCGGCAAGACCGAGAGCGGAAACGTGTGGCTCGATCCCCGTTACACATCGCCCTACAAGTTCTACCAGTTCTGGCTCAACGTCACCGATGCCGACGCAGAAAAATATATCAAGATTTTCACCACTCTCCCCAAGGAAGAGATCGACAGCCTGATTGAACAGCAGAAGGCTGACCCCGGACAGCGTCCGCTGCAGAAGCGACTGGCAAAGGAAATCACCACCATGGTTCATTCCGAACAGGCATATAACGATGCAGTCGAGGCTTCTTCGATTCTTTTCAGCAACAACACCGCAGCCGCTCTCCACAAGCTTGACGAGGACACACTGCTCGCCATTTTCGACGGTGTGCCCCAGTTCGAAGTGTCACGCGCCCTGATTGCCGACGGCGTCAAACTCGCCGACCTGCTGACCGAGCATGCTCAGGTGTTCCCCTCCAAGGCTGAGTTCCGCAAAATGACCCAGCAGGGCGGACTGTCGATAAACAAGGAGAAGGTGACCGACGTCACTGCCACCGCATCAGCCGATCTGTTGCTCAACGACAAGTTCATACTGGTTCAGCGCGGCAAGAAAAACTATTTCCTCATTAAAATAATTGACTGACAATAAAATAATTGACTGACAATGGATCTCTTCGATAAGATTTCAGCAGACATAATGACTGCCATGAAGGCGCGCGACAAAGTGCGTCTGGAAGCGCTTCGCGGCGTAAAGAAAGAGTTCATCGAGGCAAAAACAGCTGAAGGTGCGGGTGGCGTGCTCACTGATGACAACGCCATGAAAATCCTCATCAAAATGGTGAAACAGCGCAAGGAAAGCGCACGCATCTATCAGGAAAATAACCGCAACGAACTCGCCGACGCCGAGCTTGCCGAGGCTGCCGTAATTGAGGAATACCTTCCCAAACAGCTCTCCGATGAAGAACTGACTGCCGAGCTGACCAAAATCATTCAGCAGGTGGGCGCCACCTCACCCAAGGAAATGGGTAAGGTTATGGGCGTGGCATCGAAAGCCCTCGCCGGACGTGCCGACGGTCGCGCCATATCAGCAAAAGTAAAAGAATTACTCTCATAAAAGCAATACACCATGCTTACACTCCAGCAAATCAAGGCAAACCCCGACGATATAGTGCGCCGTCTTGCCAAAAAAGGATTCGACGGCAAACAGGAGATTGAAACACTGCTTTCACTTGATGACCAACGTCGTGCCAATCAGCTTAACAACGACAATCTGGCGGCTGAACTCAACAAGGCTGCCGCACAGATCGGTGCCCTGATGAAACAGGGAAAGAAAGAGGAAGCGGAGGTTGCGAAGAAAACCGTAGCCACTCTGAAAGAGCAGCAGAAAGAGATTGCCGACCACCTCTCGGAAATTGAAAGCGAGATGCGTCGCCGTTTGCTCAACATCCCCAATGTTCCCTGCGACATGGTCCCCGAGGGTCTCACTGCCGCCGACAACGTGGTTGAGAAAACCGGTGGACCGGAACCTCATCTGCCTGCCGATGCCCTTCCGCACTGGGAACTTGCCCGTAAATACAACATCATAGACTTCGACCTCGGCGTGAAGATCACCGGCGCCGGATTCCCCGTATATATAGGTAAAGGGGCACGTCTGCAGCGCGCTCTCATCCAGTTCTTCCTTGACCGTGCCAATGAGGCAGGCTACACCGAGATTCAGCCCCCTTACGTTGTCAACGAAGCATCGGGCTACGGAACAGGTCAGCTGCCCGACAAGGAGGGTCAGATGTATTATGTCAACGAGGACAACCTCTATCTGATTCCCACTGCCGAAGTGCCGGTGACCAACATCTACCGCGATGTCATCCTCACACAGGATCAGCTCCCGGTGAAGAACTGCGCCTACTCGGCATGCTGGCGCCGCGAAGCGGGCAGCTATGGCAAGGATGTGCGCGGTCTGAACCGTCTGCACCAGTTTGACAAGGTGGAAATTGTGCGCATTGAAAAGCCGGAGGATTCCTATGCAGCCCTTGAGGAGATGAAGGCTCACGTTCAGGGTCTGCTTGAGTCGCTCGGACTGCCGTGGCACATACTCCGTCTGTGTGGCGGTGACATGAGCTTCACCTCAGCCATTACCTTTGACTTCGAGGTGTTCTCGGCAGCACAGAAACGCTGGCTCGAGGTGTCGTCAGTGTCGAACTTCGAGACCTATCAGGCTAACCGTCTGAAATGTCGTTATCGTGGCGATGACAAGAAAACACATCTCTGTCACACACTCAACGGCTCGGCTCTTGCACTCCCGCGCATAATGGCGGCATTGCTTGAAAACAACCAGACCCCTGAGGGTATAGTGGTGCCCGAATGTCTGCGCAAGTACACCGGCTTTGACATCATTGACTGAACCTGACAGAGGTTTATCTGCTGAACCAATGGGGTAGACCGATTGTTAGTTAGGCGAAGTTGGAAATGATTATGTGAAATTTTATTAAAAAATTTTCTTAACAATATATTTGGCTTAACTTTGCCAAACAAATCAGACAGATAAACTAAACAACATACAGAAATGGAAAACGAAAAATTTGACAAACTCAGTTATGCCCTCGGTTTAAGCATGGGTAATAACTTCCGCAGTTCAGGAATCGAAAAAATCACAGTCAGCGATTTCGCTGATGGTGTGGCAGCCGTGTTCGATGGCTCTACCCCCAAGATGACATACGATGAAGCCAAGGAGGAAATCCGCAAATTCTTCACCGAAATGGAAGAACGTCAGCGCGAGGCAGCTGCCAAAATGGGCGAAGTGAACAAAGCAGCCGGCGAAGCTTTCCTTGCAGAAAACGGCAAACGCCCCGAGGTAAAAACCACCGCTTCAGGCTTGCAATATGAGGTTCTGGAAGAAGGCACAGGCGCTCAGCCCACCGCCGATGATGCCGTTGAGGTTCACTACACCGGCAAACTGATCGACGGCACAGTGTTCGACAGCTCGGTTGAACGTGGTGTTCCCGCAACTTTCGGAGTTACACAGGTCATCCCCGGATGGGTTGAGGCACTCCAGCTGATGAAGGTAGGTGCCAAATGGCGTCTGTTCATCCCCTCGCAGCTTGCCTACGGTCCGCAGGGCGCAGGTAACGTCATCGGTCCTAACTCAACACTCATCTTCGACGTTGAACTTCTCAAAATCGTTGAAAAATAATCATTCTCACAACAATTATGAAAAAAATTCTTTTTGCAGTCGCTACCGCAGGTTTCCTCATGGCAGCCTCAAGCTGTAACGACAAATTCAAGACAACAGACGCAGAATCAGCCCTTGCTGACTCAGTTGCCATTACATCGGCAAAAATGTTCGGTACGAACATGAAAGCTCAGCTTATTCCTCAGCTGGAATATCAGCTCGGCGACCGTTTCAATAAATCATCTTTTGAAAAAGGTCTCAAGGCAGGTTGTATGCTTGATACCGCCGATATTTCCTATGTCTACGGTCTGCAGTACGGCAGCCAGTTCGCGCTTTGGGCAAACCAGATGGCAAAAGACGGCTACAAAGTAAATCAGGGCAAAGTGGCAAAAACCGTTGTTGAAGCCTTGAATGACTCTACAATTGACATGCAGGAACTGATGATGGAAATGAACAGACTTCAGGATCGCTTAAAAGAACTCAAAGAGGTTAAAGAGGCTAAAGAACGCGAAGTAAAAACTGCTGAAAACGTTAAAGCCGGCGAGGACTATGTCGCTGACCTCAAGAAAAAAGATGCTGATGTGAAAACCACAGAATCAGGTCTGACCTACAAAATCGAAGCTGCCGGTGATGACACCCGCGCCACTGAAAGCGACCTCGTCAGCGTGGCTTATGTAGGCAAGCACCTCGATGGCACTGTTTTTGACAGCTCTGAAGGTAAACCTGTTCAGTTCTCAATCACTCAGGTTGTTCCCGGTTTCTCTGAAGGTTTGCAGCTGATCGGTAAAGGTGGTAAAGCCACTCTTTACATCCCCGGCGAACTCGCTTACGGCGCCAATGGTCAGCCCTATGCAGGCATCGGACCTAACGAAATGCTCGTGTTTGAAATCGAAGTCACTGACATTCAGCCCATCAGCGAATAAAAGTGTTACATATCAGGGAGATGATGGAACCTGCGTGGTCTGATTCCATCATCTCCTTTATCAATTAAAACTCCGGACAATGAAAAACAATCTTCTGCTGACAGTGGCTGCCGTAGCCGCAACCGTTGTTCTGTCGCTATCATCATGTAAGGAACAGAATCCCGTAGCCAAGTCCTACGATGACAGCGCCGCCCTCACCGAGAAGCCCGGCGTGTGGTCAGGCTCGACCCCTCAGTTGCCTAACCAATCCGACTCCACATCCTATCTGATGGGATATATTTTCGGAGGTAACATAAACCGGATGATTGAAAACGGACGCTTACCGGAGTTAAAGGATATCGATCGCACCGACTTCGAGCGTGGAGTGGCAATGGCACTTCAGGCAGATTCCACCCAGCTCGACCTGCTCTACGGAATAATGATAGGTCTTGACTTGCGCCATAACATAAATAATATGACCACTGGTCGAGAGTTCAATTGGAACAGCACGCTCACCTATCGCGGATACTATCAGGGATTCAACAACACCATTCCTCATGAACTGCCTTTGCCTATGGCAGAATTAGACCTGAGCAACATCCTGAATCCGAATGTGGATGACACTCAGACGGTGGAATTTTAAAGCGCGGCTGATTGCATCTCGAATCAAGTGCGACAAAAAAGTTTGGAAAAATGTTGCACAGTTGAAAAATAGTTTGTAAATTTGCATCGCAAAACCCGAGAGAGGGTAAATCTGCTTCAGTAGCTCAGTTGGTTAGAGCACCTGACTGTTAATCAGGGGGTCGTTGGTTCAAGCCCATCCTGGAGCGCAAGAGGAGACTTATCAGTGATGATGAGTCTCTTTTTGTTTCCGACAAACTCACATATTTTAGACCGCCTTTTAGAACCTGTTCCGCATATAGGGAACGGGTTCTTAAATTAAGTTAAAACAATAATATGTAAGCCGTGTTTTGACGTTTTATTCTTAAATTAGCAAGTTATTATTAAGCATAATTGAAAATGAGGAAACTGATTTTGACGGCATTTGCCGTAATTGTTTGTGGGTCAGCTGCGTTTGCTGACACACGCAGCCCGAAGGATGCTATCAACCGCAATCTTCAGATTTTCAGTACCATCTATAAGGAGTTGCAGACCTCTTACGTTGACTCCATCGATGCAGACAAAACCATGCGTACAGCCATCGATGCTCTGCTGAACACCATCGACCCTTACACTGAATATATCCCCGAGGAGGACCGCGATGAGTTCATGACCATATCCACCGGTGAGTTCGGTGGCATTGGCGCATATTTGGGTCAGCTCAAAAATGGCGATGTCTACATTTCACAGCCGCAGGATGGCACACCGGCAAAGTTGTCGGGGCTGCGTGCGGGCGACGTGGTTGCTGTTGTTGACGGTGACACGGTGCTCGGCGTGGGTGTGGAGAAGGTGCGTGAACGTCTGCGCGGCAAGGCGGGCACTTCGGTAAAGGTTACCGTGAAACGCCCGTATGTCGGCGCCGATTCGATAGTGTCGGTTGATATAACCCGCAGTATCATCAAGGTTGACCCTGTGCCTTATTACGGGGTTGTGCGCGGCGATGTGGGCTACATTGCGCTGACCACTTTCAATGAAAAGTCCTACGGGCAGGTGCGCGAGGCTCTTGAGAAGCTGACCGCCGATCCGCGGGTGAAATCAATAGCGCTCGACTTGCGCGGCAACACCGGCGGACTGCTGGAGAGCGCCGTGCAGATTGTGGGTCTGTTCGTGCCTAAGGGTTCTGAGGTTTTGCGTACGCGAGGCAAAGGAACCATCGAGGAGAAGGTCTACAAAACCACTGTCAAACCGGTCGACACTGACGTGCCGCTGGTGGTGATGATCGATGGCAATTCGGCATCAGCATCGGAGATTACTGCCGGCGCGTTGCAGGATCTTGACCGTGCGGTCATCGTGGGTAACCGCTCATACGGCAAAGGTCTGGTGCAGAGCACACGCAGCCTGCCATGTCACGGATTGCTCAAGGTTACCATAGCGAAATACTACATTCCGAGCGGACGCCTCATCCAAGCGATAGACTACTCGCACCGTAACCCTGACGGGTCGGTGGACCGAATTCCGGATTCGCTCACTCATCTGTTCCACACCATGGGTGGACGCGAGGTGCGCGACGGCGCCGGTATCACCCCTGACATCAAGGTGGAATATCCCGACATCAACCGGTTGGTCTACAATATTGTCAGTGACAACTGGGCGTTCGACTACGGTACACAGTTCGCCGCGAAACATGACACCATAGCTCCTATCAGCGAGTTTGTCATCACGGATGAGATTTATGACGACTTCAAGAAATTCGTCGACCCGGAGAAATTCAACTACGACAAGGTATTTGAAAAGATGATCGAGGCACTGGAGACGGCGGCGAAAACTGAGGGCTACCTGACTGATTCGGTGCAGACTCAGCTTGACGGTCTGAAACTGATGCTCCGCCACGACCTGAACCGTGACCTTGATCAGAACCGCGAGAACATATCGCGCTATCTGGAGCGTGAAATCATCACCCGCTACTATGGTGACAAAGGCGCCGTGGAACTTGCCGTCAAAAATGATGTGGCAATGGACAGCGTGGTGAAACTGTTTGAAAAACCGGGTGAGTATCAGTCGATTCTCAGTCCCAAGAAGTAATTTCGCACTGAGGTGAATCTGTCAGAACTCGAACATCTTTTTTTGCCCGACAAGCGACTCAAACCGTTGCTCAAGCTTGTGAACGGGAAGGGTGCGGGAGCGCGTAAAACCGGATTTTACGGTCTTGCCGGCTCGTCAGCACCCATGCTGCTGTCAGCACTTGCCCGAAGCGGAAGTCGCCCTATGCTGATTGTGGGTGACTCACGCGACGACGCGGGCTATCTCTATCATGACCTCGTCAGATTGCTTGGCGAGGAGAGTGTGCTGGTGCTACCCTCGGCTTATCGCCGCGACATCAAATATGGTCAGATTGACCCGTCGTCAGATGTGGCGCGCACCGAGGCGCTGAGCTCGTGGAATGTAGAGGAGAAACTGAAAGTTGTGGTCACATATCCCGAGGCGTTGGCAGAGGTAGTGGCAACAACAGAGGATATCGCCGGCAGTTCACGAGTGCTGAAGGTGGGAGGAACCATTGACCTCATTGAACTTGAAAAGTGGCTTCGTGGTAATGATTTCAAGCAGGTCGACTATGTCTATGAACCGGGACAGTTTGCCGTTCGCGGTTCAATTGTTGACATTTTCAGCTATTCCTACGAACTCCCCTACAGACTTGACTTTTTCGGTGACGAGATTGACTCGATCCGCACGTTCAACGTGGACACGCAGCTGTCAGCCGAGCGTAAGGAGCAGGTCAGCATCATAGCCAATATGGCAGGAAAAACCGGCAACGGCGGTGTGTCACTGCTGGAGTTCATTGACCCGGAGACAGTGATAGCGATGCGTGATGCCGCCTACACTGTGGAACGCATCAAGAATATCGTCGATTCCGGGTTCAGCCGTAGTGCCGCGCTCGCCGATGAGGGTGACAGCGAGGCTATGCGCAAACTTGTTGATCCTGAGAAGTTCAGCGCCATGCTTGAACGCTTCCGTCAGATTCATTTCACATCGGCAAACAGCCGACCTGACGGCTGCTCGCAAGCCGTGGACTTCGGATGCACTCCGCAGGGTCTTTACCACAAGAATTTTGATATTATCAGCGAGTCGTTCCGCAAATTCCTCGCTGACGGATACTCATTATATATATTGAGCGACAGCGCCAAGCAGATTGAGCGCCTGCGTCAGATTTTCGCCGACCGCAACGATGAAATCAGTTTTACGCCTGTCATAACCACCCTCCACGAGGGTTTTGTCGACTCAGCCGAGAAAATCTGTGTATTCACGGACCATCAGATTTTTGACCGTTTCCACAAATACAACTTCAAGAGTGACCGTGCCCGGTCAGGTAAGGTTGCTCTGTCGCTTAAGGAATTAGGAGCCATATCGCCCGGCGACTATATTGTTCATGTAGATCATGGCGTGGGCAAATTCGCCGGCATGGTGCGCTCAAATGTCAACGGTCACCGGCAGGAGATGATAAAGCTTGTTTATCAGAACGACGATATCATTCTTGTGTCAGTTCACTCGCTCCATAAGCTTGCAAAATATCGCGGCAAGGAGGGGGTGCCCCCGAAAATCAACAAACTCGGTTCGGGCGCGTGGAACAAGGTGAAGGAACGCACCAAGTCACATTTGAAGGATATTGCCCGCGACCTGATAAAACTATATTCCGAGCGTAAGAACAAGCAGGGGTTCTGTTACTCGCCTGACACATATCTTCAACAGGAGCTGGAGGCATCGTTCAAATATGAAGATACTCCGGACCAGCTGTCGGCGACACAGGCGGTGAAGGCTGACATGGAAAGTGACCGCCCGATGGACCGTCTGATCTGCGGTGACGTTGGATTCGGAAAAACCGAAATTGCCATACGCGCTGCCTTCAAGGCTGCCACTGACGGCAAACAGACTGCCATTCTGGTGCCTACCACGGTGCTTGCCTATCAACATTTCAACACATTCAAGTCGCGCCTGAAGGATTTCCCGGTAAGGGTGGACTACCTGTCGCGCGCCCGCACCACAAAGCAGGTCAAAGAAATTCTCAAAGAGTTGGAGGCAGGGAAAATCGACATCATCATAGGAACTCACAAGCTGATTGGCAAAGAAGTGAAGTTCAAGGACTTAGGGCTTCTGATAATTGATGAGGAGCAGAAGTTCGGCGTAGCCGTCAAGGAAAAGCTGAAACAGATGAAGGTGAATGTGGATACGCTGACCATGAGCGCCACACCCATTCCTCGCACCCTTCAGTTCTCACTGATGGGGGCGCGTGACCTCTCGAACATACTCACCCCGCCACCGAACCGTTTCCCCATAATCACCACCGTCTGCACCCTGACTGACGAAGTGCTGTCAGAGGCAGTGAACTTCGAGCTGTCGCGCAACGGTCAGGTGTTCATCGTAAATCCCCGTATAGAAGGGCTTTACGATTTGCAGGCAATGCTGCGCCGTGTGGTCCCTGACGCGCGAACCGTGGTCGCTCACGGACAGATGCCTCCTGCCGAACTGGAGCAGATCATCATTGACTTCGCCAACCACGACTACGATGTGCTGATTGCAACAACCATCATAGAAAGCGGCATCGACATGCCCAACGTGAACACCATGATGGTCAATGACGCACACAAATTCGGACTGAGCGAACTGCATCAGCTTCGCGGACGAGTGGGTCGCAGCTCGCGCAAGGCATTCTGCTACCTGTTCGTGCCACCGCATCTGCCGCTGACACCGGTTGCACGCCGACGTCTGCAGGCAATAGAAAGTTTCAGCGAACTTGGTAGCGGCATCCACATAGCCATGCAGGATCTCGACATCCGAGGTGCCGGAAACCTGCTTGGTGCCGAACAGAGCGGATTCATCGCCGACCTCGGTTACGAAACTTATCAGAAGATTCTGAAGGAGGCTGTCATGGAGTTGCGCAACGAGGAATTCGCTGACCTGCAGACCGCTGAGGATGCGGAGGAACCCACGGAATATGTCACTGACTGCCTTGTGGAGAGCGACATGGAGCTGCTGTTGCCGGCAACATACGTTCCCACGGAGAGCGAGCGAATAGCTCTGTATCAGGAACTTGATAGCATTGACCGCGAACTTGACCTTCAGCAATTCCGCCTGCGCATGGAGGACAGGTTCGGCAAGATACCGCCCGAAACACTCGAACTGATGCGTGTGCCCCGGCTACGCAGGCTCGCCCGTCAGTTAGGCATAGAAAAGGTGAATCTGAAGGGTGGGAAAATGTACATCTACTTTGTGGGCGATGAAAACAAAGCATATTATCAAAGCCCTATGTTTGGCAAACTTCTTCATTATCTGCAGGATAATCCCCGTCGCGTCAATATCCGCGAGGTAAATGGCAAGCGCAGTTTCCTCATCTCGTCAGTCGACACGGTTGAGGAGGCTGTGGATATTCTCAATCAGGTACATCAGCTCTCATCGATATGAAAGACCTTCTGAAACAAAAGCTCGACCGGGCTGTGGAAACCATAAACCGCCCTGATTTCATAGGTGCGGATCCGGTGCAGTTCCCGCGACGGTTCAGCGACAAGCGCGATATAGAAATTGTGTCGCTGCTGACATCGCACATTGCGTGGGGAAACCGCAAAATGATATGCAACAACTGCGAGAAGCTGTTGAAAATGCTTGATAATCAGCCGTATCACTTTCTGATGGAAGGTGATATCGAGTCGTTTGACCCTGATAGGAATATCCATCGGACATTCTTTGGTCGTGATCTGAAATATTTCCTGCGGGGTCTGCGGAGCATCTATGCTCAACACGGGTCACTTGAAGAGTTTGCTCTCAGCGGCGGTTCGGCTGACTCGGAAGCTCCGGCATGGCATTTGGCATCGCTGATAAACTGTCAGTTACAACAGGCGAATCAGGGAAAGGAGAAATCAGTGCGCTGTTTGCCAGAAAACTTAGGTCAGACCCCGCTGAAAAGGCTTAACATGGCATTGCGATGGCTGGTGCGTGACGACGGCATTGTGGATATGGGAGTGTGGCAAGGGATAAAACCCTCGCAGCTTTTCATACCGCTTGACGTCCATGTGGCTGACACTTCCCGCACGTTAGGACTGCTTGAGCGCCGTTCAAACGACCGGAAAGCTGTTGTCGAGCTGACCGACTGCCTGCGTAGGTTTGACCCCACGGACCCGGTAAAATATGACTTCGCGTTATTCGGGTTGGGCATCAACAACGGTTCCGTGGAGGGCGAAGGTGTCGATTAATCGGGAATATAGCGGATCGGTGCGCAGTAGTGCCACGTTACCGACTAAAATATTGTGGCTGCGTGAACGTGTCAGAGCCACGTTGAGCTTGCGGTCGATTGTTACACCGTTTTCTTCAAATCGCGTCGAAGTCAGGAACGGGAACTGGTCAGCACGTTTGACCGTGAAGCTGTAAATGATGTAGTCGCGCTGCGATCCTTGATAGCGTTCCACAGTGTCGACTGATATTTCGGTGAGCGGGGCGATTCCGAGCCGTGAAACAGCCCTTTTCACCGCTGCGATCTGATTTCGGTAGGGAACAATCACTCCTACGGTTTTTTCAGGGTTGAAGCTGTCGCGCTCCCGCTGATAAATCGCTTTCAGCAGTTCAGCCGTTACGGCAGCCTCGCTGAGGTTGGCATTATCCATGCTCACAGGTCGGGGCGATTCCACGTTAACGAATATGTTGCGGAACCGGTTGAGGAGTTCGCCGAAAATGCCGTCTGCAGCTATTTGCGGTATAGGGATATGCTGATGCGCCAACGGCACTGCTTCCAATTGGCTTCCATAGAAAAATTCCGAGGCGATGTCAGCTACTGATGCGTGCATACGTCCCTGATTAGCAAGCGTGTAGACATATTCAACAGGCATCTTGCCACCGTTGTGAAGGCGGATAAGATCAAGGTGGCGCTCAAAGAAAGAACGTCGGCAGTCACTGAAGCAGAGTTGCTGAAGTGTAGGGGAGGTGACGGCAGACTCCCCTGTCGACTGCTTTACCACGGCAGGGAGTTGCTTATGGTCGCCTATAAGAATGAATTTGGCAATCGCCGGAGTATCGCCATGTGTGGCTGAGAGGAGCCCTAATAGTTGAGGTTCAAGTATTTGCGATGCCTCGTCGATGATGGCGAGCGAGAAACCTCGCAGGCTGAACAGTGCTATGTTGGCAGTCAGCGACTGAGTGGTGCCTACGATTACGCGCGTCTCAGTCAGCAGTTTGCGCACCTCGGCTATGTTTTTACATTCATTGACTCGGGCGCCGATCATGTATGGCGCATATTCCCCGGAGCATCCCGACGATGTGCCCACACGGATGAAATCGATTCCGTGTTCACACAGTTTGTCGCAGATTTCATCGACTGCCCGATTGGTGTAAGCACCCAGTATTGCCGATGAGCCGGGTTGTGCAAGCTCCTCGGTGAGTATATTCATCAGCCCGTGTGAGGTCTTTCCGGTGCCGGGAGGTCCTATGATGATGTACAGTTCCTCGGCTTGTATGGCACCTTCGACAAGCGGATTGAAACTTCCGTAGTCACCGGTCAGGTGGCGGGAGCGGTTGACCCTCGGTTGCCTTGTGCCCAAAATCAGCTGCCGACGTGACTCAGGCGCGGCAAGAAACAGGTTGATGTTGCGCCAGAGCGATCGGAATCCAGAATCCATAAGGTCATGCTCCATTGCCCACAGCAGTTCACCGCCGGTGGAGAAAAAGCTTCGGTTGGTCTGCGGCGCGCGTAATCTGACAGTCACCGTGTCATCGGCAATAGTGTCGACGGTGCATCGCAGAACTATACCGGCGCGCATATCCGGCTCGGAATCAGCGGGATAGGGATAGAACGTTACAATGTCGCCTACACGGAAGTTGGGCATTTCACCCTCGTTGTCATCCGTTTTGCGGACTACGATGGCTGTAATGGCGTCATTTTCATCTGTAATCAGCTGCTCAATACTCAGTCCGTGAAGAATATTGCCTGAATTGATTTTCTCATCAAGCGTTGATTTCCAAGCACTTGCGAATCCGTCGGAATAACTGTTTGAGGCAGATCCCACTTTGCTGTAATATTGTTCGAGCGCCACAAACCGCAGCAGCCTCATGGCATATTCGCGCTCAAGAGGATCAGCATGGTTTATCGGCGCGAGGGTACGCTCAAGGTCAGGTCGCACATATTCGTTCCAGAACCGGGGCGACAGGCGGCTGCTGTCAAATGAGTCGGGGCGGAGCGTTGCCAGTTTGTCGGTGCCATCACCAAACGCCACATCCATCTCCTGACAAACCAGTCGGTTACGCATTTCAATGGCGGCATGTAGCAGACGTGGTGCAGATTGCTCGTGTAGCAGCGGTTCAGGGTATTTTGAGTAGAGCAGATAGGAATTGATGTCGTTGTCAGGCACATTGAGTCCATAGTGCAGCACGGCGCGGTAAAGCGTCAGCTGTATCAGATGTGGCAGCCGGTGAACCGGGCGTCCTGACTCCGAACTGCCGAACTCTCCTTTCCCCGACTTCTGTTCTACCAAAATTGAATAGTCCGTCTGCAAAAGGTCCATACGACCCTGTAATCCAAGCATTTCACAAAAGAACGATGGCTCCAGAATCACCTTGTCGGCGTCATAACCGGGCATAGCACGCATGCTGACACTGACTGCCTTTTCAATGTTTTTCTGCTGACGACGCACATCGTTGTGGAAGGCTGCTGTCAGGTCGTCGCACACCGCAATACGCACCGCATTGGTGCGGAAAAAGTTGGTGGCAAGGTCGTTATAGTTCAGTTTTATGCTGCCGTCGCTACGCACAGCCTCATCGAGCAGAAGTCCCGCGAAGCTGCCTAAAAGAATGTGGCGTGTCACCACCTCAGGCTTTATGCGCTTGAGCAGGCTGACCACCGGCGAAGCGGCATAGGTTTCGAAACACTCGGCGATTCCGGTAATGTCATAGAGATAGTCCGGTTCATATATCACCAGTTCGGCTGACCATTCATCGGCTACCGTTTCATGCAGATTGACCAGATTCAGCTGCACTCCCGGTTTGAGGCGGGGTAGGAGCGAGCTGAAATCGTAGCCGGCAGCAGGTGTTACCGGCATCTTCAGCTCTTTGCCGTCACGGCAGCGCACGGTCAGCAGATGCGGAGCCACACTGCTGACTGTAACCCTTTGATAAATAGGATTATTTTGAGACATTGAGCGAGTCTTTGGGTGTATCAATGAACCCTTCCTTAATCATCAGCAGGGAGTCTTCGGCAGTGATGGGCACTGTGTCGTTGTCAAATTTCACCCGTCGGTTGTTCAGGTTGAGTCGCTCGCTGTTTGCACTCCGGCGGAATATGTTTTCAATCTGATGCACGAGGTTGATTCGGGTGGTGTCAGCTATGGAAACACGCTCTATGCTCTTGTTATTCTTGAACTTGGCACCCCCGAGGCGGATTTTCATGTTTTCAGCGTTGCCTGAAATGTTGATGCCGAACTTGAACGGTAACGGAGATTTGAGCACCGAAATGTGGTAATTCAGATTCAGCGACAAGTCATTTGTGCCCATGACACCCAATCGGTAACGGTCGATGTCGAAGATGAAGGGGAATATTTCAAGCTGATTGTCCTCCACCACCATTTCCACGCTCATGTGGTCTATCATGTTGTGCTTTTTGTCTTTGAAAAAGAGCCATTTAGAGAGGTATTTGAATGTGTCGGCATCCAACAGCACCAATGAGTCACCGCTCAGTTTCATGGCAGCCTTCAGTGTGGGCAGTTCTATGTTCATGACCGAGTCTATGCTTGCTGTTGCAGCAATGTCAGCATTAATTATCCCTTTGAAATTCTGCAACATAGGCATTACTGTGTCGATTGCGGGCACAAGTTTCATTGCCTCGGCAAGCTTGAAACGGTTGATTTTCAGTCCCATGCCGAACTGAATGTCATTTTTGTCGTAGGTGGAGTAAAGTGCCGTCAGGTCTATGGATCCTATGTCAGCCTTTGCCGTGAGGTTACGCAGGTTGATGGCATTGTTCATAATCAGAACCTCACCGGTGAAATCAGAAAACTCAATATCGGTGTACAGCAGGTGTTTGGCATTCAGTTTCAGCTCTGCTTCGATGTTGCCGGGCACCAGAAAAGCTTTCGACACGCCGTCAGTGTGGTGTTCGCCGTTGCCGATGTGATCTATGTCGTCTGATTCCACCGAGGCTGTCAGATCGTTGCCTGTTGCACTGAAATCGGTAAACGCCAGATGACTTATCTCGTTGATATTCAGGGCGTCGGATGTTACGTCAAGCCCTATCCTGAGTTTGTTGTCGCGCCGTGAATTGCTCAGGCTTCGGCGCAGGTTGCCTATGTAGCCGTTGATGTGGAAATTGCTCGTGCCGAGTGTATAATCCAGTTCGTGCAGAATAATGCTGTCAGTGCTGAAACTCAGGTCGACGTTGCGGAAACGGTTTTTCACCGGCAGGGCACGCGCGAACAGTCCGCCCGCGGCAGCCTTTATATTTCCCCGGACATCCCATCGGCGAAGCACGGCTTTCAGTCCTGAGTCGACTTCCATGTCAATATCCTCCTCATTCTTCACGCGCGCGATATGAGTCCGCCGCTGTCTGACGGTTGTGGAATCGGTGCGGTTAAAGTGGTTACGACGTTTGCGGAAGTGTGCCGTCACATCAAAATGCCCTTTACGCAGACCCATTATCATGTCGGGCTCGGCACCCATAAGGCGCTGTGCATCAAATGACAAGGTTAGTTCGGGTGCCGTAGCGTCGCCTTGATAGCGCTTAAGTGAAGCGTTACATTCCACACCCGTAATGCGCACCAGCAGCGAGTCCTTGCTGTCAGAAACACGCACGTTGCCAAACTTCAGCGTACCGCCGAAACCTGAAATCTGGTTACGGTCGCCGGTGTGTCGGGTCAGACGGGTTCCAACGCCACCCTTCAAGTCCTTGACCCTGAACATTGTGGTGCTGTGGTTCACTGAACCTGAGTCGATTTTCAGTGACACGGTCAGCAGCGAGTCGACTACTGCAGCGTCAGTCGTAAATTTCCTGTTTGTACCGAATTCGAGCTTACCTTCAGTTATGAAAGTCCTTGTGGCACTGTCAGTTGAAATGAACTCAAAGTTTTTCAGGCCTAATGAACCGTCGGCATGCGTCCGGTGGAATTTATTCAGTGTGAAATAGCTCTTTCGAGAGTCAATCTTCAGATTGGCGTCGATTACGCCTGTCAGTTTCTTGGAAAATTTGTTTACAAAAACCGGGGGCAGACCGCCAAGGTTGAGCCTTCCTTTGAATTTTCCCTTGACATAAGGGTCATCAAGCATATCGGTGATTTCAGCCTTAAGGTCGATATCCATTGCTGCTCCATTGATAATCAGCTTCTTAAGATTGATTTTAGTGCGGTTCATATCGCCGCCATCCACGTCGGCATTCACTTCCATAGTGAATTTGCGCCAGTGAAGATTGTGGTAGTTGACATGGCAGTCAGGCACGGTCAGCGAACATTTCATGTCAGGAATCATGCGTGTGGTGTCGCCCGGCAGATAGGGTGCGGTGAGTTCAACTTTAACGTCAAGAACCATGTTGGTTTCCAGTCCTTTAAATGCCTTGCGGTTAACTTCCGGGAGCTTGCTCAGTAGGTAAGAGACTGACAGAGAGTTGATTTCACCCTTGAAGCTGTTAACTCGGAGCGTGTCCTCAAACTCCACGGCAGTGCTGAATCCGGCATCGAGCGAGTCAGCTTTCAGCTTGAAATTGTCAAGTTCCACCGCGAAGGGCGACTCCTGATCCCACTTGATTTTCCCGTTGACACTTACCGGAAAGTCATGCAGATTGAACCGTTGCAGCATGGGAATGTTGCTTTGCATGTCAACGTCAAGCATATAGTCCGGAGCATCAGAGCCGTTGAATTCCACCGTTCTGACATGCAGTGCCACATCTACCGAGTCACTTAAACTCCTGAATCTTAACGAGTTCGCATTGTTTATGGCGAACCTATTTATGCTTATGGTAGGAATGGTGGTTTCAGTGGTATCGGTTTCCGACGGGGGAACGATGTCATAGTTGGAGTATTTTTCGTTGACCATCAGCAGGTTGACCTGCGGGGATTCCAGAATAACGTCATACAAGGCAACCTCGCCCATGCTGATCATTGCAAGATTAATTCCGGCATGCAGGTGCGACAGACTGAACAGTGAGTCGGCATCCTGTGGGAGGTCAGTGCGCAGGGAATCAGGCAGTTGGCTCAACGAATTGCTTATTATCCGCACACTGTCAACGTCAACGGTCAGTTTCGGGAAAGTGTGCCAGAAGGTCAGTTCCACCCGTTCGATCTTCACATCGGCGTCAAGATATTCGTTTGCAGCATCCTCCACCATCGGCGTCAGGCGTTCAGGCGTGAGAATCCACACCACCAGAGTGCATGCCAGCACTATGAGCAGACAGACGGTGACAATGCTCCATAAGGTGATTTTCAGCACCCTTTTCCATAAACTTTTTTTCTTTGGCGTGGGATTTTCGCCTGATGTAGGAGTCGTTTCCATTATTCTGATATAGGACGTGTTGTGATGTGAAAACATCCCTGTTTGCGTTCATATTTCACGAAGCACCGCCCCTGTTCGCGCATGTCATAGAGTATTTCACCCAGCAGGTTCTTCATATCCTCCTGAGTGCGCGGAGTGGTAACGGAGTCGCAGATGAATTTGGCATAGCTGATGTCAAATGTGGTTCCGAAGCAGTGAGCCGAAGTGTCGGCAGCATTACGGTTGCGCCGGCGTAATTTCTTGACTGTGGCGGGAGTACGCAGAACGCTGGTTACTTTCAGTCTGTAATCGCCTCCTCCGCGGGCGTGCAATGTGTCAACCCAACTTCGGCTTATATCTTCAAGCAACTCGGCAGCCTCCGGAACCAGAAACGGCAGCGAGTGTGTCAGCTCATCGACAAAATAATAGCGGTTGGAGCGTATCCTGACAAGCGGACGGCAATTGTTCCAAACGTCGCTCATATCCTGAATAGGGTCGATGCCAAGCTGACGGGCAGCTGCAAGGTGAACATAATTGCTGTCGTTGAACGTGCGCCCTAACGTACCCACGTTCCTTACCCTGAGCTTGCGTCCGCCGGGCGGCATGCTGTCGAAATGAATGTCGTAGCGGTTATCCTCCTCGAATCGGCTGAAATATTCATCTCCGAGCATCCCGGTTTCAGAACTACTCACATCGACACCCCCGCCACACGAGCAGAGCTGCATCATGGCGAAGCTGACAAACAGTATGGTCACAAGGCTTTTCATGCTACAAAATTAATATATTAACAACTCAATCACAATTATTTAGAGATGTTTTTGTAAAATATCTTGCTGTTTGAATAAAAAACATTACCTTTGTTGCAAACTATTTTAGACTTGTTTTGAAACAGAACGTATCACACAACGGATCAGAAAATTCGGCAGGATTTAAGTCGACACCATCTGCCCGAATTTGCTATATATCAAAGAATTACCGACACATGGGCAGCGGCGGTGACAAGGCGAAAACCGACGTGGAAGCCATAATGGATTCGCTCGGATATGTCAATATCGGACTCCCGCAGCAACGTTCCAAAAACAGCGTCAAGGCTTATATCGTAACCTTGTTAAGCGTGTTGAAAGGGGTGAGGGAGCTGAAAAAAGGTGACACACTGGTGTTGCAGTATCCTTTGAAAAAATATTACGATTTTGTTGTAAAACATGCACTCGGCAAAGGTGCGAGAGTCATAACCGTGTTGCATGACCTTGGCAGTTTCCGTCGCAAGAAACTCACTGTTGAAGAGGAAGTTAAGCGCCTGAACCTGTCAGATGCCATCATCATTCATTCTCCTGCCATGCAACAGTGGCTTCGCGAGCATGGTGTCACAACAAAGCTTGTCCAGCTCGGACTCTGGGACTACCTATCGGACGCATCACCGGCATCACCGGTGCCATCAGCCTCAGGCAGACCACGTCTGGTTTTCGCCGGCAATGTCAGCCCGCGTGCCAACGGATGGCTTTATGACCTTGCCTCGGATTCGCCCGATGTCGACCTGATTTTATATGGGAAGGGGATTGACCAAACCCGCATGACGCCGAACATTATAGCCAAAGGATTTGTCGACTCTGACACACTTATTGCCGGTGCGCAAGGCGAATATGGACTTGTGTGGTACGGCACCTCGCTTGACGAAGGAGCCGGACCCTTGGGAGAATATCTTCAGTACAACGCTCCCCACAAACTTTCACTTTATCTGCGTGCCGGACTTCCCGTAATCATTTGGGAAAAAGCAGGGTTGGCACCCGTAGTCAAAGAGTTGGGAATAGGAATCACAGTTCCCTCGCTGCGTGGCATCGGCGACATCCTCCACCAAATCACCCCCGACCAATATACTGCCATGCGCCGCAATGTATCCGACGTAGCAAAAAAACTTGCCTCCGGTCATTTTGTCAGCAAGGCCCTGAAGGAATGTTGCAACGATGAATAATCCGTTTGATTACACACCGGATGAGGATTGTGGAGCGGCGTTCCGGAAATTGATTGAGAGGCTGGATGTTCTGAAGAGGTCCGATAGTGTGGAGGACCGTAATTTCTGCCGGGAGATCGATGCGGGAAAGATGCTTGGGGTGCTTATTGCTGTTGATTCTGACGGTGTACGTCATACACTATACGCGTTTTCGGGTCAGTTAGGCAGCGGAGGTTTCCATTTTCCCGGCTTTGTAGGTCCGGTTTTCGATTATCTTGATCCGGACGGTTACTTTAAGATTCATGAGAGGAAAATTTCAGCTCAAAACGCTGAAATCAAGCGGTTTGAGGAGGATGTTTTTACCAAGGCTGAGCACGAATATGGGTGCATGCAGGCGCAGTTGGACGCTGAAATCGGTGAGCTTAAAGCTATGTGCCGCCGGTCAAAACTTGAGCGTGACGCAAGGCGGCAGAGCGGTGTCACTGATGAGGATGAGGCAGCTGCCATGATAAGGCAAAGCCAGTTTGAAAAGGCGGAATTGCACAGGATGAAGCTTCGCGCAGCTGCCGCGCTCGAACCATTCGCACGGAATGTGGAAAACGTGAGGAAACAGCTCTATTCCATGCGTGAAAAACGGCGTGCCGACTCGGAGGCGTTGCAACAATGGCTGTTCTCGAATTTCCGACTGCTTAATGCCAACGGCATGAGTCGAAGTCTTGCTGAGATTTTCGCTGATACAACCGGTGCGGTTCCACCATCGGGCGCAGGCGAATGTTGTGCCCCCAAATTATTGCAGGCGGCATATTTGCGTGGTTGGCAGCCTGTGGCAATTGCGGAGTATTGGTATGGCAAATCTAAAGATGGCGAGGTGCGTCGTCATGGCGAACATTATCCGGCATGTCGTGGAAAGTGCCTGCCTGTTCTGAGCTGGATGCTTCAGGGGCTGAGTGTTGAACCTCCGCTCACGGTCGAGAGCCAACTGTCATCGTTGCAAAATCCGGAGATTTTGTGTGAAAACAGATGGTTCTGTGTAGTCGATAAGCCATCCGGCATGCTTTCGGTGCCGGGCAAAGGAGAGGCTATGTCTGTACAGCGGTGGCTTGATGAGAAATATGGAGCAGACCGGGACGTAAAGGTGGCTCACCGACTCGATCAGGACACATCAGGACTTCTCATAGCAACATTCGGTCAGCATTCGTTCAAGTTAATGCAGTCGTTATTTGCTACACGACGTGTGCATAAGTGCTACGTTGCTGAATTAGAGGGTGATTACAGGATAAAAATCCTGCCGAATCAAGGACGCTTGGAATTACCCCTTTCACCTGATTTTCTTGACCGTCCGCGCCAACGTGTCGACTCGGAAAACGGCAAGGAGTCCGTCACGGAGTATGAGTTTACCGGTGTGTCAAACGGCAGGAGCCGAGTGATGTTTTACCCCTTGACGGGTCGCACCCATCAGTTGCGTGTTCATTCTGCATCAGAGCAGGGACTCGGCATACCTATTGTCGGCGACCGCCTTTATGGCAAAAAAAGTGTATGCGGTTCAACCCGACTTCTGCTGCATGCACACAGAATAGAGTTTACGTTTCCGGCTGACGGACAGCACTATATATTCGAGTCACCGGTACCGTTCTGATACGTTCAGACCCCATTCTCCATGTTTGTTAACGTTGGGGAACGGGGTCTGAGTTGTTAGCGGATTTTCTTAATCTGTATTGCTGCACCACCGCCGGGAGCGAGTTTCTGGCTCAGTTTCTGTCCGGGATGAACCTTGACGGTACGGATGCGGTAAGCCTGCGGATTATCTTTCCAATGTGCATCAGGAGCATCTTCATAGATTGTCGCTTCATATTCCCCTTCGGGGAGGAACCCGAGGTCGATCTCTGCCACGCGCGGCTTATCGTCAGTGATGGCGCCCACATACCAGTCGTCAGAGTTTTTGTCCTTGCGGGCAACGGTTATGTAGCGGTTCGGCTCTGCTTCGAGATAGCGTGAGTCAGACCAGTCCACGGGAACATCCTTGATGAATTGGAATGCATCGGGGAAGCGTTCGTAGTTCTCCGGCAGGTCACATGCCATCTGCAACGGTGACGGCATGGTCATGTAGAGTGCCAATTGACGCGCCAGTGTGGTTCCTGCCTGCGAGTCCTTACCCTCGCCGTAGTAGCTCATCTTTGTTTCAAACAGACCGGGAGTGTAGTCCATAGGTCCTCCTTTCAGGCGTGTGAACGGCAGTATGCAGGTGTGCGAAGGGGGATTGCCGCCCATCGACTCAAACTCACCGCCACGGGCTGACTCCTGTGCGAGCCAGTTGGGATAGGTGCGGCAGAGTCCGGTGGGGCGTGGTGCCTCATGGCTGTCAACCATAATCTGATATTCGGCTGCACGTTCAATGACATGGCGTGCGTGGTCAACCATCCATTGCGAGGTGTGATGCTCGGAACGGGGTATGATGGCTCCGACATAGCCGGTTTTCACGGCATCGTAGTTATTATCCTTCATGAACCGGAACGCACGGTCGAGCTGCAGCTCATAGTCTGCGGCATTGGCAGCAGTCTCATGGTGCATGATCAGTTTGACACCTTTCTCCTTGGCATAGTCACGCAGAGCGGGAAGATCAAAGTCGGGATAAGGTTTGTCAAAAAGGAACTGGCGGTTTTTGCGGAAACTTGCCCAGTCCTCCCAGCCTTCGTTCCAACCCTCCACGAGCACTCCGTCGATGCCGTGCTTGGCAGCGAAATCGATGTAACGCTTCACGTTTGCGGTGTTGGCAGGATGACGGCCGTTAGGCGTCAGTTTAGTGTAGTCCGTCACTCCCGGTTTCGCCAGATTGTAGTCGGAGTAAGCCCACGTTTTTTGGTTACCGGTGAACATCTCCCACCACACACCCATAAATTTCATGGGCTTAATCCATGATGTATCCTCAATTTTACATGGTTCATTGAGGTTCAGCACAAGTTGCGAGGCAAGAATATCGCGAGCGTCGTCACTGACAATCAGCGTGCGCCACGGGGTGTTGAAAGGCATCTGGAGGTATGCTCTTACGCCGAGCCGGTCAGGCACCGGATGCGACTTCATCGTATAGGACTGCGGATCCACATCGAGCAGCATGGCAGGATAGCCGTCGAGTGCAGCTTCATGTTGATTGACATAAACGCCGTCAGTGGTCTTTATGAGCATAGGTGTCTGAATGGTCAGCCCGTCGACACGCTGTGCCTCGGAATGGCGGTGATATCCTTTGAGCGCATCCTCCAGACCTGAGAAAGTGGTCTCGGACCAGAGATATTCATCGGTGTCATAGTCGCCGGGGATGCAGAAAAGGGTGTGGTCACCGGTGTACTTGAACTCCGTAATTTCGTCAGTCAGGGTGAGATAATTGGGACCGCTCTGCACCGGCAGTTCATAGCGGAATCCGAGTCCGTCATCGAACAGGCGGAAACGGATGGTCATGGCGCGGTCAGGATTGTCAGCTTTCAGGTCTACGGCAAGTTCGCGGAAGTGATCGCGCACGGTTGAATACTCGCCCCACACAGGTTGCCACGAGCGGTCGACCGTGGTGGTGTCTGTGGCGACAATGCTGAAGCCTCCAGTGAAATCGGTTTCCTTGGATTTCAATCCTAATTTGCTTGTGGTGATGACCGGTTTGCCCTTATATTCAAGAGAATAGACAGGTGTGCCCTGTGGGTCGACATCGACGTTCAGCAGCAGATTACCGTCAGGTGAGGTGATGCTGACAGCCGACATTTCAATAGCAGCCGCAAGCAGTGCGAGTGTTAGAAGTTTTTTCATGTTAATCAAAAGGTGGTGATGGATATAAGTATGATTCTTTTGCAAAGATACAAATTATTCAGGAGTCGGCAAAGGGTGAAACTTTTTTTACCCGCAGGCGTTATATTAGAAATGATTAACATCCGCAACAACTATTTATAAAAATGAGAAATTATGGGAAAAGCTATTGTCAAAGATGATGAGGAGAGAAAACCCCACAGGGTGTTTTATGCCGCACGCCAGTCGCTGAAACGCCATGCGTCGGGCGGTAATGTGCTGATTCTCGCAACGGTGCTCGCGTTAGTGGTGGCAAATATCAGTGCCATCAATCAATATTATTTCGACTTCTGGAACCAGAATATCCACCTGCAGCTTGGCAGTTTCAACCTGTTCTCGCACGGCGGTCGCCCAATGACTCTGATTGAGTTCATCAATGACGCTCTGATGGCGGTGTTCTTTTTCTCAATAGGTCTTGAAATAAAGCGTGAGGTGCTTGTGGGCGAGCTATCATCGCTGCGGAAAGCGCTTCTGCCGATTATCGCAGCCATCGGCGGCATGATTTTGCCGGCGGTGCTGTATCTGATACTTTCTCACGGCACGGACTACTCCAACGGATTTGCCATACCCATGTCGACCGACATTGCGTTTTCGCTGGGTATTCTGGCGTTGCTCGGGTCACGCGTTCCTCTTTCCCTGAAGATTTTCCTGACTACACTGGCTGTGGTTGATGACATCGGCGGCATCATAATGATTGCAGCATTCTACTCGTCACACATTGACTATATGTTCATTCTCTACGGTCTGATATTGCTTGTGGTGCTTTTCTTCGGCGGTCATCTTCAGATTCAGAGCAAGGCATTTTATTTCATTGTGGGCGGTGTGGTATGGTTTCTGTTTCTCAATTCGGGCATACATCCCACCATTGCGGGCGTGCTCGTGGCATTCGCCATTCCTGCAACACCGGTCTATGCACCAAAGAAATATGTAAAGGCAATCCGAAGCGCCATCTCGCATTTCAATGCCGAGGATGATGAACTGCTCTCAAAACGAACTATTCTTAACAAAGATCAGATGGACTGGCTCAAAGAAGTGGAGTCGGCGTCAGATAAAGTTATATCGCCGCTTCAGGATTTGGAAGATACGCTCCATCCGGTTGTCAATTATTTCATCATACCGCTATTCGCGTTTGCCAACGCCGGAATATTCCTGCTTGACATGAACCCCGCAACCATAGTAGAAGGCGTGAGCCTCGCCATTATCGTGGGTCTGTTCATAGGCAAGTTCGCCGGCATCTTAGGTTTCTCATGGCTTGCCGTGAAATTCGGTCTTGCTCCTATGCCCGACAATTCCAACTGGAAGATGCTCGGCTCGATAGCAGTTCTTGGCGGTGTGGGTTTCACGGTGTCACTGTTCATCTCAAACCTGTCGTTCGGTTCGCCGGAGGCTGCCGACCTGCTCAATCATGCCAAACTCGGTATTGTGGTAGGCTCGTTGCTCTCAGGCATAGTGGCATCAATAGCACTTCACCGCACACTTCCGCCTGCCGGAGTCAATTTCCATGACGGCAGCGACGAGGAAGTCTCCGAGTGAAAAATGAATAATCAAATTGTAAAAGAATGGATCACTATTTATGGTGATTCATTCTTTTTCTGAAATCATCTCGTCAAGGCGCCGGTTCCACTCGGTGCGTTGCGGGTCATGGAACCAACCCCATTTGTTGAAATAGCGAATCATGTTGAAGGAGTGAACGAGCATCAGTCGGAAACTCTTGTAGGATTCGCGCCGATGGTTGTGAACGGCAGATACCATCGGGTAGTAGATGGTTTTATATCGGGCGTGGATTCGGCGTGTAAGGTCAATATCTTCCGTATAAAGGAAAAAACGCTCGTCGAACATGCCTACTTCGCGGAGTACATCGGAGCGAATAAGCATGAACGAACCCTGATGGAACGGCACGTTTTGAATGACCGTGTGGTCCATGTCGGTCAGTATATAGCGGTCAGTGCGTTTTCTGACCAATGACTGCGGCAGGAACCGGCGGGCAAATACGTCGGGTGGAGAGGGCAGCATGCGCACGGTGTACTGCAAAGAACCGTCGGGGTTGAGCATCCGTGGCTGCAATTGCCCCACATCGGGGTGGCTGTCCATGTATCGGGTTATATCCTGTAGAATGTCGGGGTTGAAGAAAACGTCGGTGTTGAGAATTAGATGATAGGGCTGACCCTGCTCAAGACTTTTGCGAATGGCTATGTTGTGAGCCGATCCGTAGCCGGTGTTTTTGTTGGGGATATATTCAACCGAGGGATAGCTTTTGCAGAACTCCTCAATGTCAGGCGACGATGAGTTGTCAACAAGAAAAATTTGATGTATCAGCGGTGACCGGAGCGATGCAAGGCACTGTTCCAGCTCTTTACGGGTAGTGTAATATGTCACCAGTGATACGTTTATCATAAGAATCGGCAGACGCGAACAAGGAATTTTTTTCCTCCGAATGTGATCATCATTCCTGCTTTGTTTTGCCAGCGTACTTTGGAGTCCTTAAGGATGGCTCTTCTGTTGACAAGGAGGGTTTCATAGCACTTGTCAGCCAACGGCATAAGGTCAGGGCGCTCTTTTACAACCCAGTTGAACACATGGAAGGTGGCGCTGACATGGCGGCTCATGGCAGCAGGGATCAGTTGCGGCTTATTTTCCTTAACCCATTCTATAATCCCCTCGGTAACTTTGAGGCAGTCAGCACGTTGGTCAGTGTTGCTGTTCATGAATCCTTCCGGATTATAGCGGTAGAAATAAAGCGGTTCCGGAACAATGTTGATCTTATTTGTGCGGCACAACAGCGGCGTTGTTATGTCGAGGTCCTCGAAACGTATTCCCTCCTTGAATCGCAACGGGGGGTCAAAGAACAGCTCGCGACGATAGATTTTGCCCCAAGGGGAATTGAGGATGCGAGTCTGGTAGAGTGATTGCTCAGCAGCGTCGATACCCAACAGAGTGGTGACTTTGGACTTTTTCGGTTTAAACCGTTCAAAAATGTTCAGGTCCTCGGTCATCCATCCGGCAGCTATCGAGTTTTCCTCGGTGCAATAGGGTAACAAACGTTCAAGGAAACTGGGGTGCAGCATGTCGTCGGCATCCACAAAGGTGATGGTGTCACCCTTGCAGATGTCGAGACCGGCATTTCTTGCTGCCGACACGCCTTTGTTAGGGGTTGAGATGACCACCACACGGTCATCTTTTTCAGCGGCGTCGCGGCATATTTTCAATGAGTCATCTGTAGAGCCGTCGTTCACAAGAATCAGCTCAAGGTCAGGTACGGTTTGATTAAGGATGCTGTCGATGGCTTCCTCCAGATAGTCTTGTGCGTTAAAGACGGGCACTATTACAGATGTCATTTTCATAATCTCAGTTTATTTGTTTTTTACAGCCATTGAAGGCTCAGACTCGTTGTTCACACGGTTAAGTGCGGTTACGAAATAGTATCCTCCTTTCTGCGAAGGCAGACGGAACTCTTTGTCGTGGGTAATCGCAACGATGTTTGCCGGATCGTTGACAGCTACGGCAGGATTATTTTCAGCGGAGCGATATATCACAAAGCGGTTCACATCAGTGACATTACCCTGATTCTCAGGTGCGGTCCATGAAAGCACGCCGTTTTTGATTTTCACACCTTTGATTTTTGCGGGAACCTCCTCGGAAATCCACGGATAAGTGGGGGGAAGAGCGATGGTGCTCTGCAGGTCGTTAGCCAGCGAGTCAGCCACGCCGCCCACATTGCGGGTGATGGAGTAGCCGGGCCACCAGCAGTTGCCCTGAATATTTTCACCTTTGCGGGTCAGCTCAACTTTATGGCGGAGCTGCGAGCGTTCGGTCGACGGTTTCAGGTCGGGCAATTTCATGGTTTTGTTGACATCCTGACCTATGTACATGTGGCGACCGTTAGCGTTTTTGTTCCACCAGTCAACCAGTACGAGGTATGATGCCGCTTTGTGTTCCAGTTCCCAGTAGAGCTGCGGGAGCATGTAGTCAACCCAACCGTTTTTGGTCCAGAGCAATACGTCGGCATAGAGGGCGTCGTAGTTCTGCAGACCGTTGGTGTCGGAACCGCGGGGGTCGGTTTTCTTGTTACGCCAGATGCCGAACGGACTTACACCGAAGCGTACCCAAGGTTTCTTTTCAGCTATGAGGTTATGCAGACCTTCGATGAGCAGGTCGACATTCTGACGGCGCCAGTCGCCACGATCCATGCCTTTGCCATATTTTGCATAAGACTTGTCATCAGGGAAATCTTTTCCTGCGACAGGGTAGGGGTAGAAGTAGTCATCCATGTGGATGCCGTCGACATCGTAGCGGGTTATGATATCTTCGACAACGTTTTCAATGAACTCACGGTTTTCAGGCAGACCGGGGTCGAAATAGACTTTCTTGTCATAAACGACAAACCGCTCAGGGTGCTTGTAATAGATGTGGTTTTTGGGAAGAACCTCACCGGGCGAAGTTGTCACACGGTAGGGGTTGAGCCAAGCGTGGAGTTCCATGCCACGTTTGTGACATTCGTCAATCATGAATTGCAGGGGGTCCCATTCGGGAGTCGGAGCAACACCGGCTTTTCCTGAAAGGAAACGGCTCCACGGCTCGAAGTTCGATTTGTAAAGCGCATCAGCCGACGGACGGACCTGCCAGACAATGGCGTTTACGCCTGCTGCCTGAAGCGAGTCGAGCTGGTTGCGCAGGTATTTCATGTTCTGCTCTGTTGACTGGCGGGCATATTGTCCCTGATGCACCGTGTGCATCCATGCTCCGCGAAATTCGCGCTTCGGATTTTCGGTGGAAACCGCTGTGCATGCCGCCAGAATGAGAGCGAGTGATAAGATCAGTTTTTTCATTGGTTTGTATAGGTGTTAGTTTAGTGTTGTCAACATCATGAATAAATCGTGCAGCGGCAGTCCCATCACATTGTAGAAGCACCCTTCGATGCGGGGGACTCCTATGTAACCTATCCACTCTTGGATTCCGTATGCTCCCGCTTTGTCAGCCGGGTCATAATTCTCTACATAATAGTCAATCTCCTGCTCGGTCAACGGCTTGAAGTGAACAATGGTGGTGGTGGAGAAACTTGTCATACCTTGCTCCGGAGTGGTCAGTGTCACGCCGGTGATTACCTTGTGAGCTTTCCCGGAGAGCTGTCGCAGCATATTGCGCGCCCCCTCTTTTCCTCCGTGCGGTTTCCCGAGAACCTCTCCGTCGCATATCACCACCGTGTCAGCAGTGATAATCACGGACTGCGGCTCCAAATCGTGTAGGTAAGCCTCCGCTTTCTTGCGCGAGATATATTCAGCGACATGCTCCGCCGGCAGAGTGGGCGGATAGGACTCGTCGACCTCGCGCGGTGGAATGAGCTTGATGTCGATGTCGAGTCCGCCAAGCAGCTGACGGCGGCGGGGTGAAGCGCTTGCCAGATATATTTTTCTATTACTCAAAGGCTTATACATCATCTTTAGCATTTAATGTTTACCACCCGAAGGCTTTTTCGTTATGGAGCCATTCTCCCTTAGCCCTGATGATCTGTTCCAGCAAATCGCGTGCCACTCCGTAACCCCCCTTGCAGGGTGAGATGTAGCGTGCTATGTCAAGAATATCTTCTGCCGCATCAGAGGGTGCCACGGATAGTCCGGCGTGGAGCATACACTGCATGTCAGGTATGTCATCACCTACAAACGCCACTTCCTCCGGAGTCAGCCCGTTGGTTGTCATCCATTGCTGAAATATGGGTAGCTTATGGGCGGCTTTTAATATAATATCTTTGATGCCTAAGGCATTGAATCGGACCCTTATGTTGGGAGTATCGGCACCGGTAATTATCACAATCCTGTAGCCAAGCTTTACGGCGAGCTGTAGCGCATAGCCATCCTTTATGTTGACCATGCGGGTGGGAATGCCGTCGGCACCGAGCGGAATGGTTGAGGGTGACAGTACGCCGTCAACATCAAAGGCTATCGCCCGTATTTTGTCAAGAGGATAATCAATTCTGCTCATCGGGATATGCGTTTTGGATGTTATCTGAAATGGTGCGGTATATGTTGGCATAATCCTGCGGAAGTCTTGCCAGATGGTTTTCGATTATTTGGTTGTCGTGACGTCGCGCCGGTCCTGTCTGCAGTTCGGCAGGGGGTGCGATGAGGGTGTTTGCGAGAGTCCTTTTCATCAATGGCTCCAGAATGGAGAGGTCATAACCTTCAGCTTGAAGGATGTCATCGGCTATAGCCCACATTCGATTGGCGAAATTACAGGCGAATACGGCTGCGAGATGAAACAGTTTGCGATGGTTTGAGTCTGCGAACCGCACATTTTCGCTGATGCACTTTGCGAGCTGTGTCAGCCCGGTGTTTGTGTATTCATTGTTCCCTTCAATCAGCATCGGCACTTCATCGATGCCGGGCGTACTGACGGCGTTGAATGTCTGCAAGGGGTAAAAGACACCGTAGTTAGGTCTGGTTGAACGGAACACGTCGGCAGGAACGGAACCTGATGTGTGCGCCCATATCGAGTCGGTGCCTGTACGGGGTGCTTTGTCGGCAATCTCAGCTATGGCGTCATCCTTGACTGACACTATATAATAATGTGCTGTGGTGTCAAGGTCCGACAAATCAGAAACGGGTTCAGCACCTCTGACCTTGTCGGCGAGTTTTTTCGCATGACTGAAGTTAGGGGAGTAGATCTGGGATACATTGACGTGACTTTCAAGAGCCGTAGCCATGAATGTGGCTACATTTCCCGAGCCAAGAATCACTACTTTGTTTTTCTCCTGAATCACCATTTCCCAACATGAACGTTTTCCCAAAGAAGTTTGTCAGTATCCATGGGCTTACGTTCTTCATTTTTGTGACCAATGGTCAGTATGCAGACGATTGATATTGTTTCAGGTATGCCAAGCAACTCACGGAGATACTCTTCCGAGGGGGTGCCGTCAGCAGTAGAACGACCGTGAACCTGCACCCAGCATGAGCCGAGTCCGAGGTCGGCTGCCTGAAGCTGCATGAATGACGCAGCCACCGATCCATCTTCAATCCACGGTTCCGTACGAGTGGTGTCAACGCCGACAACTATTGCCAACGGAGTGGTCTTTAGCGAATTGGCACCCAGAGGCTTAACGTCGCACAACCGGGCAAGCATTTCAGGCTCCTCCACTACAATGAACTGCCATGCGCGTGAACTTTTCGATGTCGGCGCCATAAGTCCTGCTTCGAGAATAGTTTTGACATCATCAGGGCTTATAGGCTGATCTGTATAGCGGCGAATTGAACGTCGGTTTATGCAAAGGTTGTGAAAGTTATCCATTAGGTTTTGCGTTTACTTGGTTTATCTGTGACACGGCCATGCTCCAGGGAATTCCTCTTTAAATGAGTTGTTGTAGATTTCCATCAGTTCGGCAGGTGAACCGGCTGAGGCAGCTATGATGCGGTAATAATCGTTGTGACGGATTGTTTCGAGGTATACACCGGGGTGGGCATCCATGAACATCTGGGCACGTCGGGGTGTTTCGGTTGACCCTACAACCAGATAGTATGGGTCAGAGTCATTGATTTTTGCAGATGCCAGACGTCGGGAAAGCTCCAGCGGAGTGATAATAGTGAATGGCTCCGCTTCGGCTGAAGGCACAGCAATGTTCAGGGTGATTTCAACTGGGACAATTTCATCAGCAGGTTCGGGCACTTTAATCTCCGGCACAGCCAGCGAAGCCATATGCATACGGTTTTCATCAACTGCAACAGGTGTGGTGGTGAGGAAACCTATAGCCACCAAGACTATGATGGATGCGGCTACCCGCAATATCGCCGACAACGGGAGTATGCGTGTGCGTGCCGTCTGTTGTTGCATCGCCTCGCGCTCTTCAACGGTTGTGACACTTATGGCAGGCAGTTTGTAAAGTTGCGGAACGGCAAAATAGCGGTGTGCTGACTCAAAGGTGATTGCTCCGTGGGGAGTGCGGATGAAAAGACCGAGGTCTCCTGCCGGTGACTTTGCGGAGGCACAGGCAAGTTCCGACTTGATTTTTGCTACTTCGTCAGCCACTACTGCTGCAGCCTGTTCGTAAGTGATGTTGTCGCGTCGTGCTACTGATGCCGCAAGCAGACCGTCGGAATGTGTCAACTCGGGATTGAACAGAATCTGACGCCTCGGCGGAAGAAACACTGACTCGGTCGGATCATATTCAGCCGGAATCTGACGCACCACAAAAGCACCGAGCTGCGGTACGATGACGCAGTCGTGGCGGTAAAGCAGATATTCTATGTGGCTGAAAATATTTTTCATCATTGCAAAGATACGGAATTAAGAGCAGAAAAGCAAAACTGTTGCCCGTTAATTGATGAAAACCGTGACAATGTCACCGTCGCCATCAACGGAAACCTTCGGCATAACAGCGGGTATCAGCAGTGTATGTCCTTGATGCAGAGGGTAGGTTGTGCCGTCAGGTGAGGTGAGGATATGATTCCCTTTCGTGGCTATGACTATTGAGAAAGAATCACGTCGCTCAAGGTCAAGAATGTGGTGCCCCTTCACATTGATTATTGTTGATGTGAAATGCGGACAGTCCTCCAAAATCAACTCTTTGCCGGTTTGCGAAGAAATATTCTTGGCAGAGCGTGGTGCCTGACTGTAATCAACAGCATCGATGCTCTCATGTACATGTAACTCACGCAGGTTGCCTTCAGCATCACGCCGGTTGTAGTCGAAAATTCGGTATGTTACATCGCTCGCCTGCTGTACTTCGAGTACCAAATTGCCTTTTCCCAATGCGTGGACGCATCCCGGTGGAATCAGAAAAACGTCGCCCTGACGAGGTGTGAACCGTTTGAGCAGACTGATGATTTCTCCGTTCTTGACAGCTTCAAGAAAATTATCAGGAGTCACGGATTTGTTGAATCCGGCATAAAGATAGGCAGTAGGTGAAGGAAGCAGTGAATACCACATCTCGATTTTGCCCGGACTATCATGCCGACTTGCTGCAAGCTCATCGTCGGGATGCACCTGTATTGACAAATCATCCGCTGAATCGAGAAATTTTATCAGCAGCGGAAAGTTGTTTCCATACTTGTTATATAATCTCTGACCCATGATTTCTTTACCGTTTGAGGCAAGGATGTCAGAAAGGGGGATTCCTTTGTATTCACCTTCGGCAACAACTGACTCATGATCCTTTAGCGGGCTAACTTCCCATGATTCGCCAATCGACGAACCCTGTGAAGCTATTCCTTTGAAGCCGGCGATTCTATCGCCGCCCCAAAGAACCGATTTGTAAATTGTGTTGAACTTTAATATCGGAAACATAGCAGTTTGTTGAAATATTTTGCAAATGTAATTAATTTTTGGGAGAACTCAGTGATTATAAGGCATAAATTATCTGTTTTTGTGAAAGAGTTGCTCTTAAACTCGTTCAAACCTTGCTTTTCTGCCGCTCTCGAGATAATAAATTTTGAGGAACGAGGTGTAAAATATGTTATAGTTGATGATAAATCATTTTTTTTGTGTAATTTTGTGGTGTACACAAAAAGAACCGAAAATGCTTCATAATGCTATAGTGTGGGATGTTAATCCCGTTATGATAGATTCTGTTATTTCCGTGCGTTGGTACGGACTGATGTTCGCCATAGGTTTTTTGGTAGGCTACAAGATCGAGGAGCGGATTTTCAAGCATGAAGGCGCGCCTGAACGATGGCTTGGTCTGCTGTTGCTGTGGACTATGGCTGGCACAGTAATCGGTGCCCGTCTGGGGCATGTCTTTTTTTACGCGTGGGACTATTACAGCGTTCATCCGGAGGAAATCATACGCGTGTGGGAAGGCGGATTGGCAAGTCACGGAGGTACCATCGGAGTCATACTCGGTGTGTTGTGCTTCTCGTGGTTTACAACCAAACGGAGTCCGCTCTGGACATTTGACCGTCTGGTCATACCGATAGCTTTGGTTGGAGCGCTCATCCGCTTCGGAAACCTTATGAATTCCGAGATTTTCGGACATGCCACCGATTTGCCATGGGGTTTCATGTTCGTGCGCTCGCGCGAGTGGCACCAGTTTTACGAGGGGATGGGATGTCATCCCACACAGATATATGAATCGCTGTGCTATCTGGCATTGTTCGCCTTGCTGATGTGGATGTACTGGAAACGGAATGCTGAGAAACGACCCGGATTGATTTTCGGTGTATTCCTGAGTATATTGTTTCTGTCGCGTTTCCTCATTGAGTTCATCAAGAATCCTCAGGAGGAATTTGAACGCGGGATGATGTTGAATATGGGTCAGTTATTGAGCATACCTTTCATTGTTTTAGGCATATATTTTGTTGTGAGGGCATTGCGCCGTCCGCCGGTTGTATTGAGTTTCCCGAATAAGTTTCCTGACGAAAAGTGAAAAAACTGCTTAACACACTAATTCTGCTCATTGTCGGCTCACTGCTCGGCATGGCGCAGATCAACACGGAACAGGTGCTCCGTGTGGGGCAGAATGCGCTCTATTTCGAGGACTACATGCTCTCTATCCAATATTTCAATCAGGTGATAAAGGCGAAACCCTATCTTGCACAGCCGTTCTTCTACCGGTCCATAGCCAAACTGAATCTGGAAGATTTTCAGGGTGCCGAGGCGGATGCCACAGAAGCCATCCAACGTAACCCGTTTATTACGGATGCCTATGAGGTGCGGGGAGTGGCTCGTCAGAACATGGGTAATTATGCCGATGCAGTCGCCGATTATGACAAGGCACTTGAACTGCTTCCTTTTAATCGTGGACTCATGCTCAACAAGGCTCTTGCCGAACAGGATATGGAGGACTATGAAGCATCACGCAACACATTCAGCAAATTGCTTGAACGCTATCCGAAATATGATAATGCGTATGTCGGACGTGCCCGGCTCAATATCCTCACAGGCGACACCGTGGCAGCACTTGCCGATCTTGACCGTGCTACATCCCTCAACAAGAATCTTGTGAACGCATACGTGCTTCGAGCCGACATATCCATAAAAAAAGAGCAGAACTACAAGCAGGCACTTGACGACATGAACGAGGCTATCAAGCTGCAGCCCAGATTCGCCGGATTTTTCATCAACCGAGCGTTCCTACGTTATAATCTTGATGACTATTTCGGCGCAATGGCTGACTACGACTATGCCATCGGGCTTGACCCCACCAGCAATGTCGCATATTTCAACCGCGGACTTTTGCGCGCCGAGGTTCATGACAACGACAAGGCAATCGCTGACTTCAGTATGGTCATAAAGATGGATCCGAATGACTACCGCGCTCTGTTCAATCGTGCGTTGCTTTTTTCAGAAACAGGCAATTACAAGGCTGCGCTCGCTGACATTGACAAGGTAGTTGAGGCATTTCCGGACTACGACGGAGCTTTGCTGACACGTTTCCAGATCTACGATAAAATGGGAGATAAACGGAAAGCGGAAGCTGACTACCGTGCGGCAGTAGCTCTATCAAAAAATGTGGGCAAGGAGACTGTTGCAAAAGATGGCGGTCAGGGAGCCGAAGTTAACCGAGAGAACCCGAAACCGGCAGATCCGGAGGAAATTACCAAAAGCCGGTTCTCAACTTTGTTGACAATAGAAAACGAGCACAATATTGATCAGGAATATAACAACAAGTCGATTCGTGGTCGCGTGCAGGACAATCGTGTTCAGGCACGTCTGAGTCAGCCGTTCACAATCTCTTACTATGCGTCAACGAACCAGTTGCGTGAAACACCTTATTATATTAAGGAGGTTGACGACATCAATGCCACCCGGTCGCTGCGCCGTATGTTGCTTGTGACCAACTCTGAGAATAGTGTTGACGATGAAGATGACATTCAGGAACACTTCGGTTCCATAGAATATTATAACTCCTATATCGCAACCCATGCGCCGCGTGCCATCGACTACTTCGGTCGTGCAATGGACTTCTTGTCAATCCACAACTATAACAACGCTATTGATGATTTCAGCCGAGCCATTGACCTGACGCCCGATTTGGCTCCTGCCTACCTGCTTCGCGCGGTGGCACGTTACCGTCAGGCTCTTGCTGACCGCGATGCCATTCCGGCTGACGGTCAGGAATCGTTTGCGGTGGCTAATGCCCGTATGCGCGCCGATATGGATAAGGTGCTTGCTGACTATGACAAGCTTATAGAGCTGTCGCCACGCATGCCGTTTGCCTATTTCAACAAGGGTGTGATGCTGGCACAGACAGGCGATCTGACTCAGGCGCTTCAATATTTCACTAAAACCATTGAGCTTAAGCCTGACATGGGCGAGGCATACTATAACCGCGGATTCGTTTACCTTCAGCTCGGTCAGAAAGAGAAAGGTGTTGCCGACCTTTCAAAAGCCGGTGAACTCGGCGTGGTGGAATCTTACAACCTGCTCAAACAAATGGGACGATAATTACCTAACATATAATGATAACCAAAATGATTACAGAACACGACATGACGATACTTGCCGCAAAAGGAATAACTCCCGAGCAGGTTGAATCACAGCTAAAACGATTTGAAACCGGTTTTCCGTTTCTACGACTTGACGGAGCAGCCCGTCCCGGCAGCGGTATCCTCGTCCTCGACGATGACGCCAAAGAGCAGGCAAAAGCCCGATGGAACGCATATCTTCTCAACGGCGGTCATGTGACAAAATTTGTACCGGCTTCAGGTGCGGCATCGCGTATGTTCAAGGCGTTGTTCGCTTTCGTTGACGGTGATACTGACACTCCGGCTGAAAATTCCGATGTGGCACGTCTGATCAAGGATATTCACAAACTTGCCTTTTTCGGCGAACTGGATGAGGCGGTTAAAAAACTATATGGCAAGGATGTTGACACAATGCTTGCCGAGGGTGAGACACGCAAGGTGATAGCCGCCATAATTCTTCCTGAAGGTCTGAACTACGGGAATCTTCCCAAGGGACTGCTTACTTTCCATGCCTATCCCGCCACACATTCAACCCGCACACCGTTGGAGGAGCAGATGGCAGAAGGCGCTCAGACAGCCAAGGCTTCCGATGGAAAGGTTAACCTGCACTTCACCGTTTCCGGCAATCATCGTCAGCTTTTCCTCGACAAAATAGCTGCCGCTGTCCCTGCCATCGAAAAGGAATACGGTGTGAAAATCAACGTGTCGCTCAGCGAACAGAAAAGCAGCACTGACACCATAGCAGCCAACAACGACAATACACCGTTCCGCGACAATGGCGAACTCGTGTTCCGTCCCGGCGGTCACGGCGCACTGATTCAGAATTTGAATGACATTGAATCAGATGTGATTTTCATAAAAAATATTGACAATGTAGTGCCCGATAACTTCCGCGAAGCCACCACCACATATAAGAAAGTCATTGCCGGCATACTGATAGAGGCTCATGATCGCATAGCCCTTTACATGCAGATGCTCGAAGAGGGTAGACCGACCCGTGAAAATCTTGACCGCATGCTTGAGTTCGCTCAAAAGACCCTTTGCATAAAGGATGAACGTGTGAAAGAGATGACTGATGAACAGCTTGAAGCTTATCTGAAAGCAAAATTCGACCGTCCGCTGCGCGTATGCGGTATGGTTCGCAATGAAGGAGAGCCCGGTGGAGGACCGTATATCGCACAGAACCCCGACGGCTCCATGTCGCCTCAGATTCTTGAAAGCTCCCAGATTGACACTGCTAATGAGGCATACACAGCCATGATGAAAACAGCGACTCACTTCAATCCGGTTGACCTTGTATGCTATGTCCGCGACTGGAAAGGAAATAAATACGACCTTACACGCTACGTTGATCCCGATACCGGTTTCATCTCATCAAAGTCGCTGCACGGACGTGAATTAAAAGCACTTGAGTTGCCCGGACTCTGGAACGGCGCCATGAGCGACTGGAACACAATTTTCGTAGAGGTTCCTATTGCTACCTTTAACCCGGTCAAAACCGTAAACGACCTTTTGCGCAGTTCTCATCAGGGCTGAAAATTCTCGCATGAAATCTCTTATGAGGGTGTGTCAAAATGCAAATTTGGCTCACCCTCTTTAGGTTTGTCAGAATGAGTCAGATGCAAGGGGCTGAGGTTCTCTCTTGCAACCTTATTTATTATTCTGCAGAGTGTGATTATTCATTGTAAACATTGAATTTAGATTAAAACATACGATAATTCCAGAAAAAGTTGTATCTTTGTAAAGAATAGTAATATTTGATGATGTGAAATAAGTAAGTATGACACAAATAGTTGTAACACTCGCAAGCAATGCCGATGAGAATCTTCTTCGTCGCATGATTGAAAATATGAAAGGTGTTGTCAAGACCTCATTGAAACATGCGGAAATGCAGGAGGCAGATGCTGAACCCACTCTGCTTGACTCGCTTCATGCAATAAAGAACTCAATAGATCCTTCGGTCATAGATCTTTCAGATTCACGCACAAACTATATAATGTCAAAATGAAACGTATTTTCCTTGACACCAATTTTATTATTGATTATTTCGTGAGGGAAGATTATAATGGTGATTCTGAAAAGTTGATGAAATTCGGTTCTGACAATAACCTGAATTTTTTCATTTCTTATTTGACCGTAGCCAATTTTGCCTATATTATGCGTAAATTGCCGCCTGCTCAACTCAGCGATGTTATCAGGCGGATTTGCACTCACTTCAATGTAGTCAGGAATACTCGAGAACAGATAATGTTAAATCTTCAATATCCTTTCACTGATTTTGAGGATGGATTGCAATATCAGGCAGCGATGGAGGCAAATTGTGATTGTATTATTTCACGCAACAAGAAGGATTTTGGAAATTCTAAAATCCCGGTGTTGACCGCTGCAGAATTCATGGCAACAACTTTACGGTAATATTTGTGGAAATCGCAAAAATTTTGTATTTTTGCTTGATAATTGCCCCGAAAGGCACGAAGAGCGCGGAGTCGTTACGATTAGTGAGGATAATCCGCTGACTGACAGAAATTAATAAAAATATCAGATATATGAAATTCAACGTACCCAGCAAGACGCTTTATGCCTATGTGGCTGCAGTGTGTAAGGTGATAAACTCCAAGAATGCCATGACCATTCTTAACAACATTCTCTTTGATCTTAAAGGAGATTCACTTACAATCACCGCATCCGACCTTGAAAACACCCTTTCAGCTACTCTTTCGGTTACCGAACCTGAGGGTGAGGGAAAATTCTGTGTTGATGCAAAACGCATTCTCGACTTGCTTAAGGAGCTGCCTGATCTGGGTATCACCATCAATATCAATGACGAGAATCTCGCCATTGATCTTACATATCCCGGTGGAAAATTCTCGCTTGTCGGCATCAACGGCAACGAGTATCCCTCTACACGCGAGGAGGTTCCGCAGAGCCAGACCATGACGTTCACAGCACCTATGAAACAGGTTCTGAGCGGCATCGACAACACCCTGTTTGCTGTGGGAACCGATCCTGTGCGTCCGCAGATGATGGGTATTCTCTGGGATATCAAGCCCGACCAGATTACGTTCGTCGCCACAGATGTCCGCAAGCTGGTGCGCTACATCAACACCATGAGCGCTCCCGGCATAGAAGGTTCATTCATTCTCCCCGTAAAACCTGCCAACATCATCAAGAATGTTTATGCCAAAAACGAGGAAGTGAAAATCATCCTTGACCCCAAGAGCGCTACATTCATTTCAGGTAATTTCAATTTCAACTGTCGCTTCATAAAGGGTAACTTCCCTGATTATAACAGAGTTATACCAACAGGCAATCCCTACACACTGACCATTGACCGCACTGAATTCCTCAATGCGGTCCGTCGTGTGGGCGTGTTTGTGGATCCGGGCAACGGTCTGGTTAAGTTCAAGATCACTGCCAACGAGCTTATCATGAAGGCGCAGGACACCAATTTCTGCACCTCGGCGCGTGAATCGATGCCATGTGACTTCAACGGTCCGGAAATGGTAATCGGTTTCTCGGCTCACTATCTTATAGAGATTTTCAACACCATCACCACCGAACAGATTTTCATCAGTCTGGCTGATCCTTCACGTCCCGGCATGTTCCTGCCTGACACTCAGAGCGAGGGCGGCAACCTGCTCATGCTCCTTATGCCAATGACAGTCAGCGATTTTTAATCATTGAAATATTCCGCACTGCCGTGTTGCCTCACAGCTGCGCGGCAGTGTCTGTTTATAATTCAGTTTATGAAACTAAATCTTTCACGCCCGATAATATTTTTTGACCTTGAGACCACCGGAATCAACGTAACCCGCGACAGAATAGTGGAGATTTCGCTCATAAAGGTGTTCCCTGACGGCACTGAGGAGGAATACACAACCCGTGTTAACCCTGAGATGCCAATTCCTCCGGAATCAACGGCTGTGCATCATATCACCGACAGCGATGTGGCAGGCGAGAAAACCTTCAGGCAGCTTGCCTCCATGCTCGCCAAGAAGTTCATCGGATGCGATATTGCAGGATATAATTCCAACCGTTTCGATGTGCCTATGCTTGCCGAGGAGTTTGCGCGTGCCGATGTCGATTTCGACTTCACCCGCGCTCACTTCATTGATGTGCAGAACATTTTCCACAAGAAGGAGCAACGCACTCTGGTGGCAGCTTACCGCTTCTATTGCGGTGGCGAAATCGAAAACGCACACTCGGCAAATGCTGACACTCGTGCGACCTACGAAGTGCTGAAGGCACAGCTCGACCACTATGACGATCTGCCTAACGACGTGGCTGCTCTCGCTGATTTTTCGGCGCAGAACAACGGACTTGACCTTGCCGGTCGTTTCGTGAAAAACGAAAAAGGAGAGGCCGTCATCAACTTCGGACGCTACAAAGGTCAGGTGGCACGCACGGTCATGGAAACTGACCGCGGATTCTATGACTGGGTGCAGAAAGGCGATTTCCCTCGTGACACAAAACGTATTCTCACAAAGATAAAACTCGGACAACTCTGATGTTGAAAAATAAACACATAATATTGGGTATAACAGGCGGAATAGCAGCCTACAAATCAGCCTCGCTTGCCCGACTGCTGGTCAAAGCCGGGGCTGAAGTGCAGGTAATAATGACCCCTTCCGCACGCGAGTTCATCACTCCGCTGACAATGTCTACCCTGACGGGGAAACCTGTCATTACGGAATTTTTTACCGCGAACACCGGTCAGTGGAACAGCCACGTCGATCTGGGACTGTGGGCTGATGCCATGGTGATTGCTCCGGCAACAGCCTGTACGATTGGCAAAATGGCTAACGGCATTGCTGACAACATGCTCGTCACCACCTATCTTTCGGCAAAGGCGCCCGTGTTTGTCGCACCTGCCATGGACCTTGACATGATGCGCCATCCGTCGACGGTGCATAACATAGAGAAGCTGCGGAGCTACGGCAACTACATCATCGAACCTGCCGAGGGCGAGCTTGCAAGCCACCTGATTGGCAAAGGTCGCATGGAAGAACCTGAGAATATAGTGCGCGTTCTCACCAACCACTTCGCCGAGAAGGATCTGACAGGTCATCACATTCTGATCACAGCCGGTCCTACTTTCGAGAAGATTGATCCCGTGCGTTTCATAGGTAACTACTCAAGCGGAAAGATGGGGTATGCCATCGCCGAGGAGGCAGCTTCGCGTGGAGCCCGCGTGTCGCTTGTCAGCGGTCCGGTCGACATCAGGGTCAACAACCCCGCAATAGAGCTGATACCTGTTGAGTCAGCACGTCAGATGCTCGACGCTTGTGTGGCGCTCTATCCGCAGTGCGACTGCGGTATCATGTGTGCAGCCGTAGCAGACTATGCACCTGATCATCAGGCTACTCACAAAATCAAGCGCGAACATGAAGATGTGCCGGTAATAAAACTTGTGAAGAACCCCGACATTGCCAAGACCCTCGGCGAGATGAAACAGCCCGGTCAGTTGCTGGTGGGTTTCGCTCTGGAAACTGACAATGAGGAGTTCAATGCCATTGAGAAACTGAGAAAGAAAAATCTCGACATGATAGTGCTGAACTCGTTGCGTGACGCCGGAGCCGGATTCGGCACCGACACCAACAAAGTCACCATTTTCACAGCATCGGGTCGCACCATAGCCACCCCCCTCAAGTCCAAAACCGAGGTAGCGCATGATGTGATCGATACAATTATTTCAATAGCCCATGAACCGTAAAGTTTTGACATACTTACTGTTGATGCTGTGTGCGGTGTTAGCTGTACAACCGTTAGCTGCGCAGGAACTTAACTGCACCGTCGAGGTCAATTCCGATCAGGTGCAGGGAACCAACAAGCAGGTGTTCAACACCCTGAAAGAGGCAATATCGCAATATATGAACGAGACGCACTTCTCGAATGCGCAATATGCCAACAACGAGCGAATTGACTGTCAGCTTTATTTCACAATAAAAGAGCAGAATGACAACACCTTCAGCGGCGACCTTCAGATTCAGGCTACCCGTCCGGTTTACAATTCAGCTTATACCACCACGCTCATCAATTTCAAGGACACAAAAATTGAATTCAATTATCAGGAAAACGAACCGCTGATTTTCTCACCCACAACCATGGAGAGTCAGCTCACCGCCATTCTGAACTATTATGCCTATCTCATTCTCGCCGTTGATTCCGATTCATTCCAACTCAATGGCGGTGATCCATACTACAAGATTCTTGAACAGATCGTGCAGATGGGTCAGTCATCAGGCGAAACCGGTTGGAAGGCGTTTGAGGATACAAAAAACCGTGCGGCAGTACTCTCTTCGTTCACCGAGTCATCGACCTCAGCCATTCGCGAGCTGCTCTATCAGTATCATCGCCGGGGACTCGATGAAATGTCGGTGTCACCTGACAAAGGACGCCAGACCATAGCCAAGTCCTTGTCAGCCATACAGAAAATCTATGAAGCTAACCCCATGTCAGTGGCACTTTCCATGTTCAAGGATGCAAAAATGGATGAACTGGTGAATGTTTTCAGCAAAGGTACACAGGAGGAGCGCAAGGATGCCTACGACCTCCTGTCGCCAATCTATCCCACTGAAATGGAAAGAATTAACAAAATTCGTGACGGGCAAACCAGATGATAGAGAGTCTCCACATATCAAATTACGCGCTCATCGACACCATCGACATTACGTTTACTCCCGGTTTCAATGTAATAACGGGTGAGACCGGTGCCGGCAAATCGATCATACTTGGCGCACTCGGAATGCTTATGGGCGGACGAGCCGACACCCGCGTTGTGCGCGACCCTTCGCGTAAATCCGTCATTGAGGCAACCTTCCCGGTTGAGGGTTACACCGCCCTGAAGAACTATTGCAATGAAAACGACATTGAGTGGGATGAACGCACATGCTACATGCGCCGCGAGATATATCCCACGGGTCGTTCACGCGCCTTCATCAATGATTCGCCCGTCAATCTCGACCAGCTTAAGGCGGTGTCGTTGTTTTTGGTTGACATACATTCTCAGCACCAGAACCTGTTGCTGGCATCACCCCCTTATCAGATGCAGATTCTCGATGTGATGGCAGGCAACGAGGCTAAGTTAGAGGAGTATTCAAAACGTTTTGCAGTTTACCGTGCGGCTCTCAAGGAGTATGTCACGCTGCGCCGTGAAATTGAGAAAACTAATGAGAACGAGGAATTCATGCGCTATCAGCTGCAACAGCTCGAGTCACTGAATCTGACTGCCGGCGAGGATGCCGATCTGGAACGGGAACGGGAGCTGCTTGCCAATGTCACCGGGGTAAAAAGTTCGCTCCGGCTGATTCTTGACAGTTTGCGCGACGGCGCTGCGTCTGCCTTGACACTGGTGCGTGAAGCTGAAGATGAGACCGAGCGTCTGTCAGAAGTCATCGAGGAATCTGAGTCGCTGGCACAGCGATTGGAGTCGGTGCGTGTGGAGCTGCAGGATATTGCTGACACATTTGCAGGCTATGACAACGGCATAGCCGCTGATCCGGCGCAACTTGAAGAAATAGAGCAGCGGTTGTTGCAGATTGCCACCATGGAGCGTCGCCACAATGTAGATTCGGTCGATGCACTGATGGAGATTGCGGAAGATTTGCGCCGCCGTCTTGACAAGGTTGACAATGCCGAGCATCTGATTGGACAATATGAGGCTAAAGCGAAACGTGCCAAAGCACACGCGCGTGAAATGGCGCGTGAGATTTCCGATGCCCGCAAGGAAGCTGCTGAACAGCTCGCCTCGCTGCTCAGGGAGCGCGCGTTGCCGCTCGGCATGGATAACCTGATAGTAAAAATAGAAGTTACGCCGGCTGACATGTCGGCAACCGGCATTGACAACGTGGAGTTCCTGTTCGCGTTCAATAAAAACCAGACACCGCTTCCGGTTGGAAAGACCGCGTCAGGGGGTGAAATCTCACGCCTGATGCTCTCGATCAAGTCCATTGTGGCGTCACGCATGCAACTTCCCTCGATAATATTTGATGAGGTCGACACAGGCGTGTCAGGTAAAGTGGCTGACAAAATGGGTGAGCTGATGCGACAGATAGCGCGCAACATTCAGGTGATTGCCATCACCCATCTGCCGCAGGTAGCAGCCAAAGGAACAACCCATTTCAAGGTGTTCAAACATGACAGTGACACTGAAACCAACACATGCATACTCACCCTCACTCCCGAGGAACGGGTCGCCGAGCTGGCAGTGATGCTTGGCGGTTCGGAGGTTGACCAAGCGGCTCTTGACAATGCGCGTTCATTATTAAACAGACAAAACGATGATGCAGACAAATGACTATATCTTCGGCATTCGTGCCGTCATGGAGGCTATAGAAGCCGGAAAAGAGATTGACCGTGTGCTGATGAGCAAGGAGCTTACCGGCGAACTCGCGCAGGAACTGATGGCGATGATTCGTCAGCGCGGCATTGTATGCAAGAAAGTTCCGGTGGAAAAAATCAATCGCATCACGCGCAAGAATCATCAGGGCGTGGTGGCAATGCTCTCAGCCATAACCTATCACCGACTTGAGAACCTTGTGCCGGAACTTTACGAGCAGGGCAAATTGCCTTTCATTGTGGTGCTCGATGGAATCACGGATGTGCGAAATTTCGGTGCCATAGCCCGTACATGCGAGTGTGCCGGGGTCGACGCAATTGTCATTCCGGAGCGTGACTCGGTCAGTGTTGGAGCTGATGCAGTAAAAACATCGGCAGGTGCGTTGCTGCATATCCCGGTTTGTCGTGAACGCAACACATTCTCTGCCGTCCGTTATCTGCGCGATGCCGGCTATCAGTTGGTCGCTGCCACCGAAAAGGCTTCGATAAACTATACTCAGGGCGATTACACAACGCCGGTTGCCATAGTCATGGGGTCGGAGGATACAGGTATTTCACCTGAGGTGCTCCGCCAGTGCGACACTTTGGTGGGTATTCCCCAATTTGGCAAAATCGGTTCGCTTAATGTGTCGGTAGCTGCGGGAATAATGATGTATGAGGTTGTACGTCAAAGGCTTGCGGCAGAATAGATTGCCGATTGACAGACCCGGAACGGAGAAGTTTCTCAAAGGATAAGTTCGCGCATGACGGCATCGGCTCGCAACCACAGCCGTTCGGGAATTACGATGCGGTCCGACGTGCCGATAAGGTTTCCGGCGGCAAGCTGACGGCGCATATTCTGCATGAATTCATTCACCAAATGAGGCGGAAACCGGTCCAGAGAACTGATTTTTAGTCCGTCGGAGGTGCGCAGAGCGGTGATAATCATATCATTAAGCTGCTCCGTGATGGTTTCCGGCTCCGCTTCAAACACTGTTTCGTGGTTCGACAACCTGTTGATATATAGCTTGATGTCAGCCGGATTGAATTTCCGTATGCCACCGGTGAAACTGTGTGCTGAACAGCCTATGCCTAAATAAGGCGTTCCATCCCAATAGCGTGAGTTATGATACGACTTGTGTCCGGGTTTTGAGAAGTTCGAAATTTCGTAGTGTTGATACCCCCGCGCAGCCGCTTCGTGGCATAGATGCTCATACATTGCCACGGCAAGCTGTTCCGAGGTTTCGGTAATTTTGCCCTGTTCCGTCATCTTGTAAAGAGCCGTTCCGGGTTCGTAGGACAGAAGATATGCCGAGAAATGGGCAGGTTCATAACTGAGCATCCGGGCAAGTGAATCGCTCCACTCTTCCATTCCTTCGTCAGGGAGTCCGTAAATCAGGTCCAGACTGAAATTTAATCCTGATTTTTGGAGCAGTTCAATGGCTCTGATAGCTTGATCTGCAGTGTGGCGCCTACCAATTCTTTTCAAGGTTTTGTCGTGGAACGACTGCACCCCCATGCTGATTCGGTTGACGCCGAAGCTTCGGTAAAGGTCGAGTCTGTCAGGAGTTACATCCTCAGGATTCATCTCTATGGTCCACTCCCTGACACGGTTTATGTCAACATGGTTGCTGACAATCCGAAGCAGTTTTTCAGTCAGCTCAAGCGGCAGAATCGATGGTGTGCCACCACCTATATATATTGATGACGGTGACGCGATTTCCCCGATTCGCAGCGTCAGCTCCTCACCGATGGCATCGATGTAACTCTCATAGAGGGCAGACGCAACCGGAGTAGAGAAAAAGTCGCAGTAGATACACTTTGAGTGGCAGAACGGAATGTGCAGGTAGAGCATTGAATATCAGAATTTTTTCGGTTTGCGGTCGCATATTCCTGTGAAGCGGCAGTAAGTGCATGCCTTTTCATCTTTTGCCTGAGTGAACGGAACATCCGGGTCGAACAGCGGGGCAATTTTTTTCTCGAACTCCTGCAGGAAGCGTTCATTGATGACCCGGTAGTCGTCAATCTGCCCGTCATCGGTTGATTTTATGTGTTCGAGTGACTTTTTGAGGATGCTTTTGATGGTGTAGACCACCGGCTTCACTATCCCTTTATAGTTGTTGCGCGCCGCATATCCGTTGCAGTAGAGCAGCAACTGGATTATTGCCTTTTTATCAAGATTTTCAAAAAGGGTGTCAACCGAAGCGAAAGAGGTGTCAGCTTTGCCGGTTTTGTAGTCAATCAGTTTTATAACTTCTTTACCATCAGGGGTAAATGTTCGGTCCACGCGGTCAATCGAGCCTTTGATATTCACTGACAGGTCAGCCGACAGCCTGATTGATTCATTGAACTTCTGTTCACCTTCTATAAACTCGAAGTTTCCGAAAAAGTCGCTTTCAGCCTCGCGTTCTATGATTTTGCACACAACTTTGTAAATCATGTTCGCCAGCAGAAAGTTTGCTCCGGAGAGCGAACTGAACCGGGGAGCAGCCGATTCCTTAAGTTCCTGTTTGAGAAAAACTTTCATGTACGCGCTGACCACTTCCTCCTCAATCAGTGACTCCTGAGTGTGGCGTAATTGCCTGAGTACAACAGGGGTTATCTCCTGATTCTGTTTGGAGAGCCTTGTGTAGAGATTCTCCATGACCAGATGGACAATCGTTCCCCATTTGCTTGCATCGATATAGTCCTTGATTTCATCAGGCTCACGGTAGTCAGCGATATATTCAAGGAAAAAACCAAGCGGACACTGAAGATAGCGTATGATGGAGGTGGGCGAAAGATAGAGGGGATTTTCGGTGTTGCGGAACCGGTTGATTTTCTCCATTATCCGGTTATCCTTGATAATACCCTTGCTGTCAACAACTTTGGGCAGTTCTATCTCGCGCTTTTCCGACGGCTTTATCTGATAGGTCTTGCTGACAAATTTCATGTTGACAGGTCGCATCAGATATTTGAGCTGCGTTATGTAGCGCGACACATCGTTAGCATTGCCGGAGCGTGAGTCATAAATCAGCCACACTTTGCCTGCGCGTGAAATAAGGCGATAGAAGTAGTAGGCGAATACGGCTTCATGCCGCTCGATGGTCGACATGCCGTAGGCTGCACGCATACCGTTGGGTATGAACGAGTTCTGCATGGTGATTCGCGGGAAAATGCCATCGTTCATGGAGAGTATGAACAGGTTCTCGAAGTCAAGCGCACGCGTTTCCAGCACACCCATCATCTGCACTCCGTCAAGCGGTTTGCCTTCGAAGTTGACCGATTCGCCATCGGTGAGCTGGGTAAGCAGATGGATTATGGTTGAACGGCTCATGACAACATCGTGTGTTGACACTATGCCGCTCAGAATCTCCAGTGATTTGATATATTGCAGCACGAAGGTGTGGTCCAGACTGTTCTTTTCCGTGATGCTTTTGAGCAGAACCAACAGCCGCATGATTCCGTCGAGCGCCTCAACGTCAGAGGTGGCTCGGAGAGGGAAAACAGGCTCCAGTTCGGGGTACTTCTCAATAAGTTTTTCACGGTTGCAGTTGAACAGATGATACTCGTTGATTTCAGCAACAATAGCATCGGACTTCTCCGGGAAACTATCATGAATAAGCGGGTGGGTGACCACAGAAATCACATCCTTGTAGTAATATGTCTGTTCGCCGTGGAGCAAACGGCTGTTGGTAACCATCCGCTCAATATTCTTTATCAGGGATGCCACAGTGGTGTAGCGCATGGGATAGCCCATGGTGACGTTGAACTTGCATCGACCTTCGGGGAAGGAGTCAAGCATCGGTAGCGACAGGTTTTCTTCAGGCAGAACCACGGCTGTCTCACATCCCTTTTTCCCTTTGAAATCATCGGGGTTTTCGGCAATCATAGCCGAAAGTATACGGGCTGCCTCTTTGACCTGTCCGATTTTCGAAGGCACTCCTATAACTGTAATTTCCGGTAACGAGGTGGGTTTGTATGCTTCAAAGTCATAGCTTATCTCAGCATCGCGTGGAAACATTTTTTTGTAATGCCCGACAAAATCACCTGCGGGGTTGATTCCTTTCAGCTCATCAGGCGTATATAGGTCCCAATCCCAGTAGAAGTCAGCCAACTTGTTGTCTCTGAACCATTTGAGGATAATCTCTTCCGACTTGGAGAGCGCATTGAATCCAATGAAAACATATCGTTTGAACTCGGCAGCCTCAGGCAACAGCGTGTCAGTCATTTCGGCGGCTTTGCGGTAAGCCATTCCGGAGTAGGCGGTGCCTTTCCGTTTCAGACGCGCGCGGAACATGGTGTACAGCTCATCGAGTATCATCCACAGGCTGAAGAAACTTTTCACGCCGGAGGCTGAACGGTCATCGGGATTCTTCAATCGCCACAGGTGCAGTTCATCAACATAAGTTATCGGGTCATTCCAGTAGCGGTTTATCACATCTACCTGCTCGTCAGTCAGATAGTTCGACAGTATTTCCTTAAAATTGGTTAGGTTGCGCAACATTTCCGACGCATTGACGCAATAGCGGTCGAGGTCATCGAAGTCATTCAGCACCATTTCGCCCCACGGCAGGAATGTGTCGAAGGAATTGTCGACCGGCGTTGAACGGCGCGATACAATCCTGTCGTAACATTCATAGAGGTCAAAAAGCAGCTCAAGTCGCGACTCCACAACCGTTTCCGTCATGTCGCACACAAGCTCGTCGATAGTGGTCATGGCAGGCATAAGCATCTGACCGCCTGAGAGTTCCGTGAGATAGTCAGTGAAGAAAGCGGCGCAGCGTTTGTTTGGGAAAACGAAACATGTGTCAATCAGGCTGTAGCGGCGCTGCCCCATGTAGGCTTCGGCAATTTGTCGGAGAAATGGTTTCATGGTCAGGATCTTAACAGGAGGATTACGCGGATTGCCACATCAAAAAACAGAATTTTTGAATTGGTGTTTCCGGCAACGTCGGTGATGGCGTTATCGAATGTGCTGACAAGCCGCTCAACATTGCGTTCGTTTATGAAGGGTGAGAACCTGACGGAGAAATCAGCTTCGGCGCGGTTAAGGTAGTTCAGCTCTGGATCATGCAGATTCATGATGAAATTCTCACGCATCAGCCGGGTGCAGTAGCGCATGAACGCCATCTGCTGCTCGCGGCTCATTTCCGAAACCTCTACCGACCATTTGCGCAGTTCAACTATCTTGCGCTGATAAGCCAGACGCATCAGCTCCATGAACTTGGCAAGGTAGAGCCGGCTTTCATCTGCTACCGAGAGTTGGCGTACAGCCTCGGTCACAGACCCTTCGGCAGTGTGGGCTATGGCAACGGCATCTTGCGGTTCAATAGCGAAATTCTCAGTGAGATAGTCGGCGACATCGCTGTCTGACAACCGGTTAACTTCAATTCTGCGGCATCGGGAATAGATGGTGGGGAGAATTTCGCCGGGGTTATCCGAGGTGATGATAAAAATAGAGTCGCCGAGGGGCTCCTCAATCAATTTGAGCATTTTGTTGGCACACTGCTCATTCATTCTTTCCGGTAGCCACATCAGCACTATTTTGTAGCGCGAGCGGTGAGAGGTAAACGCCAGTTTGTGAATCAGATCATCGCTCTCGGTGACATACATCTGCGGCTGAGTCGACGGATTGCCTAACACGCGCATCCATGTTGCGAGGTCCATGTAGCCGTCCTCCTCGAGAAACTGATGCCACTCCTCGCTGTAATCATCCGATACCGGCGGACGTGTGGAATTTTTTTTCTTGATGACCGGATATGAGAATATGGTGTCGATGTGATTGAAAGTCTGATGCTGGATACATGACGGGCAAACACCGCAACTGTCGCCGTTCTGCCGGTTTTCACAGTGGATGTATTGTGCAAGGGCGCGGGCAAGGGCAAATTTGCCTGTGCCCTGTTTGCCCTCAAGCAGCAGAGCATGAGGAATACGGTCAGAGTCGGCAAGTGCCACCAATTGCTCTTTAATGGAGCTATGTCCGTGAATGTCAGAAAATTTCATCGGCTCAGAACAGGTGTGACACCACTTCATGAACTGATGAAATGGCGTTGTGGGAATAAAAATGGATTGAGGGTACGCCGGCTTCGTAAAGCTCGGCTGACTGCTGCATGCACCAGTCAACGCCCACCCGTTTCGCTTCTGTGTCATTTGTGCATGCCATCAGGCGGTGTGCGAGTTGGTCGGGCAGATCCACGCGGAACACTTTGGGCAACAGCGAGAGCTGGTTGAGGTTGATGATAGGTTTGATGCCGGGGATGATGGGCACGGTGATGCCGGCTTCACGCGCCATTTCCACGAAGCGGAAATATTTGCTGTTGTCAAAAAACATCTGGGTGACAACATATTGCGCTCCGGCATCGACCTTTGCCTTGAGCCATTGAAGGTCGATAGCCATGTTTGGCGATTCCTCATGCTTTTCCGGATAGCCGGCTACGCCATAGGAGAATGGTGTCTGAGGCATCAAGTCCATGGGGGTACCGTCAATGAACTGTCCGCGGTTAAAGGCATTGACCTGCTGCTGCAATTCAAGTGCATGAGAATAGCCGTCGGGGTTGGGGATGAACCGAGGCTCATGTTTTGCCTTGTCGCCGCGCAGAATCAGAAGATTGGTGATTCCAAGGAAGTTGAGGTCAATCAGCGCATACTCGGTTTCAAGTCGGGAGTAACCTGAACAAATGATGTGGGGTACAGCCGGCAGATTATAACGGTGTTGGATGGCAGCCGCTACTGCAACGGTGCCGGGACGTGAGCGTTCTGACACGCGCCTGTATAGCCCGTCGGCAGTTGACTTGAACACCATTTCGCTGCGGTGCGTGGTGATGTTGATGTATGCCGGTGAGAAAGGCATCAGTTTGTCGATGTTCTCGAACAGGCGCGTTATGCCCTTACCTTTCAGCGGCGGAAGCACTTCAAAGGAGAACGTGCGGGGGCTCTTGGAGTTAATGATTTCCGGAATTGTCATTGACGGAGGGTGGGGGTATGCGGGTTATTTCTTTTTTGTTGCGGTGTAGCCGATTTTTTTGAGCGATACGGCGAGCTTGGCAGTTGATGTTTTGTCAGCGTCATAGACAATCGTAACTGTCTGTTTTTCAGCAGAGGCATCAATGCTTTTAATTCCTTTCTCAAATTTCAGCTGGTTCTTTATCCGAGCCTCGCATTTCTCGCAGTGCATGGGCGGATCAACCGTGAAGGTGACAGTTTTGATATCCTTTGCAAAAGCGGTTACAGCCATGATGGCTGCGGTGAGGAAAAGCAGGAATTTTTTCATATCAGTTATTTTTTTAGGTTAAGGCGGAATCCGGCGTAGAACATGGCGCCATGGACCGGACCCCATACCATGGTAGGATCATATATATCAGCGGCAGGCAAGTAAATCACCGGATTTTTCTGTGTGAAACCGGTCAGATTTTCCCCTCCGGCGTAAACCGAGAAGTTTCGCCAGTGGCGGGTCACCTGCAGATTGAGTCGTGTGAATGATTTGAACGAGTTGCCCCACAGCGGTTTGCCATCGACCACTGGTGATGCGGGCAATTGTCCGCCGCCGTTGAATTGAACCGTTGCATCGAACTGCCACAGTTCCAGCGGAGTGGTGTATGAAGCGGTCAGCAAGCCTTTGTAGCGCGGCACCAGAGCTTTGCGGTCGAGAGTGCCCGAATAGGTCTCGCGGACGTCGTTGTAGCGGTAAGCCCCCGTCAGACTGAATCCTTTGAACAGTTCCGCGGTTGCCTCTACCTGAACGGTGTGGGAGTAGGAGCGGGCGTCAGACTGCACTATGTCAATCAGCATGGGATCGCTTTCGCGGTCGGCTATCAGTTGTTGGTCAAATGTGGTGTAGTAATACTCGCCGCTGAGGCTGAAATTTCTTTTCCATAGCGAGAATGACCACGATGCCGATGCACCGAAATTCCACGCCTCGTCGCGTCCGTAAGCCGAGTTGAACCGCACCGGAATTGTGGAGGTCAGCAGATAGGAATACTCAGCCAGTGTGTTGACCGTGCGGTATCCTTTTCCGGCTGAGCCACGCAGGGCTACTGCCGGCGTGATGTTCCATTTGACATGAGCGCGTGGTGTTATGAAATTGCCGAACAGATTGCTGTGGTCATAGCGTAACCCAACCATAGCGACAAACTTTTCCTGATGGTTGAAGGTGTATTGCGCGTAGGCTCCGGGCACAGTTTCCGTGGTGCGCATCATAGGTTCGGCAAAGTCGGTGATGTGCCTGAAATGATCATGATTCAGACTCAGACCGGCTGAGAGCGAGTGAGGGGCGTTGGCATCAGTCTCGAACATCAGTGACCCGTAGACAGTCGACTGATAGGAGTCGAGCCGTTTGGTTCCGTAAATGCCGTCGTTGGTCTGATTTGAAAAGTTGAGCATCAGCGCCACGTTGCGTCCGTCGTCGGGGTCAATGACAAAAGCGTTTTTTGTCCACAGGTCGTAGCGGCGGCTGTCAATCAGCATGGTTCCTACGGCGCTCATTTTCATCATTTCCTCCTCGGTGAAGGCGTCGGCATGATGATGACTCACACCGGAGCGACGCCGCTCGTCAATGACATTGAACGAAGTCTGCATTATGTAGCGGCGCGAGAAATAAGCCCATCGGTTGAGCAGGTTGACCTGACGGATGCGTGGCGAGTCAGAGAAGCCGTCCTTGTTTGAGTCATGATCGGCAAGTGCATCCTCATAGTGTAGCAGAAGGGCTGTCGACAGCTTGTCGGTCAGATGGATGTTGCCGTCAGCATTAGCTTCGATTTTCGCCTTGGAGTCACCGTAAAGATTGGCATTGATTTGCTCGTCAGTCTGCGGTTTCAGATATTCAATGTCAATCTGACCGGTTATCGACTCATAGCCGTTCTTGACCGAGCTGCACCCTTTCGACACCTGTATGGACTGCATCCACGGACCGGGAACGTAGCCGAGCGAGTAAGGCACCGATATGCCGCGGAAATTGGGTATATTTTCGGTGAGCATCTGCACATAACTGCCTGACAGACCGAGCAGTCGAATCTGCTTCGCGCCGGTGGCTGCGTCGCTGTATGTCACATCCACCGAGGGGTTGGTGGTAAAGCTCTCGCCCAGATTGCAGCATGCCGCCTTGAACAGTTCGGTGCGACCGATCATCGAGGAATTTTCAACTCCCTGCAACCGTCGGAGCCCTTTGCCGCGCGTGGTCACTGTAACTTCAGTCAATGTGTTGAATTTCAGCTCGAAGTCAACCTCTTTTTCATTAAGGGGCACTGTCACGGTATCGGCAAGGCATCCCACATAGGATGCAATCAGTCGCGTAGCTCCCTTCGGACGTGTGATTTCATAGAGTCCGTCGGCATCCGTAACCGTGCCGCGTGTACTGCCCAGCCAGATGACGGTTGCCCCTGCCAGCGGCTCGCCATCTTCGGCAGTGACACCTCCACGCACCTTCACGGCTGCCATAAGGGGAAGTGAAAGTAATATGAATAATATGCTAACTATTTGTTTCATAAAACTTTATAATGCTACTTAGTTCCTCCTTGCCGTTGATTGAGTCAAGGGGTATGAGATGAATGTCATAGTCATTGCGCAGAGTCAGGACAAGGTTCCCGGAAGTGATGCCGACTTTCCGGATCTTCCCGCTGTCGATAACAAGGGTGTCGACCTGTGGTGCCACCGTGCGGTCATCAATAGTGGTTATGGGAAGATAATGTGCTGTTGCCGAGCTGTTTCCGAATTCCCAGAATTGGTTGAATGTCTTGCTCACGATTGCCGGACTCAGCGCATGATGGAAGTAGACTACGGCTAAGACGAACGGACCGAGGCAAAGCAGATATATAAACGTGAAATAGAAAAACGCATTGTTGACCTTCAAGCCCAGAATCAGGAATACAGCCACAGGTGCAAGCAACCACCACAGGTTGTTTAATAACCAGCGGCGCAGCAGAACACCGGCATACATCGCCGGCGTTGTCTTGAATTTTTCTGTGACAATGACCATGTTTCGCTATGCAAAGATAACACTTTTTTTTGAAGCTGTAAACCGGTCATGGCAAAAATATCTGACTGGACGCGGCTGTGTCAGAAATCCACCGTAAGACGGATGTTTATCTGTCGGCGTGTGAGGTAGTTAGGCACGGCATACTGGATGTTGTTGACATCGGTCACCCAGTAATAGCCTGACACGTTCGAGATGTCGAGCAGATTGAACACGTCAACGCCTAACCATGCCGACTTAAGATATTTGTGCAGCCCGGACGGTGTCTCGCTCTCGCGCAGTTCGCGCAGCAGAGCGTAGCTCAGCCCTATGTCGACACGTTTGTAGGCGGGCGCACGGAAATAGCCCTTGTCGCGGGTGGTGTGTGGCGCAGTTGTAGGCAGCCCGTCAGAGAGGATGCCTCGGAGCGAGAATTTCAGACGTGGTATTTTGGGGAAATAATCGGTCAGATACAGTGCGAATGAGTAGCGGCGGTCAGTAGGGCGGGGTACATGCACGCCGTTGACAAGCTCATCGGTTTTCATCAGCGAGAAGCTGACCCATGAGTCGTTGCCCGGCACGAACTGACCGAACAGTTTCAGGTCAAGTCCGGCGGTGTAACCGCTTGATTCATTCAGCCCGGAGTAAACGAATTTGAGGTTGTCTATCTCGTAGGGAACGAGGTCGTTAAGCTTCTTGTAGTATAGCTCTCCGGAAAGCTTGAACGGACGGTCGAAGGCACGGAATGTGTAGTCCGAACCGAATATGAACTGGAGGCTCTGCTGTGCCTTGATATCTTTATTCAGCACTATGACCGTGTTACCCTCGGCATCCTCCACCGGGCGGCGATACTCCTTGTAGAACGGCGACTGATAGTAGACACCTGTCGCGAACCTGAAGGTCCATGCGCTGTTTCGCTCAGGTACGAATGCCACGTTGACGCGCGGCGACACCAGAAATTGTTTGTTGAAATCCCAATAGCTCATGCGAAGTCCGGCGTTGAAGTTGAAATAGCCTACGTTGCTGTTGAGGCGATAGGTGTCCTCGGCGTAAAATGCCAGTCGGTTGGTTGAAAGTTCCTGCACCGAGGTCAGGTTGTAGATCATTTTTATATGTTCGGGGTCGGTAGGGAGCGTGAAACCGGCGGAATCGCGCAACTCATACTCGCGGGCGCGCTCGTGAATGGTTTCGTGTTGCATGGAAAAACCGTAGGACAGATTGTGACGCGCTATGCCGGTGTGACCTTTCAGTCCTAATGACATAACACTCATTTTCAATCGGTTGCGGGCATGCTCGTGATAGCGCCCCACGCCTAATTCACCACCTACGGCACTACCTGACGAACCGCTGCCGGTGGTGCCGGCTTGGTCAAGCCAGTATTCGCCAAGAATGTCGTATGCTACCAACTCATTAGTCAGATAGCCCGATGCCTGAAGGGTGAAATAGCTGCTTTTAGAGCGGAGATAGTCAATGGAAACCGCACCGAGCCATGTCTCGAACTTATCTTTTTCCTGACCGTCGAAATACACCTTGAACTGTTTTGCATCAGTCGATGTACCGAAGTTTGTGGTTCGCGAAGCCGGAACGAATTTATAGTTGTTGATGGCAATGTTGCCTAACACTGATATGCGCCAATGCTTTGACGGGCGGAACACCATATTGGTTTGATAATCAAAGAAATTAGGGTCATACTCCCCCTTTGTGTCCATGGAACTGAGCAGCGAGGAGTTGCGTTTGTAGCGGATGCCGTGGAGTTGCGAGAACTTGCCGGAGTGCTGTCCGAAGGCGAGCGATCCGCCCATGAGCGACAATGACAGAGAACCCTCCAGAGCCTCAGGTTCGCGGTAGGTTATATCCAGCACCGATGACATCTTGTCGGCATACTCGGCTGAGAAGCCGCCTGTGGAGAAACCGATTTTGTCCACCATGTCAGGGTTGATGATACTCAACCCCTCCTGCTGACCCGATGCCACGAGCTGCGGACGGTAAACTTCTATTCCGTTGATATACACCGAGTTTTCATCGAACGTGCCGCCTCGGACCGAGTATTGCGATGACATTTCATCGGAGGAGTTGACGCCGGCGAGAGTTGTGATCATGGCTTCCACGCCGCCCCCGGAAGCGTTCGGCATCAGTCTGCCCGCTTTGCCGTCGATGGTCTGCATCTGGGTGGTCTGTTTCTTGAAATCGGTAACTTCAACCTCGGTCAGCTCCTTGCTTGCCTGATGCAGTGTGACGTTGAGAGTGACGTCGTCCTGCGCATCGATAAGTTTCCGTTCAACCTCGCGGAATCCTATGCAGGAGAATATTACCTTTATGGTGTCAGAGTAGTGGGTGGTGAGCGAATAGCCGCCATCAAGACCTGACATGGAGCCGACTGCGGTGCCGCCGATGCGTACGGTCACAAATTCCAGCGGCTTGTTCTCGGCGTCGACAACCTTGCCGTGGATATTTACGTCACGCGCCGTTACGCCCGCAATTGAGAATATGATAAATATGATAAGTAAGATTGATTTTTTCATGCTGCACAACATATAATATATATGTTAACGGCAGAAATAGGATTTTATTTTGTGTATTCTTGACACATGTCACTTTTCTGTAGAAATTATTTGGCAGCAAGCAATGTTTTTCCTAATTTTACGCAGAAAACCAATTCTATTGTAATCCTACGAACCCTTAAATATTATTTACCATCATTTTCTATGAAAAAAACTTTCTGTTCAGCATTAATGCTGATGGGTGTGTTGCTGGCGCATGCCACACTACCCGAAGTAGCATCGGTTGAGAAAGTAGCACTACCTGACGGAATCTCTGTCAGTATGGCAACTCTCAGTCCCGATGGATCGTATGCGGTGATTTCGCCGTTGTCCGGCTCCGGACTCTCTCTGCTTGATTTGTCAACCAAGGAGATTACTGAAATTTCAAAAACAGCATCGCCGATGATGCTTGAGTTCAGTGCCGATGGACAAAATCTGTTGTTCCGCGAGAGTGCGACGGATTCTTCGCACCACCGACTGGTTTCGCTCAAGGCTTATAACGTTAAAGAGGGCAAGACCATTACTATTGTTGACAAAAGCCGTTCGCTCGAAGGCTTCAGTGTCGACGGTCAGACGGCAGTGGCTGTTGAAAACGGTCGTATGCGTACCCGTGCACTTGGCTCGGCACCCCGGACAACCGGTCGTGCTGCCTTATCAATCAAGTACGGTAAGCTGTGTGTGACCAATAACGGCGTTACCACCACCATTTCTCCGCTCGGTAACGAATGTAACAGCTATCTGTGGCCTACACTCTCGCCCGATGGCACCCGTATTCTCGCATTCGGCGTGGGTACAGGCGCTTTCACCTGCAATCTCGACGGTTCTGATGTCCGTGTACTGGGAATGGTTCGCGCACCTAAATGGCTTGATAACGAGGTTGTTGTAGCAATGGAAGATTATGATAACGGAACCGTGACTACCGAATCCTCAATCAAGGCTTTTGCTGCTGATGGCTCCGAAAATGCCATGCTGACAAACAATGACGTAGTGGCGGTATTCCCCTCCGCTGCTAACGGCAGAGTGGCTTTCACCACACCCGCAGGTGAAATGTACATTATTAACCTTAAATAAGCCCTACGACTGATGAAACTCAAATATATATTTTTAGGTGTAACGGCTTTCGTTTGTGCCGCAACATCGCTGCAGGCTCAGGAGAAGAAAGATTTACAGGATCTCCGCATTTACCTCAATCCCGGTCACGGAGGTTTCGATGGTGGCGACCGTCACATGGGAACCGTAAAACATGGTGCCGCTACTTATCTTGACACATGTGGGTTCTATGAAACCAACACCAACCTTTGGAAAGGTTTCGCCACATTCCAGCGCCTTGTTGAGTACGGATTTAAATTTGACCCTACGCTCAATCCTTTCCCCGAAAATTTTGTCGGTTACCGGTGTAAAGACAGTCTCCACGACTTGCAGACAAACGCTGACGAAAGTTTCCGTTACGGGGCAGCCCGCGACATGTCGCAAGGCATTGTAATGAGCCATGTCAAGAACGGTTATAGCCGCAATATCAATGAAATAGCCGCGGAGGTTGAGTACAACAACTTCGACCTTTTCCTGTCAATTCACTCGAATGCAGCTTCAGAAGGCTCCACTGTCAATTATCCCGCTTTCTTTGTCCGTGGTGAAAACAGAGTGGCATTCTCTGCCGGTTCGGATGCTTTTGCCCGTACGGTTTGGCCTCATGCTTATGCCAATACCCACTCGCAGTGGTCGAACTACTCAATGACTAACCCTGCGGTTTACTATGATATTGACTTCTGGAATGGTGACTACGTTACTATTGATTATGGCAACGGAAACAAGGTAAAGGGATATTATGCCGTGCTTCGTCACAATGTTCCCGGCATGCTTGCTGAAGGATATTTCCACACCTATCAGCCTGCACGTCATCGCGCCATGAATCCTGATGTATGTGCCATTGAAGGTGAGGCTTATGCTCGCGGCATAGCTGACTGGTTTGGAATAGAAAAGGAAAAAACCGGAAGTCTCTACGGTATTGTCCGTGACCTCCACGAAAAATTCCGTCATACATTTTACAACACCTCAAACTCAAACCCTGACGCTTATCTTCCCATCAACAATGCCGAAATAAAGCTGATGGATTCTACAGGTACGGTTGTAGCTACATATACCACTGACGATGAGTACAATGGCGCCTTCGTGTTCCGTAATCTGACTCCGGGTATGTACACAATAGCGGTTACCGCCGAAGGTTACAAACCGGCAGATGCCACATATTGCGGTCCGTTTGAGGTCAAGGCTGCTGAAACCGTATATCCCTGTGTCGCTATTGAGAGCGAAGCTTACGAACCACCCACTACCACTGTTGCCGACTATATCGACGAAATCAACGTGCCCTATATCAAGGCTGCCGATAATTATGAATTCCGTCAGGCTGTCGTTGACAAAGAACTCCCCGTTCTTATAGGATCAACAATCAAACGTTTTATTGTCAAAGGTGACAAAATCTATATTCTCGCACACGATGAGAATAAAATGCCGTCAATTTATGTGCTTGACGCGTCGACACTCGAAATGATTACAGAAGTAAGTACTGATGGAACTCAGGGAACAGTCAATCCTCTTGCCGATATTCAGGTAACGGCTGACGGAGTGCTTGTCGGTTCTGCCGCACAGCTCAATTTCATCAGTGCCGATCAGATGGAACCCGGTGAGGTAATGGGCGAATGTAATTTCTACAAATGGACTAACGATGAGAAGGGTCTGCCCACAGGCAATCCTGAAAAATGGTTTGGCACCACGGCTACCGCAAACTTCTACCGCGCCGTGACCGGATTTACATTTGCTTATACGGGAACTTCCAAGGAAGGTTCAATCGTGCTCCCGTCATATTCCACATACTACAACCGAAAGGTTTGGCTCAACGTTCTTGACGTTGTCGACGGAGTGCTCGCAGGCTCACGTTTCGTCAATTCTACCCGCGATCTGATGAACATGGATGATTTGGGCGATGACGTAACCGTGACAATTTCACCCGTTCAAAGCAACTCATTCATTGTTAACAGCTCTAAGGTGGCACCCATGCAGTTCTCAATGGTTGATTACAACCTTGAACGCAAATCAGCTGACAATCACGCGGCAAATGAGGGTTACTTCATGTTCGCCGGAACTCCCATGATGTCTGTTGTTGACAAGGATGCACAAGGAAATCACGGTGGTGTGTTGTTGTACAGCCTGAAGGAAGGTCTTTCAAAAGCTTCCACCATCGGAACATCAAACACTGCCATCGAACCGATCAGACATAAGTCCTCTGCTGCTGCAGGCCGCACAGTGGTTACTTATGACGGTGAGGACAATATCTCTGCCGCTGATATTGACCTCTACACAGTGCGCGATAACAAAATCAGCCGTTTCACCACTTCCGGCGTTGAACAGCCTGTCGTAAAAGGCAATTATGCTTTCGCACTCAAACAGAGTGTTGAAAACGATGTCTATACCCTCAGCTTTGAACTTACTGACGAAGCTGATGCTGCTGTCGAACTCGTTCCAGTTGATGCCGATGCCTCAACAGTCACCGTGGCAAAACAGCTGTTTGAGAAAGGTGTGAACACCGTGACAGTTGACAGCAAGGAATATGATGGTGACTACACATGGCGCGTGGTTGTTGAAAATCCCGCCGTACCGGCTCTTGCCACTGTTCATGACTCAGGTATCCATTCAAGTGGTGTAGCCATTGACCGCAATCCGGAAAGTGATATGTTTGGTAACATTTATGTTTCCCAGTATGGAACTCCCCGTCAGGTTAACGGCTTCTCAGCCACATTTGAACCCCTCTCAGGCAGTCCTTACATGATCAATCAGTGGGATACCTCAGTCGGCGCGTCGCCTTGGCGACTGGCTGTGCTCCCGACAGGCAAACTTCTTGTCAGCGACTGGGGTGATGCACAGGGTGGTCTGTATCTTTACGACCCCGCCGATGCCAATGCAAAACGCTCGAACTTCTTTGCCGGTACTTGCAAACCGGCAAGCGGCGAATGGACTTACAATGGTGAGGTCATCGGTGGCTCAACTTCAGGTATGGCTGTAGTGGGAACCGGTGAGGAAACCAAACTCATCTCATTCCAAGAGGACTGGCCCTCTGACTACTGTCGAAACCTTGTTTACTACAACATAGGCACTGCCGACCAAATCACACAGCAGCCCGTGCAGACCGAGGAATTTAAAACCACTTCAGCTTACCTCATCAATGGCAACGTTGACGTTCTTGTGCATGAAAAAGGAATGGTGTTGGGTCAGGTTCGCGGTGGCGGCAACAACTCCAAAGGAGTGCCCTGCTTCGTGATAACCGATCCTGTCGGCAATATCATTTACAATTCAGGTTCGGACTGGGAAGGTCTTACCGGTTCAAAAGGTTTGTTTGCTCTGAGCGATGACGCTTCTCTGTTCCTCATGCAGGACGATGGTAGAAAAATCCATGTATGTGCCCTCACATGGGAACCTGAATTTACGCTCACCGAGCTTTACTCATTTGATGTCCTCAAAGATGGCGGCTCTGACAGCAACAGCTATCAGGCATGCTTTGACCCTGCCGGTAACCTCTATGTTGCAAACCGCTCGTCAATGCGCGTGTTCACTCTCCCGCGTGAAGCTATGCAGACCGTGACACCTGCCAAAGCGGAATATGTCATCAGCGGTAAGTGGGATTCAGTTGACGAAATTGCTGTTGACGGTAACGTAACGGAAGGTCCGGTACGCTACTATAATCTCCAAGGCATGGAAATTAGCGGCGAAAATATTCCCGCCGGAATCTACATCCGTAAACAAGGAAATCAAGCCACCAAAGTCATTGTGAGATAATTCCACAGACAATCCATGAACAAAGAGGGTGTGTCAAAATGCATTTTGGCGCACCCTCTTCAGGTTTGTCAGAATGAGTCAGACGCAAGGCGCTGAGGATAAGGCTGAGGGGAGCATACATAAGTATGTGACCGAAGCCGTTTCCGAAAGCAACACCGCAGATGGCTTATTATGACACACCGCCTTTTTTTGACATCCGCCTGCAAGTTAATACCCCGTTTCACAGCGTTAATAAATATTAGGGAACGGGATCTGTCATTGTCGGACATCATAATGAGGGTAAACTCAGTTCAAAAACAGCAAACGGCTGTCAAACCTGCATCGGAATAATATTTCTTGAAAATTTCTTAATTCTTTTTCATCCTGATTGAATTATTTTGTAAATTTGCACAAAAATTTCGTGAAAGAATGAATAATACAGATATTGACTGGAGTAACCTCGGGTTCGGATATGTTCCCACTGATTACAATGTCCGCTGTCATTTCCGTGATGGCAAATGGGGTGAAATAGAAGTGTCTACCTCTGATAAAATTGATATGCACATTGCCGCTACGGCGCTCCACTATGGGCAGGAAGTCTTTGAAGGACTGAAGGCTTTCCGCGGCAAAGATGACAAAATCAGGATTTTCCGTCTGGAAGAGAATGCCAAGCGCATCCGCTCCTCAGCTTGCGGACTCATGATGGAACCTGTCCCTGTGGAACTTTTCAAGGAAATGGTGCTGAAGGTTGTTGAGCTGAATGCCCGCTTCGTGCCTCCCTATGGCACCGGTGCATCGCTCTATATCCGCCCCATAGAGCTTGGAATGACTGCCCAGATTGGTGTGAAACCGGCGTCAGAGTATGTTTTCATAATAATGGTGAGTCCGGTTGGTCCCTATTTCAAGAGCGGATTCAAGCCCACGAATATCTGCATCATGAGAGAGTTTGACCGTGTGGCTCCGCAGGGCACAGGTCGCTGGAAGGTAGGCGGCAACTATGCGGCATCGCTCTCTGCCGGTGAAAAAGCTCACTCGCTCGGATATTCAGCCGTGCTCTATCTTGACCCCAAGGAGAAACGTTATCTCGACGAGTGCGGTCCTGCCAACTTCTATGCCATTAAGGATGGCGTCTACGTCACCCCGGCATCTGACTCCATACTCCCCTCGATCACCAATGACTCGCTGATGACCATTGCACGCCACAATGGAATAAAGGTTGAGCAGCGCCATGTCACGGTTGATGAACTGGAGCATGTCGATGAAGCGGCAGCTTGTGGCACAGCGGCAGTGGCATCGCCCGTAGGCGAAATCGATGACCTTGACACAGGCAAGAAATATGTCATTTCCAAAGATGGGAAGCCGGGTCCGGTGACCACCATGCTCTACAATACATTGCGCGGCATCCAGAACGGCGATATAGAGGACATTTTTGGTTGGAATACGATCTTATAAATGGCTGATTATAACAAAATTATAGATAAATATTATCCCGTGGGTTCTCCCCTGCGGGATATTTATTTACGCCATTGCCAAGGGGTGGCAGAGATGGCTGTGGAGATTGTGCGCGCGAAGCGGTTGCCACTCTCGGAGGAGGAAGTGCGTGAGGCTGCCATGCTTCATGACATTGGAGTATTCATGACTGATGCCCCATCTATTGAGTGTCACGGAACAGAACCTTACATACGCCACGGAATCCTTGGAGCGGAACTGTTGCGACGCGAGGGCTACCCGGAGGCTGACGCGCGTGTGGCAGAACGGCACACCGGGTCCGGACTGACCCGCGCCGAAATCGAAGCACGCGATTTGCCGTTGCCCCACATTGATCTGGTTCCGGAGACTCTACTTGAACGTGTCGTATGCTACGCCGATAAGTTTTACTCCAAAAGCGGAGATATGGAGCGTAAATCGATCGACGAGGTGGAACGCTCAATGCAACGCTTCGGCGATGCCACAATGCAAAGATTTCTTAAATTGAAGGCAGAATTCTCATGATGTAAAACCATTCCATCAGGCGGATGTTATATCAGTAGAACAAACCTACTGATACTATGAAAAAACTGATTTTACTCCGCCACGGTCAGAGCCAGTGGAATCTGGAAAACCGTTTTACCGGATGGACCGATGTGGAACTTAGCGATACCGGACTCGAAGAGGCGCGCCGAGCCGGGCTAAAAATGAAACAGGCGTCACTCTATCCCGACATCTGTTTCACATCCTATCTCCGTCGAGCCATCCACACCCAGCAGATAGCACTTGCCGCTATGGAGCGCGACTGGGTGCCCGTAGTCAAGGACTGGCGATTGAACGAGCGTTTCTATGGTGCGCTTCAAGGACTTAATAAGGCGGAAACAGCCAAGGAATATGGCGATGAGCAAGTGCATATATGGCGTCGCAGCTACGATGTGCAGCCTCCTGCCATCACTCCGTCTGATCCACGCTTCCCCGGCTTCGATCCCCGTTATAATCAGGTGCCCCGGCAGTCTTTGCCGCTGACCGAGTCACTCAGGGATACCATAGAACGAGTCGAGCCGTTTTATAACAACATGATTCTCAGGGCTCTCCACCAATATGACACGGTGCTGATCACAGCCCACGGAAATTCCTTGCGCGGATTGGTCATGAATCTGCTCGGTCTCTCACCCCAGCAGATAGCCACCTACGAAATCCCCACCGGTGTGCCCATTGTGTTCGAACTTGACCACGAGATGCAGGTGATTCGCCACTATCAGTTATGATGCCTCCGAATCACGGAGGATATACTGGCGGATGACGGCATAGAGCATGATGTGTTGCGACGATAAGCCGAGGTTCTCTTTCATGCCAAGCACAAATTCGCCGAACATGGCGGTTGAAATGGCTACCCGGTCCTCCATGGGAAGAGAGTTGATTGTGTTGATTACACGCTGGCTGAATACAATAGATTTCGGGTTCATGACTTTGATATTTATTGATTTGATACCGCAAAATTATAGCAGAGGTGTGCAATAATGGTTCGCACCTCTGTTAAATTTTTGTGGGTGTTGAATTATTGTAGATAAATGTTGGATAATTTTATCCGGAGCCGCGTTGTGTTGTGGATTAAAGTCAGTAACTTTGCATTATCACATTATATATATGAGTATGAAATTCGAGAATACCACCCCTCGTTCCGACAAAAAACCGCAACACGATTCAATGTATGCCACCGGCGGACGTCTGCAGCCGCGTGACATTGAAATTGAGGCAGCCGTGTTAGGCGCGCTGATGCTTGAGAAGGATGCCTACACCGAGGTATGCGACATTCTGAAACCGGAAAGCTTCTATGAACCCGCTCACCAGCACATTTATTCCGCAGTGCAGGCGTTAGGCGCAGCACAGGAGCCGATTGACATGCTGACGGTGACCGAACAGTTGCGCCAGATGGACCTGCTCGACAAAGTGGGCGGACCCATGTATATAGCTGACCTCACTTCGCGCGTGGCGTCGGGAGCTCATGTCGAATATCATGCCCGCATCGTGGCGCAGAAATATCTGGCACGCGAACTGATTCGTTTCTCTTCCGAAATAGAGTCGAAAGCATTTGACGAGAGCAACGATGTGGACGACCTGCTGCAGGAAGCCGAGGGTAAGCTCTTCGAGATTTCACAGCGTAATGTGAAAAAAGATGTGACGCAGATCGACCCCGTCATACAACAGGCACTGGAGCAGATTCAGAATGCTGCCAACCGCACGAGCGGACTGAGCGGACTGGAAACCGGATATCATGATCTGGACCGCATCACCTCCGGATGGCAGAACTCTGACCTTATTATCATCGCCGCACGCCCTGCCATGGGTAAGACCGCCTTTGTCCTCTCCATGGCAAAGAACATGGCGGTGAACTACAACACCCCCATTGCCGTGTTCTCGCTTGAAATGTCAAACATTCAGCTGCTTAACCGTTTGATAAGCAATGTGTGTGAACTCGAGGGTGAGAAAATCAAGAGCGGTCGCCTCACCGAAATGGAATGGGACCAGCTGATGTCGCGCATAAAGCATCTTTACGGCGCCCCGTTGTTCATCGATGACACACCTTCGCTCTCCATCTTCGAGCTGCGTACAAAGGCACGCCGTCTGGTGCGCGAACATCAGGTGCAGCTCATCATCATCGACTACCTGCAGCTGATGAACGCCTCCGGCATGAAGTTCGGCAGCCGTGAGCAGGAGGTCAGCATGATTTCACGCTCGCTCAAGCAGCTTGCCAAGGAACTTAACATCCCCATCATTGCCCTGTCGCAGCTTAACCGTCAGGTAGAGAACCGCACCGACGGAAAGAAACCGCAACTCTCCGACCTCCGTGAGTCCGGTGCCATCGAGCAGGATGCCGACATCGTATGCTTCATTCACCGTCCGGAATATTATCTCAAGAGCGGAGTCGATGCCGAGGGTAGGGATATTCGCGGCAAGGCTGAGTTCATCATAGCCAAGCACCGCTCAGGCTCCACGGCTGACGTTGACATGCGCTTCCGCAGCAAGTTCGCCCGTTTCGAAAACTGGACTGAGACAGACTTCACCACCTCCGAGTCAGTCATAGGCTCGCGCCTGAATAATCCTGCCGCAGGCATCATGTTGGGTGCGCAGGAAAATAATTCACCCCTCCCCGACATTTTTCCTGAACCGGGTGAACAGCCTCAACCATTCTGATTATCAGACTGTAAGCCATGACAGCTAAAACAAATTGAAAAAATAATTAAAAAAAATTGAACTTTCAAAAAACTTTTTTCATCTGATTGTGTTATATAAGTGTAATTAAGATCAAAACAAAATCGAAAACCTATTTAAAATTCTATTTATATGAAAAAAGCAGTATTATTATTTGCAATCGTTCTCGGTAGTTTAGTAGCGTTTGCACAGAAAATGGACAAGAAAGAAATGGCTCAACTAAAAGCATTCTTGTCACAACCCGCACAGGAAAATGGTACTAACGCAGATGCTCTCCGCATCGCAGATCTCAACGCTCCCTCAACTTGGGAAGGTGTGACAGTTGAAAACGGTCATATCACCGCCATCGACTGGAAAGATAAGAAAATCGCAGGTTCTCTCGACCTCTCGAACTTCACCGCCCTCAAAAAAGTTGACGTTCAGCGTAACAAACTCACTTCACTGAATCTGGCAGGCGACGCAGTTCTCTCAGAACTTGACGCTCAGCGCAACGCCCTCACCACACTTGACGTGACAGGCTGCAACCAGCTCACCAAGGTTAACATCTACAAAAACCGTCTGACTGACGTTGACTTCCAGAACACACCCTTCCTTGAGACCATGAACTGTTCTAACAACTACTTCACTGTTCTCAACTTCTCCAACCTCGCTAACCTTAAGACTCTTAACGTACAGGGTTGCCACCTTGAATCACTCCTCATCACCGGTTGTGCTAACCTGAAGAACCTCTACTGCGGTTACAACAAACTGACCTCACTCAACATGATGGGTGTTGAAAACCTCACCAACCTCAATGTTGACGACAACGAAATCACCACAATGATTGTTTCAGGTCTCCCCTCACTCAGCTCATTCGTTTGCTCTGACAACCACATGACCACTCTGGGTGTCCGTAACTGCAACGCTCTTCTTGACTTGGTTTGCTCTTACAACGACCTCACCACACTCGACGTTCAGGGTTGCCCGCAGATCATCTTCATCGACTGCTCTTACAACGACCTTACCCGTCTCGACCTTTCAAACCAGACCTTCCTGCAGCGTCTGCTTTGCAACAACAACCAGCTTAACACCGTAGATGTTTCGTTCGACTCAGCTCTTACTTACATCAACTGCCGATTCAATGTTATCACTGACCTCCGTACAATCGGATGCGATAACCTCAGAATGGTGGCATGTCAATGGAACTACTAACCGACCGATTCTATAAATAGGAGGTTGCCCCCGCAAGACCAAGTGCTTGTGGGGGCAACTTTTTTCTATATATTGTTCATCGCGAGCCATTGAGCCGGGACACCGAGCCGGGTTCATCGATGATATTTTTTTGTTATTTTGATATGAATTTTGGGTTTTATGTTTTATTTTGAAAAATATATTGGAGTATCTGTGTTTTTATTGTAATAAATTGGAGTAATTAACAGAATTAACAAATAGTTTTAACTAAAATCACTTGCTTTATCAGTGTCTTAAAGCTAACTTTACGGCAAAATCTAATTTCATTGCCATGAAACAATTGTTAGAAAATGAAAAAAATAACAATTATACTATTATTCTTAGTGCTGTCAGAATTTAATATTAATAGTTTTAATGAGATTAAATTTTATAAGACTCTCAAAGAATTTTATAATATTGAGTTCAATCTTAAATTGACAGAAAGCGAGATTAGCGCATCAGACTTTACTCCTGTTGAATGTTTCTTAGACTGGAAGTATTTTGGGAAAATACCGGTATATAATAATGAAAACGAAATAACAGACTATATGCAGAATGATTCTGTATAGGAAAATTTCGAGCAAGTCCTTATTCTAAAAAAATCCAAGGACAGATTCTATGTAAAGTCTCATCTTGCATTTAATGAGAAAGAATTTGTTGAGGGATGGATTAATTGGCGAGCTTCATCATTCCCTAATGGAATAAAACATAGGTTGTATTATTTGCAATATTGAAAAAATGATATAATAGTCAAAAATAAAAATCAAATAGTTTATGAAATTTAGATGTATAATTCTCATCATCTTTGCTTTCCATTGCTTGATTGCATATTCCGGCAATCTTGATAATGCAATGGAGGAAAGCAAATCTCATAAATTGGTTTATTTTTCAGATAATGTAGATCTATTTAAAAGCCCATGGAAAGCAGGGGTATATGGTACTTTAATTTATCCAATGACGATATTGGAACGGTTCCCTCAATATAGCAATTGGGAGATTAGTGTAAGTTTGGGTGATGGGGAACGTAGAAGTATAAGATATAAACACCAAAATGATGAGATATTAGGAGAAATTTATGGGTTGGGAGATGATACAGATATGGTTTTAGTAACAGACGTTCATCTTGGCACACTGGGTACATGTTTAAATGAATATTTATACATTGGCATGAGTTGGTCTGATATACAGGAGTTTCAATTTCTGCATTGCGCCACTGATAATTCGTATGATTTAATTAAGGGGTGGGAGTATAACTTTACAATGTATATAAAGTTGGAAAATGAGAAAGTGGATAATCGAGAACTTTATCCGACAGATTTTAATTCCATGCAGTTGATATTTAAAAAAGGCATTCTCACCAAAATAAGTTTTGGAGAATTCAACTGCCTTGACTTTTTGGATTAATTATTGCAATTATATTTTTTTAGATATGTTAAAAAGATTCAGATTTTCAAAAAAATGGGTAGTTATACTTCTGATCATGATTAAATCAATAGATTTCGTGCATGCGGAGGTTTATTCCTATGATAGCATACAATGTGTAGCATCTAACCAAAATAGTCTTGTTATCTTGTCAGACAAGTTAGATTTATTTAAAAGCCCATGGTTTGGCTCATTATCGGCTTTCCCAAATTACAAGAAACCATATATTCTCAAAAATTTAGATGAATGGAACATTTTTGTCACAGAATTAGAACCTGATAGATATAATGCGTTGTATATTCATAAAAAGGACACATTATTTACAACCTCATTCGAAAATAGAAATATCAAATTTGAGAGTCTGTCACTTAATAACTTTGGAACAGAATTCAATGATTTTATTAAAGTTGGGATGCCATATAAAAGTATCTTAAAATATTCGTTTTTAATTCCCCAATTATCTAAGGCGCAAATAGATTTTTGGGATAATAAAATAAGAGGAATAGATATAATCTGCGTTGATCAATCCTCCATCGAGCAGTATCAAAATAAATACAAATTGAAGATAATCCCGCTAAAATTGAACAACCCTAATAATATAGATGTAGATATCATTAGAATGGAAGTGAACGATGTGGGTAATGTCGTCGCAATAAAAGCAGGAACTGTGAAATACCCATTATATGATATTTGGAAACTTTGGTGAACCATTAAAGGTAATTCAACTACGCCTATTATCGGTATCTGTGCAACCGGCAGGTGTGGGGAACACCGTGCAGCGCACAGGGTTATACCCATCAGGCACTCCCTTCGTTCTCCCATGTGACTACCGCTCGAATGCCACTAACGCCATGACTCCTGCCACAGACCGCCTTCACATAGGCAACCACTGGTTGGGGCAGTCAGGGCTGAACTACTACGACAACACAGCACGCCTTCATGACCCTATCCTCTGTGATTTCAAATCCGGCGACCCACAGTATATTAAATATCCATCAATGTCGCATTACTCTTTTTGTGGAGCGAATTTTGCTAACTCCATAGACCCAACTGGTGAGAATGTATTACATATTAATCAGGAAGGATATGTTATAAAATACGAAATAAAAAAAGGAGAGGACAAAATAGCTATAGTAGATGGCAATGATAATGTCATAGATGGAACTTGCATGACATTTCTTAATGGCTCTATTATTCTCGAAAGAAAGGAATACAAAGTTGGAGAATATAAAGTTGATATTTATACCATTAATGGCGAACAGAATTCTAAACGCGTATTTGAATATATGACTTGTTTTACAAGTGTCGAATGGGGTCTTTTGCAAGGTTCTGATTCAAAAGGGAATTATATAGGCGTACTTTCAACTTCTCACGACAATGGAGCTCATATTGGATCTTCATATATTCTTAAAAATGTAAAAACTGTGGATTTCGAAAATGATATTCATAATCATCCAAATAGTATTTCTAAACCATCTGGTTTATATATTGATAACAAACATGGAGATATTGAAACATTTAAAAAGATGGATGAATTAGCAGGTAAGAAACTAAACCATTACATATATACAAATTCTGATTTTGGAGCAAAATATACACCAATTAATCCCTATCAAGCTAAATATCACCCCTATGTATTTCAGATCAATAATATCATTAATAGCTTTATGTAGCAGTCCCTTGATACATTCTGACAATTCAAGAGAAATTGTCACGAACAGTATTCCTGAGAATATAATCACGGTTAGTTATCCGTCAAACTATATTGGGGAGACGCAATATTTATACCCTCTACTTAATACTAAATCCAATGTGTTTGAAAATGCTGTACGATACATCAAAACCATAAGTACTCCAAACCCATACAAACCTTATTATTATATAAAAATGTTCAAGTACTATGGGCGTAATTATTGTTATGTGAAGGAGTCTTCCCGTATGGATCCAGGATATTTTGACGGATATATAAAGGTTGATGACAATATATGTTTTATAAAAGCAAATAATCTGATTGACGTGATTCCGGATAAAAGCGGACGCCACATAAAAGTTCAGATTGAGTTGGATAACGATTATCTGCCATTTACATACGACCCCCTTTATTTCCTGTTCGAATTAACAAACGATGGCTTAAAATACATTAAGAATGCACCATCCTACATGAACTGGGCATACGATTGAAACATAAAGATTCCTATACCGAACCATTTATATATCAAGGGATATATTCAGATGTTGCAGTTTGGGATACATACTCACGGCAAATTCTGTAATAAATGCCGGTAAATAATACTTCAGCTGCGTTTCATGTAGGGCACAGCCACGGCTGCCATAAGCGACAGGGACATCAGTGACAGCACTGCCGGCTTGAGCAGTGAGCTGACGGTGAGAACGGGGTTGTTGATGATGTCTACGCCGGCGAACACCCACATCACTATCAGGATAAGGGCACTCATCAGGTAAGCCAGACGTTCCCATCGGCTGAACAACGGCACCTGTTTGTCAGGCAGCCGGTTCATGGTTTTGCGTACGAACCACTCGTCGCGGCGTGCTTCGGGAAGTTCTTTTTTTATGGTTTCGCGCAGTTGGCGGTCTAAGTCGTTTTCTTTCATCGTGCAGGTTATTGGTTTAACAGTTCGCCCAGTCGGGTGCGGGCGCGGTTCAGATAGCTTTTTACGGTTCCTTCAGGGCAGCCTGTAATCTGTGACACCTTTTTTATGGGTAAATCCTCCATGTAGAAAAGCAATACTATGGTTCGTTCGGTGTCAGGCAGGCTGTTGATGGCTGTCTGCAGATCCACGGAAATCTCTGTGCCTGCGGCAGGGGAGTGCTGCGGTTCATCAATGGTGGTCAGCTCATCGGCGGCATATTCCTGCCCGTATTTGCGCCGATAGGTGATGAACTCGTTGTAGGCAATCCGGTAGAGCCACGTCTTGAAGCGTGATATTCCGCGGAATGAACGGATTGACAGATAGGCTTTGAGAAATGTTTCCTGAGCTATGTCGTCAGTGAGTGAAGCATCACATCCGGTGAGGTTGTAGAGGAAGCGCCGCAGCCCTTCTTCATACTCCACCACCAGTTGCCCGAAGGCATCGCGATTATCAGTCGCTATGCACCGGGCAATCAGTGAAAGTTCTTCAATTCTTGACAACATGACTGGTCAAAAGCTTTTATTTCAGTATGTTGTAGTAGCTTGCCAGACTTGATGCTCCTATCAGCAGGGGAATAATGCCTAACACAGCCGCATCGACTCCACCCCACACTCCGAGCATGATCATCAGTCCCAATCCTATTGCAACAAGTCGCAGACCGCGTACACGCAGACGTTCGTCGCGAGGCAGTGGCGGGGGCACTGAGCCGACTTCGGCAATGGCTGTTTTTTCTGCTGATGTCTGAGTGCCGGCTGATGAGTTGGTGTAGAACTCTACAGGCAGTTGGTAGCCGGCTGCGATGGCTGCCTCGATGACTTTGTTACGGTTCCTCATTCTGAAATAGAAGAACAGCAGGAAGAGAGCTGCGATTACCACGATCATCAGGCATGGAATGATTATGCTCAGGATGGCTATGGTGCTCCGTGCGCTCAGTTTGTCGCTCTGGAGTTCAATCCATTCGCTGTCATTGGTCATCACGTTGATTTTCAGCTCAGGCATGTTGGGAACAACGGCGGGCGTGAGCTGACTGCTGCTCAGAATCATCACTGAATCAGTGTCTTGGATTGTGCAGTTGAGGATGGTGTCATTCAGGCGGGCATTCTCAAATGCTTCTGCGAATGCCTCATTGACCGCTTCGACAATTTCGTCGGTGTCGATGTTAGACTGCCGGTAGGTGTAGGAGTCCGATAAATCATCAACGCAGGCGGTGGCAAAAATCAGCCAAGCTGCAATGAACGGTAATAAAAAGATGCTTTTCTTCATGTGATTATGATTTTTAGTTGTTGATTTTACTCTTTGACGCAGTTAAGGAGCGGAAGGTTGCAACGCAATGCTTAATTTACAATATTTAACAGTCGGGGCGCTCCGTAACAGTTCAATCAGTTAATTGTAGAGTGTAAACTTACAAAAAAAAATTAGTAAATTTGCAGCGGAAAACAAAACAATTTTACAATTATGAGAAAAAATATTGTTGCAGGTAACTGGAAAATGAACACCACCCTTCAGGAAGGTGTGGCACTTGCCAAAGAGGTAAACGAAGCACTCAAGGACGCAACACCCAAGTGTGATGTAATCATCTGCGTTCCTTTCACTCATCTGGCTTCAATCAATGGTGAAATCAATCAGGAAAAACTCGGTCTGGGTGCTGAGAACTGCGCTGACCACAAAAATGGCGCTTACACCGGTGAGGTTTCTGCCTCAATGGTTGCATCGACCGGCGCCAAATATGTGATTCTCGGTCACTCTGAACGTCGTCAGTACTATGGCGAAACTTCTGACACTCTCCGTGAAAAAATCGCTCTGGCTTTTGAAAACGGTCTGACTCCCATTTTCTGTATCGGCGAAGTTCTTGAAGAACGTGAAAACGAAACACACTTCGATGTTGTGAAAAAGCAGATTGAAGATGCTCTTTTCCACCTGTCAGCAGAGGAGTTCGGCAAAATCATCCTTGCTTACGAACCCGTTTGGGCTATCGGTACCGGCAAGACTGCTACCGACGATCAGGCTCAGGAAATGCACGCCTTCATCCGTGGTGTCATCGCTGACAAATATGGCAAAGAAGTTGCTGACAACACCTCAATCCTTTACGGTGGCAGCTGCAAGCCCTCGAACGCAGCCGCACTGTTTGCCAAACCTGACGTGGATGGCGGTCTGATTGGTGGTGCATCGCTTGACTGCGCTTCATTCATGGGCATTGTCAACGCATTCTAAATAGTAATATGTTATAATGAGAGGGGCGATGAGCCGCGGTGTTCATCACCCCTCTTTTATTCTCTGATTCAACAAAATGTCAAAATACGGAAAAACAATTCTTGTAGCGGCACTCCTTTTGTCACCGTTCGCAATCATGCGGGGCGAAACACCCAAGGTGCTACGGCTCATAGAGCGCGATTCCATCATCACCGTCAGTCAGCCGCAGCAGCTTGAAAACCGGCTGGTATGTGCCGAAAAGACTGAGATCGAGGTTGTTGAGACTGACGATCAGTCTGATGCCAATCAGCCTTCGGAACAGGGGACCACGGTTGTAGGCGGATATCGCGTGCAGATTTTTGCTGACAACAATGCGCGTACAGCCAAGGATGAAGCCCGTGCAAAGGCATTGGCAATCAGGGAACAGATGCCACATCTGGCAACATACGTCACCTATGAGGCACCCTACTGGCGTGTTCGCGTGGGTGATTTCCGTTCTGAAAGTGACGCACAGGAAGCTGCGGCTGAAATAAAGCACTATTTCCCCGGCATTTCGCGTGAGGTACGCGTGGTGCGTGACAGAATCAACAAATAATTGCCTATGACTTCATCAAGCAAGGAATTCAAGGATAAGACCGCCGCGCTGGCATATCATTTCAAGAAAATAATTGAGATTATCGGAGACGACCCGTCGCGCGAAGGGTTGCTCAAGACTCCGGAGCGTGCTGCCAAAGCTATGCTTTTCGCCACACAGGGCTATGAGCAGGATGCGCAGGAGGTGATCCGTCAGGCGATATTTGAAGATGGTGGCTCGCGGATGGTGGTGGTCAAAGATATAGAATTTTACTCCTTCTGTGAGCATCACATCCTTCCATTTTTCGGCAAGGTGTCAATCGGATATATACCTGACGGCAAGATGGTTGGGCTGAGCAAATTGGCGCGACTCGTCAATGTGGTAGCACGTCGCCTGCAGGTGCAGGAGCGACTTACTTCCGAAATTTGTGATGCGGTCAATGCGGCTCTTTCGCCCAAAGGTGTCATTGTCGTGTGCCGGGCAGAACATCTTTGCATGAAAATGCGTGGAGTTGAAAAACAGGACTCCTCCACCGTCACCATCAGTGATTGCGGACTTTTTGCCGAGAATCCCTCGCTCCGCTCCGACTTTTTCGAAATGCTCCGCAATCAGTAAGACTCCGTTCCCCAATATTTGTTATGGCTTGGTCGAATTGGGAACGGGGTTTTAGCCGAACAGCTCCTAATGGCTGCCAATTGCTTCAAACGTTCCAAAAGTTCTTCGCGCAGACGGAACATGGCAGATTTTCTATTTATTGCTGCTTCCATAGTGCTATCATTTGTAATGCAAATGATACATCACTTTTATATCACGAACAAACTTTTCTAATAAAAGTTTTCAAACCGGGTAACATTAAACAAAATCAAACGGCTCCGACCTCAGTCTTATATGTTTATGCACGAAACAAAAAAAGCTGCCTCGTAAATTACGAAACAGCCTTTAAAAGCGTTATTGGGTGGAGATGTTTATTTGTCCTCAAGATGGTGGATTACCAGACCGGAGCGGAGTTTAGGCTCGAACCATGTGGTTTTGGGAGGCATGATGTTGCCGGTGTCGGCAATATCCATGAGCTGCTGCATGGTCACGGGATGGAGGGCGAGTGCCATTGCCATCTCGCCTGAGTCAACGCGACGTTTGAGTTCGCCAAGTCCGCGGATACCGCCTACGAAGTCGATACGCTTGTCCGAGCGGAGGTCGGTGATGCCGAGGATATCGCGCAGGATGAGATCGCTGGAGATGGTCACGTCAAGAACACCGATGGGATCGGCATCGTCATAACGACCCTCTTTCGCGGTGAGCGAGTACCACTGACCGCCCATGTAGAGCGAGAAGTTGTGGAGCGCCGAGGGTGAGTAGATTTCTTCACCTTTAGGTTCAACAATGAAATTCTCTGAAAGTTTCTCAAGGAACTGCTCCGGAGTGTTGCCGTTGAGATCCTTTACCACACGGTTGTAGTCGATGATTTTCAGGTGTGAGGCAGGGAAAGCCACAGCAAGGAAGTAGTTGTATTCTTCATCACCTTTGTGATCGGGATTAGCCTTGGCTTTTTCATTGCCTACGAGTGCGGCTGCGGCAGTGCGGTGGTGACCGTCGGCGATGTAGAGATAGGGGATTTTCTCAAATTCTTCGGTGACGGTGTTGATCATATTCTCATCATCAATCACCCAGAAGTGATGACCGAAGCCATCTTCTGCAACGAAATCGTATTCGGGAGTTCCGGCTGTAACGGTGGTGATTATTTCCTGAAGCTTTTCATTATCGGGGAAAGCAAAGAATACCGGTTCTATGTTGGCGTTGTTGATGCGCACATGTTTCATGCGGTCCTCCTCCTTGTCGCGGCGGGTGAGCTCATGTTTCTTGATGCGGTTATTCATGTAGTCGTCAACGTTGGCTGCGATAACGATGCCATACTGAGTTCTGCCGTCCATGGTCTGGGCGTAGATGTAGTAATGCTCCTTGTCGTCCTGCACGAGCCATCCGTTGTTGCGGAATGCCTTGAAGTTTTCAACAGCCTTGTCATAGACTTTGGGATCATGTTCGTCAGTGCCGGGTTCAAAGTCGATTTCGGGCTTGATAATGTGGTAAAGTGATTTCTCATTACCTTCGGCTTCGCTGCGCGCCTCCTCGGAGTTAAGCACGTCGTAGGGGCGTGATGCCACTTTGGTGACCATTGACTTGGGGGGGCGAATGCCACGGAAAGGTTTAACTTTTGCCATTGAATTAATGTGTTAGAAATGTGTTAGATGGTGTAGATTAATCAGTTATGACTCCCGGCTGGGGGTCAGACACCTTAGCCGGGAGCCTTTATATTATGCTTTGAATGAATCGCGTACTATGGTTTGTTCGCGGTCGGGACCCACCGAAAGGATTGTGATGGGTGTTTCAAGTTCTTTTTCGAGAAATGCTATGTAGTCCTTGAACTCTTTGGGGAAGTTAGCCTCGCTCTTGGCTTTTGTGAGGTCAGTGTGCCAACCGGGAATTTCCACATAAACAGGTGTGACCTCATCGGCATCGATGGAGTAGGGGAAGTGGGTGAGTGTGTTGCCCTCCTTGTCTTTGTAAGCTACGCATGCCTTGATGACGGGGAAGTTGTCAAGCACATCTGATTTCATCATGATCAGCTGAGTGACACCGTTTATCATGATCGCATAGCGGAGCGCCACGAGGTCGATCCATCCGCAACGGCGTTCACGACCGGTAACGGCACCATACTCATGCCCGAGGTCGCGGATACATTTTCCGGTTTCGTCAAACAGTTCTGTGGGGAACGGTCCGCTGCCCACGCGGGTGCAGTAGGCTTTGAAGATGCCGAACACGTCGCCGATTTTGTTGGGTGCCACACCCAGACCGGAACATGCTCCGGCTGTGATGGTGTTGCTTGAGGTCACGAAGGGATATGAACCGTAGTCAACATCAAGCATGGTGCCCTGAGCGCCTTCGCAGAGAACACGTTTTCCATCCTTAAGCGCCTGATTGACAAACTGCTCGCCATCGACAATGTCGTAGGTTTTCAGATATTCGATGGCATCCATCCATTTCGACTCGAGTTCGGCGAGATTGCCGAGGTCGGCATCCATGGCTTTGAGCATAGCCACATGGCGGTCACGGGCAGCCTCATAGCGTGTTGCGAAATCGTCGCGCAGAGTATCGCCCAGACGCAGACCGTTACGGCTGATTTTGTCAGTGTAGGTGGGACCGATGCCTTTGCCGGTCGTGCCGATTTTGGCGCCGCCTTTAGCTTTTTCATTGGCAGCGTCAAGCATGCGGTGAGTTGGCATGATGAGGTGGATTTTCTTGGCGAGCTTGACAGCTTTGCGGATGTCCACGCCGCTTTCTTCCAGCGCTTTGGCTTCCTCCATGAACAGCACCGGGTCAAGCACTACGCCGTTGCCGACAATGTTGGTTCTTCCATTCTGGAACACTCCGGACGGGATTGAACGGAGCACATATTTCTTATTGTCGAACTCCAGAGTGTGTCCGGCGTTCGGACCGCCCTGAAAGCGTGCCACTATATCGTAACGTGGAGTCAGAACATCCACAACTTTTCCTTTACCTTCATCGCCCCATTGCAATCCGAGCAGTACGTCAACCTTCATTGTTCAATTTTTTTTAAAGCCACCGGCATGATGTTGTGTCGTGCGGTCAGCTATTGGTTTATGTTGTTTAGTTTCTCTTTTTTTCGTTTTCGGAGACACGCATAACAGATTCCATAGATTTGCACTGCAAAATATTCCGGACGGAAAAAGCGGCTTTTGCGTGCCTGAACTTGTTTAGCCAGTTCCGGGTCTGTGAAGTCACGGATTTTGCCGCAGATGGTGCATATTTCCTGATAGCCGCTGAGGGGAGTATCAGAGTAAACGACCTCGTAACTGGCTTTGTGGCTGCTGATTTTGTGACATTTCAGTATTCCGGCAGATTCAAACAGATGGATGTTGTTGTAGAGCGTGGCTCTGCTGAGTTTAAAATTCGATTCTGCAAAATGTTTTTCCAGATCATCTATGGTGAAACGGCGCTTGAACTTGTGCAAGGCGTCAAGCAAAGCTTCGCGTTCAGGAGTGTTTCGCATCGACTTGCTTTGCATGTATTTTTGTAACCGCTCGCTGAGAATGGATCTGTTGTTATTCTTTGCCATAATCTTGCACAAAAGTAGGAAAAATAATTAGTTCCACCAATGATATTTGTGAAAAAATGTGAGCCGGACACAACAGGAGGGTGTGTCAAAATTGCTTTTGATGCACCCTCCTAAGGTTTTTGTTATACGCCGCCTACAGGCGTTGATGTTATCAGAATGTGTAACCCACTGAGATACAGGCGTAGTTACGACGGAAATGTTCGAAGGTACGGTTCATCACTTTTGTGACACCGGCTGATGCGCTGACACCCACAAACCATCGGTTATAGTCCAGACCCACTCCGAAGTTCCACTGGAGGTCGAACCGCTTGAATCCTTTCTTGCCCAGAATATTACCTTCATCAGGAATATCCTTGTCGTCGAAGTGCGAACGGGCTATCAGACTGACGTTCATCTGCGGTCCGGTGAAGAATTTCAGTCCCATATCGTCAGTGAGCGCCAGACGGCAACCGGCGTTTACCGGAACACGGAAACCGAAGTTACGGATGCTTCCGTCAGCAACGGCAGGCATCTGCTCGGTTGGTAGGGCTGTCTCGACGGTCTGTCCGAATGTGTCGTAGAACAGATAGGCGCCCGGCTCCACATAGAAATCTTTGTAGAAATACTTGGTGTAGACAACACCTGCCGAACCGCCCGCTCCGTTGCTGTAATAGTCAGGGGCACCTGCTGCCGATGATATTTCCACACCGGCACGCACGCCGAAGGCGTCACGGCTTGAATCAGTCGAGGTGAAGTCATCGGCGAATGTCGTTACAGGCATCAGTGATGAAATCAGGAGAGTCAGTGTGCAAAATGTAGCTTTCATACTATCAGTGATTATTTAGTGTTGATGTGATGTCATCAGTAGTCATATAACAACTCGAAGTCATCGACCCAAAGGCAGCTGCCGTTTCCTCCGGTGAAGTAGTCGCCGTATTTGCTGGCTGATGCTACCACCACAACATAGTTGGGAACACGCGATGTGCTGTTGTAGTTGAGCTCGACTTCAAACTGTATATAACTATTAACACTCGAACCGTACTGAATGTTTCCGTAAGCTATCACTGAAGGGTCATCAGGACTGAAAAGTTGCAGATTTTTCGGATTCGTGCGGATTGTATATGGCTGATCACCATCGGAAAGAGCCACCCAGACTATGCATGTGTCAGGCTGACCTTTAAGCGACTCAAATCCGGAGGTCGCTGAAGAGATGGGTGCACATTTATATTTAAGGTAGCCACGCAGCTTGGTGGGGCGTTCCTTGAACGGGATGCCGAAACTCAGAATACCGTTCGTGCCGTCCGTAGCCACATATTTTCCGGTAAAGATGTTTCCTGCAGCGAGTTTACCTATGATTCCAATGCCCACGAACCGGGTTTCAAGCTGTGCGGCGGTTCCGCTGCCCGACGGGGTGTCGTCAGACGGAGTGGTGTTGCTTGAGCCGAGTGTGGTGGCACCCTTGTTGCCTGAATCCCAGACGGGTGTACCCCCTTCAGCCCACGGACACCACACTTTGCCGTCGAGCCACCAATTGTTGAAGTCGGAGTTGGGTATCTGCAGTGTCGTGCCGGTGGTGAACTCCATTTCCACACCTAAGTCATCATCGGAATATGCTCTTGCCACATAGGAGGTGAGCGGTTCAAGGTGAACCAGTCGTGCGCAGAAGCTGCCGCCATCGTGTGTCACCCATTCTTGCGGTGCCTTGATCCAAGTGTCGCTGTCGGCGCGCCTATATTCCACACCGTTGTTCTTTCCGGCTTCAGCTTCGCCGTAAACCCATGCCACACAGGTCCATGCGTCGGCTCTGACAGTGGTTACGGTTGCCTCGCTCTGTTCAACATAGATTGTCCAGTCGTCGGTGTAGCCGTGGTCTGTGACTTCAACTTTGACCGGTTGCGTGAAGTCAACGGTCTTGCCTTCAAGTTCAGGCACGGTTACTGATCCGGTGGCGCCCAACTTCATGGTCAGCACCTTCACTTTGTCAATAGGCTGGGATGAGGGTATGGTGGCTACCACTCGTTTTCCGGGCACATCGATCACCGAGGTGCCCATCTGGTTGGCAATGGTGAAGTAGCGCTCGATGTTCTGTTCAGCCGTGATGGTCCATACATAGTCCTGATAGAGCGACACCACCGCACTGACCGGATACTGCAGATTGACAGGCTCTTTCAGGTCAGGGAACTTGACCGTGGAGCCGCGAGTGACGGAATAGCTGCGTACGCGGACATTGCGTATGTCAGTCGTCTCTTCCAGATAAACCGTCAGAACACGGTTGGTGGAGTCAATCAGTGTGGCTTTGCTTGCGCCTTCAACATCAAATGTGATGAAATTAGCTTGAATACGGGGGTAGGGGATGTCGTTTTTGATACATCCGCAGAAAGCTACTGAAATTATCAGCAGGCTGAGATAAATGATTCGTTTCATATATATACCCCCATTCCGAAGTTGATGTTGAAAATGTTGAATTTGAAGTTGGCGCCCGATGATGTGCGAGAGCCGGTCTCTATGTCGTTGACCCACTGCTTCTCATGCTTGGCATTGATGCCGAACACACCGAAGGAGACATTGAAACAGACGTTATCCATGATGAACACGCAGAGTCCGGGGCTGAAATTGAGCCCGACCGACGAGGCGTTGGTGCGGGTGTCGCGCGGCTCATCGTTGTAGATGCGCTTGAAGCGTGACGAGCCGCTGCCGAACGAGAGTTCCACCTCATTGAAAATTGCGAAACGCTTCATGGTGCCGAGACCTACATAGTAGCGGTAGAAGGCTGAGGTAGAATAGCTTTCAGAATAAAAACTTACGTCGCGGAGCGAGAAGTTGATGTCCTCATCGAAATCGACTGTAAGCCCTGACAGGTCAGTGATGGTGCGCGAGTAGTTGAACTGCAGTCCCACGGACTGGTTGTTGTTGAAGAAATATGATATTGACGGCTTCAACGAATAAGCCTTTATTTTCAGGTCGAGGTCCTTGAGGATGCTGAGAAGCTGCACGTCGTCAGTGTTGAACTCGCCGTAGGAGGCAGTCAGCCCGAATCCCCACTGACCTTTTGGAATGAACATGAAATTGTAAAGTCCGCGGTCAAATCTGCCGTAGTTTTTCTGGGGTATGATGATGCTGACGGTGTCTTCGCCCACGATGACGGTTTCGTCAATGGCTCCGCTGTTGATAAACGTGGAGTCAAGAATGATTTTTTCTCCTTTCGACAGTTTGTCGAGAATGATAATGTCCTCGTCAGGGTTTTGGCGAAGCTCGCGTGCCTGACCTTCAGCCGAGCATATCAGCACCATTGCCATGGTCAGGACCAAGTATTTTAACTTCCAAATTGTTTTCATAGGTAAAATGCTACGCCAAAGGTGATTGAGAAAAGGTTAATACGGAAGTTCGCGCTCCGGCTGTCGCGCGAAGCCACATAGATCTGATCGGTGACTGATTTGGTGTGGGTGTAGTCGAAACCTAACACGCCTATGTTCACTTCCAGTGCCGAGTAGTTGTTGAGGAACATGATCATGCCGGGCGCCAGACCCACGTTGAACGAATAGTTTCGTTCGAAGGTGCCGGTGAGGTCCTCGCCACGTCCGTTGCATAGTTTCGATTCACCTCCGCCGAACTGCAGCTGAACCTCGTTGAACAGACCGAAGCGTTTGTTCTGACCGAAACTGATGTAGTTCCTGAAGCAAGCCATGCCATAATAGTTATGACTGAGCGAGTAAAGGTTGTCGATTTTGTAGTCAGTTTCGCTGTCAAGCACCACGCGGGCGTCATCGATTCTGATCAGCGAGCGCTGGTAGCCGAATTTTCCGCCGGCTGCAAGGTTGTCCTGAAAGCTGTAAAGCAGCATTGGGCTGACCTTGAAGGTGTAGTTGTCGCCGGATATATCCTCGACTATAAAGAACTGATAGTTGTCGTTGGTTGACTGGGAGTAGCTTACGCTGACGCCGGTAATCCACTGACCCTTCGGTATGAATTTTGACTGCTCCAGACCACGGCGGAACTTCTCCTGTGCATTGACCGCAGGACTGAGTGTTGCCAGAGCTGTGAACAGCAGTAGTAGACGTATTAATTTCATTCTCAAATTGTTACGGATTCATCCGGAGATTCCGGAGTTACACTGTAAAAATCAATTTGTAAAGGTAGTTAAAAAATTCCGGCGTTTGGAATATGTTCTGTTAATATATATTAAATAAGATTTCTCGCCTGAGGGTATCAGACCGGGATAACCATCATTGGAATGTCGGCGCGGAAAAGAATACGATGGGCGAGCCCGGGGTTGAAAATTCGTGAAATGATATTTTTGTGTTTGTTCGGCACCACAATCATCTCGTTCTCCTTGCTGTCAATGACAAGTTTGTCGGCGGCAGTGTTGCGGAATGTGAAGGTGTAGTACGGGAAATGGAGGTGGCAATAATCGAGCAGACTTGAGGCTGCATCTTTTGGATGACGCAGGTAAAGGCGGTCGATGTAGACCAGATTGATGGTGAGTTTGCGGTCGGGGAACACTCGGCTCAGGGTGTCGAGGGCGAGAATGTCGGTCTGGTCGAGGTTGCAGAAAAATGTAACCTCATTGATTGTCATCAGGTCGCGCAAGTTGCAAAGCGCCGGCAGCGAGATGATTGAGTGGCGGCATCCGTCGAGAAGTTCAGCTGTTACTGACCCTATGAGTTCACGCTCCTTGCGCAATGCCTCGCGGGTACCCATTACAATCAGGTAGGGTGAATGTTCCTTGGCATATCCGTTGATAATATCCTCGGGAACTCCCTCCTTGATTATTGTACGGAATCGAACAGCCGGAATTTCCCCCTTTTTAATGGCGTCCTTGATGCGGTCAAGAAACGACTCCATTTTTTCTTTCGCCTCCATGGCAACGGCTGAGTTCACCGGGTCAACTGACTTGTAGTTATAAACGTCGGAGAGCTGTATGTTCGCTGACCGGTCAGGGTCGAGATATGCGTGGATGAATGTAATGTCGGTGTTGAACTGCCGTGCAAGGCAGAATGCGAGCAGTGCGGCATTGAACGAGTGGTCGGAGAAGTCGGTAGGAACGAGGATGGTGCGGACGGCATCGGGCGTTCTGGTCGATGTTTCCAGAATTTCCCTGTTCTCCACTATACGGAGTGCTAACGGAAGGTCCGATTCCTTGATTCGGATTCTGACACCGGGTGCAATCACCGGATGATCTAGGTTGATGTTGTGGAGTTCTGCCGTGATTCCCTCCCTCTCAAGCATTTCACAAACTGTTTTGGCATATTCGAGGGTGTGGATGGCAAGTGTTATCAGTCGTTCCTGTGACATAAGCTGCGAAATGATTAATCAATAATGTGTGAATGGCATCAGCCAAACTAAAAGACGGTATGTCAAAAAACGAGTTTTGACACACCGTCAGATTATTTTATTCCATGTTACCTATTTAGTTCTCTTTGTTTTCCTGCTGTTTGAGGATTTCCAGAGCCATGTCGTAGATTGTGGTGTCATCGAGGACAACAATACCTCCGTCGGGACCCGGTTCGATGTGAATGCCATTGTTTTTGCCGAATTCATAGTTGGTGCCACCAAAATAGTTACGGACGGTCTGGACTGTGGTGTTCAGTTTGTCAGCTATCTGATGGATGGCGCCCTCAGGCAGGCTTGCTTTGAGACGGCGGAGTTCGTTGAAGGTTATTGTCTTGCTCATAATCTTATAGGATTTATTAGTTAAATGCGATTGGGTTTTGAAATTGGTTTAAAATTAGCCTATTGTTTTGATATGTGCAAATTTTTTAATCAAATTTTTTCATGCTTTATAACATATTTTTTGATAAATATGTTGCAATTTGTTGACTGATAGAAGTTTATTAGATTCTTTCGACATCGGCTGAATTTATCCATGCGCGGTGCTCTTTGTTGACCGTCACTTCATACCAAAGCGGATTGTCGCTGACCCCCTGAACGCGGAGCGAGTCAATGATGTGGACGCAGGTGCCTTCGTGAAGCAGCAACGCCTCCTCTGATTTGTCTTTGGGATGGCGTGGCGATGTGCTGAGCTGGACTGATTCACTCAGAATGACCGCATCGTTGTTGTCGAGCTGACGATTGGCAGCTGAGATTGACACCACTACTCCGAAGATACTCGCGAACAGGAATATCAGTGCAAGAAAGAACGATGCCTTGCGTAAGCCCACGGAGTTGACGAAGATGTAGCCGGCTGTGAACAGAATGAAGAGCAGGAATAGTGCCGCGGTGGTGTAAGCCCATCCGTCGGCAGTCATCAGGTTAATCACCCTATCCGAAATTTTGTCAGTCAGCGAGTCGTTGTCGACCGGTTTGTCAATAATTTTGGAGTTGACGAATTCCAAGTTGGCAAGTGCGTCGGCATTTCCCGGATCGAGACGCAGCGCACGCCGGTAGTTGAGGATGGCTTTGCCTAACTCTCCGTTGCGGTAGTATGCGTTGCCGAGATTGTAGAACAGAACGGACGATGTTCCGTCCTCGGCTGCCGCGCGATTGTAAAGTTCGATGGCTGTGGCATAGTCATCGGCGGTGTATGCGGCGTCAGCCTGCTCGGCAAGCGTCTGTGCCACTGCCGGAAACACGGTGGCGATAATCAGCATCAACGCTGCCACAATATGTCGGGATATGTTGCTTTTAATCATGTCGGCATTTATTTTTTCATGTTTTCCATTTCGTTGATAACATCGCTGACCTCACGATAGGTTGTCTCTACTGATTCGTTGGTGATATCAGGGGTGAATCGTGCCATCTCACACTCATCAAGCAACGCTATGACGCGGTCAATGAGCGATTGCGGGGTGTGATAGTCGGTGAGATTCTGCTGGATGTTCTGGCGGGTCAGTTGCGATGCGGGAATGGAGAGTTTGTCGCTCAGATAACCCCACAGAGCTTGCAGCAGCTCGGCATAGAATTTGTCGGTCTGATGGAGTTTCATGGCTCGTTCGGCATCTTTGAGTCGGCGCTTGGCAACTTTGTTGGCGCGTGCTTTCTTCACTCCGGTCACGTCAGCGTTGAACTTGACATGTTTTGAATAGAGGAAGATGGATGTGGCGAGCAGGATTATCAGGAGTATGTAGAAAATCCAGTAAATGGGACTGTGTATCACCGGCTCGTGATTCTTGGACTGCGATTTGTCGCCGGTCTTGATGTGGAGAATATCGTTGTTTTTGGCAGTGATATCCTGCTGTGCGGTTGTGGTCGAAACGGAGTTTACTCCTTTAGCCACTTTCACATGATAGCCACCGGAGGTCAGGGTTTCATATTTTCCTGACGAAGGATTGAAGTACACGAATGTGACGGGCGGGATGTTGAAGTCGCCCACCGATTGCGGCACGAAGGTATATTCGGTTATGTTGCTGCCGGCTACGTTGTTGCCTGCCACATGTACGTTGATGTCCTGTTTGGGAGTGTACTGCTCGAATTCCGTGGGAAAGTCAACCACAGGCTCTTTCAGGTACTTGATGTTACCCGAACCTTTTACGGTTACAGTGAGTGTTGCAGCCTCGTTGGTGCGCAGCGACTCGGTGCTGATGTCAGTTTTCAGCGCATAGTTGCCTACGGCGCCGGTGAATCCGGCAGGAGCGCCGTCAGGGAGTCGGTTGACATTGATTTCCAGATTGCCGGGAGCCACATGAACGGTTTTCACAACCGGACGTCGGGTGGGGAAGTAACCCATGTGCACGGTCTCATACTGCACAACCTCAATGTCGTATTTGCCTGAGTTTATGGTGAGTTTGCCTGATTTCTGCGGGAAAATGATGTACTTGCGCAGCACGGCGGTCATGTAGTTCTGACCGTCGATATGCTCGGTGTCATTGATGTTTGCAGGGAGATCGACATCTTCAATCAGGAAGCCGTCGAATGTGGGTGGAGATTGAGCGCTTATGTTGTTGACATTCAATTTGGTGTAGAGTTTCATGGTACACTCTACCGCCTCCTGTTCATAAACCTGCTTTTTGTTGAGAAGGATGCGGATGAACACATCTTTCTGAGTCACGTCGCGGACTTCGCTGCTTGCCGGACTCTGACGGTCAGTCTGCCGGTTGCCTGACTGAGTGGTGACGTCAGGCGGAAGCACCTTGAACGATGCCGTGGAGCTGCGCATGGTCTTGCCGTCGGCGTTGATTGATGCTGGCTCAATGGTGTAAGTGCCTTCTTTCTCAGCCAGATAGGTGTAAGTGTAGTCAACTGTTGTGCTTGACGACTGGCGTCCGTTGATTATCTGATAGGACTTCATGGTCGACGTAGCCGGACCGTAGAGCAGCTTGCACCCGTCGATTTCAGGCACTTTAAGCGCGGTTCCGTCAGAGTCGGCGTTCTTCAGTCGGTAGGTTACGGTGAACCGCTGACCCGCGATTACCGTGCGTGGCGGTATTACGGTGAATTCGGCTGCTGAGAGCGTCATTGTCACCGCGGCGAGTAAAAGGGATAATAATATTGTGAAACGTTTTTTCATCTTAGCTCTTTTTTACCATGGTTTTTCAGGTCGGCGGCGGTTAGTCTGTTGTTCACGGGCTTTCTGCGCCTCAATTTTCCGGCGGGTTTCAGCTTCAGCGTTCTCCATAGCTTTCAGAATCTGCTCGGCGTTGTTGTCGCTCATCTGCTGATGTTGCTGTTGCTGATCCTGTTGTTGCTGATCTTGCTGCTGATGCTGTTGATTCTGCTGTTGCTGCTGATCTTGCTTTTGCTCTTCCTGCTTATCCTGATTCTGCTGTTGATCCTGCTGCTGTTGCTGCTGATCCTGTTGCTGTTGCTGGTTTTGCTGATTCTGCTGCTGTTCCTGCAGTTTCTTCTGAGCGAGGCGCAGATTTTCGCGGGCTTTGTCATTGGCAGGATTACGGCGGAGCACCTCCTTGTACATGGCAATGCTTTCGGAGTAGTTCTGTCCGTTGTATGCGATGTTGCCGAGATTGTAGTATGATTTCTCTACAATTTCAGGATTCTGTGCGGTTTTGGTGAGGTTGTTCAGAGTGCGCACGGCTCGGTTCAGAGGCGAGTTCGGGTCCTCCTGTTCGCCATTGGAATTTTGTTGCAGCAGAGCCGATGCAAGGTTGAAATTCGCCACCTCGGAGTTGGGGTCGATTTCCAGAGCCTTCTGGTAGTCGCGTTCAGCCTCGCTGTAGCGTTTGTCGTTGTAGTTTTTGTTACCTTGTTTTATGTAGTTTCGCACCTGCATGGCATCGCTACGGCGTGGTTTGTGCTGGGGTGCCTGTTGCTCCTGAGTGGATTCATCCTGTGGCTGCTGATTTATGTCGAGCGACTGAGCCTGAACCACACCGCCGGCAAGCAGTGTCATGAGCGTTATGAAGGTTGTTGCTATCAGATTCTTCATTTCGTATCCTCCTTTATTTTGAGAAGAAATTGATTTTGCTGAGCCATCCTATTTTTCTGTCAAGGATGAAGATGTCAGCCACAAGGAATATCAGGGCTATCCATCCGAAGATGGGAAACTGCTCGGCTGATGTCTTATAGACGATGTGGCGTATGTCGCCTTTTTCAAGCTCATCAAGTTTATCAGCTATGTCGCCCAAAGCTCCTGATGCTGCAGCGTTGACATAGATGCCGTCGCCTGCCTGCGCTATCTGTTGGGCAGCTGACTCGTTCAGCGCTGTAGTCACCACGTTGCCCTCACGGTCCTTCATGTAGGTGCCTCGTTTGTCAAGCGGAATGGGGTTACCTTTGGGCGAACCGATTCCGAGCACATCCACCTGAATGCCGCGCTTGGCAGCGTCACGCGCCATCTCCACCGCATTGCCCTCGTGGTCCTCGGCATCGGTGATGAGGATTATGGCATGGTTGATGGTGGGATCGGGCGAGAATGAGTTGGCAGCAAGTGCTATGGCATCGCCCACCGATGTGCCTTGGGTCTGTATCATTTCGGTATTCAGTGAGTTGAGATACATTTTTGCTGATACAAAGTCCGAGGTCAGCGGCAACTGGGTGTAGGCTTCGCCGGCAAAGACAATCAGCCCCACTTTGTCGTTGTCGAGTTTGTCGACGAGCCGCGAGAGAATATGTTTGGCACGGTCGAGGCGTGAAATGCCACCCGGATCGTCGGTGGAGCTGGCGAGCATGGAGCGCGACACGTCAAAGGCAATCATGACTTCGATTCCCTTGGTGTTCTCGATGTCCTCTTTCTGACCGGAACGGGGACGCGCCAGTGCGATTATCAATGCTGTGAGAGCAATCAGCTGCAACGTAATCTTGACGTAAGGCTTGTAAGGCGACACGTCGGGCATCAGATGGCGGAGCATGGCGGGGTTACCGTAGCGGCGCAGCTTGCGTCGCCGTGCCATTCGTGCCCAGTATAAGAGCCCGTAGATGACAGGGAGCAGAAGCAGCAGATATAATATATGTGGATTAGCGAAGTTAAACATATTCTTTGACTAAGGTATTGTTCGTAAAACGGTGTGACGGAGAAGCAGTTCCGTGGCGAAGCATATCAGTGCCAGCCATGCCCACATCATGTAATTGTCCTGAGTGTGCGAGAAGTTGCGTACGTCCATGGCAGTTTTCTCCAGTTGGTCAATCTGCTCGAATACATCCTCAAGAACATTATTGTTGGTTGCACGGAAATATTTGCCTCCGGTGGTGGCTGCAATATCTTTCAGTGTTTCCTCGTCAATGACAACCTCCTGCGGCACATATTCGATCTGACCGAAGTAGTTTTGCTGCGGATAGAGTGCGGTTCCGTTCTTTCCTACGCCGATGGTGTAGATTTTTATTCCATATTTGGCAGCTATTTCGGCTGCTGTTTTTGGGGCTACGTTACCGGTGTTGTTTGATCCGTCGGTGAGCAGAATTATGGTTTTCGACTTGGCTTTGCCATCCTTGATGCGGTTAATTGAGGTGACTATACCGTCGCCTATGGCGGTGGCGTTGCCGAGCATGCCCATCTCTATGCTGTTGATGTAGTTTGTCAGCGTGGCGCGGTCCATGGTCATCGGCACTCCGGTGAAACTCTCGCCGGCAAACAGCACAAGACCAATGTTGTCGTTCTCACGCGCTGAAACAAAGTTTGACGCCACGCTTTTTGCAGCCTCCAGACGGTCAGGGTCGAAGTCTTTCGCGAGCATACTCGGCGACACGTCGAGGGCAATGACAATGTCGATACCTTCTGTGTTGGTGGTGTTCCAGCTGTCGTGCGACTGCGGACGAGCCAACATCACAATGATGAAGGTGATGGCAGCCAGACGCAGCAGAAACAAACCGTGCAGAAGATACTCCTTCAGCGGTCGGCGCATGCCGTCGAACGGTCGTGCCGTGGAGATTTCCATGGCAGGATGAGCGTTGCGGTGTTTGATCACTTGCCACGCTATCAGCGGAACAAGTAACAGTAGTAGCCAAAAATATCCCGGATTTGCGAATTGCATTATTATCTGTTTTTAGTTATTTGGTCAGGAGAAAGCTTGTTTCACGGCTTTTTCAGTTTGGGGTTGCCCTGTGCCGGTTCTTGATCGGCAGCCGGTTGGGGGCGGGTGTCCTCCACAAACTGCACGGCAGAGTTGAACGAGCGGGTGTTATCTTCAGGCAACGGACGCTGTTTGGCGAATTTCACGAAATCGGCAATCTCCAGTATCTGTTTCATCAGTCGGTTGGGCAGACGGGTTTCTTCGTTGCGGTTCAGCGCATCGGTGATCTGCGAGGTGGTCATCTCCATTGCATTGATGCCGAAGCGGTTCTGCAGGTAAACACGCAGAATGTCGGTCAGGTCAGTGTAATATTCCTTTTCAGCTCCGGCTGCACAGAGATTTTTCTCTTTGAGCGACATAAGGTCACGAATGGCAACCTCGTAGGGCGACAGCTTCGGTTTGGGCGCAGTGAATATTTTCTTGACTCCTTTCTTGCGGAATATGATGAAGGCTGCTATGACTGCGATGATGACCACTATTGAAAGCAGTATCCACTCCCAGTAGTCTACCAGAAAAGCGGGCAGGAAATCATACCAGCGAGAATCTCCCGGCTGCACGTCGGCATTGGGGTTGATGGTTTCCATCCGGTCAACGTCGACCGGAATCACCCGGAGCGCCAGCTTGTCGCCTAAAACAGTGTCCGACCCTATGGCGTAGCGGAGCTCGGGAATGACGTAATCGCCTGAGTCAAACGACTGTATGATCATCTCGTGGCGTATGCGGCGCAGATTGTTGCCTATGTCTGTGGTGTCGAGGGTGACGATGCGTCGCACCTCAATCTCGGGAATGAGGGTGGAGTCCTTGGGTAGCACTATGTGGCCTTCGGTGGCATCTGCCGGCTCAACAACCTCCAAGTGAATGGTCATTGTGTTGCCCATCAGCAACTGGGTGGAGTCCATCATGGCGCGGAACACGGGCTTTGCTGCCGAAAGGCTCAGTGAGCCGGTCAGCAGCAGTGCCATTGCCATGAGTGCTTTTATGTAGTTTCTGTTCTTCATTAGCGATAGTTGAAAATCATTACATCTTTACGCCTCTACGGCGGAACAGTGCCATCAGCGCCTTCACATAGTCCTCGTCAGTGGTGATGCTGGTGAAGTCGACACGGCTGCGGGTGAGTATGTCGGTCATGCGCTGCTGACGTTCATACCACCATTTGTTGTAGCGCTGCCGGGTGGATTTCGACGAAGTGTCGATCCAGCGGTCCTGCCCGGTTTCCAGATCCTGAACGCGCATGAAACCCACGTCGGGCAGAGTGGCATCGCGCTTGTCATATATCTGAATACCTATTATGTCGTGGCGGTTCGAAGCTATGGAGAGCTGCTGCTTGTAGTCGTCAGGGGCTATGAAGTCCGAGATGAGGAAGGCGGTGCAGCGTTTCTTCAGCGCATCGGTGAAAAAGCGGAGAACCTGACCTATGTCAGTGCCTTTGCTCTCCGGGGTGAAGTCAAGCAACTCCCTGATTATGAAAAGGATGTGTTTCTTTCCTTTTTTCGGGGGTATGAATTTCTCAATCTTGTCAGAGAAGAAAATCACACCGATTTTGTCGTTGTTCTGAATCGCCGAGAAGGAGAGCGTGGCAGCTATTTCGGCTATTTTCTCACGTTTTTCATCACCCACGGCACCGAACAGTCGGCTTGAGGATACGTCCACAAGGAGCATCACCGTCATTTCGCGTTCTTCCTCGTAGACCTTGACATAGAGGTGGTTGTGACGCGCTGTCACATTCCAGTCGATGTCGCGGATGTCGTCGCCATACTGATATTCGCGTACTTCAGAAAAAGTCATACCCCTGCCTTTGAAGGCTGAGTGATATTCGCCCGCGAATATGTTCTGCGACAGTCCGCGGGTTTTGATTTCTATTTTCCTTACTTTTTTTAATAGTTCGTTAGCATCCATACGACGTTGGTGGTTTCATGATTAACTGTGGGATGAACGCCGTTCATCAGGGCACCTCTACTTTGTCGAGGATGGTTGAGATTACTTCGTCGGAGGTGATATTGTTAGCCTCAGCCTCGTAGGTCAGACCAATGCGGTGACGCATAACGTCGTGACACACGGCGCGTACATCTTCAGGCACAACATAGCCGCGCTGGCGCAGGAAAGCGTAGGCACGGGCAGCCTTTGCCAGATTGATTGACGCACGGGGCGACGCTCCGAAGGCAATAATTGATTTCAGATCGTTCAATCCGTAGTCGGCAGGGAAGCGGGTGGCGAACACAATGTCGACAATGTAGCGCTCGATTTTCTCATCAACATAGATTTTGTTGACAATCTTCTGCACTTCAATGATTTCCTCAGGTTTCAACAACGGAACCACTTTGGCTGGACGTTCCGAAATGTTCTGGCGTATGATGACCTTCTCTTCTTCTTTTGTGGGGTAGCCGATGATGACTTTGAGAAGGAAACGGTCAACCTGCGCTTCAGGCAGCGGATAGGTACCTTCCTGCTCGATAGGGTTCTGGGTAGCCATCACAAGGAAGGGCTCGTCGAGGCGGTAAGTGCTTTCGCCGATTGTCACCTGACGTTCCTGCATAGCCTCAAGCAGCGCTGACTGCACCTTGGCAGGAGCACGGTTGATTTCATCGGCGAGGACGAAGTTGGCGAAAATCGGACCTTTCTTCACTTGGAACTGCTCTTTCTGCACACTGTAGATCATTGTACCGAGTACGTCGGCAGGCAGAAGGTCAGGGGTGAACTGAATACGGCTGTATTTGGCATCGATAAGCTGCGAAAGAGTCTTGATAGCCAGTGTCTTAGCCAGACCGGGGACACCTTCGAGCAGTACATGGCCATTGGAGAGCAGGGCTATCAGCAGTGATTCTACCAGATGTTTCTGACCTACTATGGTCTGGTCCATGCCTGAAGTGATAAGATTCACGAAGTTGCTCTTTGAAGCAACTATTTCGTTGAGTTCTCTGATGTTGACGGGTTCGTTCATATTACTTGTTTTGTGACGTTTTTCAATTTAAAATAACAAATCGGGCATCTGTACGGTTCAGCGATTCATGTTATTGAGCCGTTGACATGCAGTTGCCTGTTTTATTGACACAAAATTAAAAAAATCTGTTCAAAAACAGGTGCAATTAAAATATAAGTATTGTTAAATTTAACTAACAGATTTTTAAAGCCTCCCCACCAAGATGGCACATAAGACTAATAAGACTAATAAGACTAATGAGACTAATGGGACTAATAAGGAAGCAGGGCAATTATGGAGCGGTTATTGCTCGGCAAAGGAGCGCATAACGCACCCTTCACCCATCGCCATAGATGATAAATGCTGAATATGATAGATGCTGAAAGCGCGTCCCGGTGGTCGGGAAGCGCTTTCGGTGTTATATCTAACTTTTTGATTCTTAGAGGATGTGGCTGTTGTGCCGGTATAATCTTAATGATTGTGACCGACATGGTCAGCAGGGTGGTAAGTCACGCCCAATTCGCGTAATTGATCAAAGGCATGTTCTTCTTCCTCATGTCTTTCTGCCCATACCATATCCATGCATTTCTTGAACCAATAAATAGCCTCCTTTTTGTCGCCTTCGCTTTTATAATAATAACCGAGACTCAATGCAGCCGGATAATAACCGTTGTCGGCAGATTTCTTTTCCCATTTAAGATATTCTGAAATATTCTTATCCACGCCATGCTCACCGTCATAATAGAGTTCACCTAAGTCATACTGAGCGGAGGCAATAAAATCTTTATTTTTCTCAATGTCACTATGATTCGCTAATTTCTTAACCCAATACAGATGTTTTTCATCATTCTTCTCGGTACCATACCAACCCTTTTTATATGCATTACCGAGATTCCATTGAGCTTCAGCATGTCCACTTTCGGCTGCTTTAGTCAACCAGTTCATACCATCTTCGCTTACTGTTTCAGTATTCGGAAGATAGTGCTTTGAAAGGGAATATTGAGCTTCGGCATCGCCTGTTTCTGCCTTTTTTACCAATTCAGAATCGGGATTTTGGGCACTTACTGTTATTGAACAGCAGAGGAATAATAAAAAGTAAAAAAATTTTTTCATTGGGTTTTTCATTAACGCTCTAATATCTAATACTTTGTTAGCATCCGGTCCGGTACTCCCTATCGGGACTCCGCGGGCGATATGCAGGTGCAAATGTAATAAATAATTTCTAAAACTCAAAGGGAAAGTTATTGTATCATCAGGAAATTTTCGTATCTTCGCACAGGATTCCCTGCCGAACCGTCCGCGGGATTTATAGACAAAATTTTCATGTTTACCAATGAATGACCAAATTAAAAATATTATTCCGAAAATTCAAGAATATATGAGTACCAAACCTATTCTTAGGGCATGGCTTTTCGGCTCATATTCAAGAGGAGAAGAAACGCCTGAAAGTGATATTGATATTCTTGTTGATTATGATGAATCACATGGTGTTGTCTCCCTATTTAAAATAGGGTCTATGCTTGTTGATTTGTCAAATATTGCCGGAATAAAGGTTGACTTGGTGGAATCCTGTGGCTTAAAGGACTTTGCACGTGCATCTGTTGAACGAGATAAGATATTGATTTATGAGAGAGAAGGTTAAGGATCCTGAAAGATTAAGACATATTCTCGAGGCTGCTCAAATCTTATCAGAGGAAGCTCCAAAACATAGTTTGGAAGGTGTGAAGAATGATAGGATTTTGTTCTTTGGCTTAGCCAAGCTGATAGAAATCATTGGGGAAGCTTCTTATAAACTAACCAAAGAATTCAAGGATGGTCATAAAGAATTACCATGGGAAGTAATAGTGAGTATGCGTCATGTAATGGTTCATGGTTATTATACTTTAAAACCTGAGAAAGTTTGGGAAACCATTATTGAGGATATTCCTCCAATGATTCCTGTTCTTAAAAAATATATTGATGAATTTGAGGGCTAATATTCTGTGGCTGAGGATATATCGAAAAATTCGATGCTAAATAACCGTATTTCGGACGCTCCATAGAGCGTCCGTTTCTCATTATTGGTTTGGCAGACAAGTCTGATATGTCGGACTGGTTAAATGGCGGGAGCCGGAGACTCCTGCTCCGCGATTTGCGATGAACACGAGGCTGTGTCAAAATAGGCGCAGCCTCTTTTCGTATAATATGTTGAAAAACA
>CAMWVE010000003.1 GCA_947177685.1 uncultured Porphyromonadaceae bacterium | reverse complement strand
CGATGGTACTGCGAAAGTGGGAGAGTAGGTAACCGCCCCCTATCCGAAACCGGACAAGATGATTTCATCTTGCCCGGTTTTTTATTTTCCCGGAGAGGATTGTTATCACTGTGACTTCTGACTTTACACTTTTATTTGAAGGGTTTGTTTTTGCAATTACCAAAAAAATTGAGTACTTTTGCAAAAATTATCACTCGACAAATGAATATTTCATATAATTGGCTCAAAGAGTATATAAATCTTACTCTTTCACCACAGGAACTCGCAGCCGCACTGACCTCGATTGGTCTGGAAACAGGCTCGGTAGAGGAAGTTGAATCAATCCGCGGAGGTCTGCGTGGAATAGTTATCGGCAAGGTCCTCACTTGTACCGAACATCCTGACAGTGACCACCTTCATATAACGACCGTTGATCTTGGCGACGGTCAGGCTACTCAAATTGTCTGTGGCGCGCCGAATGTGGCTGCCGGTCAGACTGTTGTGGTGGCTACCGTAGGCACTACGCTCTATAACGGCGACGAGGAATTCAAAATCAAAAAATCGAAAATCCGCGGCGTGGAATCTTTCGGCATGATTTGCGCTGAAGATGAGATTGGCGTGGGCAGCTCGCATGACGGAATCATTGTGATTGACCGCGATGTCAACCCCGGCACTCCAGCTTCGGAATATTTCAACCTTCAGAGCGACTATCTCCTTGAGGTGGACCTCACTCCCAACCGCATCGATGCAGCAAGCCACTTCGGCGTGGCTCGTGACCTGAGCGCATGGATGGCTCAGCATGCAACAGCCGAACCGCTGATCCGCCCTGAGGCTCCTGCCATCGTTCCGGTGCGCAAGGATGGCGCTGCAGCGGTGGAAGTGGTTGATACAGAGGCTTGTATTCGTTACTCAGGAATAACCATCCGTGGTGTGAAGGTGCAGGATAGTCCGCAGTGGCTCCGTGATCGCCTCGCAGCCATCGGTCAGCGCTCCATCAACAACATTGTCGATATCACCAACTACATACTCATGGGTATGGGTCAGCCCCTGCACTGCTTTGACCTTGACAAGGTTAAGGGTGACAAGATTGTGGTACGGACCTGCCCTGAGGGAACAAAATTCACCACTCTTGACGGAGTGGAACGCACCCTTGATTCCCGCGACCTGATGATTTGCAACGCTGAGGAACCTATGTGTATAGCAGGTGTGTTCGGCGGTCTGGATTCAGGTGTGACCGAGCAGACGACTTCGGTATTCATTGAAAGCGCTTGCTTCCACCCCACTTCGGTGCGCAAGACTGCTCGTCGCCACGGACTGAACACTGACTCTTCGTTCCGTTTCGAGCGTGGCGTGGATCCCAACGGCACTGAATATATGCTCCGACTGGCAACCCGACTGATTCTGGAGCTTGCCGGAGGCGAGGTATGCGGCGAACCTGTCGACATTTATCCCAATCCGGTCAAACCGGCAAAAGTGGATCTGAGCTATGACTACATGACAGCTCTTGTGGGTAAGGAAATTCCCCGCGACACTGTCGATGACATACTCCGCTCGCTGGAAATAGAAATTACCGGACGCCCCGACAGTGACACCGTAGCGCTGGAGATTCCAACATATCGCGTGGATGTCACACGCCCCTGTGACGTGGTTGAAGATGTACTCCGAATCTATGGCTACAACAACGTTGAACTCACAGACACTCTCCATTCATCACTTTCATATAACACGGCGACCGACACCGCCGACAATCTGCAGCGCCTGATTTCAGAACAGCTTACGGCACAGGGCTTTAACGAGATAATGAATAACTCGCTCACTGCCGAGGCTTACTACGCTTCGCTGACAGAGTATCCGTTGGACCACTGCGTGCGACTGCTTAACCCTCTGAGCAACGATCTGAGCGTGATGCGTCAGTCGCTGATATTCGGCGGACTGGAATCGCTGTCGCACAACATCAACCGCAAGTGTGCCGACCTGAAGATGTATGAGTTCGGCAACGTTTACTTCTTCAATCCTCAGGCTGAGTCAACAGCTGAGAAGCCTCTGGCGCCTTACCGTCAGGAGGCGCATCTGGGAATATGGATGACCGGTGACTGCCGTTCGGCACTCTGGAACGCACCCGCGCAGGAGGCGACCGTCTATGACCTCAAGGCGATAGTGGAAAACATTTTTGCCCGACTCGGAATCAGCGCGCGTGAATATGCCTCACGCCAGACCGACGGCGGCGAACTTTTCGGTGCAGCTCTCGAATACACTACCCGCTCGGGCAAGCCGCTCGCCACACTTGGCATTGTGAGTAAAGCAATCCTGAAACAGTTCGACATCAAGCAGCCCGTATGCTACGCCGATCTCGCATGGGATGCCATTGTGAAACTGGTTGCCAAACGCTCCGTCACCTACACTCCGCTGCCCAAGGCACAGCCGGTGAGCCGTGACCTCGCGCTTCTGATCGACAAGTCGGTCAGCATGGCGCAAGTAGAGTCGGTAGTACGCGAAAGCGAGCGCAAGCTGCTCAAGGAAATCCGTCTGTTCGACGTCTACGAGGGTGAACATCTGCCCGAAGGAAAGAAATCCTACGCCATCGCACTCACTCTGCAGGACGATGAAAAAACCATGCAGGACAAGCAGATAGAGGCTGTCATGAACAAAATCATCACCAACCTCAAGAAAAAACTTTCTGCCGAACTCCGCTAAACAGAATTTTAACAAACATCTACTTATATACTACTATGGGAAGAGCCTTTGAATATCGCAAAGCAAGAAAACTCAAACGTTGGGGTAACATGTCGCGCACATTTACCCGCATTGGTAAAGAAATCACTATAGCTGCCAAGGCAGGTGGTCCCGATCCTACCACCAACCCCCGTCTGCGTGTGTTGATGCAGAATGCCAAGGCTGCCAACATGCCTAAGGACACTGTGGAACGCGCCATTAAAAAGGCAACCGACAAGGATTCAAGCGACTACAAGGAAATTACATACGAGGGATACGGTCCGTTCGGAATCGCCATCTTCGTTGAAGCCGCTACTGACAACAACACCCGCACCGTGGCTAACGTACGCTCATACTTCACAAAGCATGGCGGCTCGCTGGGCACACAGGGCTCGCTCACATTCCTTTTCGACCATAAGAGCGTGTTCAAAATCAAGCCCAAAGATGGTGTGTCACTGGAGGATCTCGAACTTGAACTTATCGACTACGGCGTAGATGAAATTGAAAACGATGAAGAAGAAATCATCCTCTACGGCGCTTTCGAGGAATTTGCCAATATTCAGAAATATCTGGAATCCAATGGCTTCGAAATTGTGAGCGCCGAATTCGAGCGCATACCTCACGAACTTAAGGATGTGACTGCCGAACAGCGCGCCACCCTTGACAAGCTGCTTGAAAAGCTTGAGGAGGATGAGGATGTGCAGAACGTGTTCCACAACATGAAAGAAGAGGACGAGGAAGCATAAATCCTTATCGCTTAACCTTAACAGGCGGCATATCAACTGATGACATGCCGCCTGTTTATTTTATCAGCTTCCCCGTTTTCATAGGTCATCCTCCCCGATTTCATTCAACAGCCTTATCCTCGTTTTTTTTTAAAAAAAGAGGAGTAGGTTTCAAAACCGAGAAACCTACCCCTCCCATCTAACAATATATGGTTAAGCGAATCAATAATTATCAGGTTTACGTTCGAAATAGCCCTGATCTGCGCCGCAAACCGGACACTGTTTAGGAGCTGATTTTCCATAGTGAACATAACCGCACTTGGTGCAGATCCATGCAACATCCTCATCATCGGAGAATACTGTTCCTGACTCCATGCGGGCAAGCAATTTGAGGTAGCGCTGCTCATGCTCCACTTCAACTTTTGCAACCAGACGGAAAAGAGCCGCGATTTTCGGGAAACCCTCATCTTCGGCAGTCTGAGCGAAGTTCTGATAGAGATCGCTCCACTCCTCACGTTCGCCGGCAGCGGCTTCGGCAAGGTTTGTGCGGGTGTCGGCAATGACGCCGGCGGGATATGCAGCCTTGATTTCAACAGAGCCGCCTTCAAGCTGTTCGAAGAAACGGCGGGCATGTTCCAGTTCCTGATCGGCGGTCATGGCAAATACAGCCGCAATCTGGTGGTAACCCTCCTCGATAGCCTTGCGGGCAAAAAGTTCGTAACGAGAGCGCGCCTGACTTTCGCCGGCGAAAGCTGCCAGTAGGTTATGTTCGGTTTGAGTACCGCGAATTGATTTTTCAGACATAAATATCTATTTTAGTTGTTATTGTTTCATTTATTTAAAAGTACAACGAGTAAAGACGGCGTAAGGTTCAAAAAAATGCATCTCAAAATAGCTATTTTCAAAATAAAATAATTAATTTTGTAAAAAATTGGAGAAATGGCTGAAGAACTGCAACAACGACTGGTTCGCCTTAAGAGCAAGATGGAACTTTTGCTTGAACAGGGGGCTATGCTCCGGAAGCAGAAGGAAGATGCCGTGCAGCGCGCCGAAAGTCTGCAGCAGATAGTGGACCGTCAGCGCCGTGAGATACACGATCTGAAAGCGCAGCTGGAGTACTTGCAGATAGCAAGCACTTTTGCCCCGACAAGGGAGCAGGTAGAGCAGAGTCGTGCCGTTTTATCCGGTTTAGTGCGGGACATCAATAAGTGTATAAACGAATTAACACAATGATGCCATGGGCAAGACAAAAAGGATTTTTCTCAGCATAGCCAATCTCGCGCCTTTTGAAGTCAATGCTACTTCAAGTGAAGATGAGGCGACATGGATTAGCGCGCGTGACAAGGTGAATGACCTCTGGGTCAAATGGACCAGAGACTTCCCGAAAAAGAGCCACGAGGAGATCCTCGCGATGATAGCACTCAGGTTCGCCCAAGTGTACAAAGCGCAGGAAAGGGAAGCCAAGGAGTTGGATTCCTTACTCGACAACTTTGAAAATGAAATTGACAGCATGATCATCGGCGCCAACGATCAGCAGACCGAGGGCGAAGAGCCGCAGCAGAGGGAGTTTTTTAACAATAGCGACTTCTGACGCCCGAGGGGGGAAACTTTCAGCCCGGCGGCACACATGCCGACAAATTGCTTGTGAGCATCACGCTCCGGAACCACTCCGGAAGCATATAAATTTCAGGCATCGCATTCGCCACAGAGGTGACGAAGCTTGCGATTGCCGCAGACATAGTGAATTTCTTCCGCACTCTACCTCATGTCATCCGGTGAGGCGGCATCCCGCATGCCGCATAGCACCCCGACGCGTGGAAAAGTGCTTTTTTTGTTAATCAACAGTAATAAAACCGAAAAAATGACCATTCTTATCTATTCAATTATTGCATTGGTTTCAATCGGCTTGGGCGTACTGATCACCATGATGATTCAGAAATCCATTGCCAAGAGCCGTGCGAAACTCATCATCGAGGATGCCAAACGTGAGGCTGACGTCCTGCTCAAAAACAAGCTTCTCGAAGCGCGTGAACAGGAAATGAAGATAAAATCCGATGCTGAAAAGACTGCCAACCAGCGCATGTCAAAAATTCAGTCGATGGAGGCGAAAATACGTCAGCGCGAGACTCAACTCAACCAGCAGCAGAGCGAGAACCAGCGCACCCGCAACGAACTGGACAACGTTCGCGCAGGTCTCGATCAGCAGATTTCAGCCAACGAAGTGCGTCAGCAGGAACTTGACAAACTCATAGGCACAGCCCGCGCACAGCTTGAATACATCTCAGGTCTGAGCAGCGAGGAGGCAAAGGAAAAACTCGTGGAGTCACTCAAGGACGAAGCTAAGACCGCCGCCGCATCATACATCAACGACATCATGGATGAAGCCAAGATGACAGCCAACAAGGAGGCGAAACGTATCGTAGTTCAGTCAATCCAGCGTGTAGCCACCGAAACAGCCATCGAAAATTCAGTGACCATTTTCCACATCGACTCTGACGAGATAAAAGGTCGCATCATTGGTCGCGAAGGTCGCAACATCCGTGCTTTGGAAGCTGCAACCGGCATTGAAATCATCGTTGATGACACCCCTGAGGCAATCGTGCTTTCAGGCTTTGACCCCGTGCGCCGTGAAATAGCCCGCCTCGCACTGCATCAGCTTGTGGCTGACGGTCGCATCCACCCTGCCCGTATCGAAGAAGTCGTAGCCAAGGTGCGCCGCCAGATTGAGGAGGAAATCGTCGAGACCGGTAAGCGAACCGCCATTGACTTGGGTATTCACGGACTGCATCCTGACTTGATTCGTCTTGTCGGTAAAATGAAATATCGTTCAAGCTACGGACAGAACCTGCTCCAGCACTCGCGCGAGACAGCAAATCTCTGCGCCATCATGGCATCGGAGCTGGGACTGAACCCGAAGAAGGCGCGCCGTGCGGGTCTGCTCCACGACATAGGCAAGGTGCCCGATGAAGAGCCCGAACTGCCACACGCACTGTTAGGCATGAAGCTCGCTGAGAAATACAAGGAAAAACCTGAAATATGCAACGCCATCGGTGCGCACCACGACGAGATTGAGCAGACATCGCTGCTCGCTCCTATAGTTCAGGTGTGCGACGCCATCTCAGGTGCACGTCCCGGCGCCCGCCGTGAAATTGTCGAGGCATACATCAAGCGACTCAACGACCTTGAACAGCTCGCTCTGAGCTATCCCGGCGTAATCAAGACCTACGCCATCCAAGCAGGTCGCGAACTCCGCGTCATTGTGGGTGCCGACAAGATTGACGATGTGGAAACTGAAAAACTTTCGGCTGAAATCGCCAAGCGGATTCAGGATGAGATGACCTATCCCGGACAGGTTAAAATTACCGTCATCCGCGAAACCCGCTCAGTCAGCTTTGCCAAATAATGGAAGCGGACGTAACCACTCCTGCTGACTTTATTGACGAATCAGGACCCGTGCAGGAGAAATCGTGCTGCCGCCGATGCGACAGTTGCGACGGGTCGAATCAGCGTGGCAAGCTGCACTGCTACAACTGGCTGTCAGATGTGCCCGGAGGCTTCGCTGATGACAACATGGTCGAGGTGCAGTTCAAGAACACCCGAAAGGGATTCTACAAGAACTCCACTGACCTGCCGCTGGAAATAGGCGACTGGGTAGCCGTGGAAGCGTCGCCCGGTCATGACATCGGGCAGGTTTCCATGACCGGTGCGCTTGTCAGATTACAGATGCGCAAGGCAGGTGTCAAACCTGACGCCGACATCAAGCGCGTGTTCCGCAAGGCGCGTCCGGCTGACATGGAAATCTTTGAGAAAGCCAAGGCTCGCGAGAATGACACCATGATAAAGTCGCGCCGCATAGCCGAGGATCTTAACCTCCACATGAAAATCGGCGATGTGGAATATCAGGGCGACGGCAACAAAGCCATCTTCTACTACATCGCTGACGAGCGCGTTGACTTCCGCCAGCTCATCAAAGTGCTTGCCGACACCTTCAAGGTCAGAATAGAGATGAAGCAGATTGGCGCGCGTCAGGAGGCAGGTCGCATTGGCGGCATCGGTCCCTGCGGTCGTCCTCTGTGCTGTTCAAGCTGGATGACCAGTTTCGTTTCCGTAGCCACCAGCGCCGCCCGCTATCAGGACATCTCGCTCAATCCGCAGAAACTCGCCGGTCAGTGCTCCAAACTCAAGTGCTGCCTGAATTTCGAGGCAGACATGTATGTTGAAAGTGTCAAGCGTCTGCCCCCTCGCGAAGTACGACTTGAGACTGCCGACGCCACATATTTCCACTTCAAGACAGACATATTCAAGCGTGAGATCACATACTCCACCGACAAGTCGGTGCCTGCCAATCTGGTGACCATCACTGCTGCCCGCGCGTTTGAGATAATGGCAATGAACAAGCAGGGCGAAAAACCGCTCCAGTTGTTGCCCGACGGTGAGAAAACCGAAAAACAGCGAGGCGAATATGCCGACCTGCTCGGTCAGGACTCGCTCACCCGCTTCGACAAAAAGAAGAAAAAGAAGAAGAAGGGGGGCAACAAACAGCCGCAGCAGCCCAAGGAAGCTGACAAACACCCCAAGGAAGCGGACAAGCAGCCCAAGGAGCAGCCACCGCAACAGCCCACGCCTCAGCATGAACAGCGACAGCAAGGCGAGAATCCGCCGAAAAACAGCAATCAGCAACGCCGGCGCAACAAGAACCGAAATCGCCGGCAGGCACAGGATAACAACGAATCAAATGGATAAACCGCTGAAACATATCCCATTAATCATGACCGCCATTTTAATGACGGTCATGTTGGCATGTTGCCGCGATGAAAACCGGTTCAGCAGCTACCAACACATCAGCCTTGACGACGGCTGGAGCTATGGCGACACGCTGACATTCATACCGATACACGCCGACTCCATTGCAAAGGGCGACTGCCGGGTGATTGTGCGCCACAGCAATGATTATCCCTATGCGAACCTGTGGCTGGAAGTGTCATACACAGCTGCCGACGGCTCCGAAAAGCGCGACACCGTCAACATGATCCTTGCCGACACCTACGGTCACTGGCAGGGGCAACGGTTAGGGTTGCACTATCAGCACCGTGTCAAGGCTCTTGAGAACGTGGAGCACGTTATAGGCACTCCGCTGCGCATACGCCACATCATGCGCGTTGACACCGTAAGGGAAATCGACCTTGTCGGCATTGAATTTAATTGAAAATGAAAGCGAAATTCGACAGTCTGATATTTGACATGGACGGAACCCTGTGGGATGCCGTCGACTCTTATTGCGAAATCTGGAACGTCACATCGCGACAGCTCGGAATTGACCGCACCGTCAGGCGCGACGAGCTGATTGGGCTGATGGGCAAGACCCTCGATGTCATTTTGGAACATATTTTCGAGGGCTGGGATATTGACCGTCCCCGTTTCCTCGCGCTGCTTTTCGAAAACGAGCAGAAAATGATGCCGGTGCTCGGTGGGAAACTTTATCCCGATGTGTTCCGACTGATTCCGGAACTCAGCCGCCGTTACCCGCTCTACATGGCAAGCAACTGCGGTGAGGACGGACTCCGTAACTTCCTGCGGTTCACCCGTCTGGAGCCTTATTTTATTGACACAATCACCTACGGTGAGACAGGTCACGACAAACCCTATAACATCAGGCTGCTTGCCGAGCGAAATAACCTCAGGTCGCCCCTCTACATCGGTGACACCGAGGGTGACTGCCGCAGCGCCCACAAGGCGGGTGTGAAGATGCTCAATGTCACCTACGGGTTCGGATATGCTCCTGAAGCCGATTATCATGCCGATTCATTCGCGCAGCTGACCGACATGCTGCTAAATCATAACCCACTGATTCTATGGGATAAAGATGACTATGAGCAGAGACTGCAGCGTGTCCGCGGCGAGATGCTCCGCGATGATGCACAGTGGGGACTGGTGGCGGACAATGCCAATCTGTTCTATCTCACAGGACGTGTGTTCTGCGGTTATGCAGCCATTCCTGCGGAAGGGGAGCCTCGCTATTTCATACGCCGACCTCTGGGTCTGGAAGGAGAAGGGATAGACTACATCCGCAAGCCTGAGGATATTCCCGCACTGCTCGGATGCGCTCCCCATTCGGTTGCGCTGGAACTTGACACCACCGGATGGAACACCATAGAGCGGCTCCGCAAACTGTTTCCGGATGCCCGTCTGCACGACATGTCAAAGATAATGATGAACGCCCGTGCGGTGAAAACCGAAACAGAGATAGCGCTGATGAAGCAATCAGGCGTTCAGCAAAGCAAGGTTTACGAACAGATTCCCGGTATGATGCGTGAAGGTATGACCGACGTGGAACTGCAGATTGAGATAGAATCACAGCTACGCCGCGAAGGGTGCCTCGGAAATTTCCGCATCCATGGCAACGACATGGAGCTTTTCATGGCAAATATTCTTGTGGGAGACAACGGCGACACCCCGTCGCCTTACGATTTCGCCATGGGTGGAGCCGGACAGCATCCGTCGCTCCCTGTTGGTGCCGACGGATCGGTAATCCACCGCAACGAGCCCGTGATGGTCGACGCCAACGGCAACTTCAACGGCTACATGACTGACATGACCCGCATGTATGTTTTAGGTGATTTTCCGTCTGAGGCAAAGCGCGCTCTCGACTGCTCGATACGCATCTGCGGCGAGATCGCAGCCATGGCAAAGCCCGGTGCTGAGGCAAAAGTGCTCTATGAGCGAGCCGTGGAGATAGCAGCCGAGGAAGGTCTGAAGGACTATTTCATGGGTCACAGCCAGCATGCAGGATTCGTGGGACACGGCGTGGGCATAGAGATAAATGAACTGCCGGTGCTGGCGCCCCGCAGCCGTCATATACTTCAGGAAGGGAACGTAATTGCCGTAGAACCGAAATTCGTTATTCCGGGAGTCGGTGCCGTGGGCATCGAGAACACCTATGTTGTCCGCAGCGAAGGGGCTGCCGAGTGTATCACCAACGCCACTGTAATGTCATGAGGTCACTTGATGAAATACGCCGCGATATTGACAAGCCGCTGTTTCACACCGTCGGCGAGGCTGCCGATGCGCTCGGCTTCGACTGCTACGTTGTCGGGGGCTATGTGCGCGATCTGTTCCTTGACCGGAAGTCGAAGGATATTGACTTTCTGACGGTCGGGAGCGGCATAGAACTTGCCAAGGAGGTTGCAAACCGCATGAAACCCCGTGGCAAAGTCACTGTTTTCAAGAATTTCGGCACCGCGCAGGTCTATGGCAGAGGTGTGGAACTGGAGTTTGTAGGTGCCCGCAAGGAATCATATCACCGCGAGAGCCGTAATCCCGTGGTGGAGGACGGCACACTGGAAGATGACATCAGCCGCCGCGATTTCACCATCAACGCCATGGCACTCCGCGTCAACAGCGAAGGTTTCGGAGACCTTGTAGACATGTTCGGCGGCATGGAGGACTTGCAGCACAGGAAGATACGCACTCCGCTTGACCCCGACATCACATTCAGCGACGATCCCTTGCGCATGATGCGTGCCATAAGGTTCGCTACACAGCTGAAATTCGCCATCGACTATGAAACATTCGAGGCAATTCGGCGCAATGCTTCGCGTATAGAGATAATTTCGCGCGAGCGCATTTATGTGGAGCTGACCAAAATCATGGAGTCGGCAAAGCCCTCCATAGGGTGGTGTCTGCTGCTTGACAGCGGGTTGCTCAAGCTTATTCTGCCGCAGGTGGAGGCGCTGCAAGGCGTTGAGACACACCACGGTCGCGGACACAAAGATAACTTCTACCACACCATGCAGGTGCTCGACTCCGTGGCTGCGAAAAGCGATGATGTGTGGCTCCGTTGGGCAGCGCTGTTTCACGACATAGCCAAACCAGTCACCAAACGATGGGCTGACAACGTGGGCTGGACATTCCACAATCACAACTTCGTGGGTGCCAAGATGATACCCGCAATTTTCCGTTCACTGAAATTCCCTATGGACGACAAAATGAAGTTTGTGATGAAAATGGTGGAGCTGCACATGCGCCCCATAGCTCTGGTTGAGGAAACCGTCACGGATTCAGCCGTGCGCCGTTTGGCAGTTGACGCCGGGGAAGATCTCGACGCCCTGATGACCCTGTGTGAGGCTGACATAACCTCCAAGAACACAGACAAGGTAAAACGCTATCTGGAGAACTACATCAAGGTACGCGAAAAAATAGCTGATCTGGTGGCTCGCGACAGCCTGCGTCAGTGGCAGCCCCCTGTCACCGGCGATGACATCATGCGTGTGTTCGGGCTCAGTCAAGGTAAAATGGTGGGCGAAATCAAGCAATTTGTCCGCGAGTCACTCTTGGACAGCGACACTCCCAACGACCCCGATCTGGCTTACAGACTGATGATTCAGAAAGGAAAAGAACTCGGACTGGAACCTACCGACTAAAGACTATAGACTACTAACTAAAAACTAACGACTACCGACTAACAACTATAATGTACTACGTCAAAAAACGACTCGAAATCTCTGCCTCGCACGCGCTACGCCTCAGCTACGAGAGCAAATGCGAGAATCTCCACGGTCACAATTGGATAATCACAGTGTTCTGCCGGGCAGCCGAGCTGAACCCTGACGGCATGGTGACAGACTTTTCACATATAAAAAAGGCAATAACAGAACGTCTTGATCATCAGAATCTTAATGAAGTACTTCCATTCAACCCAACCGCTGAAAACATAGCTCGATGGGTTTGTGACAACATTCAAAACTGCTATCGCGTGGAAGTGCAGGAAAGCGAGGGAAACATTGCCGCGTATGAGAAATAAACCGCTCCGGATCAACGAGATATTCTACTCCATTCAGGGTGAAGGGTTCTGGACCGGCACCCCTATGGTTTTCGTGCGCCTGTCAGGGTGCAACCTCAGCTGTCCGTTCTGCGACACCGACCACAGCCGTCACACACTGATGACGCCGGAGGACGTTGTCGACACCGTGCTTCGTTATCCTGCCCGGAGAGTGGTCATTACCGGCGGTGAACCATCGTTGCAGCCCCTTGAGGAGCTTGTTGATCTGCTTCACAGCCACCGGATTACAGTACACATAGAAACCAACGGTACTAACCCGCTCCCTGACACAATCGACTGGGTCACATGCTCCCCCAAAGCAGGCGGACCCGTCCGTATTACACGCATCGATGAGTTGAAGTTGGTGTATCAGGGCAGTGACATGCAGCATTACCTTGAGGAATATCCCTCGGTCACACGATTCTATCTTCAGCCCCTTTCCGGACAGAACATCCCGCAGACCCTGCGCTACGTCCTCGACCATCCTGAATGGAATCTTTCGCTTCAAACCCACAAGTTGATTGACATACCCTGAACCTTTTCAGCCAGAGAATTGTTTACATATTATATATGTAAAACAAACTATGATGAAAAAACTTACAGCACTTTTCGCAGCAGCGATAATGATACTTGGGCTAAGCTCATGCGACAGCAAACAGCGTCTGGCAGAGCAACTTCAAGGTACATGGACCATGCAGCCCGATCAGATAACCGACACCGAAGGTCAGACCATAGGCATCATGCGTCTGGTGGAGTTTGTCAAAGAACCCTCGCAGGCAGGTGGAGAAATTGTAATCAGCAGCATGGTATCGGTAAACACTCAGCTTCCCGACAATGATAACCCCGAGGCACCTGTCAGTGTCACTGCCAGTGGGAAAGCCACTATCAGCGGAACATGGGCTGCTGTCGATGACGATGAGATAGCCATTTATCTGCGTCCCGAAACATTCAGTGTTGAGGTTGACCCATCAGCCACAGTCCTTACCCCAGCAGGCGAGATGAGTGAGAACGGTCCCGACCTTGCAAAGTTGCAACCCTCAGCCGCACAATATGTTCGTCAGCAGATTACCGAATCTCTTCGCGGTGACTTCTTCAAATTCACCAAGATTGACGACATCAAAATACAGGGCAACATAATGACATGTGAAGTCAACCATCGCGATATCACGCTCAGAACAACTAAAGACTGATACCTCTATTTTACCGGACACTCCACGAAGCGTCCCTACACCTAAAAACTAACGACTAAAAACTAACAACTAATAATATGTTAAGCGAAAAACTCGAAGCCGCTCTCAACGAGCAAATCAATGCCGAATTCTGGTCAGCATATCTCTATCTGTCAATGGCTAACAACTTTGAAGCCAAAGGTAATCCCGGCGTAGCCAACTGGTTCCGCATCCAGTTCCGCGAAGAACAAGACCATGCCCACATCTTCATGAACTATGTCAACCAACGTGGCGGTCGCGTGCTGCTCAAACCTATTGCAGCAGTGGAAACCGAGTGGGCTACACCCCTCGACGCCTTCAAGGCTACACTGGCACACGAGCAGGTGGTAACATCGCTGATAAACAAAATTTACGCAATGGCAGAAGCCGAACATGACTATGCCACCCGCGAAACTCTCAACTGGTTCATCTCCGAGCAGGTTGAAGAAGAGGAAACCGCACAGCAGCTCATTGACAAGTACACAATGATCGGTAAGGACGGCACTGGCATCTACATGCTTGATCAGGAACTTGCATCACGCACCTACACCACACCTGCGCCTCTGGCAACAGCATAATATCCATCCCCTTTCATAAAATTCCCAAGAGACTGTCTGACAGCCAAGGTCAGGCAGTCTTTTATATGAGAATAATTGATTTCTTTAGGAATAGTCGCATCAAAATCTCCAAAAATTTTGAAAACCCAAAAAAACTGCGTACCTTTGCACCGCAAAGCCCGGATGGCGGAATCGGTAGACGCGTCGGTCTCAAACACCGATGGAGCAATCCGTGCCGGTTCGATCCCGGCTCCGGGTACAGAAAAAGAGGATTCTCATGGCGAGAGTCCTCTTTTTTTTGTGTTAGGGTTATGTGGAATCAGAGGTCCTCGGGGGGAATGTTCAGAGTGATGATTTCGTTGTCTGATTCATCGTAGCAGGGGCATTTGAGGGTTACGTTTGCCTTGCGGACTGAGGTGAGGAAGTCTGAACCCCAATCGGTTGACTTGAGGTAGACGATGAGTCCTTGCTGAACAAGCGCGGGTGTTTTTGAAGCTGCTAATGCCGAAAGGGAGTTCTCGGCGTAAAGTTCAAGGGTAACGATATCTGTTTCGGTGTCGTAAGCGGCGGTAACGATTGTTATTCCGGCAACTTCCGCGGGAAGGTTCTGGTTGAGAACTTCTACATCTTTCTTAAGCATTTTCTGCTCGGTGGAAAGACATGATGATAGCATCATCAGAAAACAGGCTGAGCAAAGTAGCAGTGTAAGGGTTTTTGTCATGGGTGGTTTAGTTTTTAGTCGGTAGGCTTTAGTCTTTAGATATTAGTCGGTAGTCTATAGTTTTTAGTTGTTAGACGGTAGTTTTTAGTCGTTGGACTGACTTTGGTTGGTGATGTCAAGATGGTTGAAGTAGAAGTCGAGGATGTTGCCTGCAGCGACAAATGAGCTTAGTCTGTTGGCAAGTACTTGATTTTCAAGGGCTGCAAGACGCTGTTCTACTTCCGGGTTGTTGTAGAAGTTGTTGAGCAGACGGCTCTGGATGGTTTCGCGCATCCAGTAGCGTGCCTGTTGCTGACGCTTAAGCTCGAAGTAGCCGTTTTTCTTCACAAATTCAAAGTAGCGGTCAATCATCTCCCACACTTCGGGTATGCCTAACTCGTAATATCCTGAGTATGTGAGCACTTCGGGCATCCATCCGGATGTTGTGGGGGGGAAGAGGTGAAGTGCCGAGCGGAACTGTGCCTGTGCCAGACGTGCGCGGTCAATGTTGTCGCCGTCAGCTTTGTTGATTACAATGCCGTCAGCCATTTCCATGATGCCGCGCTTTATGCCTTGCAGTTCGTCGCCGGTGCCGGCAAGTTGTATCAGCAGGAAGAAGTCGACCATGGAGTGTACGGCGGTTTCGCTCTGCCCTACGCCTACGGTCTCTACGAAGATGTTGTTGAATCCGGCTGCTTCGCACAGAACGATTGTCTCGCGGGTTTTACGTGCCACACCTCCTAATGAGCCTGCCGATGGAGAAGGGCGTATGAAGGCATCAGGATGGAGCGAGAGTTTTTCCATGCGGGTTTTGTCGCCGAGAATACTCCCTTTGGTGCGTTCGCTTGAGGGGTCGATGGCGAGTACGGCAAGCTTGCCGCCGTCACGCAGAACGTGCAGACCGAACACATCGATGGAGGTGCTTTTGCCGGCTCCGGGCACTCCGGTGATGCCTATGCGGCGTGAGTTTCCGGAGTAGGGGAGGCATTTTTCGATGACTTCCTGTGCCACTGCCTCATGTGCGGGATTTATGCTCTCCACCAATGTCACGGCACGGCTCAGCATGGTCACGTCGCCTTTGAGTATTCGCTCGACCATTTCGGCAGGTGAGGGCAACGGCTTGCGTTTGCGAGCCTTGAGATAGGGGTTTACTGATGGGGGTTGGGCAACGCCTGAGTTGACGGTCAGACCTGCGTATTGCGAATCGTTTTCAGGATGTTCCATTGCTAAGCGGGGGGATTACTGGGTTATCTCGCCGGCTATGCGCACGATGGTTGTGGGCGATGATGGCGAGTTTGAAACTATTGAAACTCTGGCATTTATGAAATCGGAGCTGATGTCGTCGAGGTTTATGGTGACGGCGATGTCAGCTGAGTTTCCTTTCTTTATCTTTGTGGGGAACTCCGAGATTTCGACACCGTCGTCAGCGCTGTAAACGCGGCGGAGCATCAGCGGCTGTTTCCCTTCGTTGGTGACCGTTATGTGACATTCCACTTTTTTCTGCGAGCGGCTGACGGGGGTAAGTTCCACTCGGGTGGGGCTTACCTTGATTACCGGTGCTTTTGCGAGTTGAGCGGGGGTGAGGCGCGAGAAATCCTCGCTGACTATAGCCACGGTTTTGATTTTCTTGGTGTCGTTGCCTGTTCGGAGGGTTATCTCATCAGTAATCACGCCATATTCCTTGCATTTGTAGGGGTCGAAACTGATGGAGAATGTGTTAAATTCACCCGGGGCTATGCCGTGAGGATTGTTCCCGACGGTGATGTAGGGTGGCAGGTTCTCCCACTGCACATGCAGGGTGTCTACGGAGGTGTTGTAGGCGTCGAGATATTCGGTTTTTATGCGTGACGAGGGTAGCTCGCCGAAAGCAATCATGTCAGACCGCAGCTTGAGTGCTCCGGCATCGACAGGGAAGCGTGACCGCACTGTGTTCGATGAGCCTACGACTACCCCTTTTATGGTCAGCTTACTGCGGCGCGGATCGGTGTTTGTATCCACAAAAATATCTTTTTCAAATTTGCCGGCGCGCCCTACCGGATTGAAGGTCACGTCGATGGAGGCAGTGTCGCCGGGAGCCACGGAGCCTCGTGTGTAGCTTGAAGTGGTGCATCCGCAGGTGGTGCGCACGGTTATTATCGCCACCGGTTCGTCGCCGGTGTTGACAAACCGGAAGCGGCAGTTGACTTTACCGTCGTTCTCGTCGAACGCACCGAAGTCATGAACCGTGCCGAGCCAGCGGATGGAAGTGGTGGCATGGATCGACAAGATGGCTGTCAGAAGCAGTAGTGTCAGCGAAACTCTTTTCATAATCAGTTCTTGGGAATGACATTGCCTTTGATGCGCAGCTTGATGCGTTTGTCAGGGGTGCGGACCGTGATGGTCTTGCTGAATTCACCCGGACGTCCGGCAGGGTCGTAGGTGACCTTGATTACGCCTGACTCACCCGGCTGAACAGGTTTGCGGGGATATTCCGGACTTGTGCATCCGCACGAGGCTACGGCTGAGACAATCACCAGCGGAGCATCGCCGTCGTTGGTGAAAGGAAATTCGGTTGTCACCGGACCGTCGGCTTCGCGGATGGTGCCGAAATTGTGGGTTTTATCTTTGAACTGTGCATTGGCTTTACCTTCGGCAAACATGGTTGCCGCAAGGAGCAAGGCGGTCAGAGCTGCTAAGAAATATCTTTTCATAATGAAGTGAAATTCAATTGTTTGTGTTTTGTTTTCCGGCAAGCATCCCGCATGCGGCGTCAATATCCTCGCCACGCGATGCGCGGATGGTTGCTGTTATGCCCGCATCGTTGAGGCGATCGCGGAAACGCACCATAGCATCGGGAGAGGCAGGCTGCAGGTGGTCGGCGCCGTCGATGGCATGAAACCTGATGAGGTTCACGCGGCAGGCAAGACCGCGGAGCAGACGCGCGAGTGCGTCGGCATGGCGGAGGTCGTCGTTGACTCCTCGCCACATTATATATTCAAACGACAGGCGCCGCTGATGGCTGAAATCGAATTCGCGCAACAAGGCTATGACCTCGGTGATGGGATATGCTCCCTCCACCGGCATCAGGTCGTGGCGTTCCTGCGGGAATGGAGAGTGGATGGAAATTGCCACATGAACTTTGGTCTGTTCGAGCAACTGCCTGAGTTCACGCAATTTGCCTATCGATGACACGGTTATACGCTTGGGGCTCCATGCCAGACCCCACGGCTCGGTCAGCACTTCTATGGCACGAAGCACTTCGGGTAGGTTATCCATAGGCTCACCCATGCCCATAAACACAATGTTGGTGAGGTTTTCCGAGCCGGGTACCGAAAGGACCTGATTAATAATCTGGGCAGCCGTGAGATTGCCGTGGAACCCTTGTTTGCCTGTCATGCAGAACGAGCAGTTCATTTTGCATCCTGCCTGCGAACTGACGCAGAGTGTGGCACGCTCGCGGTCAGGGATATAAACAGCTTCAACATCCCTGCCGTTGACACCGCGGAACAGATATTTTGCAGTGCCGTCAGCTGACAGCGCCTCTTTCAATGGAGACTCACGCCCTATGACATATTTCCGGGCGAGCCGTTCGCGACCAGCCACACTTATGTCTGTCATTACGCTGAAGTCGGTGGCACGCTTCTCATAGAGCCACTTCGCAAGCTGTTTGCCCACGAATGGTTTCAGTCCCTCTTCAATCGCAACCTGCTTCAGTTGCTGAGGATTCATGCCTAACAATACGGTTTTTTCCACGTTTTCCGGTTTATTCTACAAATTTAGTAAAACTAACAGAACTGGCAAAATTTTTGTTCAATCTGTGGATAACGATAAGGCGGGGCACCGGTGAGTCCGATGCTCCGCCTTAAAAAATATTGGGGAACGGGGTCTTAGAGATTATGGGGAAATCAGAGGATTATCTTGATGGTTTTCTGCTTGCCGTCGATGGTGATTTTTACCAGAACAAGACCTGACTGACCGTGGAGGCTGATGGCATCGGTGTCGGTGGCATGAGCAATCATGACTCCGGCGGGAGTGAAGGCTTCCACATCGTCAGCTTTTGCGCCGAGGCTGAGGATGCCGTCATTCATTGTCAGATGCAGACCCATTTCGTCAGCGATGCCGTCGACAGCCGATGGAGTGGGCTTGTAGTCGAGCTTATATGCCGCGAGCGCGTTGTTGGCTGCGTAGACATATATGATGGCTTTTTTGCCGTCAGTATCCTCTTCGGGCAGAACTGCGCGCACCTTGGGCTGCTGTGATGTGCCTTCAAACACTCTGGCTTCTGCGAGAGCCCCGAAGTCACCTCCGGCTGCGGTGCGGTTACCGAAGCTCTTGGGGGTAATCTGCCAGATGTTGGTCAGATTCTCGTAGCTTGCCGGGAGAGCGGGACCGTAGTCGATGCTGTAACAGATGCCGTTTGCGAATGTGGTGTGAGGATATACTATGAAGGGCATGCCGTCGAAGGTGAAGTATGCACCACCGTTTGTGGATACAGCTTTCTTTGAGGGGAACACGCCTGTGGCTTTTCCTTTGGCGAAGTCGTAGTAGTGGAAGTCGGTGGAACCGCCGTCAATGAAGGCTCCGTCCTTGGAAACCGCATGGATGCGCGGCGCTGTGCCGAGGTTGTTTGATACACCGTGGGCGAAGGTCTTTGACTCGGTTACTTTTCCATTGACCAAATGCCAGCGGTAGATGCTGGGGAGTGCGGCACCTGCTGCAATGATATAGGCATCGGTGTTAATGTCACCGATAACATCAATGTGGTCCACGCGTCCGGCAGCTTTTTCAGCCATTACGGTGGTTACGGCGCCTGTGACGGGGTTCACTTTGCCTACAACGACATTGTTGTTGGCGGAGAGAGCCATGGCACTGATCAGGAGATTGCCGGCATCGTCAGTGGTTACGGTTGTCAGCGGAGCATAGAATCCTTTGTAATTGTCATCTTTGGTGAGTTCGAGGGTGCTCATCTGCTCGCCGGTTTCGGCATTGTAACGCAGGAGGCTGATGGCGGCTGTGCTGCTGACTGCTTCCATTCGGGCGATGTAGATGGTGTTGCCCACCACGGTGAAGTCACGGCAGTGGTCGGTGTCTATGCCGAGGGGATTGCCATGATTGTCAGAGCGAATCCAGAGGTTCTCAAGGCGGATCTGTTTTCCTTCTGCTGAGGAGTGATTAGCGAAGTTGTACATTTCACCGTCGGTAATCAGGGTGTAGTCTCCGGTGGAGCTTGGCTGGATGCTGAAAGAACGAAATGCCGAAACACCGTCATTATAGCCTTTTGCTTCGGTTGTGGCGCGCCAATAGTAGGTGCCTTCAGAGAATGTCGACACAGGAACAACGTAGAACAAGGTGTTGTCAGAGGTGTTCGAGGGGGTGTCGATTACAAGCAGAGGTTCCTTGAATGTGATCTCGGTGGAGATTTCGATAGTCTGGCGTGTCGCAACATCAATTTTTGAAACCCCGAAGGTGATGTCGCCTTCGCTGAATTGGGCGCCATTTTCAGGTTGCACCAGTGTGATTTCGGGTGCGGGCTTGATGATGTCGATGCCGAGGGTGGTGGCTTCCCATTCGTAACCGTAGCGGTCATAGGGGGTTACGGCATACCAGTATCCTTCAGCCTTGTCGGTGGGGAGAGTGAAGGTGGGGGTGTAGGAGAAGCCGAGGAGATATTTGGCGTTGAAGCCTGTCTTTACCTTGCTTGCGGCATCTTCGAGGGTAACCGTTTTGGGTACGGCATAGAACGCATAGCGTACTTTGTCGAGTTTTGTGCATGAGAGAGTAGTACCGTTCTTGGTGAGTTCGGCGATTTTGCCGGGATCATCAGTGGAATAAAGGCGCAGGGGAGGCACGAGCGACTTGGTTGCGAAGGCGGCTTTGAGTTCGCTGTCGTACTGATCCATGTCACCTGCGGCATAGAAAACCACGCCGTTGTCACCGTCGTGGTTCTCCACGCGGTTGGTGTTGAGTTCGAGTCCCATTTCGCCGGCTACATAGTTGCGGTAGGCGCCGACGCTGGAGTAGAATGCTACATCGAATTTGTCAGAAACTTTTACCCACCAGTTGCAGATGGGGACATAGGGTGCGTTTGACTGTGTGCTTGCCCAGTAGATCTGCGGGCTGAGGTAGTCGATGCTTTTTTCAGCCATCCAAGCGAGGGGATCGCAGAAGATGCTGTTGTACATGCCGTCGCCTGCCGATGCGGGACAAGCGGGCAGACCATATTTCTTTGCAGATACGCCGGCAGGACCGCCACCGATGCCTCGGGGGCTGAGACCGAAGCGTACCCAAGGTTTTATCGCCTTGATTGCGGCATTGGTTTCGGCAATCATCTTGTTTACGTTTTCGCGGCGCCAGTCGGCAAGCGAAAGTTTTGTGCCGGAAGCTTTATACTCGGCATAGTCGTAGCCCGAAGTGATGTCGTAGGGTAAGCCGGGGCAATAGAAATAGTCGTCGAACATGACGCCGTCGACATCGTAGTTCTTGACAATTTCCATCACGCGGTCAACGATGTACTTGCGAACTTCAGGATTACCCGGGTCAAAAATGGTGGTAGTACCTTCTTGTGGATGAGTGTAGGTGATGGTCCAGCCTTTGTCAATGTGAGCCTGATCATAGGCGGTGAGGGGGGTGGCACCTTTCTTCAGACGGAAGGGGTTGACCCACGCGTGAGCCTCGATTCCACGGGCATGACACTCTTTGACGAAGAATTCAAGAGGGTCGTAGGTGGGAGCTGTGCCACGCTTGCCGGTCAGATAGTGCGACCACGGTTCACAGCTTGATTTATAGAGGGCGTCACCCATGGGGCGAACCTGAAGAGCCAGAGCGTTACAGTTGTATTTGACCATGCGGTCGATGTGTGCGATAAGTGACTGCTGCTGCTTCTTAGCAACTGATGCCGAAGTGCCTTGGTCGCTGCCGGGCCAGCTTGTGTTTGTCGATATTGACGGAAGCCATGCCGAGCGCAGTTCGTTCTTGGGTATTTCAGCTGTTTCAGCGCTAACCCTGAAAGAAACCACTGACGCGATAACTGCAGCCGCGAGCAGAATTTTACAGAATTTCATGAGATAATTTTTAGGATTAGTTTAAGAAAAATTGTGATTGGTAGTATTTGTTGTCTACAAAGATAATCATAATTGCCAAATAATCCAATTGCTTAAACATTTTTTTGCTGTTTTTGGGCAGAATTGTGTCATTTTGCGATGCCAAGAGTTCATTATCCGGCGAAATTATCTAACTTTGTATTGTAAAGAAAAAGTTACAGAGATGAAGAAATTAGGCATGGTAGGGGGAATGGGTCCGGAGTCGACTCTATCGTATTATCGTGATATTGTTTTCGGGGTCAATGCCCGTGTCGGTGCTGATGTTTTTCCTCATGTCGCCATCGAGAGCCTGAGTGTTTTCTACATCCAGCAGCTGATACGCGAAGAGCGGATGGCTGAACTGACGGATTATCTCATGGGTGCCATAACAAATCTTGCCCGGTGCGGGGCTGATTTTGTGGTCCTTACAGCCAACACTGCCCATATTGTCTTTGACCGGTTGCAGGAGCAGTCGCCGGTGCCGCTGATTAGTATTGTCGATGCCACCTGTCGGCATGCTGTCAGGCAAGGTTACAGGCGATTGGGTCTGTTGGGAACCTGTTTCACCATGGAGCGTGATTTCTTCAAAGAGCCTTTCCGGCGCCACGGAATTGAGATAGTGGTGCCTGAGGCGGCTGACCGTGAGCTTGTGAATCAAAGGATTTCAACCGAACTGGAGTTCGGTGTGATCAAGGAGGAGACTCTGGCTGAGTTTCAGCAGATTATTGAGCGCATGCGCGCGCGTGACGGAATAGAGGGTGTGATACTGGGATGCACCGAACTGCCGCTGTTGCTCAACGACGGCAACATGCCCCTGCCCTGCCTCGACACGGTGAAAATCCATGTCGAGGAGATAATAAGGGAGATAATGAAGAGGAGTTAATAGGGGAGGTATTGAAATAGAGAGTCGCTCCCTCTCTGCGCGAACAGATCGGCACGACGCTTGACCGTCCAAAGCGTTAACAAATATTCGGTAGCGGGGTCTTAGAAGAACATGCTGGTGGAGCGGGTGTAGAACAACATTCCCGAACCCACTTCCTGCGACACGCTTTCGCCCATGGAGTTGGCTACGATGGCAAGCGAGAAGTGAAGCGCTGACGAAGGTCCGTTGGCAGTGATGATTTTCTCAAGCGCCACCACACGCTGGTCACGCATTTTCACTTCTTTGTGGCAGAGTTTCTCGAAGCCGGGATAGCAGGTGGCTTCATGACCGTCAAGTATTCCGAGGGGTGAGAGAACCACGGCAGGCGAAGCGCAGATGGCAGCAATCTTGCCTCCGTTGGCAGCATGCTCGAGCAACAGCCGGTTCAGCGGCTCGAATTTGTGAAGATTTTCGGCGCCGGGCATACCTCCGGGAAGTATGAGCCATTCGGTGTCGGCGGGGTCGAACACGCAGTCGGTGAAAAGCATGTCGGCTTTGATGGGTGTGCCATGCGCTCCCACCACTTCGCGGCTGTCAGTGATAGACACGGTTTTCACGTTCATGCCGGCGCGACGCAGCACGTCGATAGGGGTTATGGCTTCAATTTCTTCAAAACCTTTGGCAAGGAAAATGTATGAGATTTTCATAATCGGGTGATGTTATGTTTGTTAATGGCTGCTTTGCAATTGATCAGCTTCCGCTGATAATTTTTGCAAATTTAACCATTAGGATTGACAGTTGGTTCAAATTAAGTTGTTAAATTTGCATAAACAACTGATTTATATGAAAAAAGCATCGTTTTTGACCAGTGTGTTAATTGTGTTGGCAATTCTGTCGGGCTGCGACGGCAAGCGTTATCGCCACATGGAGGGAGCCGTGTGGAACACTTCTTATCACATCACCTACAATTCCGCCGCGAATCTCGACGACTCGGTTCGTGCGGTCATGCGGCGGGTGGAGCTGTCGCTGTCGCCGTTCAACAGTGTGTCGCTGATATCTGCGGTAAACCGTGGCGAGGATGTGAGGTGTGACTCATTATTACGCAAGGTTATGGCATGCTCGCAGCAGGTCAATCTGTTGAGCGGCGGGCTCTATGATCCAACGTTGGCGCCGCTTATCAATCTGTGGGGATTCGGCTACACTCAGCGTGACTCTATGCCCTCCGATGCAGAGATTGCCGAGGCGCTTGAGTCAGTAGGCATAAACGACTGCCGCATTGATGACGACGGCAAAATCATACGCAAGAGCGACGGCACGGAGTTCAATTTCAGCTCCATCACCAAAGGTCTGGCATGCGACGAGGTGGGAGCCATGCTGCGCCGTAACGGATGCACCGACTACATGGTGGAGATTGGTGGCGAAATGGCTCTTGCCGGTGTCAGCGACCGCGGCAGGAAGTGGAGGATAGGAGTTGAGGCGCCGCGCGAAGGTCTTGCTCCGCAGTCGCCTGAGGTGGTGTCGCTGCTTGAGATTTCTGACTGTGGCGTGGCTACATCAGGCAACTACCGCAATTATAGGAAGAACGGCGAGGGGAAGAGTTTCGGACACACCATTTCGGCGCGTACCGGACGCCCCGTGGAAACCTCCACACTCAGCGCAACCGTGGTGGCGCCTGACTGCATGCTTGCCGACGCACTCGCCACGGCAGTCATGGCAATGGAACCTGATTCCGTGAAAACAATGGCAGCCGGACTCTCGGGGGTGTGGATAATGCTGGTGACAGCGTCGCCCGAGGGTGAGTTCGTGATTCAGGAATATGGTGCCCGTCCCTGATGGGTCAGCCTATTTGTTGGCGTTTTTCTTCTCCTTCTCCCTTTGGAAATAGTCGCGTGTGGCTTTACGCACCTTTCCGCTCAGAGCAATCACCGCTATCATGGTGGGTATGGTCATCAGTGCGTAGAACAAGTCACAGACAGCCACCGCAGCTTTCAGCGGAATCACCGCGAAAACAATCATTGAAAGAATGAAAATGTAGGTGTAGATCTGCGATTTCTTCTCACCGAACAGATATGACGCACAGCTGCGTCCGTAGAACGAGTAGGAGAACATCGACGACAGCCCGAAGCAGAGAACAATGAGCAGCAGCAGATACTGACCGCCGGGAATGGCTGAGTCAAAGGCGTTTATAGCCATCTCCAGACCTTTTATGTCGCCCCCTTCGGGGATGTTGCCGCAGAGCAGCAGCGCCAGTGCGGTCAGCGTGCAGACCAGTCCGGAGTCGATGCTCGGTCCGAGCATGGCTATCAGACCTTCGCGCACCGGTTCGTGATTCTTGGATTCGCCGTGCATGATCGAAGCTGTTCCCACACCTGCGTCATTTACCAGTGCGGCACGTCGCGCACCCACGATAGCCACACCTATCAGTCCGCCCAGTCCGGCTTCGAGGCTGAATGCCTCGCGGAAGATGGAACTCAGCACGTCAGGCACATGTGCGAAATTTGTGGCGATGATGTAGGTCACCATCAGGAAGTATATGCCCACCATGAAAGGCACAAGAACGGATGCCACGCGGGCTATGCGCTTGATGCCACCAAGCACCACCAGTGCCACTACTATGGCAATCATTATGCCCACTAACAGCTTGAACGACTGGGCGTTGTCAAAGCCGGTGGCTGCCGAGAGGATGCCCAAGAACTGGCTGTTGTCGAGCCCCTCAGGAGTGGTGAATACGGTGGTCACCGCCTCGGTGAGCTGATTGGCGTTCATGATGCACATGGTGCCGACCATGCCTGAAAGGGCGAAGAAAACTGCGAGCGGACGCCATTTGCTGCCTAAACCTTTCTCAATAATGTACATGGTACCGCCGCGACGGTTTCCGGCAGAATCCGTGCCTCGGTACATTATGGCGAGCGCTCCTTCGTGGTACTTCGTAGCCATTCCGACAACCGCGCTGACCCACATCCAGAATATGGCTCCCGGTCCGCCGATGACAAGGGCTATTGCCACACCGGCGATGTTGCCCAAGCCTATGGTTGCCGCAACAACCGATGCCAGAGCCTGTGCGGAGCTAATCTGACCTTCGCCGTCGCTTTTGCGGCGCAGTTCTTTGAGCGCCTCCGGAAGTCGGCGCAGCGAAATCAGTCCGGAGCGGATGAACAGGTAGAATCCGCCGCCTATCAGGATGATAAACAGCGGGTAACCACAAACGGAGTCGGCTATTTTGATGAGTAAATCGTTCATAGTGAGAATAGTGTTTTAGCATTTTCCGAGGTCCGGAGGGCAAGTTCGTCAGTCGCCAATCCAAGCGCATCAGCCACATGTGCGGCTGTGTGGATCAGGAATGACGACTCGTTGCGTTTGCCCCGCATCGGCACCGGTGCAAGGTAGGGCGCATCGGTTTCAAGCAGCAGGCGGTCAAGCCCTATTGCAGGCAGGGTTTTGCGAAGCCCGGAGTTCTTGAAGGTAACGATGCCGTTGATGCCGAAATAGAAATCGCCGGTGCGGCGTATGCGCTCCACATCGTCAACCGTGCCTCCGAAGCTGTGAAACACTCCGCGCGGTCTGACCGGTAGCGAATCGAGCACCTCAAGGGTTTCGTCGAGTCCCTCTCGGCAATGGATGATCACCGGAAGCCCCAGACTGACAGCCCATTGACACTGTGTGGCGAACACTTCCATCTGCTCTTTGCGGAACGTCTTGTCCCAGTAGAGGTCTATCCCAATCTCACCCACAGCCACATAGTCAGCCGGAGCGGAGTGAAGCTCTCGACCGATTTCGGCAAGCGGCTCGCGGTGGTCGGCAGTAACCTCGGTGGGGTGCAGCCCCATAGCCATGGCGGTGACGGCGGGTCGGGCTGCATGAAGCCGTTTCATAGGCTCAATGGTGGTCAGGTCCACGTTGGGAAGCACCATGAACCCGACGCCTGCAGCAACGGCGCGGTCGACCGCGCCGGCAGTGTCATCGCCGAATTCGGGAAGATACAGATGTGTGTGGGTGTCAATCAACATTGGTCAATCAGTGAGTTCTGCCTATGGTTGAAAGCGCCAGATCAACAAAGAATTTCTCGTCGGCAGCACTGAGCCCGGCTGTTTTCACGGCTGTCACCGCCTGATCGACATAGCTGCGGATGGCGTCGGTGCAAAGTTGCGGCAGATTCAGTTTTTCGTAAATCTCCATGACGATGGCGATTTTTTCGGAATTTGCCACCGGGCAATGTTCTATGAGTTTGCGGAGTTTACCGCTTTCATCGGCAGCAAGGGCTGTCACAAGCAGCCATGTGCGCTTGTTGTTGACTATGTCGCCACCGATTTCCTTGCCGAAAATCAGTGCGTCGCCGTAGGTGTCGAGGTAGTCATCCTGCAGCTGGAACGCCAATCCGAGTTTCTCACCGTAGGTGTAAAGCGCGCGTCGCACTTTTTCATCGGCTCCGCCCATGATGGCTCCCATTTCGCATGCGGCGCCTAACAGAACTGATGTTTTCAGTCGGATCATCTCGACATATTGCTCTATTGTGACATCATCCTCCTGCTCAAAATCCATGTCATTCTGCTGTCCTTCGTAGACCTCCATGGCTGTTTTGTTGAACAGAGTCATGACATCGTGGAGATGTTCGCCGGCGTTCATGCTGACGCGCATGGTGGCGAGAGTCAGCAGCGCGTCGCCCGACAGGATTGCGGTAGCCTCATCCCATTTGCGGTGAACCGTTGGACGTCCGCGCCGCAGGTCAGCCTTATCCATCACATCGTCATGCAGCAGGGTGAAGTTGTGGAACATCTCCATTGCCATAGCCTGATTGAGGGCTTTGGCTGAGTCGCCGCACACTGCCTGGCATGCCGCAAGGGTCAGCACGGGGCGCAGTCGCTTGCCTCCGCAGTCCAGAATGTAGGCTATGGGCTGATAGAGTCCGGCAGGCTGCGAGGGATAATCTATGTCGCGGAGCGCGTTGTTGATAATCTCTGATAGGTTTTCGAGTTCGATCATTGTAAAGAGAGGATTATTGTAAGTGTAGATATATCAATTGGTTAGAATTTCTGCATGTCGACCAGATGACGATAGTAGCCGCCGGGAATGGCGAGAAGCTCGTCGTGGGTGCCGCGTTCTACGATGCGTCCTTCGTGTAGCACGCAGATCAGGTCGGCGTTGCGTATGGTAGAGAGTCGGTGTGCGATGACCAGTGTGGTGCGGTTCTTCATCAGTCGTTCCAGAGCCTCCTGCACCAGTTTCTCGCTTTCGCTGTCAAGCGCCGAGGTAGCTTCGTCGAGAATCAGCACGGGGGGATTCTTAAGAATGGCTCGGGCTATGCTGACACGCTGGCGCTGTCCGCCTGACAGACGGCAGCCGCGGTCGCCCACGTTGGTCTGGTAGCCATGCTCCGATTCCTCGATGAACTGATGGGCGTTGGCAATGCGGGCTGCCTCCTCCACCTGCTCCATGGTGGCGTCCTTGACGCCGAAAGTTATATTATTATAGAATGTGTCGTTGAACAGAATAGCTTCCTGATTGACGTTGCCCATGAACGAGCGCAGGTCATGCACCTTCAGGTCGCGGATGTCCACTCCGTCAATGGTTATGGAGCCTTTGTCGACATCGTAGAATCGGGGCAGAAGGTCGGCAAGGGTGGATTTTCCGGAGCCTGACTGACCCACAAGCGCCACGGTGCTTCCGGCAGGTATCTCAAGGTCGATGTCGCGCAGCACGGGGTTCTGTCCGTAGCTGAATGTCACATCCTTGTAGCTGATATTCCCTTTCAGATGCTCTATCTTGACCGGTTCGGCAGGGTCTTTGATGGGATTGTCGGCACCCAAAATCTTGTCGATACGCTCCATTGACGCCAAACCTTTCTGGATGGAGTAGACAGCTTTCGACAAGTCTTTGGCAGGATTGATGATGCTGTAGAATATCACCATGTAGTAAATGAACGAGGCGGCGTTCATGGAGGAATAGCCGTTGAGGATAAGCGAGCCGCCGAACCAGAGGACTATGGCTATTGCCACCGTGCCGAGAAACTCGCTCATGGGGTGGGCGAGTGCCTGACGGCGCGCTATGCGGTTCGAGAGGTCATAGAACACCTCGTTCTCGCGGTGGAAGCGGTCGCGCACTTTCTTTTCGGCGTTGAACGCTTTGATGATGCGTAGTCCGCCCAGTGTCTCCTCGATGTTCGACATCAGCAGTCCCCACTGGTTTTGTCCGCGCAACGACTTGCGTTTCAGTCGCTTGCCTATGCGACCCATGACCAATCCGGCAAGCGGCAGAAGCACCAGCACGAACAGCGTGAGCTGCCACGATATGAAAATCATGGTGCCGAGGCAGACAACTATCATCACCGGGTTCTTGAACATCATGTCGAGCGATGCCATGATGGAGTTCTCGATTTCTGCCACGTCGCCGCTCATGCGCGCCATCACGTCGCCCTTGCGCTCCGTGGTGAAGAAGGAGATGGGCAGGGTGACGATTTTGTCATACACGAAGTTGCGGATGTCGCGCACTATGCCGGAGCGCATGGGAATCACGAAGAACGATGCCAGATAGGTGACTCCGGTTTTCAGGGCTGTCATCACCACTAACAGCGCTGCCAACAGGGCGAGCGTGGTAGCTTGACCCCAACGGTCAACAGCCACCTGAGTGTAGTAGTAGAAGTTGTTGAATATCACATCCTTGAGCGAGCCGTCGTCAAGGGTCATGTAGTGATACACGCCTTCCTTCACCTTGAACAGCATCTCCAGAATGGGAATGATGACGGCGAAGGAGAACAGCGTCAGGAATGCCGCGAGAATGTTGAACAGTATGCTCAGCAGCAGATATTTCCTGTAAGGTGGTACGAACCGGCGGAGTATTTTGAAAAATTCCTTCATTTTGTTGCTGTGTAGATTGAACAGGTGCCGAAGGTGAGCCGGCGGCAGCGACAGGCAGAGAAGCCGGCATCGCTCATCAGACTCAGCATCCGGTCGCCCTGCGGCACTGCGGCTATGCTCTCAGGCAGATAGGAGTAGGCGCGGGTGTCCTTGGAGATAAGGCGCCCCACGGCAGGTATCAGTGTGCGTGTGTAGAGCTTGTAGAACGGTTTCACCAACGGTGACTGCGGTGTGGAAAGCTCTATCACGCAAATCATTCCGCCCGGTTTCAGCACTCGGTGCATCTCGCGGTAGCCTTGGCTGAGATGCTCGAAATTGCGCACGCCGTAAGCCACCGTGACGCAGTCGAAACTATTGTCGGCGAACGGCAGGCTCAGGCAGTCACCGGTGACGAGCGTGATCCGGTCGGTCAACCCGCGTGACGCCACTTTCTGCCTCCCCAGTTCTATCATCCCTTCTGACAGGTCTATGCCTGTCACATGTTCGGGCTTCAGCTCGGTGGCAAGCTTGATGGCGAGGTCAGCCGTGCCGGTTGCCACATCCAGAATCTGCTTCGGCGCATGCTTCCGGATCATCTTCACCGCCAGCGAGCGCCACCACTTGTCAATGCCGAACGTCATGGCTCGGTTCATGAAGTCGTAGGCAGGCGCAATGGAGTCGAACATGTCGCGCACCTGCTCCGTTTTGGGGCGGGTGTCATTGACGTAGGGGTTTATTTTCTCAGCCTTTACTTCCATTTCAGCCACCGGTTACCGCTGCAGGTTCTGCAGGCAGTTGAGAGTGTTTGAGGCTATGCGTTGTGTCAGGTCGGTTTCATTCGCCTTTTCAAACTTCATGCCGGTGATTTTCTCATATAGTTCAATGTAGCGCTCTGACACTGACTGCACGAATTCGGGGGTCATTTCAGGCACTTTCTGACCAGCCTGACCCATGAAGCCGTTTTCAATAAGCCACTGGCGCACGAATTCTTTCGAGAGCTGACGCTGCGGCTCACCTTTTTCAAATTTTTCCTGATAGCCGTCAGCGTAGAAGTAGCGTGAGGAGTCGGGGGTGTGGACTTCGTCAATCAGAATCACCTTGCCGTCGCGCTTGCCGAACTCATATTTTGTGTCGACCAGAATCAGACCTTTTTCAGCTGCCATCTGAGTTCCACGTTCAAACAGGGCGCGGGTGTAGCGCTCCATCACCTCGTAGTCCTCTTTTGACACGATGCCCTGCGCTATGATTTCCTCGCGCGAGATGTTTTCGTCGTGTCCGGCTTCAGCCTTGGTGGTGGGGGTGATGATAGGCTCTGGGAAACGCTGGTTTTCCTTCATGCCGTCGGGCAGGGTCACGCCGCAGAGCGAGCGACATCCGTTTTTATATTCGCGCCAAGCGCTGCCGGTCAGATAGCCGCGGATGATCATTTCCACACGGAATCCCTCAGCCTTGTAGCCGACGGTGACCATGGGGTCGGGCGACGCTAATTTCCAGTTCGGGACAATGTCAGCGGTAGCGTCCAGAAAATATCCGGCTAACTGATTGAGGACCTGACCTTTGAACGGTATGCCTTTGGGGAGGACAACGTCGAAGGCTGAAATGCGGTCAGTGGCAATCATCACCATTATGTCGTCAGCAATGGTGTAGACGTCGCGTACTTTGCCGTGATATTCGGCAGTCTGAGAGGGGAATTTGAAATCGGTGGTAAGAAGTGTTGATTCCATGCGGAAATATTTAGTTGATTGTGATTTCTTCTGTTGTTTCGGCGCCATCGGGCTGATCGTGGTCGTATTTCTCGTAGGCGTCGACAATGCGCTGCACCAGCGGGTGGCGCACAATATCTTTTTTGCCGAACTCCACCTTGCCAATGCCGGGAACATCGTGGAGCACACGCAGGGCGTGGCGCAATCCCGATGAAACGGTGCGCGGAAGGTCAATCTGGGTCAGATCGCCGGTGATGATCATCTTGGCGTTGTTGCCCAGTCGGGTAAGGAACATCTTTATCTGGTGGGTGGTGGTGTTCTGTGCCTCGTCAAGCACTATGACGGCATCGTTGAGGGTGCGTCCGCGCATGAACGCCAGCGGAGCTATCTGTATGACATTCGACTCCATGTATTCCTTCAGTTTCACGGCAGGAATCATGTCCTCCAGCGCATCGTAGAGCGGCTGTAGGTAGGGGTCGATTTTGTCCTTCATGTCGCCGGGCAGGAATCCGAGTTTCTCACCTGCTTCCACTGCCGGACGCGACAGTATTATCTTGCGCACCTCGCGGTTCTTCAGCGCTCTGACAGCCAAGGCAATGGCTATGTAGGTTTTACCCGTTCCGGCAGGACCGAGCGCAAACGTCAGGTCGTTGTGCATGAATTCCTCCACCAGTTTCTGCTGATTGGGGTTGCGTCCGGAAATAGGTTTGCCGTTGATGCCGTAGATGATTATGCCATCCTTTTTTATCTCCGGGGCGCCTGAGCCCTTTACGATGTCCAGAATGATATCCTCGGTGATGGTGTTGTGTTCGGCACAGTATTTTTCAAGCTGTTTCACCTTTTCCTCGAAGGCGGCAGTCTCGTCATTTTCGCCAATGACCTTTATGACCGAGCCTCGAGCCATGATGCGCAGTTTGGGGAAGAGGTTGCGCAGCAGGTGCATGTTGCAGTTATTGACGCCGTAGAAAACCACGGGGTCAACAGAGTCGATTATGATTATTCGTTCTATCAATTCAGTTGTGATAAAGAGCCCGTTCCCCAAATTCTGTTAAAAACAGGGTCGCATATCTCGGAGCAGGTTTTGTTCTGTGACTGAGGCACAGTGCAAAAGATGCCCCAGAGATGCGATACGTTGCTAACTTTTGTTGAGTTGACAGGCATTGTTATTCTAAAAAATTTAACTTTTGTTGTAGTATTTGACTATCCTAACATTTAATATTTCCTTCGCCTCGGTCATCCATTGACCGCCATGTTTTTAACATAAATTGGGGAACGGGCTCTAAGTTAGGTAATGAGTCAGCTGAGCGGAACACTGTCAGTCAATGCAGCAAAGGGAGCACCGCGACATACCCCTGTGGCAGGGTGTGACACCGGAACTCCCGAATGAGTTATTGTGAAACGGTTACCGCAAACGTCTGTCAGCCAACTGTGTCAGTGGTGCTACCTTCTTCTGTGACAGTCTCGATGACGCCGTCAGTTGCATCCTGCACGGTGCGTTCGGTAGAATACTCGGTTCCGGCAACAACAGTGTTCTGGGTTTTCATGCGTGAGCCGGTGGCGACATTGGCGTTGGGCGAGCAGAAAACAGAAGCTATTGACAGCACTGCAACGATACCGGCGAGCACCCAAGTAGCCTTGGCGATGAAGTCATTGGTTCGGCGTACGCCAAGCACCTGATTTGAGCCGGCGAAGTTCGAGGCAAGACCGCCACCTTTCGATTTCTGAACGAGTACGACTCCCACAAGGAGGATAGCTACAATTACGGTTAATACGATAATAATTGTGTAAAGCATTGGTTATATGTTTATTATCTGTTTTATTTTTAGTGGATTACGCATCAACTGACAGCGGAGTCACTGACTTCGCGCCGCAATTAGTTTGCAAAGTAACGAATTTTTTTTGAGTTATTCAAATATTCCTGCCGATATTTCACAATGCAGAGTAGAATGAATCAAATAAAAAAATCAAGATATTTTGTAAAATAATAAAAAATTCATAATTTTGTCGCTGATTCCTCGCCGATGGAACCTTTAAGGTTTTATAGGGAGGGAAAAACGGCAAGAGTGCCGTAATAGTTTCTAAGCGTTTATCGACGTTTCGTTATTTGGCTGATTCAGAAATGTGGCAATTTCAATAATCACTCTGTCAAGAACGAATGCAACGGTAGATGTTCATGGGTATGCTGTTTCTTAATTTATATAAGAAATAATCATATCGGCGTGGGCTTCTGCGTTGCTCGTTATACAGAGTAAGGCGAGCCACATGCCTTGAATCAGCGTGACGAGCAACGGTAAGACTCTCACGCTTTTTTTATTTAATAATCTGATTTGCGTTGAACTGTGAGTCGTTCAGCCGTTAACTCACATTTCATAGCACTATGAAAAAATGTTGTTTTATTGCTGGCTTGCTTGTTGCAGGTTGTGCATTTGGTGCCTTGGCTCAAAAAAAGGATAACAATGTCAAGGTATGGGAAGAATCAGAGGCACGCCGACTGGTGCCGGAAGTTCGTACTTTTGTTACACCTCAGATTTGCGACATGCAGATGCTCTCCACAAGTAGGGAAACTTTCGGACCTTACTATTTTGAGATAAAATCAGTGGAGCAGACTTTCAATTTTGAATTGCAGAATTTCAAAAACCGTGCGCTTTATCGCGCTTGTCAGGAGGGGGATGCGGATGCTGTCATCGAGCCGTTATTTAACTCTTATGTATATGAAAAGGATTCCAAGATGCTGGTGGTTGAACTGTCGGGCTATCCGGTTAAATATACTAATTTCCGACCTGCATCAAAGGATGAAGTGGACATGATCGGCGTGGTTTATCCCGATGCCCGCACGTCTGTGTCAATCGGCACGGGAGGAGAATCCTCAAATGGTAGTAAAAATGAGAATCAGAATAAAAAATAATCCAAGTAACATTTTTCCAACATTTAAATTATTTCAAAAATGAAAAAGGTTCTTTTAATGCTTGCTGCAACTCTTATGGCAGTGAGCGCAAGTGCACAGGTTGTTTCATCGAGAACATTTGTAAAGTCAAAAACTGAAACCGTGTGGTATGCCCGACTCGGAATGTCGATTAATAATATTGCCGGTACGGATACCGATAATTATGATTCGGTAGGCTCAAAGATGGGTATGGACATCGACTTTGGCTTCAATCGTGCCATTGGCAAATCCGGACTTTATTGGAGCATGGAACTCGGTATTGGCACAAGAGGTTATTCTTCAGAATATGAAGATAGATATGACGGCGACGTGAAGGCAGGTCTGCTTGCATGGAATGTTAAATACAGCCCGTTTACAATTGGTTACAAGTATTCGCTGACAGACAACATCAAACTTGACGGTCATTTGGGCGGTTTCGTAAGCTATGACTTCTCCGGAAAATTGACTGAAAAGTTTTATTTTGAAGGAGATCATCATGGTGATGACAGCGACTCATGGAGCTTGAGTGAACTTGATGGTTACCAGAAATTCGATGCTGGCATGCAGGTCGGCATTGGTGTATGGTATAAGAAATTCAATTTCGACATTACCTATCAGCGCGGTTTTATTGATATGTCAGATGAAGCATCCGGTACCTCAAGCAATCTGATGTTCCGTGTTGGCTACGCGTTCTAAAAACAGATTATTTACCAAATCTGGCGTGACGGATGACAAAAATGTGATTCCGTCACGCTGCTATTATGATGAAAATGAAAAGACATATTATTTTACTCTCCTTGGCTTTGATCTTCCTTGTTCCGTTAAGAGTAAATGCAATAAAGATAAAGTTAAAAAAGGACCCCGGCTCTGTAATTGACTATGGAGCGTGGGTGTCATCTTCAAGTTTACCTTCTGAGGTTGAAGGTATCAAGCAGTTTTATCCAGAGTCACGCCCTGTCGTGGATGATGATGGGAACATTGTCGATACCATTGCTGTAATAAAGGATTGCTGTAAGGTAAACGATATGAGGGATACTCAGATTTTTTTGGCTGCAATGGTGTACGCATCAAATAATTTTGAGCGTAAAGAAAATGCAAAGGAAGGATTCGAGTCAATAGATTATGATAATAACAACTTTGTGATGATTTTCAAACGTACACAGGGCACAACGTCAAATGAAACGACCTATACATGCAATATAAAAATTTCCGCTGATGACGGGTCTTTGTGTTTTGAAATATTCGATATTGACTGCCGTTTTCGTGAAAAGGGTCTGATACCGCGAACAATACCTCTGGAAAAACTTCATCCTGACAGAAATAAGCGCCATGAGGAATTGGTAAAGGAACTTGTGAAAGTGAGTTCAGGATATATTTCAGATATGATGGACTATGTCAATACCAGAAAGGATATTGTATCTCCAAACTACAATTTGCTTAAGAAAAAATCAGATGTTGCCGTGGGGATGAATGAAGATGAAGTCACTATTTTACTCGGACCTCCTATGAACAAGCGAAAATCAGGTGAGCGAGTGAGGTGGATTTACGCAAATGACTATGTCATCATTTTCACTGATGGAATTGTATCAAAAATTGTTGACTGACATTTATTTGCTATGATAGATTTGACTTTTAAATAACTTAATATTTTTATAATAGTAAAATTTATATAATAGTAAATTGCAGTTCGCATGAAATCATTTTATCACTTTTTACCAGTAATGCTTCTGCTGATTCTCACAGCTTTTACGGAAACCTCAACTGCTCAAATAAAGGATGGTGAAGCCACGGTTATTCAGGGGAATACAGTTACGGTTTCTATTGGAGCGGCTTACCAAACCACTCTCAATCGAGCCACAGGTATCAATTATTCATGGACTGCCGGAAGTTCTGCAATCAGCATCCAATCTAAAACCAATAAAGCTTGTACCATAAAGGGAAACACTGTTGGGACAGCCAAGCTGAATTATCATTGTTCCTATTACATCGACGGATATTATCGTACAATGGATTTTTACTACGATATAACAATTAAGGCGAACACAATATTGGTTACCCGAATAGAGATGACGCCATCATCTGCAACTTTGGATGTGGGTCATACTTTACAGCTTAGCACAGTTGCATATCCCAGCAATGCAACCGTTCGCAGTTTAAACTTTTCAACGGAAAACTATAGTGTAGCCTCTGTAAGCACCAGTGGTCTCGTGACGGCTCTCGGTGCCGGTACGGTCAAGGTTTGGGCAAGAGCCAAAGATGGTAGCGGTGCAGGAAATTACTGTATTGTGACTGTAAAAGAACCCACAAAGGTATCATCAATTGAACTTTCGGAATATGAAAGAATAATGGAACCGGATAAAGAATTTTCGCTCACCGCAGTTATTCTTCCTGAGGATGCTAATAACAGAACTGTAGAGTGGACTTCAGACAATTATGACGTTGCAACTGTAAATAATGGCTTAGTCCGTGCTGTCGGCGTCGGGAGTTGCCTCATCACATGCGGGTCAACTGATGGAAGCGACATTAAAGCTTCATGCAGAATAACGGTTAACGAGCCTGAAAAGAGATGGCTTTCAATAATACTTCCCAACGGATCCATTTCCATAGATGTTTCCGAAATGGAGGATATAAACCTCAAGCTTACACCAGACGAAGGATATTTGCTTCATTCATTATCTATTGATGGGGAAGAACAGACTATTGACGGAAACTCCATTTATTTGACCATACCCAAACTTGAATCAAATTCAATTGTAAATGCAGTTTTCGCTGATGAAGTTTCAACGTATGTAGATAATATTGAGAATGATATAAACAATTATCATGTTAGCGTTTTCAACAAGCTGGTTAGCGTTTCCGGTCTCTCTGTCGGTGATATTGTGAAAATTTATTCTTCTAATGGCTCACTTGTCAAAATCACAAATGAGTCCAAAATTGAGTTAAATACTCCCGGTATTTACATATTGAGAATAGGCTCACATTCGTTTAAATTCGCGATATAACACCCACAAACTGTATAAACTGCTCTAAAATTGAGGCAGTTTTTTTCGACAATATGGAATCAGCCGTTTAGCATTGCTAAGCGGCTGTTTTTATCCTTGTTTATTCAATATCGCGCTCGTAGGTTTTCTGTCTCACTCAATGCGCTTTTACGGCAGCTTCAGGTCGTTGCGGCGGAGGAATTTTATTTTGGTGCGGGAATCGCCTACGGTGTTTCTGCGCAGTGTCATTTCGGTGGAGGTCAGTTTCTCGACAATGAAATAGTCGGTGTTTCCCCAAGCATCGTCGCTGTCAAGTTCGCCCTGAAGGGTGGTTTCAAGATATACGGTGTCGTCGTTCTGGGGGTCTGAGATGTGCCAGCTGTAGACTTTGTCGTACACGGGGTTGCCGCTGACGGTGAGATAATATGTTGTCAGCGTGCCCCAGCTCCATGTGTTTTGGTTCTGGGTGGTGAAATTGTAAATACAAGTGTATTCCGGATGATCCGCAGACACTATTTCCCATTGACCTACAATCAGTTTGGTGTCAATGGGTTCGTTGTTGTCATCGCAGCTGCTGAAAGCAACGGCGATGAGGGGTAATAACAGCAGATACAGAAACTTTTTCATATCATGGAACGGTTTTTATTCTTCGGGTACGAACACATACGCGCCGAGGTCAGGGGCGGCGGTGTTCTGGCGTTTGCCGCTGAAGTCGACAAGGGAGTTGGGATGCGTCAGGGCGGGGTCAGCCGCACCGATGGCAGGTGACTCCGGCTGCAGATGATAGTTGAAGTAGTAGTCGGAACGGACCGTGTAATACTTAGGGTCGGTGTCCCACAGGCAGTTGATGAAGTTGTCATCATTGCTGCCGGCGGAGCGCAACAGCGTGTTGCGGAAATAGACGGGGAGTCCGGTGAAGTCGCCTACGTTGAGATCGGTGCCGTTGCCGTAAATGATGGTGTTGGAGATGTCGGCTGTGAGGTAGGGGAGTCCGGATTCATTGTCGCTTTTCTCATTGTAGTGATAGAACTGCACGGCAGGTCCGCCTAATGCGGTGAAAAGATAGTAGTTGGCTATGGTGCAGTGGTTTATGACGTGCGAACCGCCCTCCAGATAAAGTATGCCCTCGGAGGCTTCGGCAAGCTCGGAGGCGTAGAGACGCAGGTCGCTGTGGAGCGACGCGAGCACATAGCCTTTTGAGTTGCGCAGCTGTGAGGCAATGACTGTCAGGGCAGGCGATGACGTCACGTTGTCGAGGACAATGCCGTTGGTGTAGTTGCGCACTGAGGTGAATTTCAGCAGGTTGTCTTTGGATGTGGGGGCAAAGAACACGCCGTCCCACTGCCCGGACATGATTTCGTAGGGGATGTTTGATGCCACAAATCCGCTGCGGTCACCGGTGAATTCAACCGGTCTGTCGGCTGTGCCCTCCGATTTCAGTGTGCCGTAGATTTTCATGTATGCCTTGTCGTGGAAGGCGAGGCGTGCGCCGGGCGGTAAGGTAAGTGTGGCTCCTTCGGCAACAACTATGCTGTCGAAAATGTGATATGGGCGCGCGTCGTTCCAGACGGTGTTTGTGCTGATTGTCAGACCGTTGATGTCAACCGCATCCTGTCCTTTGACTGACAGGACCACCGAGCGGGTCTGCCCGTGGGTGTTGAAGTCGAGCGTGTTCTCGATCACCACAGGGTTGTCGACGCCGTTGTGCGGGAGTTTAGCCTCCACGAACACGAAAATGGAGTCGTTAGGGCGGATTTCAACATTGTTGAACTCTGTGCCCGAAATGCCGTCGACGTTGAGGCGGAACACGCCCTGCTCGCGGTCGCGCAGCGCGATCGAGCCAACGGAAATGATTTTGTCGTAGCGGTTATGCACCACGAAACGCCCTGTGGGGGTGGTGGCGCCTGTGAATGAATCGCTAAGCCTGAGGGTGTCAACGGAGAAAACAGGCTGGTCGGCACTGCTTGTCGATACGCCGTCCTCGATGCATGAACCGAGCAGGAAAAGCGATAAAATGGATAGTATAATGGTAATTTGCAGATTTTTCATACACTTATAACGCAGATTTTCGTGCATTATTACGCCGTGATACAGATTTTATTGTTAATTTTGTGAAAAATGACATATCATGATTTACGACGAGCAGCAACAGCGGGTGATAGAAATCAGCAGAGGTGAACATCTGGTGCTCGCACCTCCCGGATGCGGCAAAACAGCGATTCTGGCTGAGCGGGTGCGCCGTGCGGTGCAACGTGGGGTCAGTCCGGGCGACATGCTTTGCCTGACTTTCACCAACCGTGCTGCCCGCGGCATGGAGGGGCGCATAACTGCCATGGCTGGCAATGAGGTGGCTGAGGAACTTTTTGTGGGCAACATCCACCGCTTCTGTGCCAATTATCTGTTCGGCAACGGTTTGCTGCCGCAATCAGGGAATATTCTGGACGAAAAGGATTCATTCTCGATTTTCGAGGAGCTGATTCCGGAAGCTGACGCCGGCAACCGCGACTATTTCCGCAATGACCACCTTGCCGCCGTTATGAAATTTGAACATCTGATGCATCAGTTCCGTCACGGACACCCTTCCGATCTGTTTGTGTCGGTGCCCGAACTGCCCACGGTCGCGCTTCATGCGCTCTGCGATGCTGCAGGTGTCAGACCAACGCGCAGCGGCTTGGTGCAGCTGATGGACGGCATTGACACCATAGGCGAGCGGGTGAAGGATGTGCGACCTCATGCCACCGCCATCCACTGGCTGAAAATGGCTGCGGGATACCGTGCGTATAAGCTCCGGAACAACCTGATTGATTTCGATGATATTCTCCTGCGGGCTTACGATGCCCTGCGAGCCGATTCGAACCGCAAGCGCTACCGATGGATGCAAATCGATGAGGTGCAGGATCTGAACCCGCTGCAAATGGCTGTGGCTGACTTGCTTAAGGCGGATATGCCTGACTCCGTGGCGCTTTATTTAGGTGATGAGCAGCAGGCAATCTTCTCGTTCATAGGTGCGCGCCTGACCATGCTTGACAAGCTGCGCGAGCGGTGTGGCGACAACTGCCATTCGCTTTCGCGCAACTATCGCTCGCCACGCTATCTGCTTGATTTATATAATGAGTATGCCATAGAGAATCTTGGAGCCGACAGCGACCGACTTCCGTCAGCCGACAATCAGCAGTCGGCACCCCATGGTCATCTGCGCCTGCTCAGCTCGGAGAATAATCTGGCAGCTCCATCTTATATAGCCAAGGTCGCCGAGTCATACACCGCCGGCGGGGAGACCTGTGCCGTGATTGTGTCGCGAAACAGCGAGGCTGATGAAATATCGGAAAAACTCGGCGACACGCCGCACTTCAAGATTTCAGGCACCGACTTCTTCGCCACACCGGGAATGCAGCTGATTCTGTCGCATCTGAACATCCTGTCAATGGAATTCAATTTCCTTGCATGGACCCGGCTGCTCTACTCCATGGGGCTGGTGAAAAGCCTTGCGCAGGGTCGCAAAACCATGCGGCGGCTGATGGATGCGGCAATCACTCCCACTGACTTTTTCCGCAACGATGGCAAAACATATCTCTGCGCATTCGACGATGCTACTGACGGTCCCATTGTTATCTATGACACCGAAACCACCGGACTTGACATAACCGGCGATGACATAGTGCAAATAGCCGCCATGAAGATTGTCGGCGGAAAGGTGGTTGATACACTGAACATTATGCTTCACACCGACAAAGCCATTCCGCCTATGTTGGGCGACTTGGAGAATCCGTTGGTGAAGGAATATGCCGCAACACCACACCTGTCACGTCGCCAAGGATTGCAGCGTTTCATGGAGTTTGCCGAAGGAAGCACTCTGGTGGGGCATAATGTTGAATTTGACTACAACATACTTGACTACAACCTGCGCCGCGATTGTCCGGAAACAGACCTTCGCAGCAGGCACCCCGAACGCTTCGATACCCTCAAGTTAGCGCGGCTTATCTATCCCGACCTGCGGAGCCACAAGCTGAAAGACCTGTTGGCGCAGCTGTCACTCGAAGGGGAGAACTCGCATCTTGCCAATGACGACATCGAAGCCACGCACTCGCTGATGAAGCATCTGCTGCAGCGTGCCGCCGAACCGGAGTTTGCCCTTGAACACCGTAAGACATGGGAGCGCGCGGTGGACAAGTTCGGAGCGAAAGTGCGCGAACGATACGGCGACATATATCTTTCGGCTAAACAGCGTCTTTATGACAGTGCAGGCAGAACCGCCCTTGTAGATGAAATAGACCGCCTCTATAATTTGCTCAAGGCAGAGGAACAATATCAGTCGCTGACATCTAAAATCGACTATGTCAAGGAGTTCGTGCAGACAAAGGTGGATTCGTTGCCCGTCGTCCCAGCTATATTGGCAGAGCAGTTGGGGCGTCTGGTGATGGAACTGAACACCTATCGTGAGGCAGACCTCTGTGAGGCTGGCATTATCCGTGAGCCGCTTTTCATAGCCACCGTACACAAAGCCAAAGGGCTTGAATTTGACAATGTCATCATCTACGGAGCAGTTGACGGAGCCTATCCATCGTTCCTCTCCAAAACCGATGCCGACAAACTTGAAGATGCCCGCAAACTCTATGTGGCGCTGACCCGTGCCCGCAAGCGCTTGGTCATCCACACCTACCGTAACTTCATCGGCACCTCCCGCCACGGCACCCAGTTCTCCATAGCCAAAGAAGTCTCCCCCTACCTCCTCCCGGTGATGCGCTTCTTTGACCGCAAGTGATAACTTTTCAGGAATTATTTCTTTTCCCGGTGGTGAAATATGTCGAGAGCGTCAACCAGTCGGATTGCAAAAGCGTCAAATCTGTTCGGTCGATAAACGAAATATTTCTGCACTGTAAAATTCCAGAATATGCTGACCAAAACGGCAACACCAAATGTGGTAATGGCAAAAATCTGTTCATTTGTAATCCCAAGATTCAACAACACTTCCCAACGGCTCAGGGGCATCACAAGCAACGTGGTGCCATACATGTTAAGCAGCAGATTTCCTGCCCAGCAGATGAGGAACTTCACCGACACGGCTTTAATACTCTGACCGTCAGCGTGGAAGGTGAATTTATAATTGATAATGCAGTTGACCACCCCACCGATAATCGCGCCGGTGGCTACGGAAATATTGGACCGATAAAATTCCGGTAAGGCGGTCAAAAACACAGAATACAGTAGTATTCGTGTTCCAAGGTCGGTCACCGCCGAACCAAGACTTGCAGCAGTAGAACGTATGTAAGTGAACACTATGTGATCACTTTTCAGAAACGTTTGTATCAATTTATTTATTGTCATCAATACCTTTTCCTGTAAATCGTTTCCCGTCAAGTTCTCTAATGAAGTAATTGGGGCGTTGTTTAGTTTCATTGAATATTCGGGCGAGGTATTCTCCTATAACACCCAGTGTCAGGAGGATAATTCCACCTAAGAAAAGGACGGTAACCATGAGGGTAGGGAAGCCGGCTACTGGCTCACCCACAAATATGGTCTTTATGATGATGAACAGAAGGTACAGCATGGCGAGACATGACACAACACATCCCATGATGGTAGCAAATCTCAGTGGAACGGTGGTATAGGAAGTTATACCCTCGATAGCCAATCCCATAAGCCGCATGAAATTCCATTTTGTTTCACCCGCCTCTCGATCGCCTTGTTCAAAAGGCACATCTGTTTTTTTGAAACCGATGTAGCAATACAAGCCTTTGGTATAACGGTGTGTTTCACGCAATTGACGCAGAGCGTTTATGCATGATTTGTCTAACAGTCTGAAATCGCCCACATTTTCCAATATCGGAACTCGTGTGGTCCTCTGCAGAAGATGATAATACATCAATGAGAGCTTCTTTCTCAGCCAAGGCTCTTTACCGCGGGTGATCCTGCGTCCGTAAACATCATCGAAGCCGCTCTCCCATTTGGCGATCATCGCAGGAATAACCTCCGGCGGATGCTGTAGGTCGGCATCCATTATAACAGTACAGTCACCTGTGACCATGTCGAAACCTGCCATCATGGCAGTTTCTTTGCCGCAGTTACGCGATAGATCAATCAGATGGAATCGCTGGTCACGCTGGTGCATCCGGAGTGCAATCGCAGCAGTGTTGTCTGTGCTGCCGTCATTGACCATCACGACTTCCCACTCATATTCCTTATTGGCATCCATCAATGCCGAGAGCCTGTCATAAAGAGCCGGGAGTACCTCCTGCTCATTGTACATTGGTACAAGTATCGAGATTTTCTTCATTTGAAATTTTTTCTCTTATAGTAATATCAATTATTTCCCTATGCCCTTTCTTTATACCTGAAAATGTGCCTTCCCCTTTCAGCATGATCGAATCTGTAAGGATAATATATTCTTTCTCAGGTTTAACGGCAGCATCAGAACCACCTCTCTTTAGTTTGCGTAACCAACCAATTGGTCCTGACCATTGACCAAATGGTGGATGAGTGAGAATCAATGTGTCTCCTTCATTTATGGTGTTTTTTCGAAACCATAGATACTTTTCACCCTGATATGGCACTTTCTCCTCTTTAGCAAGGTTGTTTAACCCTTTCCCCATGTAAGCATTATAGTCGTTTTTGTTAAGTAATATGGCTTTATTCAGATGATTGTAGTAGCACAAATTCAGACATTCCATGACCTCGTCTGTATTTCCATCGTTGAACCAGTTATATACATATTGTTTTACATTCGTGGGAATTTCTATTGTTGGAACTAATAATGTCTTGTTCGGATTCCGTATGTAAAATTCAAGAAAATGTGTATTCACATTCCGGATTAAGCGCATGGATTCAATTATTCTCGATTGATGAATTAAAAGAGGAATAAAGCCTGCTAAACTTAATGCTATCACAACATAGTTATAAGACAATTTTAGGTATCCTATTCCTGCGAGCAATAAAATCAAACTAAAAAAAGACACTCCTACGAATGACCAAGAACCTGTGTTAGCCATCATGCCAAATATTATTGATATGCAAACCATGATGAAGTCAATGGATCTTTCTTTTATGAACCGATGCAAAATTGGTCTGTTAAACAATGCCAGTATTGCCACAAACAAAACCGCGCACCAAAAAGTCCAAGTATTCAAAAGGAAATCCGTTCCTTTCGCAAATGTATTAATAATGCTTGGGGAGCCTGCGACTCTTATGAAATTTCCCGGAGCAAACACAAGAATAGCGCTACCAATCCATAATGAAACTGCCATTATCCAGTTAGCCAAAGATATAGTATTAATCTTGTGTTTATATAATATATAGCAATATCTGACAAATAAGGCGCCTGACAGTGGAATACAATAACTTTCATGACTCCAGCCGGTAATAAATCCCAGTATTCCCAAGAATGGGTAAATCCACTTGTTTGCCTTGACATCCCCGGAATTAAGATATTTTCTATCAATAATGAGAAAGGCTAAGGTTAAAACCATAGGATACAGGTAGTTGATGCCGGCAGCTAATCTTGTCCATAAAATGCAGTGACCCTGAAAAACGTAAAGGAGGAAAAGTGATATAAGAAACCATACAAAAGGGTTGAACCGTTTACCGGAAGGGATGGTATAATTAATTAACAAAGTCATTGAAAAGCCAATCAGGCATCCAATGAATATGCTGAAACAAAGCGGTCCCCATGGTCCAGCCATCATTTGCACCAAAATATGCACGAGAGTTCGCCCGTTGGTAACGAAATATTGTCGATATTGTGAACTTATCGCATCGCCCAAATTGCTGATTTCGTTTGTAATAGTGTTGGACCACAGTGTTTGATCGTCTAACACATATTTATATAGTAAGTCGTCTCCCATTGGGACAACATAGTAAGCTTTAATTCCAACAACTGCTGAAGTAATCAGAGCAATTAGAAGAGATAAAAATATGCAACACTTAGTGATTGAAGAAAATTGCTTAAACTTCTTGAGGAGAAAGCGCAACATTTTTGGGAAACGGCATCGTTGGCTCTCAGATGCAATTGATAGTGTTTGATTAAGAAGGCATAATAAAAAAGTGGAGCCTAATCTCACTTGTTCAACGCTGTGGGCCTAGGATTCCCATGAAATACGAGCAAGTGATAGCAAACCCCACTTTTGACCGTATTTCATGATTATAAATGGCAATACAAGTCAAAAGAGAGCACACTTTCACTTTCATTCCGTATTTCAGCGTTGAAGTTTCCTAGGTTTCAGCGATGGAACGAAGCGAAAATCGCTTTCTTAATATGTCTGCAGACCCGGTGTGGGTTTGCAGTGGCAAAGTTACTGATTTTCTTTGAAATATAAAAATTCAAAAAAAGATCATATAGATAAAATAGGACGGTGTCTTATTCTGACAAACCTAAAGAGGGTGCGCCAAAATTTACATTTTGACACACCCTCCTCCGGGTTTTTATTTGCAGAATGGATTATTCTGCGGATTTTTTGGTTTTAGGTTTGACTTCTTTTTTGGCTTTCGCTTCCTTTTTGGCTGCTTTTTTTGGCTTTGCTTCTTTTGCAGACTCTTTTTTCTTGGGTTCCGCGAGGGCTTCGCGGGTGGCATGTTCCTCGTTGATGTGTTCGAGGTTCAGGCGCATGGAATTTACTTCCTTATTGAGAGTCTGGATTTCGCGAGCCTGATTTCTGATGGTGGTCAGCAGGGAGTTAAGCTCTTCGTTTTCAATGGACTGCGGGAACTGCTCTTCAACGCGCACCATGAAGTCCGAGAGGATGTTCATGTAGTTGGTGAATGCCTGATAGGGGGTTTCGTAGGGTGAGAAGTGCGAGTGGACTTCACCGTCGTTCTTGTGTTTTGTGGACATGTAGAAGAGGTGATCCGATGCTTGCAGATACCAGTAGTCTTGTTTCAGGCGGCGGTCGTCGCAGAGGCGTACGCGTTCAGCCACTGAGTAGAGTTTTTCGAATGCTTCGTTCTGCAGTTTGTTGCCGAGCCATGCCGAGGTGTCACGCGCTTCATCAGCCCATGAGATGGGATGAAGCACTGAGATGGTGCCTACGGGTTTGAGCTTTGACACGGCTTCGGATGGTGTCACGAAGCTGATGCCGCGTTCGTGGGCGAAGCGGGGGAGTGCTTCCAAGAACTGGAAGATGCCGCTCTCACGGGGCTGCATGCCACCGAAGGTCTCAAGGTTCATGAACAGGTTGACAATCTGCTCGTCAGCGGGAGTGTTGGCAATCCAGTCGATGTATTTGTCGGCGGTGAGGGGATATTCGCTCCATTCGGGATTTGAGAAACGGAATGCGATGTCGTCGCTGAGTTTGTCGTTTTTAAGCAGAATTTTCAGCTTGGGGGCTGAGGCTGCTGAATAGACGTAGTTGGGCGATTTCCAACCGAGGATGTGTTTTGCACCTTCGGTGATGACACCTTTGTAGCCCATGGCTGCAATCTGGGGTGCTATTTCGTCGTCGTAGATCAGCTCGGTGTTGCGGAACACTTTCGGTTTCTGACCGAACAGTTCGTGGATTTTTTCACCGTGTACTTTCACCTGCTCTGCGAACTCCTCAGGGTCGGCGAGCGATGCCAGTGAGTGGGCGTAGGTTTCGGCGATGAATTCCACGGCGCCGGTCTTGGCAAGCTGTTTGAGCAGGTCGAGAAACTCGGGGGTATATTGTTCGATTTGTTCCAGCGCGGAGCCTGAAACGGCGATGGCGCAGCGGAATTTGCCTTTCGACTGTTCGATCATGCGCAGGAGCGACTCGGCTGCGGGAATGTAGCTCTGGTGGGCTATGCGGGTGATGATGTCGTCGTTGGCGAAGTCATCGTAGTAGTAGTGGTCGTTGCCGATGTCAAAGAAGCGGTAGCGTTTCAGACGGAATGGCTGATGTATCTGGAAATAAAAACAAATAGCTTTCATAGGTGAAACCGTGGGGGATTAATGTTGTCCTAAAATGTCTTTGTAGATTTTGATTACTTTAGCTCCGGCTTTGTCCCATGTTATCTGGTTTACCTCCTTGAGACCATCCTCGCGGAGCTGGTTGTACATTGCCGGATAGGTTATGATGGAGTAGATGGCGTCAGCCATTGCGTCGATGTCCCAGTAGTCGGTCTTGATGACGTTGTCGAGGATTTCGGCGCATCCTGATTGCTTGGATATGATGGAGGGTACGCCCATCTGCATGGCTTCAAGCGGTGAGATGCCGAACGGCTCTGATACGGAGGGCATGATGTAGACATCGGATGCCTTGAGCATTTCGTAGACCTGCTTTCCTTTCTGGAATCCGGGGAAGTGGAAGCGGTCGGCGATGCCGCGTTCGGCAGCCAGTGAAATCATCTTGTCCATCATGTCGCCGGAACCTGCCATTACGAAGCGCACGTTGGGTGTGAGTTTGAGCACACGGGCTGCGGCTTCCACAAAGTATTCCGGACCTTTCTGCATGGTTATTCGTCCGAGGAAGGTGACAATCTTGTCCTTGGGCTTTTTCACTTCCACGTTGAGCAGTTCTTCGCTCAGGGGCACCACGGCGTTGTGGACTGTGGTAACCTTAGCCGGGTCAATGCCGTATTTCTCTATGACGGTGCGGCGGGTCAGTTCCGACACGGTTATGATGTGGTCGGCATGAATCATGCCGTCGCGCTCGATGTTGAACACGGTGGGGTTGACGTTGCCGCGGCTGCGGTCGTAGTCAGTGGCATGCACATGAATCACCAACGGTTTGCCTGTCACCTGCTTGGCGTGAATTCCGGCGGGGTAGGTGAGCCAGTCGTGGGAGTGGATTATGTCAAAGTCAATGGTTCGCGCCACCACGCCTGCCATGATGGAGTAGTTGTTGATTTCTTCGAGCAGGTTATCGGGGTAGCGACCTGAAAATTCTATGCACCCGAGGTCGTTGGTGCGCATGTAGTTGAAGTCGGCGTAGATGTGGTCACGCAGACGGAAGTAGAGGTCAGGGTTCATCACGTTGCCTATGCGGCTTTCCACATAGTCCCATGTGACGTCGCGCCATGCCACCGGCACCTGCGAGGCTCCGATGATTTGGGCGAAACTTTTGTCCTCGTCGCCGAAAGGTTTGGGAATGACGAAGGTGATTTCCATGTCGCCACATTCCCACATTCCTTTGGTCAGACCGTAGCTTGCTGTTCCTAATCCCCCCAGGATGTGAGGCGGGAACTCCCAGCCGAACATTAATGCTTTCATTTTATCGAGTATTAAGGGATTAGATATTCAGTTTCTTTAATGTGCGCAAAGTGCGGAGCACTTCAGCTACGTTGGTGGCATGCGAGATGGCGCCGCGTCCGCTGAAAGGGGGATTGCCGTCGTAGAGCTGTGACAGTGAGCCTATGCAACCCTGCGACATCTCATCCTCGAAGCCAATGAGCATGCGGTCGATGTAGCTGACGCCTGAGAAGCCGAACACGCGCAGGTAGGCGTCGGCATAGAATCCTATGAGCCACGGACGTGCCGGACCCTGATGGAGCGCCAGCTCGCGTTCTTCGGGTGAGCCGAGATAGAACGGACGGTAGCCGTAGCTTTTCGGCGACAGTGTTCGCAATCCTTTGGGAGTCAGCAGCTCGCGTGTTGCCACGTCAAGCACACCTTTGCGCTGACGGCGGTCAAGCGGCGAGTAGTCCAGACCGATGGCAATGACCATGTTCGGTCGTACTTCGGGCGATGCGAACTGTCCGTCGACATAGTCATAGAGATAGCCGTAGTCGTTGAGGAACATGTCGATGAACGGCTGTTTCATACGCGCTGCAATTTCGCTGTATTGTTCGGCTTTTGCGGCAAACTCCTCACTGCTGCCGAGCAGCTCGGCGGCGAACATCAGGGCGTTGTACCACAGGGCGTTGAATTCCACCAGATAGCCTGTGCGAGGAATCACCGGGCGGTTGTCCAGATGCGAGTTCATCCATGACACGGCATGAGTGGTGCCGTTTGTGGTCAGCATGCCGTCAGGCTGCATGCGCAGGTTGTTGTGACCGTTGCCTATTATGTAGTCGAGCATGTCAGCCAGATCTTTGCCATAGCGTGCTCGGGCTGAGTCATGCCCTTCGTTTTTAGCGTAAAGCTGGATGGCGCGGGCTGCCCACAGAGGTATGTCGGGATGTTCTATGCCGAGGATTTTCTTTGAGGGCACGCCGGTTGCCATGTAGTCGCGGAGCGCTTTCATCGCCGTAGCCATGATTTTTTCAAAGTCCTCCTTGTGGCTGATGGCGAGTGTGTTGCCCGGCAGCGACATGAAGGTGTTTCGTGCCAGCACCACTCCCCACGGGTAGCCTGAGAGCATGTACATTTCGTCGCCCTCGGTCAGATAGAACTGTTTGGCTGCGTTTTTGAGGCAGTTGAAGAACGATGTGCGCTTGGTTCGGGTGGCAATCTCGGTTTCGTAGAGTTTGTTGAGGTTTCGGGGCGAGATTTCGTCGACGCCTGCCGAGAATATTATCGACTCACCTTTTTTGATGTTCACTTTGAAGTAGCCCGGCACATAGAGATCCTCGGAGTAGGGGACCCCCCGTTCAAGGTCTTTGACATATTCGATGCCGTTGTACCAGTTAGGTTCATCGATCCACTCCGCCTTGCGGCTGAACTGCATGTAGAGGGTGGGGAACCCTTTGTAGAGGCAGCATGACACGCCGTTTGCCACCGGGGTCATCGTGCCGTCGATGTCGTTGTTCTGTATGCAGAGCGCGTTACTGTCGCGGAACGCCAGAAACGGGCGGAAGCAGAGCGTTGTGGGCGAGTGAGCGTCAACCAAAGTGTAGCGAATGAGTATTCTGTTTTCCTTGGTTATGAAAATTTTTTCTTTGGTCAGTATCACGCCTCCCACTCGGTAGGTTGTCCGCGGCACGTTGTCGCAGTCGAACTCGCGGATATACTTGTGACCGTTAGGCGAATATACTCCCCCCCGGTAGCGGTGCAGCCCGAGGTTGAACGGGGCACCATGTTGAATCACGGTTTCGTCAAGTGATGATAACAGGACATGGGGGCGGTATGTGTCCTGTCCGGGCAGCGGAATCACGAGCAGTCCGTGCTGTTTGCGTGTGTTGCAGCCAACTATCGAGGTGCAGTGATAGGCTCCTGCCCTGTTGGTGCGCAACATCTCCTTCGGCAACGACTGTTCCAGATTTATCATCAGTTTTTTGTCAAACTTAAGATAACTCATGGCTATGGTTTGATAATACTTATTATGTTTTGGTTTTGCTGTTCAAATTTAACAAAAAAATGACTGGAATCGGTTTCTTTTTTATTAAAAATTAAACAAAATGGCATTTTTTAATAACTTTTAACAGATGCAATCCATCTTTGGTAATTATTCAGTGCAATAAAGTCTGCATCATGTAAGACCCTGTTCCCAAGCCTTAGCAATATTGAGGAACGGGGTCTAAATCTTTGTGTGAAATCAACAACATCCATTGTTGTGTCAAAATTTATCATTATCTTTGTAGTAAAATATTAGCAGTATTATGAATATTGTCAATAATAGTAATAGTATGTTGTCTGTATTGTATAACTTTACGCTTCATAATGCCGATGACATTATGAAGCAGGTTGCCGAAAACTTCCGAAAGCGAAGGGTTGAGAAAAATATCACCCGACAGCGTATTGCCGAGCTGTCAGGAGTGCCGTTATCTACGGTAGCACGCTTTGAACAAAAGGGTCTTATTGCATTCGAATCGTTGATTAAGCTTGCTATGGGACTGGGTTATACATCAGAAATAATGGATTTATTTAGCGTTCCTAAGTTTGATACAATAGAAGAACTTGAACAGATTCGACAGAAAAGTAATGACAAGAGAGCTTACATAAAACGTAATAAGGTATGAAAAAGACTGAAAAGCTTAATGTTCTGTTTCATGGGCGACCTGTAGGGGTGCTTTCACTTACTCCTGATAATCGGCTCAATGTTTTTGAGTACGATAAGTCATGGCTTGCTGACGGTTTCAGTATATCACCGCTCGAGCTTCCATTGAAATCAGGTGTTTTCATTGCCAGACCACAACCGTTTTATGGAAATTTCGGTGTCTTTGAAGATAGTCTGCCCGATGGGTACGGTCGCTATTTGCTTCATAAAGCATTACTCCGTAATGGAATTAATGATGCCGACTTGTCTTCTCTTGACAGACTTGCATTGGTTGGTGACAATGGTATGGGAGCCTTGACTTATTCACCGTCTGTTAATCTTGATCAGGAAGAATCTGTAACAGATTTTGACCGGCTTCAGGAAATTGCGCTTGAAGTTCTTAAGGAACATCAGGATAAGGATGCCGGACTTCTCCTATATAATAGTCGTAACAGCGGAGGAGCAAGACCAAAAGCTGTATTTTCAGATTCAGAAGGACACTGGTTAGTCAAGTTCCGCCATACTTACGACCCGAAAGATATAGGAATACAAGAAGCTCGATATAATGAGACCGCGAGAAAATGTGGTATCAATGTACCTGACTTCCGACTTGTCAATGGAAGATATTTCGCGTCAAGGCGGTTCGATATTGACAACAATGGTAACCGAATTCATACTGCCACAGCCGGAGGATTAATGTGCATTTCCCTCCATGAGCCGTTTATGGATTATTCAAATCTACTCGCACTAACGGGCTACCTGACCCAATGTCGTGAAGATGTCGAGCAGATGTTTCGTAGAATGGTGTTCAATTACTTTACTGATAATAAGGATGACCATTGCAAGAATTTCAGTTTCTATGTTGTCAGGGATAACGATTCAAAGAGATGGAGATGGCGACTTGCTCCGGCATACGACCTAACCCTATGCACCGAAGGCTATAATGGTGAACACGCAACATCCGTCAACGGCACGGGACATCCCAGCCTATCTGATTTCATTGCTGTGGGCAAGAAAATCAAACTTTCAGAGGATAGATGTAAGGAACTGATTGAAGAAGTCCGATACGGCTGCACGGAATTATCCTGAGATTAAGCCCCTGTTCACCAAGACCCTGTTCCCCAATATTTGTAAAGGCTGGGGAATGGGGCTTAAATCCATTTTTTGCCACCGATCATTGAATCAGTTATCGACGGCTTTTTCATAGTTGCGCAATGCTTCCTGCAGCTGCGTGGTGACCATGAGCTTCAGTTCGTCAGGGGCGATGACCGTCACGCGCGGTCCGTAGGAGAGGATTTCGCTGACGAAGTCAGGTGTCAGGCGCAGCTCATATTTGAACAGCGAATAGCCGTTGTTGACGGTCTCCTTTTGGGTGGTATGGAGCGGAAGCGCCCTAAGGTATTTAGCCTGACGGGCATCGGCACGCAACGTAACATCCGTTACTTTCGACGTGTTGAAGATGACGCCGAACGAGTTTGAGCAGAACACTTCGGCATTGAAAGAGTCAGGCAGCCTGAACTCGGTGTCGAGCAGCAGCACGTCGCTCATGCGGTCGAGGGCATAGGTCTTGATGGTCTTTTCCTTCACATTTCGCCCGGTGACATACCACCGCTGGCGGAAAATTTTCAGGAAATAAGGTTCTATGACCACTCCGGGGGTAGGTTCGCCGCGACTGTAGGAGTGATAGGAGAATTTTATCTGTCGGTCAGCCTTCAGGGCGTCGACCACGCTGTGCAGATGTTCGCGCGCCGAGGGCACATCCTCGAAGATGATGCGTGACGACACCTCGCGGGCATCGCTCAGAACGCTGTTTATGGCTGATGAGTTGAGCAGCCAGTCAGCCACTTTGCTTCCGCCGGAGTCGTCGCGGATGTAGTATTCATAGGTGGCGGTGTCGCAGTCAATGGTCACATTGAAAAGGTTCTCGGCAGCAAGGCGGTAGTTGTGGAATGAGCGACGCGGCAGGCGTCGACCCTCCGAAATGGGAGAGTCGAGCCAGCGGCGTGATATTTCAGCCAGAGTGATTTTGCCATACTTGCGGATGGTGTCCATCAGCCAGATGGCGCTTGCGAGCTGCGATTTCGACATCCGGCGTCAGATTTTCACGGTCTGTCTCTTGCCGATTGTGAGCAGCATCAACCCTATGACGGTTACGCCTGCGTTGATAAGGAGCAGCTCAAAGCTGGTCTTGTAGCCGAAGGCGTGGTCGAGCCACCACTGGATGACCCATGAGAGGGCGGGAGCAAGGATGCAGACCACCGGCACGAGCTTGTCGTGGACCGGTTTCTTGAAGAACAGACCGAACACGAACAGACCCAGAATAGGACCGTAGGTGTAGGATGCCAGAGTGTAAACGGCGCTGATGGCGTCCTCGTTGCTGAGGTAGTAGAAGCCTATGATGACCAGACCCATGACTGCCGACATGGCAATGTGGACCAGTTTGCGGGTGCGGGCAAGGCGGGCATCATCCTGTTTTTTGTGCGCGCCGAGCAGGTCCACGGTGAACGAGGTGGTCAGCGAGGTGAGTGCCGAACCGGCTGCCGAATATGCCGCGGCAATCAGTCCGAGGATGAACAGTATGCCCACCACTATAGGCATCTCGTCGTGGAAGGCAACCATCTGGAATATGCCGTCACTCTTGGCAGGTTTCTCTATGCCTTTGGTTTCAAGGAAGATAACGAGCATGGTTCCGAGAATGAGGAACAGCGCCACCACGAAGAACTGGAGCACGCCGCTGACAATCATGTTCTTCTGGCTTTCGCGTGAGTCCTTGCAGGCGAGGTTGCGCTGCATCATGTCCTGATCAAGTCCGTTGGTGGCGATAGCCATGAAGATACCGGCGATGAACTGTTTCCAGAAATATGTCTCAGCCTTCGGGTCATCGAAGAAGAACATCTGTGCGGTGGTGTGTTCGGTCACATGCTTGTACATGTCCGAGAATGAGAAGTGAAGATTCTGCGAAATGAAGTAGATGCAGAGCACCACCGACATAATCAGGCAGAAGCTTTTCAGCGTATCGGTCCAAATCAGAGTTTTCACACCACCCTGCACGGTGTAGAGCCATATCAGGGCTATGGTGACGATGACGTTCAGCTCGAAGGGGAGGTGGAGCGGGGCAAAAACCGCAAGCTGGAGAACCACACACACCACGAGGAAGCGCACCGAGGCGCCGAGCATCTTGCTTATGAAGAAGAACCATGCGCCGGTGCGGTAAGTGGCACCGCCGAAGCGTTCTTCAAGATAGCCGTAGATGGAGATGAGGTTTTTTTTGTAGAATATTGGAACAAGCACGGCGGCGATAAGGAAATATCCCACTATGAAACCTAACACCATCTGGAGATAGGCATAGCCTTTCGCCTCTACCATGCCCGGAACCGAAACGAAGGTAACGCCTGAGATGGCTGCGCCGATCATGGCGAATGCCACCAAGGGCCACGGTGTCTTTCGGTTGCCGGTGAAGAAGGTGGAGTTGTCGCTTTTGCGTGAAGCGAAGTATGAGATTCCCAACAGCAGCAGGAAGTAACCCGCTATGGTCAGGATGGTTATCAATGCGTTAGAGGGCATAATTGAATGTGATAATGGGTTAATATTGATTTATACTGACACTTTCGCCGCAATGTGGGGGTAGGGGTCATAGCCTTCCAGCGTGAAGTCCTCATATTTGAAGTTGAAGATTGATTTCACCTCAGGATTGAGTTTCATCACCGGAAGTTTGCGCGGAGTGCGTTTCAGCTGCTCCTCCACCTGCGGGAAGTGGTTATTATATATATGTGTATCGCCGGTGGTGTGGACGAACTCGCCCGGTTTCAGACCTGTGACTTGCGCCATCATCAGCAGCAACAGCGCGTAGGAGGCGATGTTGAACGGCACACCGAGGAAAGTGTCGGCTGAACGCTGGTAGAGTTGCAGCGACAGCCGTCCGTCAGCCACATAGAACTGGAAGAAGGCATGGCACGGGGGTAGCTTCATGTTGGGCAGGTCAGCCACATTCCATGCGCTGACAATTATGCGGCGCGAGTCAGGATTGTTCTTGATATCCTCCACTGCCTGCGAAATCTGGTCGATAAACCCTCCGTCGTAGTCGCGCCACGAGCGCCACTGATAGCCGTAGATGTGACCGAGGTCACCGTTCTCATCAGCCCATTCGTTCCATATCCTGACCCCGTTTTCCTGCAGATAAGCCACATTTGTGTCGCCTTTCAGGAACCAGAGCAGTTCGTGGATGATGGATTTGAGATGGAGTTTTTTGGTGGTGAGCAGTGGGAACCCGTCGGCGAGGTCGAAGCGCATCTGGTGTCCGAACACGCTGCGGGTTCCGGTTCCGGTGCGGTCACTTTTGTCCACACCGTTCTCCATTATGTGTCGTAACAGGTCGAGATATTGTTTCATCAGAGTGATTTTTCAACCTCCTTGAGGTAGTTTTTGAGCCCTTCGACAACTTTTTCAGCCATTTTGGTGCGGAAATCGGGGTCAGCGAGCATCTCCTCCTCAGGGAGTGACGACATGAACAGACCTTCGACAAGGGCGTTGGGATAGTCGGTCGGACCGTTGAGCGAGAAGTTGAAGTTGCCGGTCAGACCGAAGTCAGCCACACCCAGTGACAGCATTGAAGTGTGGAGAGCCTTGGCGAGCGGACGGTTGCAGATGTGCTTGTAGTAAACGCTGGTGCCCATCGGTTCCAGAGGGTTACCTGAGGCGTTGTTGTGTACTGACACCATCAGGTCTACGCCTGCTTCGCGGAAGATTCTCTTGCGCTCGGTCATGCTCACGTTTGAGTCATCCGGACGGCTAAGAACCACTTTTGCACCTTCTTTCTCAAGCATTGCGGCAATTTTGAGGACAATGTCGAGGTTCGCGTCCTTCTCTTTCAGACCTGAGGGCGACACGGCACCTGAATATTTCTCGCCGTGACCGGCATCCACGCCAATTGTGAGATCCTTGAGCGCGAGCGACTGCGGACGGTGGCGCACGTCAATGACGATGTTGTTGCCCTGATAGCCCACGGTGAAGCCCCACTGGTATTTCTCCTTCAGATGGAGAATGACGGTGAGCACATCGCTCTCATCCTGCGCGAAATCCACATAGTCAATCATGCCCGGCTCGTTGCGCTGGGTAATCCAGTTGGAATTGTTTGTGACGCCGAACAGCGACACTTTCAGCACCGAGGGTTCAAGTTCGGTAACATAGTAATAAGGTACCCGGCGGGGGAGAGCCACGGTCACGCGGTCAGTGTCGCCTATGTTCATGATGCTCCACGAACCGGAGTTGACGGTTGCGCGTCCTTCGCCACCTTGCTGGGCATATTCTTTGGGAAGATAGGCATAGCGGTTGTCAGAGAGCTGTACTTTATAGAGGTTCTCGGTCTCGCCTACGGCAGTCATGGGAATATCCTCCACGAGGAATCCCATTTTAGAACCGCCCAGACGGTCGTCACCGTTGCCGTTCTGCAGATAGGCGCCGGGCAGTGTGGTTATGTCGAGCGGGTGCATCAGCGGCTGAGTCACCGGGGGAAGCTCTTCCTTGACGGCAGGCTTGCCATCGGGATTGTAGAACACGAAAAATTTCTTTTCAGCTTTTTTCTTGCCGTCGGTCACTTTCACGTTGATGCTGTTCTTGCCCGGTTTGAGGTTGAGCTTGGTGCCGAACGAGCCGGTTTTGTAAACGTGAATTTTCTCACCGTTGATGGTGGCGTCGCAGCCCGGTTCGGTCACGGCAATCACATAGTGCGAGGGAGAAAAGACGGTGTCGGTTTCTCCGCTGTAGATTTCCAGTTTGGGTGAGGCTGCCCAGCACGAAAGGGTCATGCCGAGGCAAAGGGTTAAAGCAAGTTTCTTCATGGGAGTATTTATGTAATGATTATATTATTTATTGTCTCAGTCAAGGTCGTTGAACCGGTATCGGAGATTATGCAGCGCACGGAGCACGTTGCAGAGTGTGGCACCCCAGTATTCGCGGAACTCATCGCGCACGGCTATCAGTCCCAGCCCTACGATTTCGTCAGGCGCATCCTTGACCATGCTGATGAAGTTGAACGTTACCTGAAAAATGTCGGCAAGACTCTCCGAGATCGATGCTGACACCGGAGTGTCAGAGTATTTCATATCCTCTTCGAACACTTCCAGATATATGTCGTCAGGACCCAAGAGGTTTTCCACGTTGCGGCGGATAGCCTCGTAATAGTCCTCGTCCAGACTCCCCTCGATGTACGGTTCCTCAGGTTCTATCATGTTCACTTTCAGGTCAGTGGCTGCAATGTACATGCGCGGAAGCAGGTTGAGCATCCGTTCCACAAGCTCCTCGCGGGTTGATTCGCGGGCGTTTTCCAGTGTGGAGCAATATTCGTTGCACAGCCCTATGAAGGCTATGGAGTTAGTGTTGACGATTGAGGGTGTTTCCATAATTATAGAGTTTGTTGTTTACAATGTAATCGCTTACTTCGGGAGTAAGGAAATAGTCGAGCGGTCCCCACTGCGGAATGAGGTTGCGCAGCATGGTCGACGAGACGGCTACGACCGGAGCGTGGCAGAGGGTGACGCCGGGCGGCAGCGTGTCGGCATTGACGGTGGCTCCCGGTCGGGGATAAATCACAATGCCGTAGTCACGGATGATTTCGTCAGCGGCGCGCCAGTGGTCGATGACCTCCCAGTTGTCGGCGCCTATGATGAGCGTGAAGTCGCAGTCCGGATGCCGACTCGACAGTTCACGCAGAGTGGCTATGGTGTATGACGGACGCGGCATGTCGAACTCCACGTCGCAGGCAACAAGCCGGGGATGACCGTTCAGCGCTAATTTCACCATTTCCAGCCGTTGCTGTTCGGGCAGCATGTCGGCGGAGTGTTTCAGCGGGTTGGAGGGTGAGACCACAAACCATATCTGGTCAAACGACATTTCATGGAGCAGCCACTGCGTGAGCATCAGATGTCCGCGGTGGATGGGGTTGAACGACCCTCCGAAAATACCTATTCTTTTTTTCGGCTCCTCCATTTGGGTGGTTATTTGTTTATGAAGTCAAGAATTATTTTCTCAGTCTGCTCCACTGCTTTGTCAAGGTTGTCGTTGATGACGCGGTGGTCATACTGCGGGGCGAACGAAATTTCGTACTCCGCCTTGCCCACACGTTCGGCAATCATTTCCGGGGCATCGGTGGCTCGGTTTTCCAGACGGTGGCGCAGCTCCTCGATGCTCGGCGGCATGATGAAGATGCTGACAGCTTTTTCGCCGAACATGCGCGCCACGTTAACGCCCCCCTTGACATCGATGTCGAGGATGACGTTGCTGCCCGCGGCGCAGCGATTCTCCACCTCGGAGCGGAGAGTGCCGTAGAAACGTCCGGGATAGACCTCCTCATATTCCACGAATGCGTTCTGCGCAATCAGGTCGTGAAACTGCTCGGTGGTGAGGAAGTGATAGTTGACGCCGTCGACCTCGCCCTGACGTGGCGCACGGTTGGTGGCTGACACGGAAAACTCCAGTTTGACGTTTCCCCTATCTTCCAACGCTTTGATGATGGTGCTTTTGCCGCACCCCGATGGTGCCGATATTATTATGACTTTTCCTTCCATTTTTTATTGGTTTTTTCGGAGTACCCGGAGTACTCCGAATTACATTACATTGAGGACCTGCTCCTTTATCTGTTCCAGCTCGTCCTTCATCTTCACCACAATAATCTGCATTTCAGCGTGGTTCGATTTTGAGCCTAATGTGTTGATTTCACGTCCCATTTCCTGAGCTATGAAACCGAGTTTCTTGCCCTGTCCGCGACCGCTTTCCATGGTTTCGAAGAAGTAGTCGATGTGTTGTGCAAGGCGCTGTTTCTCCTCGTTTATATCGAGTTTCTCTATGTAGTAGATCATCTCCTGTTCGAGCCGCGAACGGTCATAGTCCACCTTGTTGATTTTGCCGAGCTGCTCCTCTATCCGGGCGCGAATCTTCACAATACGCTCAGTTTCATAGCGCGGCACCTCGTCGAGCAGTTCCCGGATGCGGTGCAGCCTGACGTCGAAGAACTCCTCGAGCTTGCGACCTTCCTTGCGGCGGAACTGCATCAGTTCCGCTGCGGCATCGCTGACGGCTGTCATGAGCGCTTTCACTTCCTCCTCTGATGCCTCCGTGGCAGTTTCGGTTTTCATCACGTCGGGCAGACGCAGCAGCGTGGCATACCAATCGCCGGGGAGGGGCAGCGACAGCTTCTGCGACATCAGCTCAATCTGACTTTTGTATGCCGCCAGCGCCTCCATGTTCAGCGTCGCAACATCATTGTAGCCGGATGTTTCGACCATGATGGAGAGGTCGACCTTGCCGCGCTCAAGCTGTGCGGCAATCAGTCCGCGTATTTCAAGCTCTTTGTCACGGTAGTTTGATGGTATGCGTGTCGAGAGGTCAAGCTGCTTGGAATTGAGAGATTTTATCTCGACTGTGAATTTTTTGGATGGCGCCTCGACAACAGCTTTGCCGAAGCCTGTCATAGATAATAGCATCGTCAGGTGAATTTATTTTTTGCAAATTTAAACAATTAGCGGGAAATTTCCGTAAATTTGCACGGAATATTTTAAAATGACACTTAATTAAATCGTTTATGGCTGTCATCATCAACATAGAGACCTCGACGAAGGTCTGCTCCGCCGCCCTCAGTGCCGAAGGGATGGTGCTGGTTCACCGCGAAAGTTTTTCGGGTCAGAACCATGCCACGTTGCTCAGCGGATTCATCAAGGATTGTCTGGACTACGCGCGTGACCATGAGTTGGAGCCGGAGGCGGTAGCGGTCAGCATCGGTCCCGGAAGCTACACCGGTCTCCGCATAGGGCTCTCCGAGGCTAAGGGACTGGCTTATGCGCTCGACCTGCCTCTGATTGGCATACCCACGCTGAAAATCATGGCTACCCACGTCATGTTTCTGCCTGACGTGGAACCTGACATGGTCTATGCTCCCATGATCGATGCCCGCCGCATGGAGGTCTACACCGCCGTCTATGATCTGGGGTTGAACCCGCTGCTGAAGCCTGTGCCGCTGATTCTGGAGCCTGACGGCTACAAGGAGTGGCTCGACAGCGGCACCGTACTCTTTTTCGGCGACGGAGCCGAGAAAGCCAAAGCGGTCATAACCCACCCGAATGCACGGTTCATCGATGACATCGTGCCGCTGGCAGCTGACATGACTCCTCTTGCCGAGCAGGCGTTCGCCCGGCGCGATTTCCTCGACCTTGCCTATAGCGTACCCGAATATCTTAAAGAATATCAGGCGGTAAAATCAACAAGTCCGCTGCTTAAAAAACTTTCATAATGAAAAAATCAACCATTGCCATACAGTCGCCATTCCCTCACCGCGATGCCTACGGGGCGATTGCCATGCCGGTATATCACACCGATGCCTATGAGTTCGACAACGCCGCCGTAATGGCTGACGCCTTCTGCGGACGCATCAACGAACCGGACTATTCAAGAATCACTAACCCAACAGTTATCCATTTCGAGAACCGTGTGAAAGCGCTGACCGGCGCCCGTGATGTGGTGGCGGTCAACTCCGGAATGGCAGCTATCAGCAACGTTGTGCTGACCCTTGCCTCGGCAGGTAAGAACATAGTGACCTCACGCCATCTGTTCGGCAACACCTTCGCCCTGCTGAGCCGGACCATGGCACGCTTCGGCGTGGAATGTCGTGCGGTAGACCTTCTGGACGAGAAGCAGGTGACGGAGGCTGTTGACGCCGATACCTGCGCCCTCTTCTTTGAGATTCTGACTAATCCTCAGCTTGAGGTTGCTGACGTGGCCATGCTTGCCCGCGTGGCACACGCCTGCGGAGCGCCACTTGTGGCTGACACCACTGCCATACCGTTCACCGAGTTCGACGCGCATGCGCTCGGCGTGGACATTGAGGTGGTCTCAAGCACAAAATATATCTCAGGTGGTGCCACAACCATCGGCGGTCTGATTATCGACTATGGCACTGTTAAGAATTTCGACGAACGTCTGCGCCGCGACACTCTGATGAACTTCGGGGCTTACATGACCCCGCATGTGGCTTACATGCAGACTCTCGGACTGGAGAATCTTGCAGCCCGCTACGCGCTGCAATCAGCCAACACCGCCGCGCTCGCCCGCAAGCTGCGCACCCTGCCTCAGATTAAGGAGGTGAACTACACCGGATTTGAAGATAATCCGTACAATAAGCTGATGGTCAAGCAGTACGGCGGCACTGCCGGCGCCATGATGACCATTGATCTGGAGAGCGAGCAGGCATGCTACGACTTCCTGAACAAACTTCAGTTAGTGAAGCGCGCCACCAATCTTTTCGATAATAAAACGCTTGCCATACATCCGGCATCGACCATCTTCGGTCCGTTCACACCGGAGCAGCGTAAAGCCATGGACGTCAAGGACACCACCATACGCCTGTCAGTGGGTCTGGAGGATGTCGACGACATTTTCAATGACATATCACAAGCCCTAAATTAATAACACAATGAAAAAACTGATCCTATCACTGCTTCTCATGGTGAGCATACTGACCGCATGCGCGGCAGAACGTTTCACCACCAACGTCGACACCGCACTGGTTCAGACAAAGAATCTCGCCACACCGATGAAGGTGACAGTCTATCTCCCTGACGCAGCGCTGACTGACCCTGAGGCGAAATTCCCCACCGTTTATCTGCTCAACGGCTACAGCGGTGACTACAAGACTTACATAGAACGTATGCCCCGCATAAAGGATGCCGCCAATCAGTACGGCATGATTCTGGTGATGCCTGACGGACGCGACTCATGGTACTGGGATTCTCCGGTTGACCCCTCCATGCAGATGGAGTCTTTCTTCATCAACGACCTTGTTCCCTACATCGATGCCACTTACCCCACCATACCATCGGCTGACAAGCGTGCCATCTCCGGGCTGAGCATGGGTGGACACGGTGCGTTGTGGCTCGGACTGCGTCACCCCGACGTGTTCAAGAGCGTGGCAAGCATGAGCGGCGGTGTCGACATCCGTCCGTTCCCCAAAAACTGGAAAATGGCAAAACGCCTCGGCACCAAGGCTGAGAATCCTGAAGTTTGGGAGCAGCACACCGTAATCAATCTGGTGCCCGGATTGAAGAACGGCGAGCAGAACATTCTGTTTGACTGCGGCAAGGATGATTTCTTCGCAGAAGTAAACAACAACCTGCACAAGGAACTGGACAAGAACGGCATCGATCACGACTACATTGTCCGTCCCGGCAAGCACACCATCCAATACTGGCGTAACTCGGTTCTCTATCACCTCCTTTTCTTCAACGAGGCGTTTATCAAGGAGTAACCGATTGTTTCTCAGTCATAATTTTCAGAATGAGGCGGTCAGTCTCATTCATGCCGTCGTGACCTATGGAGGTGAGATTGTGGATTGATTTGTCTACATCGTCGTCAATGATGCCCTCCACCGAGGTCACGCAGTGACCCTCCATTGCCATCATGGCAGAAATCATGGCGGTCGAAACGCCGCTCGTCACCTTCATGGAGCAGCTCGGTTTGGCTCCGTCACATATCATGCCGGTGAGGTTGGCTATCATGTTTTTCGTGGTGGCTGCCACACGTTCGTAGTCGCCCCCCATCAGGTAACACAGTCCGCATGCCGAGCCGGTGGCTGCTACCACGCAACCGCAAAGTGCCGACAGGCGTCCCAGACTCTGCTTTATGTAAATCACCGTCAGGTGGCTCAGAATCAGTGCGCGTGTGGTCTGCTCCTCCGAGGCAAAAATTTCCTCGGCATAGACCACCACGGGGAGTGTGGCTGCTATCCCCTGATTGCCGCTGCCGCTGTTGCTCATCACCGGAATGGCAGCTCCTGCCATGCGGGCGTCGCAGGCGGCAGATGTGTAGGAGAGGATCCGCGAGAAGGGGGAGTCGCCCATCATGGAGCGCTGACGCTCGCTTTGGAGCGTGCGACCTACGGCATGACCGAAGTGTCCGGCGAACGACTGCTCGGCTATCGACTTGTTCAGGCGCCGCGCCTCCAGTATGAACCGCAACTCGCTCAGCGGGGCGGTGGTGGCGAAATCCCACACCTTACGCAGTGTGAGGTCTACCGTTTCACCCTCGGTCTGCTCGGTGACTTGGCTGCGCCGGTCAAGCAGAGATGCACCGTCACTCTCCTCGTAGACAATCGAGGTGTGACCGCCGGCAATGATTACGCGGGCAGTGTGACCGCCGGCAGCAAGCGTCGCCTCAATGTAGAGTTTCTCGGTAATACCTTTTTTCAGCCTTATTTCAATCCGCTTTTCAGCAATCATTGACCGGGCTTCGGCAACCGCTTCGGGTGTGACATCGCGCAACACCTCGAGCCGGTAGCTGCTTTTGCCGATGATGGCGCCAAGAGCTATGGCAACCGGAAGTCCAGTCATGCCGGTGCCGGGAATACCGACACCCATGGCGTTCTTGAGTATGTTGGCGCTGAGGTCAACGGTTATGTTCCCGGGGCGTTCGCCGAGGATTTCGGCGGCACGCGCCACGCAGAGAGCCACCGCTATCGGTTCGGTGCATCCCATGGCAGGGACCACCTCGCGCTGCATCAGGGCTATTATTTCGAGGCGTTCAGCTTCGTTCATGATTGATGTCAGAGTTTGAAAATATCGTTTTTAACGGTTCGTTCCAGCCACGGCAACAGTTTGCGATATTCGCCGGAGTGCAGATACTTGTCGATGGTTTCGGCGTGGCGGATATGGTGCATGTCGCTGCCCAGAAAATCAGCCATGCCGTTCTTGACAATCCATTCGGCAGTTTTTTTCGCATCTTTGCCGAAAAATCCTGCAAGACTGAGCAGATTTATCTGGAACCGGTTGCCCGCTTCGTGAAGTTCCTTGTATCGGTCGAGGTTGCCGTAGTAATAGGGGAAACGTTCCGGGTGCGCCATTATCACCTTGTAGCCCTTCACCTTAAGGTCGAACAGCAGGCGGTCCAGTCCAATCGGCTCCTGAATGAAGGCGTTCTCCAGCAGCAGGTAGTTGTCAGGCATGGGAACAATAAGTCCGTTCTCAAGCTGGTTCACGAAAAGTGTGTCGATGCGGTATTCGGCTGAATAAGCGAGTTTTATGGGGTTACCGGCATCTTTCACCCCTTCGGAGAGCACGCGGAACCCCTCGGCAAGCGTTTCGGGATTGTTCTCAAAGGTGTCGTCTGTCACATGCGAGGTGAGGATTATCTGCTCTATGCCCCAGCGCTGCTGAGCCTCGATGAGCTGAAGCGACTCCTCGACGGTTTGTGCGCCGTGGTCCACCCCCGGCATTATGTGGCAGTGGATATCCGTTTTGTAGAAAAGTTTTGACTCCGCGGAGTCCTTCGATTTAAAGAAATTGAACAGCATGATGACCGGAAAAAGAGTTGATTTTACCGCAAATATAGCAAATATTTCTGAAAAAATGCCCTATTAGTAAAAATTAAAGAAAAATTTCACCAATCATGATAAATAATTGGAGAAAAATTATTACTTTTGCAGAAAATTAAGCCAAAAGCAACTTGTAATCAATTAACATATACAAACAATTATGACAAAAATCGGTATTAACGGCTTCGGCCGTATCGGACGTTTCGTGTTCCGCGCATCTACCAAACGTGATGACATTGAAGTTGTAGCAATCAACGACCTTCTTCCCGTAGACTACATGGCTTACATGCTCAAATATGACACCATGCACGGTCGTTTCGAAGGCACTGTTGACTATGACCTCGAAAAAAGCGAACTCATTGTAAACGGCAAGCACATCCGCGTTACTGCATGCAAGAACCCCGCAGAAATCGCATGGGGCGAAGTTGGCGCTGAATACGTTGTTGAATCTACCGGTCTTTTCCTCACTGAAGAGAAAGCTCAGGCTCACATCGAAGCCGGTGCAAAATATGTGGTTATGTCAGCTCCCTCAAAGGATGCTACTCCCATGTTCGTTGTAGGTGTTAACGAGAATACTTATGCTGGTCAGACTTTCGTTTCTAACGCATCTTGCACCACCAACTGTCTCGCTCCCATCGCCAAAGTTCTCAACGACAAATTCGGCATCATCAACGGTCTGATGACCACAGTTCACTCTACTACCGCTACTCAGAAAACCGTTGACGGTCCTTCTATGAAAGACTGGCGTGGTGGTCGTGCCGCTTCAGGCAACATCATCCCCTCTTCAACCGGTGCTGCTAAAGCTGTAGGTAAAGTTATCCCCTCACTCAACGGCAAACTGACAGGTATCTCAATGCGTGTCCCCACCCTCGACGTTTCTGTTGTTGACCTCACCGTTAACCTCGAAAAACCCGCTTCTAAAGAAGCTATCTGCGCTGCTATGAAAGAAGCTGCTGAAGGCGAACTCAAAGGCGTTCTGGGTTACACTGAAGATGCAGTTGTTTCTTCTGACTTCCTCGGTTGCCCCCTCACCTCAATCTTCGATGCTAACGCAGGTGTTTATTTGACTGACAACTTCGTTAAAGTGATTTCTTGGTATGACAATGAAATCGGTTACTCTAACAAAGTTCTCGACCTCATCGCTCACATGAAGAAAGTAAACGGCTAATACCGTTTCAATTTCATAACTCAGAGGGTGAACCGGGCAGTCCGCTTGGCTCACCCTCTTTGTTTTTCTGGAGGATTGACACTCTGAAAAACGGTCACCTAAATCAATAATTATGGATATTTTTGTAACAATAATCGGTTATGCCGCAGCCGTTTGCATGGTGCTGGGCTATCTGCCGCAGGCAATCCACACCATCCGCACCCGCGAAACGGATTCAATAGCCCTCCCAACGTTCATGCTCATGGGGCTGGGCGGAATTTTCTTCATTGTTCAGGGAGCGTTGCTTGGCAACCTTCCGCTGGTAATAACAAATGTAATCACCAGCGCCTGTTCGCTGATTGTGTTCGCAATCAAAATCCATAATGACTATTTCAAAAAGAAATAACCCTGCCATAATACAATGTCGCCCTTAGAAGAAATCAAGCGTCTGCGCAACGAAATAAACGCGCACAACCACAACTATTATGTACTGAACAACCCCACGGTCAGCGACCGCGACTTCGACGCCATGATGCGCGAACTGCAGCAGCTCGAAGCGGAGCATCCAGAGGCGTTCGATCCGTTGTCGCCAACTCAGCGCGTGGGCAGCGACCTTACCAAAGGGTTCACGCAGGTGCGACACGTCTATCCGATGCTTTCGCTCGGCAACACCTACTCTGTAGGCGAAGTCGATGAATTTATCGGGCGCGTTCAGTCGGCTCTGGGGCAGAAAGATGTCACCATCGTGGGGGAGATGAAATATGACGGCACCTCCATTTCGCTGATCTACGAGCACGGAAGGCTGGTGCGCGCCGTCACCCGCGGCGATGGCGAGAAAGGTGATGACGTGACGGAGAATGTCAAGACAATCCGGTCCATACCTCTGCAACTTCAGGGGTCGGGTTATCCTGATATGTTTGAAATCCGGGGCGAGATAGTGATGCCGTGGGAGGCGTTCGACCGCCTGAACCGCGAGCGTGAAATCAACGATGAACCGCTGTTCGCCAATCCCCGCAATGCAGCCTCCGGAACCATCAAGATGCTCAATCCGGCGGAGGTGGCGCACCGCGGTCTCGACGCATACTTCTACTACCTGCTCGGCGAGAACCTTCCTGCTGACAATCACTATGACAACTTGCAGGCAGCCCGCCGGTGGGGATTCAAGGTCAGTGACATAATGACCCGTCTGCACAGCATTGAGGAGGTGGATAACTTCATATCGTTCTGGGATACGGAGCGCAAACGGCTCCCCGTGGCTACCGACGGACTTGTGTTCAAGGTCAATTCACTCCGGCAGCAGCTAAATCTGGGCTATACTGCCAAATCGCCCCGCTGGGCAATCGCCTTCAAGTTTCAGGCTGAGCGAGCGCTTACACGCCTGCGGTTCGTATCGTTCGAGGTGGGTAGGACAGGGGTGATCACCCCTGTGGCAAACCTTGAGCCGGTGCTGTTGTCAGGAACCATAGTGAAACGTGCGTCGCTGCATAATGCTGACATCATCCGCTCGCTTGACATCCACAATGACGACATGCTCTATGTGGAGAAAGGGGGTGAGATCATACCTAAAATCACCGGAGTCGAACTCAGCGAGCGCCGTCACGGCTCAGCCGAAGTACAGTTTGTGCATGACTGTCCTGCCTGTGGCACTCCGCTTGTGCGTGAACCGGGCGAGGCTGCATGGGTGTGTCCCAACAAATATCACTGCCCCCCGCAGATTGCAGGGCGGATAGAGCACTTTGTGGCTCGCCGAGCCATGAACATCGACGGCATAGGCGAGGAAACCGTAGGGCAGCTGATGGCAATGGGTCTGGTGAAGGATATCGCTGACCTTTACGAACTGAATTACACGGTTCTGACATCGCTTGACCGCTTTGCCGAGAAAAGTGCGCAGCGGTTGCTTGCCGGACTTGAAGCTTCGCGCGCCGTTCCGTTCGAGCGCGTGGTGTTCGCGCTGTCTATTCCGTTTGTGGGAGAGATTGTGGCTCGCAGGCTTGCCCGTTCGCTCCGCAACATCGATGCCCTGATGGGTGCCACTGTGGAGCAGCTCGTGACAATAGATGAAATCGGCGACAAGATTGCCGAGAGTGTCGTAGCCTTTTTTGCCGAGCCCGTTAACCGCGAACTGGTGGAACGTCTGCGAGGCTACGGACTGACCATGAGTATGCCTGAGGAGGAAAAAGAAGCCGGAAGTGACCTCCTCGCCGGCATGACCATAGTTATTTCCGGCACTTTCGCTCACCATTCGCGCGATGAGTATAAGGCGATTATTGAAGCCAACGGTGGCAAGAACGCCGGCAGCATATCAAAGAAAACCACCTTTATTCTCGCCGGAGAAAATATGGGTCCGGCAAAATTGGAAAAGGCTCAGTCGCTCGGTGTCCGCATAGTCGACGAAACCGAATTCCTCAAAATGCTCGATGACACCCCGTCCGCCCCAACTCCCGAAGGTGAGGCACTGACACTTTTCTGAAGTAAAAATCTGCGGATTGGTTTGGCTGTTCTGCGGAAAATGTATAATTTTGTGGCAAATATGCAAGAGGGGTGCCCTGAAAAGGGCTGAGATTATACCCTGTGAACTTGATGCGGTCAGTACCGCCGAAAGGACTTGTTTCAGTCACGTCTCATTTGATGTACCTTTCTTGCAAATAGTGTAAGAATTTGATAATTAGGACATCATGAGAATCTTCATCAATCAATCTGAAACCGAAATCAATGGCGGCGAATCGCTTGCCGGGATACTTGCGCGCACCCTCCCGTCAACTGAAGGTGTAGCCGTGGCTATAAACAATCGTGTTGTGCCACGCGCACAGTGGGCTGATACTTACCCCACTGAAGGCACTAAGGTTACGGTAATTACGGCTGTCTGCGGAGGATGAGTTTTCAGGTTATTGCAGTCAGTATGCCCGACTTCTTCCATGGTGAAGCGGAGGCAATCACAATGTTGCTTGACTCCGGCATGATGGATCGTATCCACCTGCGTAAACCTGCTGTCACAGAGCAGGATATGCGCCAATTGGTGGAGGCGGTTCCTGCACGGTTACGTCATCGCCTGAGTCTGCATGACTACCACAGTATCGCCATGACCTACGGATGCGGAATACATCTGAACGGACGAAATCCGTTGCCGCCGGAAGGTTTTGACGGCATACTGAGCCGCTCCTGTCATTCGGTTGAGGAACTGGCTGCATACCCACGGTGTAACTATCTCTTTCTGAGTCCGATTTATCCCAGCATCTCCAAGCCGGGCTATATGCCACAGTTCACTACGGATGATTTGCGTGGCAGGGTCAACGGCAGAGTGGTGGCGTTAGGTGGGATTACACCTGAGAAATTCCACGAGTTGGCTGCTGCAGGATTTGGAGGAGCTGCCATGTTAGGTTGCGTGTGGGATGCTGTCCGGCATAACCGTATCGATGAGATGAAGGAACAATTGCGCGAATGTCGCAAAGGATTGTGAAACTATATATAATATAATGTGTATGTTGCAATTTATTACGCATCGGACTGATAACCGCGATGAGATATCCGGCGCTCTTGCTGCCCTGCAGGGTGGCTGCCGGTGGATTCAGTTGCGGATGAAAGATGCTGATGATGAGTTGGTAATGGCAGTCGGAAAAGAGTTGCGCAGATTGTGTGATGACTATGGCGCCACCATGATTCTTGATGACCGAGTGCATTTGGTTGAGCCGCTGAGAGCCGACGGTGTGCATCTGGGCAAGAACGACATGGCACCTTCGGAGGCACGTCGGATATTGCCCAACGGATCGATTATAGGCGCCACTGCCAACACTGCCGACGATGCTTCCCGCGCTGTGGATGAGGGAGCTGACTACATTGGTCTGGGTCCGTTTCGTTTCACATCAACCAAAAAGAACCTCAGCCCGGTTTTGGGTTGCGACGGATTGCGCGACGTCATGACCCGGCTACGCACACGCTCCGATATACCGGTGGTTGCGATCGGAGGCATTGTCGAGGCTGACATTCCTGCCGTGCTTGCCACGGGCGTCAACGGAGTGGCGCTCTCGGGGGTTATTCAGAACGCTCCGGATCCGGTGGCTGTAACCCGTGGGATTATTGAGAAAATGAAACAACCAAATATCTGATATAAAGATGGATAAACTGATTATTGGCGGACGCGGGTTCAGTTCGCGTCTGTTTGTGGGAACGGGTAAGTTCCGTTCAAACCGCGAGATGGCAGATGCCATCGAAGCGTCAGGGTCGCAGATGGTGACCGTTGCCATGAAACGCATTGACATGAGTAATCCTGATGACAACATGTTGGCACACCTGCGTAACCCCGAGATACAGTTGCTCCCCAACACCTCAGGTGTACGCGATGCACAGGAGGCTATCCTTGCAGCCCAACTGGCGCGCGAGGCGTTCGGCACCAACTTCATCAAGCTGGAGATTCATCCCGATCCGCGCTACTTGCTCCCTGATTCCGTGGAGACCCTGAAGGCAACCGAGGAGCTTGCCAAAATGGGATTCGTGGTGTTACCTTACGTTCAGGCTGACCCGGTGCTTTGCAAGCGCCTTGAGGAGGCAGGCGCCGCTACGGTGATGCCTCTGGCAGCTCCTATCGGCACAAACAAAGGTATGGTCATGCGCCAGATGATCGATATTATTGTGGAGCAGAGCAACATACCAGTGGTGGTCGATGCCGGACTCGGCGCACCTTCGCATGCCGCTGAAGCTATGGAGATGGGTGCTGACGCCGTGCTTGTCAACACTGCAATTGCTGTGGCAGGTGATCCGGTTGCCATGGCTCGGGCTTTCGCAAAGGCTGTGGAGGCAGGTCGTGAGGCTTATCTGGCAGGGCTTGGCTCGCAGAGCCGCTGCGCCGAGTCGAGCAGCCCGTTGACTTCGTTTCTTGACTCACAAGGAGGTGACTGATGTTTTCAGAAGTTCTTGAAAAATATGACTGGGATGAGATAACGGCTCGGATAGCTGCCAAAACCTACCGCGATGTGGAGCGCGCGCTGGCTAAAGCCACGCCCGACCTCGACGATTTCATGGCACTGGTGTCGCCTGCGGCAGCCCCATATCTCGAACAGATGGCACAACTGAGCCGACGCTACACGCAGCAGCGTTTCGGCAAGACCATATCGATGTACATTCCCATGTACATAACCAATTCCTGCACCAACTCCTGTGTGTACTGCGGTTTCAACCGCCACAACAAGTTCCCGCGAGTGATACTGACGCCGGAACAGATCGAGGCTGAGTGTAAGGCAATCCGCAGACTCGGTCCGTTTGAAAACCTGCTGATAGTGACCGGAGAGAATCCGCGCGCCGCCGGCACCGACTACCTTGAGACAGCACTCAGGGTGTGCCGCCCCTATTTCAATAATCTCACGATAGAGGTGATGCCTCTGTCCGAGGAGGACTATCACCGGCTGACCCTGTCAGGGCTTAACGGCGTGGTGTGCTTTCAGGAGACATATCACCGCGAGAGATACAAGGTGTATCACCCTGCCGGCATGAAGTCGAATTTTGAATGGCGTGTCAACGGCTATGACCGCATGGGTGCCGCAGGTGTGCATAAAATCGGCATGGGTGTGCTGATAGGACTTGAGGATTGGCGCACTGACGTGACCATGATGGCGCTCCACCTGATGTATCTGCGCAAAAAATACTGGCGGACACGCTACAGTGTCAACTTCCCGCGCATGCGTCCGTCCGAGAGCGGTTTTCAGCCCAATGTGGTGATGACTGACCGCGAACTGGCGCAGCTCACCTTCGCATTCCGCATCTTCGACCATGATGTCGACATCTCCATGTCGACCCGCGAGACACCGCTGTTCCGCAACAACATGGTGGCTTTGGGAGCCACTTCGATGAGTGCCGGCTCAAAGACCGAACCGGGTGGCTATGAAACCTATCCGCAGGCTCTGGAGCAGTTCGCCGTCAGCGATGAGCGTACTCCCGCACAGGTCGAGGCTGACATTCGCGCACGAGGATATGAGGTGGTGTGGAAAGACTGGGACAAAATTTTCGACTGATGACAGACAGCGGACGATACTCAAGGCAGACCATGCTCACTGAGATTGGCGAAGCCGGTCAGTGGAAAATATCCGGTGTCTCGGTACTGATTGTGGGTCTTGGCGGACTCGGTGCTCCCGTGGCAATCTATCTGGCAGGCGCCGGAGTGGGACGGCTCGGGCTATGTGACCCTGACACAGTTTCGGAGTCGAACCTCCAGCGACAGGTGCTTTACGATGGTGCGACAATAGGTCATCCGAAGGTGGTGATTGCAGCACGCAGGATTAGTGCGCTGAATCCAGATGTCACCACGGAACTGCACGATGCCGGACTGACCCCGGGAAATGCAGCTGACATAATCTCGCGCTATGACTATGTTGTGGACTGCTGCGACAACTTTGCCACACGCTACCTGATTGATGACACATGCGCCGCGTTGGGTAAAACATGGGTCTACGGCTCCATAGGCGAGTTCACAGGGCAGGTGGCTGTGATCAACGGTAGTAGCGCCACCCGATACTCCACACTTTATCCTGACCGCGAGGCGCTTTGCTCGCGACCCTCGCGCGTCAGAGGGGTACTCGGACCGGTGCCCGGAGTGGTGGGCGCCATAGAGGCGTCAGAGACCCTCAAACTGATAACCGGAGCGGGAGAACCGCTTGACGGAAAGCTTTTTACGATTGATCTACTGACAATGACAACTAATTTAATTTATTTTTGATATGGGAAAGGGATTTGATGAGTACGCATCGAAATATGATGCATGGTTCCTGAATAACCGCAACACGCTCTATTCCGAGGTGAACCTCGTGGAATCGGTGCTTCGCGATGCAGGCAGAGTCCTGTCGGTGGGCTGCGGAAGCGGTCTGTTTGAAAAAATTCTGCGTGATGAGCGTGGAATAGTAGTTGCTGACGGCATCGAGCCTTCGGCAGGGATGGCTGAAATTGCCCGCAAACGCGGCATGAACGTGGTTGAGGCTACCGCCGAGGATGCCGATTTCGGCACCGGCGACTATGACACAATTCTGTTTAACGGCACTCCGAGCTACATTTCTGACCTACAGGGTGTTGTGAAGAAGGCATACGACGCACTGCCAGCCGGCGGACGCATAGTCCTGATTGACGTGCCCAAGGAAAGCTCCTACGGCATCATGTATAATCTGGCGCTGGCGCTCGGCACATGGAATCATCCGCTTCTTGAAGGAGTGGCTCCGGCTGACCCTTATCCTATTGAGTTCGTGAAGGTTGCCAACTGGCGCACAACTGCCGAAAAGGTTAAGGCTCTGCTCGATGCAGGTTTCACCGACCTGACTTTCGCACAGACGCTGACCACACATCCGCTATATTCCGACAATGTTGAGGAGCAACCCATCGAGGGGTGCGACAAGGGTGACTATGTGGCTGTTACCGGATATAAACCGCTCGCGTCATGAAACAGTGGAGCGATGAGGCATGGCAGGCTGCACAGCCTGTTTATGAGCGGACGCTGACCCTGCCGTTTGTCCGCGCACTTGCCGCCGGCACTCTCGAGCAGGAGCGTTTCCGCTTCTATCTGCGTCAGGATTCGCTTTATCTGCGCAGTTATTTCCGTGTGCTCGCCCACATTGCCGCCCGACTTGACAATGTTGATGACGCCGACAGCTTCATCAGGTTTGCTGCTGACGGTGTGGCGGTGGAAAAAGCGCTTCACGGCTCATTCCTTCAGGGCGATATGCCTTTAGAAAACGAGATGTCGCCCACCTGTGCGCTCTACACATCCACACTCCTGAGCCAGACTCTTGAGCCGGTTGAGGTTGAGGCAGCCTCCGTGTTGCCCTGCTTCTGGATTTATCAGAAGGTGGGTGAAAGCATATATGCCGAAGGGGGATCGACGGCATCTAACCCTTACCGCAGTTGGATTGACACATACGCCGACCCTGCGTTCGCCGAGTCGACAAATAAAGCCATTGAAATATGCAATCGATTGGCTGACAACGTTTCACCTGCAGTGAGAGAGAAAATGACAAAGATATTCGTGAAATGTGCGCGTCTGGAATGGATGTTCTGGGAGAGCGCATGGAATCTTGAAAAATGGAAAATATGAGCAGTGAGAAACTACAATACAGACGTGTGCTGACCATTGCCGGAAGTGACCCCAGCGGTGGCGCCGGCGTTCAGGCTGACATCAAGACCATCTCGGCGCTGGGTTGCTTCGCCACCTCTGCCATTGTGGCAGTGGTTGATGAGAACACCGTGGGTGTGACAGGGGTGCATCCCGTACCGGTGGATTTCGTGACCGGACAGATTCGCTCTGTGCTTGACGACATAGGCACGGATGCTATAAAGATAGGTATGCTCCACTCCTCCGAGCTGATACAGGCAGTCCGTGACACCCTCGACCTCTATCCGTCAATCACCGATGTGGTGCTTGACCCGGTCATGGTTGCCACTTCCGGTGACCCGTTGTTGCAGCAGGATGCCGTAGACACCCTCCGCAGCGTGCTTGTTCCGCGCTCAAGGGTGATAACCCCGAATATTCCCGAAGCGGAAATACTGCTTGGCGAGAAAATCGACCGTCAGGAAAATCTGCCTGATGTTGCCCGCCGTCTGTCGGACCGTTGCGGTGGTGTGTCAGTATTTCTTAAGGCAGGACATCTGACTGATAACAAGCTGATTGATGTGTTCTACAATGCCGAAACCGGCGCACTCACCCCGCTGGAATCGGAGCGTATTCAAACCGTCAACACCCACGGCACAGGTTGCACCCTTTCGTCGGCGCTCGCCTCGTTTCTTGCCCGCGGCTTGTCGCTTGACGATGCCGCAGCCGCAGCCAAAGACTACATCTCAGCAGCAATTGCCGCCGGTGCGGGTTATGAAATCGGTCGCGGTCACGGACCGGTGCATCATTTCTACTCATGGTGGAAGTGAGCGCCACTCTCCATCCGAAAAACTCCTCTCCCTTCAAATAAAGCGCCGCTCACCCTCAATAAGTGCGCCGCCCCCTCCCCATTACCAAATAGAAAGTAGAAAGCGAGCCGCCGGAATTTTCCAACGGCTCGCTTTTTTTGTATCTGACAACTATCAGTTGAGTTCCTGACGGTTTTATTTGCCAGCCTTATCTTTTTGTACCGGCTCAATGCCGAAACGGCGGCGGATGTATTCGGCGACGATTTCAACCGCATCCTCCATCTTGATTTTGGAGGAGTTGAATGTAAGGTCGTAGGAGGTGGCATCGCCCCAGCGTTTGTCGGAGTAAAAATTGTAGAAGTTAGAGCGCAGTTTGTTGATTTTGCCGGCTTTGGCTTCTGCCTCCGTAGCGTTTTTGCAGTCGCCGCGTTTCAGGATTCGCGCCACACAATCGGGTTTGTCGGCATGCACGAAAATGTTTACGGCACGAGGGTGGTCGCGCAGAATGTAGTCAGCCGTACGCCCTACGATCACACATGGTTCCTGAGAAGCGAGCATCTTGATGAACTCACCTTGCTGGTTGTAGATGGCTTCATCGCTGATGGTGTTGTCGCAGTTGCATAGCATGGTGGGGTTCATGCCGAGGTTGAAGGCGAACATGCCGTTGAGAAACGACGGTGCTTTTTCATCGGCGTTCTCAAACAGTTCCGGGTTCATGCCGGCATGCCGGGCAGCTTCGGTCAGCAGCTGACGGTCATAGAATTTTATGCCGAAAGTGGAGGCAAGGAGTTTTCCGAGTTCCCTGCCACCACTGCCGAACTGACGTCCGATTGTGATAACGTAGTTTTCCATGAGGTTTGCGGGTAAGTTTTATTTTAGCAGTTCATGATATTCATCAAGAGCACGACGTATCTCATCCTCGCTGACAGTCTGATTGATTTCGGTTTTGCCTACATCGGTCAGCAGGGTGAAGTTGATTGTGTCGGTGGTGAAATTCTTCTTGTCTTGGTGCATCAGGGCTATCACGCGGTCATATTCATCAGGAGTGATCCGGAACACACCATAATGTTTCTTGATATACTCGGCAAGTCGGCTGACTTCGGTTTCAGGAAAACCAAGCAGGTTTTTCGAGAGAATCAGTTCCACAAGCAGCCCGAAGATTACGGCATATCCATGGGAGAGGGGAGCGTGACGTTCCATTGCCAGTTCCTCGAATGCATGACCGGCGGTGTGCCCCAGATTGAGCGCTTTTCTGATCCCTTTCTCCGTGGGGTCAGCGGCTACGATATTGCTTTTTACTGCTACGTTCTGCTCCATGAGTGTGAGCATGCGGTCGTAGTTACGGTCAGTCAGGTCGTAGGCGAGCAGACTGTCGAAGTCGGTTTTCGAGGCGAGTAGCCCGTGCTTTATCATCTCTGCGTAACCTGACCATAATTCGCTGTCAGGCAGAGTTTTGAAGAATGTCGATGACACAATCACGGTTTCAGCTTCGGCAAATGCGCCTATCTGGTTCTTAAGCCCGTTGAAGTTCACGCCGGTTTTGCCGCCCACCGAGGCATCGATGGCACCGAGCAGTGTGGTGGGAATGTTGATAAACGGTATTCCACGCTTGAAAGTGGAGGCTGCGAATCCACCCATATCGGTGATGACTCCGCCACCCATATTGATAAGGAGCGAGGAGCGTGTTACTCCGGCGCTGGTCAGTTTATCCCATATTTCAGTAAGGGTGTCGGTGGTTTTGTGATCCTCACCCGGTTTGACCACCACGATTGTGGCGTTGCGTATGGTTTCTGATTCCTCCTGCATGCGGGGGATGACAGCATCGTGTACATTACTGTCGACAATAACCGCCACGTTGGCAGGTTTTATTTCGGCTACGATTTCGTCGAGCTTTTGAGCTACATGGTTTGTGAATATCAATTGTTGATTCATGACGTTTTAGTTTTTTGTTCTTTTTACTTTAAACGTCAGAACTGCCATAAGTGTTGAGCAGTGAGTCCATTAAAGCATCGAAATTGGCTGCTAACTCTTCCATGGAGCTGAAAACTACTGCCGCTCCGGCTCGGGTGAGTTCTTTCGAGGGTATCGGACCTGTGGTTACGCCGATGGTGAATACGCCTGCCGAGTCGCCAGATTTTACTCCGAGAGGGGCATTTTCTATTACAAACGCTTCGTTTGGCGCCACCCCGGCAAGTCTCAGCGCAGTCAGATACGGCTCAGGATGCGGCTTGCCGTTTTTAACCGAGTGCGAGGTAACAGCCATCCCATCTTCGAACAATCCGGGATAGTCAGCGGGCAGACGGTTTATGAGCGATGATTGACCGGAACCTGTCACCAGCACACGTTTCAGCCCGAGTGCCATGATCTTATCCATAACCTCACGCGCACCTTGCATCGGCTCCACCGGTGGCATCTCTGCGAACAGTTTGGTTTTGCGTTTATAAAGGCGGGCGCACTCCTCGGGCGAAACTTCATGACCGAAGGTGCGGCGGAACAGCAGGTTGATGGTAGCGGCGCCGGTCATCCCCTCATAGAGATAAAACTCATCGCGGTTACACTTAACGCCTAATTCAAGCATCATCTTGTGCCAAGCGGCAGTGTGGTTGACCATCGAGTCATAGAGTGTGCCGTCCATGTCGATAAGTGCGGCACGCGGAACCACCTTGTCATAGTGGTGACGGGAGAGAAACTTCTTTATTTCTTCAGAATATTTCATAACGGTGTTAATTCCGGTTTGCAGAGTAAATTTACAATAAAAAAATCATATACGCTTACAAACACGAAATTTTTTTTCGGTCACACCGGTTGATCAGGCGTGGAATCCGAGCCGAAACGTACTGTTTTTGTGCAATTATTGTTTACTGATAGCTTGTTTTATCGATATATTATCTATATTTATCACTTATATCGTCAAAATTAAGTAATTGATTATAAATATAATAAATGAAATTATATTTATATATTATCTATATTCACATCATACACTATTGCAAAATAAGAGTACGGTGATTAATTTTGCAAGCGTAAAAGTTAATTAGAGCGTACAGAGTACAATACTTAAGGAGAAAACATTTATTTCGAATTAGCCTGTTAGTGAATAGAATTAGTTTTAAGGGTTAGTATTTATGTTAGAATTTAGTGTTTATTTAGGCTAATTCATTTTTTGATAATACTCGTGTTTTATGTTAGGTTTGTTCGGGGAAACCCGAAAATAAGTTGCCGGTCCGGGAGGGTCGGTCAATTTTTTTTATGGGGGTATGTGAACCAATCAGTGCTATACACATTATATAAATAGAAATGATCAAACACTGACTGAATATGAATTCCAACAAAACCAAGACTCAAGTAACAGAACAGATGGCGCTGGACTATCACCGCTATCCCCGTCCCGGAAAAATTGAAGTAGTACCCACCAAACCTTATTCCTCGCAGCAGGATTTGGCTCTCGCCTATTCTCCCGGTGTGGCTTATCCATGTAAGAAAATTGAAGCTGACCCAGCCGATGTCTATGAATATACCAACAAAGGAAATCTGGTTGCTGTGATTTCAAACGGAACTGCCGTTTTGGGTCTTGGCGATATCGGCGCTTTGGCAGGGAAGCCTGTAATGGAAGGTAAAGCCTTGTTGTTCAAGATTTTTGCCGGTCTGGACTGTTTTGATATTGAGGTGAATGAGAAAGACCCGGAGAAATTCATTCAGGCTGTAAAGGCTATCTCAACCACCTTCGGAGGCATCAATCTGGAGGATATCAAAGCTCCCGACTGCTTCGTGATTGAGGACAGGTTGAAAAAGGAGTGCGATATTCCGGTGATGCATGATGACCAGCATGGAACGGCAATAATCTCGGCTGCCGGACTGCTCAATGCTCTGGAATTGCAGGATAAGAAAATCGGTGAAATCAAGTTGGTGGTGAACGGAGCCGGTGCGGCTGCCGTCAGCTGTACGAAACTCTATATGGCTTTGGGTGTGAAGCCTGAAAATATAGTGATGTGTGACAGCAAGGGTCCCATAACTGTCAGTCGCACAGATCTCAATGAACAAAAACGACAGTTTGCCACTACACGGAAGGTGTCTACACTTGCCGAGGCGATGAAGGATGCCGATGTGTTCTTGGGTCTGTCAGTGAAAGATGTGGTCACGCCGGAAATGATACTTTCAATGGCGCCGCGACCCATTGTGTTCGCACTTGCCAACCCCGACCCTGAAATAGCCTACGATCTGGCGAAAGCCACTCGTGAGGACCTGATTTTTGCAACCGGACGAAGCGACTATCCCAACCAGATAAACAATGTGCTCGGCTTTCCATATATTTTCCGCGGCGCGCTCGACTGCCGTGCTTCGGAAATCAATGAGGCAATGAAACTGGCTGCCGTCTATGCCATCGCCGCCCTTGCAAAAGAGCCGGTACCCTCCATTGTCAACAATGCCTACGGTGGCGAACATCTATCGTTCGGACCTGACTACATCCTGCCCAAACCGCTTGATCCGCGTCTGCTGATAACGGTGGCTCCCGCTGTTGCGCGTGGTGCCATGGAGAGTGGAGTGGCTCGCAAACCTATCGGGAACTGGGATGAATATCTCGCCCGGCTGCGTCAGCTCATGGGCTTCGATAACAAGCTTGTGCGCACGCTCACCGAGGAGGCGAAGGAACACCGCAAGAGGGTGGTGTTCGGCGAAGGAAACACCGACAATATGCTCGAGGCTGCGGTCAGCGTTGCACGTCAGGGCATAGCCACTCCGGTTCTGCTCGGCAATGCCGAAATGATAACCCGCAGGGCACAGCGGCTCGGTGCCGACATCTCCGATATCGAGATTATCAATCCGCGCCACGACTGCGAGACAGCCCGACGCGAAAACTATGCCCGCCTCCTTGTCAGCAAACGCGAGCGTTGCGGCATGACCTATCCGGAGGCGCTCGAAAAGATGTACTCACGCAACTACTTCGGCATGATGATGGTGGAAACCGGCGATGCCGATGCGTTCATTGCAGGCGCATACTCCAATTTCCACAACATAGAGTCGCTTGCCCGCGAAGTAATCGGGCTGCGTGACGGCTACGACCATTTCGCCACCATGCACATAATCGACACCAAGCGAGGGCTCTACTTCCTTGCCGACACCTCGGTCAACCAGACGACTGACGAGGCTACTCTCACCGACATTGCCCGTCTGTCAGCTGAAACCGTCCGTTTCTTCGCCGTTGAGCCGGTCATGGCTATGGTAAGTTACAGCAACTTCGGGTCAAGCAATGTTCCCGAATGTGCCAAAGTCCACAATGTGGTGGCAAAGATGCAGGCGCTTTATCCCGACCTTGCCATTGATGGCGAGATGCAGGTGAACTATGCTCTCGACCGCGAGCTGCGCGACGAGGTGTTCCCCTTCACACGACTCAAGGGTCAGAACGTCAACACCATCATTTTCCCGAACCTGAGCGCTGCCAACACCGCTTACCGGCTTATGCTGGAAATGGGCGTGGGTGAAGCTATCGGTCCCGTGCAGATGGGGTTGCGCAAGCCGGTGCATTTCATAAAGGTTGACGCTCCGGTGCGCGACATTGTTAATCTGACCACAGTAGCGGTTCTCGATGCCGAAGTGCAGAAGAAAAAAAGTAGTAAGTCAGAGTGACGGGTTATGAGGTGATAAGTCAGAGTGACGAGTTATGAAGTAAGAGGTCAGAGTGACGGGTTATGAAGTAATTTTAAGTCAAAAATGTTAATATTTGACCGAATTGTAGTATCTTTGTCTAATCAAAAAAAATTATGAAAACATTTGAAGAATTAGGCGTGAGCGAACCGCTTTTGATGGCGGTGGCAGACATGGGATTTGAACAGCCCATGCCTGTGCAGGAGCAGGTGATACCCCATCTGCTCAACAGCGATAATGATATTGTGGCTCTGGCACAGACCGGAACCGGAAAGACCGCGGCTTTCGGACTGCCGGTGTTGCAACGCATCAACCCTGAGTCCCACCGTCCGCAGGCGCTCATCCTATCACCAACACGCGAGTTGTGCCTGCAGATTGCGGGCGACCTCGCCGACTTCTCAAAATATATGCCCGAGGTGGAGGTGCTTCCGGTCTACGGAGGCTCAAGCATCGAGAGTCAGATACGCGCCCTGAGGAAAGGTGTGCAGATAATCGTAGCCACGCCGGGACGTCTCATCGACCTTATCAACCGTGGCGTAGCCGACCTTGAAAATGTTCACACCGTAATCCTCGATGAAGCCGACGAAATGCTCAACATGGGTTTTCTCGACTCGATAAACGACATTCTCGACCATGTGCCGGCAGACCGCAAGATGCTGATGTTCTCGGCAACCATGCCCAAGGAGATTGCCCGGATTGCCCAGCGCTACATGAACAACCCCACTGAAATTGTCATTGGCACGCGCAACGAAGGGGCATCGACCGTAAAGCATGTATATTATATGGTACACGCGCGCGACAAGATGATTGCCCTGAAGCGAATCTGCGACAATAACCCGAACATTTACGCCATAATATTCTGCCGTACGCGCAAGGAAACTCAGGAAATCGCCGACAATCTCATCAGCGAGGGATACAACGCCGATGCCCTTCACGGCGACCTTTCGCAGCAGCAGCGCGACCTGACCATGAAGAAGTTCCGCGACCGCGTGATAACCATATTGGTAGCAACCGATGTGGCAGCCCGCGGACTCGATGTCGATGACCTCACCCATGTCATAAACTACGGTCTGCCCGACGATGCAGCCGTTTACACCCATCGCTCCGGACGTACCGGACGCGCCGGAAAGGCAGGTATCTCGGTTGCCATAATCCACTCGCGCGAGAAAGGCAAACTGCGCGACATAGAGCGTATCATCGGCAAGAAATTCGAGCGCAAGGATGTGCCTACGCCCGAACATATCATTGAAAAGCAGCTCTACTACCTCGCCGACCGGATTGAGCGCGTGGAGGTCAATGACAGCCAGATGGAGAAATACACCTCAGGGGTGATCAAGAAATTAGGATGGCTCTCGGCTGAGGACCTAATCAAACGTGTGCTCTCGCTGGAGTTCAACCGCCTGCTGGAATATTACAAGGATGCTCCCTCCATTGATTTCATCGATGAAAAACCTGCAAAAAAAGAGCGTGGAAGCGCCGATGTCAAGGACAAAGACCGCCGCACGGCTGAGAAAGGTATGGAGCGACTGTATGTCAATCTGGGTAAAAATGATGGTTTTTATGCCGGAAACCTCATCGACATGCTCAACCATCAGATCAAGGGGCAGCGTGTCGACGTGGGCAGAATCGACCTCATGCCGGGCTACTCGCTTTTCGATGTCAGGAAGAAAGATGCCTCGCGCGTGGTGTCCGGTCTGACCGGAGCCGAGTTCTTCGGCAAGCGCGTCTACTGCGAGGTGGCTCAGGAGTCGAAGGATTATGCCCGCGCCGCAACCCGCAAAACCCGCGAGGCGGTGGCTCATGACGAAGCACCGCGTAAACGTAAAGCAAAACCCGTTAAACGTAGAAGATAAACAATGAACAGTTTCAGGTACATACTTTTGACACTCCTGCTGCTTCCGCTGGCTGTCAGCGGACAGCTTACAGCCGAACAGGCATTGGTCAACGCGCCGTCGACGCTGTTTCCCGGCATTACCCGACTGACCCGCATGGATATGCTCGATTATTTCAAGAGCGGATCGGAACGCACCAGCGCCACGCGCCTTAGCGGAACTGCCCGGGTGTTGGAGCTGACCCCTGAAAACGTGGTGGTTGAAACGGCTGCCAACAGAATGGTGACCACTCAGGTGGCGCTTGCGCTGAACAGCAAGAAGGATACCATAATCGTTTGTGTGTCAAACATCGCCACACCTGCCATGGATGGCGCCCTGAAACTCTACGACTCATCGTGGCAACCGCTGAAAGAGACCTATTTCGCGGCTCCTGCGCTGAAGGACTGGATTAAGAAAGGTGTGCCGAAAAGCGACGCTCGCGAGGTGATGTCACTGGTGCCGTTCGCCATGGCAGAGTACACCTATGACCCGACGTCAGCCACACTGCGGCTGACCCCCACGTTTGCTGATTATCTGCCTGAAGATGTATGGAATAAGGTGAAAGATTCGCTCAGTTCAGCACTTGTCTACAAGTGGAACGGGCGTAAGTTCGTGCCCCAAAGAGCAAACTGATGGGCGCCTCGGACTCATCCATGACACTGCTTGAATTCAACTCCCTGATTGCATCGGCTCTTGAGCGCGCGGAACTCAGGGAAGTGTGGATTACTGCCGAAACCGCCGATGTGAGCCGTCGTAACCACTGCTATCTGGAACTGATAGAGAAGGATGACGAAGGACACACCGTGGCACGCGCCCGTGCTGCAATCTGGGCTAATCTTTTCTACATGCTCGACGCACGCTTCACAGCTGCCACCGGACAGCCGTTCGGAAGCGGCATGAAGGTGATGGTGAAAGTGTCGGTGAACTATCACCCGCAATATGGGCTATCGCTGATAATCAGGGATATAAACCCTGAGTTCACTATCGGCGACAAACTGCGTCGGCGCCGTGAGATAATCGAGCGGCTGACAGCCGAAGGGATAATAGAGATGAACCGCAGGCTGCCGCTGCCCGAAGTCATTCAGCGCATTGCCGTCATATCATCGGAAACCGCAGCCGGCTATGGCGACTTCATGCACCAGTTGGAGAACAACACTGCCGGCATCCGCTTCGTGTGCCGCTGTTTCCCTGCCCCTATGCAGGGCGACACCGCTCCGGCAGGGATAATCAGGTCGTTGGAGCAGATAGCCGCCGAGGAGGAAAACTGGGATGCCGTGGTAATAATCCGTGGCGGAGGTGCCTCGGACGATCTGTCATGTTTCGAGGATTACGACCTCGCTGCCAACATCGCCCAGTTTCCGCTCCCCATTGTGATTGGCATAGGGCACGAGCGCGACGTGACACTGCTGGACTATGTGGCTGCCATGCGTGTCAAGACCCCCACGGCAGCTGCCGAATGGCTCATAGAACGGGCTGAATCCGTTCTCGCTGAGGTTAACAGCTTGGGAGTGAGAATACTGACACTGCTGAAAGATACGGTTCATGCCTCAGTCAATCAGCTTGACCGCTGCTCGGCAGAGCTGCCGTTGCTTGCGCGTGGTGCCCTGATGGCTTCTGACCGTCATCTGGAAACCATAGCCCTGAGTTTGCCTGCCACCGGAAAAGCATCTGTTGAGCGCGCCATGCTGCGACTTGACAGTTCGCGGGAGATGCTGCGCATGCTCACCGATAACATACTCACCGCCGGTCATGAACGGTTGGACAGCATCAAACAGCTTGTCGATGCCTATTCCCCCTCATCGGTGTTGAAACGAGGCTACTCCTACACAACCCGTGACAATAAGATTGTCACATCTTCAAAACAACTTACTCCGGGCGATGTGATTACCACACATCTGGCATCGGGCAAAATCAAATCCGTAGTAAAATGAAACCTGTAAAAGAACTGACCTATTCCGAAGCTATCGCCGAACTTGAAAGCATCCTCGCACGACTGAAGGGGCAAAATGTAGAAATTGACAAACTTGCCGCCGAAGCGCGCCGTGCCACGGAAATAATCCGTGAGTGCCGCACCCGCCTGACCGGTGTTGCCAAGGAGCTTGATGAAATTCTGGATGAAAAGGAATAATTATTCCGGTCCCCATATTGTAACTGCCTTGGAATCATTCGATAAACCCGACTTTTATATACGCTTTAGCTTACGAGCTTTACAGTAAAATCGGCATATTATATATTAATGATAACAACAGTATAGTGTTGACTCAGCATTCGACGGGTATAAGAAAACTCCTGTTCCAAGTCCATCACTGTTACCCTCTTTCCGATGAAGAAGCTTCTTTTTTTACCTACGCTAATAATTGTTTTGAGCATATTTTCAGTTTTGGGAACCCCAGTTCAAAATTTGAACAGTGCCGAATCAGAAAATATTTTAAAACGTTCTTTGCCCGATTCACTATACACTAAGCTGAAGAATAGACCAATAATTTTTTATTCAAGCGGTCATTATGGATATTCTTGGTCTTTGATAGCAAGGATAGACAGCACATATCAAATATATTGTGGACGAGTCAGTTATACTGGAGATCAAAATAATAACGAAACTTCAGAGTCTATCCCGTTTGACACTACGAAACTGATTATTCACAATAATGCAATTTTATCATGGGGATTTGACTCCATTTCTGTTGAGGCAACTAATATGGAGAAAGTATATCGTTCCAACTATATCACATTATGTACAGATCTTTATGTGTTTAACTCAAACGGTGTAAATATATTTAATTCGGGTGATGCTATTTCATTTGCCGGTAGAGATAGTATAGGCTTCAATGAAAAATTTCAAAAATTGTGTTTAATAATGATGTGGCTTTCAGATTCAAGGATTAGGAAATATATACCTGATTCAGCAATCTACTAATTATACTACATTTCTCATAATAGTTCATTTTGTGCTCTACTATTGGCTCTGAACAGCGTGGCGGTGTGTCATAAAAGCCATCTGCTGTGTTGCTTTCGGAGGCGGCTTCGGTCGCATACTTAGCTATGCCCCCATCTGCATAATCCTAAGCGCCTTGCATCTGACTTATTCTGACAAACCTAAAGAGGCTGCCCCGAAATCAGATCGGAGCAGCCTCTGTAAGTTATAGGTGATATCGGAGTTACTTAATCAGACCGCGGTTGCGGAGAAGCGCGTCGGGGCTGGGTTTGTGACCGCGGAAACGCTCGTAGAGAACCATGGGATCCTCGCTGTCGCCCATTTCAAGGATGTTGTGTTTGAACGATGCTGCAGTTTCAGGGTCGAAGATTCCTTTTTCTTTGAACAGTTCGAAACCGTCGCAGTCAAGAACTTCTGCCCAGAGGTAGGTGTAGTAACCTGATGCGTAGCCGTCAGAACCGAAGATGTGCTTGAAGTAGGGTGAACGGTAGCGATACTGAATTTCTTCAGGCATGTTGAGTTTCTGAGCCACTTCGCGTTCAAATGCCATCACGTCGATGGTGTCGTTGGGGTTGTTGAGCTTGCCATACTGGAGGTCGAGCAGAGCCGCGCCTACGAGTTCGGTGGTGGTGAAGCCCTGATTGTGTGTGGCTGAAGCTTCAAGTTTGGCTATCATGTCATCGGGAATTACTTCGCCGGTTTTGTAATGTTTTGCGTAGACTTTGAGCAGTTCGGGTTCCATTGCCCAGTGTTCGTGAATCTGCGAGGGGAGCTCGACGAAGTCGCGGTCAACGTTGGTGCCGCTCTGTGAACGCAGACGAGCCTGTGTCAACATTCCGTGCAGACCGTGACCGAATTCGTGGAACATGGTCTCAACCTCGTCGATAGTGAGCAGCGCCGGGGTGTCGCCCACAGGTTTCGAGAAGTTGCCGATGTTGTAGATGATGGGGCGTGAAGAATTGCCATCTTTGTCTTTCCATTCGCCTTTGAATTCGCTCATCCATGCGCCCTGACGCTTTGATGCGCGGGGGAAGTAGTCAGTCATGAACACAGCCAGATGGTTGCCTTCGGCATCCTTCACGTCATAGACTTTCACCTCAGGATTATATTTGGGAGCGTCAGGCATTTCGGTGAATGTTACGCCATACAGACGTTCTGCCATGGTGAAGATGCCTTTACGCACTGAGTCGAGGGGGAAGTATTCGCGTACTTTGCTTTCTTCCAGATCATATTTTTTCTGGCGTACTTTTTCAGCATAGTAATAGTAGTCGTAGGGGGCGATGGTGAAGGTGTAGCCTTCTTCATTAGCCAGAGCCTGCATCTCGGCTACCTCTTCCTTCACGCGAGCTATTGCGGGAGTCCATATTTTCATCAGCAGATTCTCGGCATTTTCAATGTTGCCTGCCATTACGTTTTCAGTCATGTATGAGCCATAGTTCTCATAGCCGAGAAGAGCCGCTTTTTTGGCGCGTGCCTGAAGGATTTTGTTGATTACAGGGGCGTTGTCATATTTGCCTGATGATGCCAGCGAAGTGTAGCCTTCGTACATTTTCCGGCGCAACTTGCGTGAGTCGGCATACTGGAGTACGGGCAGACGACTGGGCGCATGGAGCGTGAACACCCACTTGCCTTCCATGCCGCGGTTTTTGGCTTCTTCGGCGGCAACCGCAATGTTTGACTCGGGGAGTCCGGCGAGTTCAGCCTCATTGTCAATGACAATGATGAAGTCGTTGGTGGCGTCGAGCAGATTTTTGTTGAACTGCTGATAGAGTCCGGTCAGCTCGGTGTTGAGCGCTTTGAGCTTTTCCTTGTCATCGTCTGACAGAAGGGCGCCGTTGCGGACGAATGATTTATAGGAAGAGTTTACGGCGCGGATTTCCTCCGGTGCCAGACCGAGTGAGTCAGCGTTGTCATGCAGATACTGAATGCGTTCGAAGAGGCGGGGGTTCATTGAAATCTCATCGCTGTGGGCTGACAGCGCCGGCTCGAATTCCTTAGCCACTTCAACCAGTTCGTCAGAGGAGTCGCTCTCGGTCAGGGCGAAGAAAACGTATGTGACTTTGTCAAGAATTTCGCTTGATTCCTGCAGGGCGAGGATTGTGTTGTCAAAAGTAATCTCCTCCTGAGCCAGAATTGAGTCGATTGCTGCGTTCTGCTGTTCTATACCAGCCTGAAGCGCGGGCATGTAGTGCTCAACCTTGATTTTGTCGAACGGGGGGATTTCATAAGGAGTGTCGTAGGCTGAAAGGAAGGGGTTTTCATCAGCCTTTTTCGAGTCACAACTCGAGGTGGCTGCACCGATGCCGAGTGAGCAGATTGCTGCCATGAGTAAAAGCTTGTGTTTCATTGTTCAGTTAATGAATCGGTTTAAAAAGTCAGGTTAATATGTTACTTGTAACTTTCGTTGAGGGGGTCAGCTGTTGGTGACGCATCAATAGTAGACCTCGAAAGTTTTTGATTTCAGACAAGTGTTGCCATACCAGATTTCTATGCGGTATGTTCCGTTGGTCCAGTTGCCCGGGTCGTTCCAGCCCCAGCCACCCATCTCCAACGACTGGTTAGGACCTTCGTAGATGGTGTAGTTTTCCGCCTGGCTGAATCCTGAGGGAGAGCTTGTGCCGCTGATGACGGAGCCGTCAGGACGAATCCATTTGGTTTTCAGCATGCGGCTGCCGTTGACCATGCCGTAATATTTCAGTTTCGGTCTCAGATAGCGAGCCTGAGTGGAGTATATGCTTGAACCGTAGTCACTTATGATGTCGTTGTCGTAGGTGACATTGGCTATTTCTATATCGCTGATAATCAGGGGGAACGATGTTTTTATGCGATCGGTGAGCGAGCCCAGTGTCGACTGGAGTTCCTTGTAGTCAGTGTTCCACTGATAAACTTCATTCTGGAGTTCAATGATGTCATTCTCCTGACTTTCTATGGTTTCTTCCTGCTCGCCGACGGTTATTAATGCACCGATGGCAATGAAGAAGGAGACGAGGAACAGAATGATGAGTATGATTATTGCAATCCAGTAGCCGACGGTGGATTTCTTTTTCTCCACTATGCGGTCAATGTAAATCACCTCAGGCTCCGGAGCGGGCACAGGGGGTGCGTCGGGGTAGGGCGTCGGTGTCGGGTCATGAATGGGCTGCGGGTTGTGTTCGGGGGGAACGCCGGTAGACTTGCCGGATCCTCCAATTTCAAAATCTGCCATATTTGAAAAGTGATAATTTGTTTATAAAAGGCTTAATAACGAGGTGTTACAACCTTTTTAAATATTTTTCACAAAGATAGCATATTTTTTTTGAATATCCGATGTAACTTTGTGCTAATTTTTGCGTCAAACTATTTAAACGGCGTTTCAACCGAAAATTAATTACACATATATAATATATTATCAATCATGAATAAGTTTTTTGCACGCGTGCTTATGCTTGTGGCTGCGGTGATGCTTGTGTCATCCGCCAGTAGCTATGCCCAGCAGCAGATGCCACCCATTCCGGTGGATGATCAGGTAAGAATCGGTCAGTTGCCCAACGGACTGACCTATTACATCCGTCACAATGAAAATCCCAAAGGTCAGGCTGATTTCTATATCGCCCAGAAGGTGGGTTCAATCCTTGAAGAGGAAAATCAGCGCGGTCTGGCGCACTTCCTCGAACACATGTGTTTCAACGGAACCACCAACTTCCCCGGCAACCAGTTGCGTGACTGGCTGGAGTCAATCGGCGTGAAATTCGGCTACAACCTCAATGCCTACACCTCGGTTGACGAAACCGTATATAACATTTCAAACGTTCCCATCGAGCGCGAGTCAGTTCAGGACTCATGTCTGCTCATTCTCCACGACTGGGCTAACGACCTTACGCTGGATCCTGTTGAGATAGATAAGGAACGCGGCGTTATCCACGAGGAGTGGCGCCGTTCAATGGTGGGTCAGATGCGTATTCTGGAGAACCTGCTCCCCACCATGTATCCTAACAGCCGCTACGGCTATCGTCTGCCCATCGGCACCATGGAAGTCGTTGACAACTTCCCCCCGCAGGCGCTCCGCGATTACTACGAAGCATGGTATCGTCCGGATCAGCAGGGTGTTGTGGTTGTCGGTGACATCGACGTAGACCGCATCGAAGCTAAAATAAAGGAGATGTTCGCTGACATCGAAATGCCTGAAAATGCAAAACCCCGCGAATATTTCCCCGTTGAGGACACCCCCGGCACCATCTATGCCATCGGTAAGGACACCGAGCAGAGCAATGCCATAGGTCAGCTGATGTACAAATATGACGCTACTCCCCGTGAAGGCAAGACCACACTGGATTATCTCGTTGAACAGTATGTGATGAGAATGATTGTCACCATGCTTGACAACCGCCTCAATGAAATTTCACAGAATCCCGATGCTCCCTTTGCAGTGGCAGGTGTCAGCGATGGTGAATACTTCCTCGCAAAGACTAAAAACGCATTCTCACTGCTTGCCATAGCCAAAGGCAACGACATCCGTCCGGCAATGGAAGGCGCTTACCGCGAACTGCTCCGTGCCATGCGCGGCGGCTTCACCGTGTCAGAGTATGAGCGCGCACGCAACGAGTATCTCTCACAGCTTGAAAAAGCGTTCAACAACCGCGACAACCGCGAGTCAAGCAAGTATGTCACCGAATATGTCCGTCACTTCATTGACAACGAGCCTATTCCCGGTCTGGAGAATGAATACAAAATCATGAACATGCTTGCTCCGGCAATTCCTCTGGAAGCAATCAATCAGGTGCTCCCCAATCTGCTCGGTTCTGATAACCGCGTGTTCCTTGGGCTGCTCCCTGACAAGGCTGAGTTCTACTTCCCCACTGAAGAAGATATGAAAGAGGTGTTTGCAGCTGTCGACGCCGAGACCATCGAGCCATACGTCGATGCCATGAAAGAAGAGCCCCTCATTCCCGTGCTTCCCGCACCCGGCAAAATCGTTAGCGAAACCACCGATTCACGTTTCGGCGCTACTGAATGGACCCTCTCGAACGGAGTCAAGGTTATTGTTAAACCCACCACATTCAAGAGCGATGAAATCCTGTTCGAGGCAATTGCCAAAGGCGGTTACGCCGACTTCAGCGATGACTACGCTTCATCGATGATTTTCTGGCCCTATGCCCTCAGTTCAGCCGGTCTTGGCGAATATAACAACATCGACATGCAGAAATATCTCTCAGGCAAGCAGGTTTCCGTTTCACCTGAGTTCGGCAACTACGAACGCAGCATCGAAGGTAACACAACCATCAAGGATCTGCCCACTGCCATGGAGCTGCTCTACATGAACTTCGTTGACCTCAACATCACTGCCGAGGACTTCGCAGCCGTTCAGAAACAGTACTCGGGTCTGCTCCAGAATCAGGAGTCATCTCCCACATATATCTTCGGTAAAGATGTGATGGAGGCAACCTTCAAGAGCCCCCGCCGTCGCCCCATCAGCACCGAGGCTATCGACAAAGCAAGCCGCGAGCAGATCAACGAACTGAGCCACAAGATGACTGCCAACGCTTCGGACTACACATTCGTGTTCGTAGGCAGCATTGACCTTGACACCTTCCGTCCGCTGGTTGAGCAGTACATCGCCACACTCCCCGTTGACGCAGCTGCTTCGCTCACCGACACCAAAATCAATCCCGAGCTGACCCCTGTAACCGGCAAACTTGATTCAGAGTTCACCACCACCATGGCAACACCCCAGACTTGGACTTCAATCATGGTTTCGGCAAACATCCCATACACTGACAAGAGCCGCCGTGTGTCATACATCGCCGGTCAGATTCTGGGCAACCGTCTGCTCGACAAAGTCCGTGAAGAAATGGGTGCCACCTATTCAATCGGTGCTCAGGCATCAGTTTCACGCACCAACTCCGGAATGAACACTCAGATTGTAAGCCAGTTCCCCATGAAGCCTGAAATGCGCAAGGAAGTGCTTGACTACATCGCAGGTGAATTCCAAGCCATGACCACAACCGTTAAGGAAGAAGAAGTGGCGACTCAGGTTGAATTCCTCGTCAAGAATGCCAAGGATAACCTTGAGAAGAACGATGCTTGGCTGGGTGCCATCACCGGTTACACCGTGAGCGGTGTCGACACTTGGAACGGCGACATCGAACTGCTCAAGAGCATCACCAAAGAAGATGTTCAGAACTTCGTGAAACAGGTTCTGGAGCAGGGCAACTACCATGTGGTCACTCTTGATCCCACAGCCGAATAACACATTCCTCAATATGATGAAAAGCGGTGCCCCACGGGTGCCGCTTTTTTTTTGTTCCATAGCATGACTGTTACGGTGAGGGAGCGTCTCGCGGCATGGTGCGTGACACAAAGCAAGGCTTATTGGACCGGGGTATTTGCTTATGTCGTATATTTTGTGTATCTTTGCGTTAAATATATCATATTGACAGAGTTAAAATCTTATAAACCAATAAAATAACACATTTTTCAATAAACCAATTCTTTTTCCGCATGGTAAAACAATCACTATTGTTTTCTTCCATTATCCTCATGGCAATAGGTGGCATCTATGCCATGACCACAACGAACTCAGGAACCGAGTTCGAGAACCGGAAACTTGAAGATAAGGTGCGACTGATGCCTGATTCTCTTTTCCAACAGGTGGAAATGGAAGATTTGCTTGATGAAAGAGTCTATCTTGATCTGGCTAAAGAAGGATGGACCGGCACGGAGATTGTCAGTGTAATGAAGAAAACCGTCGCTGACAAAAAGACTGTGCATTATAAAGACGGCTATGTGCATTACGCCAAAGAGGTGATACCGATGATCCGCCGCATGGTTGGCGGTGACACACTTGCCATGATCATGGACACGGTGTATACCCCCAAGATGCGTCGCAGCGTGGAATCCACGGTTCCCGCTGACCTGCTCAATGCCTATTGGCCCCCGCTTGAATATATACCCCCGAAGGACCGACCCGGCACTGAACGCAACCCCGGTTATTTCCGTCAGCCCAAGTTCAATCCCAGTTGCGGCCGTATCTGCTGGATAACACTTCACCCCGAGGATCCTGACAAACTGTATGTGGGTCCTGACGGCGGCGGTATCTTCAAAACCGATGACTGCGGCAAACACTGGGAGTGCATCACAGACCGTATTCCGGTTCGCGCCGACCGTAGCTGCGTCAACGGCTATTCAATCCCCGTCGACCCCGATGACTGGGACCATGTGTTCGCCATGATGAACAACTCAGCCGTTTATGAAACGTGTGACGGCGGTCAGACATGGCGCAAGATTGTCGGTGCAACACACAAAGGCTTCAAACGAGGCGACTGCTTCCGCGATGCTGACAACAATCTGAAATTCATAGGCTGTACGACCACAAACTGGAATAGCACACTGTGGATAAGCGAGGACACCTGCAAGACATGGACTGCCGTGCAGGTTCCTGACTCCATCAAGGATATTCACCCGAATAACGGCACACGCGGTCTGTGGTTCCAATATATAGTGACCGACCCCACTGACCGAAATAAAATCTATCTGCCCACATCGCGCTCGATAATGTATTTTGACGATGGCGCCAAGAGCACCATGGTCAACGGCAAGCGCGTATACAACATCAAGAAGATGCACTTCAAGGTGTATGATGAGGCAGGCAACCGCCGATATGCCACTTACTCCGGTGACCGCGGTGCTGACGTCAATAACGATGCCATTTTCCCCATCCCTGCGAATCAGGTCGGTGATTTGGTCATCAATCCCAACAATCCCAAGCAATGGTGGTTTGCGTCAGGCTCAAGCGGCTACGGCGCCAACTACACAGCCGTATATCGCACGGAAGATGCCGGCAAGACATGGACCACCATGCAGGACCTCGCGTTCGGCATAGGTTCAGGCTGCGTGTTCGGCAATGAGTGCGCCAGTGTGTGGCTCGGCGGCTTCGGTGTGAACTTCATGGATACGGACAAACTCTACGGATGCTCCATGAGTTCGGCAAAGTCATCAGACGGTGGCAAGACGTTCAGGGAATACCACTGGGCAATACCTCTTGCTGCAGAACACACTGACGGCAGATTCATCACCGTGTCAGCCTCGCGCCACAATGCTGACAACCACTGCATACGCTCTCACAAGACAGGACGCGTGTTCCGCGGCTCGGACGGCGGTATGCTGATGCTGGACCCCAATATCAACAATGGAGAATGGTGCCAGATCGGCGGCGATATGGGGCAGATGCTATTCTATCATGTGGCTGTCAACGAGTTCGGTGATCAGTGTATCGCCGGTAACACTCAGGACATCGACGGACAGACCTACCGCTACGGACGCTGGGGCAGCTGGCGCGGATACGAAGGCAGTGAGTCATGGGTCAACCCCTACACCGGAGCAGTCTACTTCTCCGGAATGGGTTCCATAGGCTGGGAAAACATGCCGCTGAGCTCGTGGTACAATGCGCAGACCCGCGCCGATGTGGTCACCGGCTCTTGGTTCGTGACACGCTCAGGATTAAGCGGTCTGTCGTTCTCGCGCTGCGATGACCTTGGCAAAACCGTTGTGAAACTCGAACCTGTCATCGGCGAGACCGTGGGTTGGAACGGCAAGTACGGTCTTTGCCGCGACAAAAACCGCTCCACAGTGTTTGTAGTCACCGGCTCCAACAAAATCAAGCGTTCAATCGACGGCGGAAACAGTTTCGAGAATGTTATGTTCAACGGCAGCCCGGCAACCTTCTCCGGAACCGTGATCGCTACTGACCCTAACAACAGCGACATACTGTATCTTGGGCAGCAAGGTAAGGTTAACCGCCTATATGTCAATGAATCACGCTTCGAGCCTGTGGGAACGGGACTTCCCAACATTCCCTGCACCCAGCTGTTCTTCCACGAAGGCTCAGGTGACCTGTACTTCTATCACTCCGGCAGTGCTGGCATCTACATCCTTGAGTGTCTTGACAAAGCGGAAGGCAGATATGCCTCGACATGGCGTTTCTGGACCAAAGGCTACAACAGCGGCAAGTCGACGAACGTGGAGATCAACTACACCACTCAGGAAATGGTCATCTGCGACTACGGACGCGGTGTGTGGTGTGCTGACCTCGAACACCCGGCAGACCGATTCTTCGACAACGGTTTCGCCCTGAAAGAATATACTTTCAAGGATGGCAGACGCACCATCGGCATCGATACAAACTGGACTATACCCCTATATTATTACTATAAGTGGACCGTTAACGGTGAGGTGGTCGACAACCCCTATCAGTACATGCGCCGCGCTCTCAATCCCGGCGACCGCATTCAGCTTGAACTCACCCTGCGCGAATCACCCGATGTAAAGACCACTTCGGCTGTGTTCGTGGTTCCTGAAGTGGCGACAGCTCCTGACAATGAGGACAACGCACCGCAGGGCGACGCCTCGTTCAATAACTCGGTGGTCAAGACACCCGGTCAGGTTCTCTACTCCAATGGTCAGGGTCGTGTGGATTTAGGCTACTTCGACTATTTCTTCAATGATTTCACCATCGACTTCTGGCTCAAGCCCATCAGCGACGGCGTTATTCTCACCAACCGCACCCGCGACGGCGACAACAAAGGTTGGGATCTGACGGTAGAAGCCGGCTCGCTGAAATTTGAATACTCACCGAGATATTCTGTCAACCAGCCGCGATACGAAACCTCTATCCCGCAGACATCATCAATCCGCGGCGGCACTTTAGACTATGGCGGTTGGAATCACATAGCGCTGACTCATGAGCGTAACGGACAAATCGCGCTTTACATCAATGGCAGGAAGGCTGCCTCAGGCACACGCATTGTTCCCGAAGCCACCCTCAACAGCAGCATGATTCTCTCGCTGTTCGGCGACGGTATCGAGAAGCGGACCATAGAAGCAAGCATTGACGAACTCAAGATATGGTCCATGGCTCTGGACGAGAATCAGGTGCGCCACGAGATGTACTCGACCAATGCCGACAATAAGGATGGGCTGGTGGCTTACTGGTCATTCAACGGCGGTACTCTGGAAAACGACCGCGAGGCATTCTCGCTCAAAGCGCCCAAGTCAAGGGTAAATGCCGTGACATCTCACAACATGATGACCGTGCCCACCTGTGCTCGATATGTAAGCTATGAGGAAGTAAGTTCACCCGCACACACATTCCGCTCCGGTGAGAAAAATGTGGTTTCGTTCAGCAGTGCAGCTGACGTAGCCGAAGCTGCCGCCGGTGCTCCTGCAGGCAAATACGGCGTGTATGTGTTCGACGCATCGCAGTGGCAGAACGAGGATGACAACCTCGACACGGACTATTTCGACTATCACCGGATGGGTTATCTGATTCATCCGTTCGACGGAATCGCCCAAAATGACCTGATACTGGACTTCTATCCGGTTGACGACTCGTTTAACCCCGACAGGAAATACCGAGTTTACACATCAGACATCAATGGTAACAAACAGGTTTGGGAGAACATCGGTTCGGCAGAATATAATGCCGGGACCGGCTCAATCCGCCTGACTGGTGTGACACTCTCAGAGGTTGCGGACAAGAAGATTCTGATTGTCATGATCAAACCTTCGATTGAAGTAATGATAGACGGCATCGGACCCGACGGAGTGCTTCCGGTCTACGACGAGTCAAAATCAACCTATGCCCTTTCAGCGAACATCCTCGGGAATCTGCCTGAACCTGCAGGCGTTTACGAAATAGAATCCGACGGCATCCTCAAACCCAGCGGACTCTACTTCGCCGAAGGTAAGGCTACGGGCGAGCTTCGTCTGGATCTGAGCAAACTCGGTCCGTTGAATACCACAGTGGTTACGACTCTCCGAGGCACAAACACCGTTGACACCGTAGGCAGCAAGGTTCCGCTCTCCATGATTCCCATGACCATAGAGGTGAAGAACCGTATAGCACCCCGTACGGCTGGAACGGCTATGAAAATCGACAACGGTTATGCCGGAGTCGGTTCAGCAAACAACTACAAATCACTGCTTAATACCAACGCATTAACCATAATGGGATGGGTCCGCATCGACTCAGCCAAGGTGTTGCAGGGCGACGTTAGCCTCATGACCTTCCGTGACAATGGCGGTGTGACAGGTCTGCGCCTGCGTAACGGTGCCTTCCTGCTGTCGCAGAACGGACGAGACATCTGGGCAGATGAAGCTAATTTCAAGGTGACTGCCGAAACAGCCCTTGACCGCTGGCATCACTATGCCCTTGTATTAGGCAACGGCGGAATATCGTTCTATCTCGATGGCATGCCTTTCACCAACACTTCATACAGGGCTAACACCACCTCGGGCATCGGCGGATTCTACCTTGGAAAGAATTCAGGTCTGGGCTACTCCAACAGTGATGATAAATTCTGTGGTGCCTACGATCAGGTGGCGGCATGGAGCCGTTCACTCTCTCAGGATGAAATCATCAGATATATGTACTCAGGCGTTCCGCTCAATGACAAGGGACTCGTCACATACCTCAACATGGATTACACCGATGAGGAGGGTCGAGTGCGCGATGTTTATAACTGTGAGGAACTGATACCTGTGCCTACCGCCGCCCTCAAGGGTTCGGTTACATTTGGTGAACCTACTCCTATTCCTTTCGATGCGAAAGCATTCTATAATGTGAACGATCAGGAGTCGCCCGTAGCCATAGAGTTTCCGGCAGGTAAAGGACGCGGTGCCACCATCAGCGTATTCCGCGGTGCCCCATACTGCTATCTGAACCATGATTTCCAGCAATATTCAGCTATTAATCAGGAGTTCTACGGTCTTACCTACAAGGAACGTCTGTTGCCTGCCAAAAAACCGGCGGAGACTGACAGCGTCACGATGACCTACCGTCACCGCTCGATTGTCGGCGACGAGCATCTGGCGGTGGCTATGCGCCGCACCGGCACCCTCGAACATCTTGCTGGATTTATTCCGGCAAATAACGTTGAGCAGGGTGTGGCCACATTCCGTGTGCCAATGTCATATCTGACCGAAGCATCGGAAATAATGTTCTTCACTTATCCTGATGAAACGGGAGGTCTGGTGGCTCAGCGACCTGCCATCCTGCAGCTGTCGTTCCCGCTCTCCGTGTCCTCGAAGTTCTCCAATGATGATGAGAATGAAGAGGTGCCCACACTGATGCTGACCGGTGAGGAAACGTCGATAGGTGTGATTGCCGACGTTATGGCTCTAAGCCGAAACTACGATGTACCGGTATATTTGCGAGTGAACGAGACAACTTATGCCGCTCCTTCGCAGGAAACCATCGACTTCTCCGCTACCGAAAACCAGTTCAACATCAACATCGATGTGGACAAGATGGACAAGTTCGGCATAAACCCCATTACACTCAACCTTGAAGGTGCTACCGCCAATGAACTGAAGCTCAATGTCATATTCGAGCCTTATGTGCTGCTTACACTCGAAAACGGCGACCACCGTGATATCGTGACACCCGGCACGTCTGTGAAATCCAACTCACGGAAAAAATCGCGCCGGATTGGCAAGTCGACAGCATCCGCGCAGTCCGAGAACAACACCTTCCGCACCACATCGCCTGTAGCGAATCTTGAATTGAGTGCCGAACTTATCCAAGGCTATATGCCCGAAGGGGAGCAGGTGAAACTTGAGGTCATAACTGATCTTGACAACTCGCTCAACATCGGTAACGGAAACCTGCTGAAGGAAGAAGCCGTGACCTACGAACCTCTCGAACATCACGCATCCGATGAAGGCACGATTCATGAAGGCTGGAACCTGATAGGCAACCCCTATCTGACCAACATCAACCTGACCAAGAGTCAGAACGTGGACTACGATGCCGAGTCAGTCACCAAGTTCATCTATCAGTGCGACCCGATAACCGGCAACTACAAGGTGTTCGACATGACGGACTACAATGCGGCACATCAGATTCATCCCTTCCAGTCATACTTCGTTCAGGTGATGGAAGATAACGCAGAATTTACAATCACTCCTATAGCTAAGGAGGTGGAACCCACCAAGCGCACCCGCGCCTACAAGGTTACCGAGAAACAGTCAATCACCTTCGGTCTGGCTGACAATGACAAGAGTTATGACCGCGTGACACTGGACCTCGCCAAGGATGCCAACGGTGATTTCGTTACTAACGAAGATGCTCCCAAGATGTGGAATATGACCGAATCCTCGCCTGAACTCTATGCCATGACGGGCGATGACAAGGAAACCACCGTAAGCACCACTCCGGAGAATGTCGTAAGCCTTGGTCTGAAGTCGCCTGACGACAGAGAGCTGCGTCTGGAACTCCTCTCATCGGAAGGCATGACCAACAAGAAGGTGGTTGTGCATGACCGCGAGACAGGCAGCTTGTGGAATCCTGAAACCGATGGTCCCACTTACGAGTTCACTGCAGTTCCCGGCGCGGACAACAATCGTTTTGCGGTGAACATAAGCGATAATCTGGAGACAGGCGCAGGTGCTGTATCGGCTGATAATTACAGTGTGGTTGTCGACGAGCACATCTGCACGGTGTCAGGCTTGATGGGCGATGCCGTCATCAGGATTTACACCCCTGCCGGTCTCAACATCATCACCCAGCAGGCTACCACCCCCACCTTCGCGGTCTATCTTGAAACCGGCGTATATATCGTCACTATTCATGAGGGCGGCAAGAATTACACTTCAAAAATTGTAGTACAATGAGTATCCGCAAATATATAATATCGGCTCTGTCGGCGCTTCTGTTGCCGGCAGCAGCCATTGCACAGGAATCGGGTCCTGTGGTAGATTATCTCTACAACAACGCCAACACGGCATATTTCTACATCAGTCCGGAAGGGCAACTTGAGAAATTCACATTGGATATATATTCCGATGTGCGCAGGTTCTCGCATGTAGCCACGGTCGACCTTCTGTCGGAAGATCTGGCAATCCATGCTGTAAGCGGTCTGGAGAATGTTTATGCTCTGCCCGTCACAACCGAGGCGGGAGATGTAGTGGTGTATCAGACTAAATACAAGTTTGTCGGCGGTCAGGAGGTGACCAGTCCGCTCTACGATGGCAATGATCCGTTCGTCTACATGACCGACCTGACCCGCGGACCCATCAGTGTGGGATGGCATATCCCGTATTACGACATTGCGTATAATGGCACCGAGCCACTCCGCACCCTCCGGTCGACCTACGCCAAAGGCTATGGCGTTCATGCGGGAGGATATGTGGAGACCCACACGAGTGTCAACCTGTCGCAGTTCAGCCGCTTCTGTGCCGATGTGGGCGGACAGATCATCTCCAATCCTACCCGCGGCAAGCTCGGTTTCCGCCTGTACAACGGCGTGGATCAACCATTCGTAAACACCGGCAATGTGACTTGGCAGACTGTCACTTCAATTGATTTCACACTGGAGAACACGGCGCCCGGCAAAACGTTGAAGCTTCAATTTACGGATGGCGGCGACGGAAACACCAACGACATTGTCTGCATCGGCGCTCCACGTTTCTACTATAATGAAGATGCAGGCACCAAGAAGGAGCCTCAGACAATACACTTCGACACCCCCGGAGGTACCATCTTCGATGAAGCGCCCGAAGTGACTCTGAGCGCATACGCATCCGGCGGCACACACATCTTCTATTCTATTGTGAAAGGTGCCGATATCGCCACTATCGAGGGTAACGTGCTGCGTCCGAAGGATGGATACAGCGGAGAAATCGTAGTGGAAGCAATGACTCTCGGTGACAGAAAATATGCGCCGGCATCTGCCACCCAGACCTATAATTTCCGCTTCGGTCCGGTAATCGAATATCTCTACACCCACAAAAACACTGAGGACAACTCAGGTCAGACGATGTACATTTACGTTGACCGTCGTGGAAAAGAACTGGAAAAACTCACGGTTGACATCTACGACAACGTGCGGGGATTCAACAAAATCAAATCCGTGGATTTCGTGACGGAGGGTCTGGACAAGTATGCCGTCAGCAATCTGAAAAATGTCTATGCCATACCACTCACAGTTCCGGAAGGTACCACCACAGTGTATCAGATGGTTTACAAGTTCGCGGGCGAGGATGAGGTTGCCGGCAAACTCTGCGAGGGGAAGGAGCCGTTCGTCTATCTCACGGATATCACTCCCGCAAGCACCGTCAGGGTAGGGTGGCATATTCCATTCTACGACAAAGCGTATAACGGAACCGAACCGCTGCGCAACTCCCGCCACACCTATGGCAAAGGCTACGGTGTGCATGCAGGCGGATTCGTGGAGACATCAACTGCTCTCGACCTGTCGCAGTTCACCCGGTTCAGTGTGGATGTCGGCGGTCAGGTCATCTCCAATCCCACCCGCGGCAGACTCGGTTTCGCACTGTACAACGGTGTGTCGCAGCCCTATCTTAACTCAGGAAACGTGTCATGGGATAAAGTGTATGAATGGGATTTCCCCCTGCAGTCCACTGCGGCAGGAAAAACCGTTAAGCTTGCATTTACGGATGGTGGCGACGGAAACACCAACGACATTGTCTGCATCGGCGCTCCACGTTTCTACTACAGCTTCGAGACACGTCTGCCCCAGACCATCGAGTGGGTGGATGAGGAGATAATTAACAATTATCAGGCATTCACCATGCCGCTTACTGCCACCGCATCATCCGGTCTGCCGGTCATTTATCGTGTGGTTTCAGGTTCGGAATACGCGCGGATTGACAATAATAGCAATCTGACATTCTTCAATATCCCCTCTGAAGGTGTGGTTGTGGTTGAGGCTTATCAGCCGGGTAGCAAGGACTATGAACCCACCGAGGTGAGCTACTGCTCGTTCCGCATCCGCAGGGCGATGATTATCCGGGAAAACGAACGTAAGGAGCTGATCGGAGGACATGACATCGATGAGCTGATAGTCTACGGCAACGCCGGCTCCGTTGGTCAGGCTGTGGTGAAGGACGGCATCGTCAATGTAAAGAAACTGTTGCTTAAATACACCTTTGTTCCCGGAGAGTGGAACTACATCTCCTTCCCCTCGGATCTGGATCTGGAGAAGGTCAGCGACCTGATGGAAAAGGGATTTGCCTGCGCTTCGGAGGAGGGCATCAATCATACCTACATTCTTCGTGAATACGATGGTCGCAAACGTGCCGAGAATCCTACGGAATCACCTTGGACTTCCATCACCTCAGGCAAGGTGTCTGCCATGAAGGGCTACATCATGAAGCTGGAAAGCTCTGATGACACCCCGGTGGAAATCACATTCAATATCGATAATGTGGCGCTTGATTTCGATAATTCCATCTGCAGTATGAACCTTGCCGTGGACATGTCGAAGTGCGAGCCTGAGACACGCCACACCGTCTATATCCGCCCGTCGAACGTGAAAGGCAACACCCTCAGAGTAGACATGCGCTATGTGCCGGCGTCGCGTGAGGATCTGCCTCTGAACCATGCGCGTGCGCTTGAGGCAATGCGTGTGACCCGTTCGCAGGACGGCAGCTACATCCGCCTGACCCTGCCGGAGCAGACTCCTGCCAGAGTAGCCTTCTTCGATGGTAAGGATGAGAAGATGGTTAAGGCGGTGAACTATGTGTCGCCGATGAAGATTGATGTATCGGACCTCAAGCACGGCAAATACCGCATGATTGTGATTTACGGTCCGGCAAGCATAGAGAAGGAAATAGAACTTTGATAAAAGCAGAATAGATGCAACGAAAATCATCCCTAATAATGGCGTTTATGGTCAGCATGACCATAAACGCTTTTGCAAATGACTCAATCCCTGTTATTAAAGCCGATCTGCGCGAGGTCAATGTGGTGGCAAACCGTCATTCCGCAGACTATCTGCACACATCGCTGCCCGAATTTTCAATCAATGCCGAGCGCATTGCAGAGACCAATCCGCAGACTTCGGCTGACCTGCTTACCGCCGACGGACGCCTGACGGTGCAGAAAAGCCAGTTTGGCGGCGGAAGCCCCTCAATCCGTGGTTTCGAAAGTTCGCGCATTCTTCTGCTTATCGACGGCATCCGCATGAACAACCTCATTTATCGCGGCGGACACCTACAGAATGTCATCACCATCGACCCCTCGGTGGTCAGCAAGGTGGATATTCTCTATGGACCCTCCTCAGTGGTTTATGGTTCGGATGCGCTGGGCGGAACAATAGCGTTCAAAACCAAAAGCCCTGAACTTGCCACAAACGGAGGTGTGCTTTTCAAGGGGTCGGCTTACGCGCGATTCGGATCAGTCAACAACGAGTCCACCGGACACCTCGATTTCAATGTAGCCGGGCGGAAAGTCGCGTCCTTCACTTCAGTATCGTTCAGCCGCTTCGGCGATCTGAAATCAGGACGTAACTCCAATCCGTTCATGAAGGATGACTCATATATCTATCGCAAGTATGACGTAGTTCACGATGCTGACGGCAAGGATGTATTAGTGCCCAATCCCCACTTCTACGATGAAATAGAGAGCGGATATCACCAATATGATATTCTTCAGAAACTGCTTGTGAAGCAGAGCGATCAGGTGAGCCATCTGATCAACTTCCAGTTCTCCAATACCGGAAACGTGCCCCGCTACGACCGTCTGACCGACATGAAGGGAGATAAACCCAAGTTCGCCCAGTGGTACTACGGTCCGCAGACCCGGTTGCTGGGCGCCTATACCCTCACTGCCGACAATGCCTTAGGCTCCGATGTGACCTCGGTGACCGTAGCCTACCAGCATGTCAAGGAGAGCCGCCATAACCGCAAACTTAACGATCCGTGGTTGGGTAACCGCCGGGAGCGCGTGAACATTGTGTCGCTCAACACCGATTGGATCAAGGTTATAGGCTCGCACAGCATAACTGCGGGCATCGATGGCGCACTTCAGTTCCTCAAGTCCACAGCAGACAGGGTCGACATCAACACCGGGCAGACCAAAACCCTTGACACACGTTACCCCGATGGCTCAGACTACATGCACAACATTGACATATTCGGCGTACACCGCTGGAACATAAACACAAAATGGTCCATGAACGAAGGTCTGCGCGTGGGCTATTCCGCGTTGCGCGCATCATTCATAAGCGATGAATTCTATCCGTTTTTTGCCAAGAACACGCCCCGCATTGTTCAGGACAATCCCACCTACTGCGCCAATGTGGGTGTCAACTTCACGCCCACTGCAAAGTGGAACATAGGCTTCGATCTTTCAACCGCTTACCGCGTGCCCAACATCGATGACGTAGCCAAGGTTTTCGATTCCCAGCCCGGCATGGTGGTGATGCCGAACCCTGATGTGCGTCCAGAGAAAACCGTGACAGCTAACCTCACCGCATCGTTCATGAACAACAATGTGGTGGAGTGGGAAGCCTCGGCGTTCGGTACATATCTATTCGATGCGATAGCCTTGTCGCCATCGACATTCGACGGCAAGGATAAGGTGGAATACGACGGCGAACTCAGCGACGTATATTCCAACCGCAACAACCGCCTTGCATACATCGTGGGATTATCGACCGGAGTCAAATGGCACCTCAGCCGTAATGTCAAGGCTGACGGCACCGTAAGCTACGCCTATGGCAATATAGTGGCTCATAAAGGTGAAGAGCGGCAGCCGCTGGACCATGTGGCTCCGCTGTTCGGGCGTGTAGGATTGAGCTATAACACCTCCAACGACAAGGTAAAAGCAGAGGTGTACTCACTTTTCAACGGTCGTAAACCGCTGAGCCGATATAACCTTAACGGAGAGGACAACATTGGCTATGCTACAGTCAAAGGACTTGAAGGTAAGGGTCTGCCGGCATGGTTCACACTGAATCTGCGCGTGAGCTATTCGCCCGTTCCGGCAGTAACGCTGCAGGGTGGAGTCGAAAATATTCTTGACACTGAATACCGCACTTTCGGATCAGGAATCAATGCTCCGGGCCGCAACTTCTACATGGCGCTACGCACCGCTTTCTGATATGACAGTCTGTAGGCGAATCGCTTGATTGCCCGGTGTGGTCAAAAATGACAAAATATATAAAAATTAACGGACAAATTTCGTAAATGTGGAATTTTTTCGCTAATTTTGCAAGCAAAGAAACTTCAAAAGAAACAAGTTATGACAATAGACAATTTCAATTTCAACGGCAAGAAGGCAATAGTCCGCGTTGACTTCAATGTGCCTCTGGATGAAAACGGCAATATCACTGACGATACCCGTATCCGCGGCGCTCTCCCCACACTGAAAAAAATCCTCGCTGACGGCGGTTCGCTCATCATCATGTCGCACATGGGCAAACCCAAAGGTAAAGTAAAATCAAGCCTGTCTCTGTCACAGATCAAAGATACTGTAGCGAAATATCTGGAACGTCCGGTTGAATTCGCCGAGGACTGCGCTAAAGCAGCTGACAAGGCGGCTGCCCTCAAACCCGGCGAAGTGCTCCTGCTTGAAAACCTCCGCTTCTATCCTGAAGAAGAAGGCAAACCCGTGGGCATCGACAAAGAAGATCCCGCTTACGACGCAGCCAAGAAGGAGATGAAGGAACGCCAGAAAGAATTTGCAAAGACTCTCGCCGGCTATGCCGATGTTTATGTGAACGATGCGTTCGGCACAGCTCACCGTCGTCACGCTTCAACAGCTGTTATCGCTGACTATTTCGATGCTGACCACAAAATGCTCGGCTATCTGATGGAAAAAGAGGTGAATGCTGTTGACAATATCCTCAGCGACATCAAGCGCCCCTTCACCGCAATCATGGGTGGTTCGAAAGTGTCAACAAAAATCGGTATCATCGAAAACCTCATGGACAAGGTTGACAACCTTATCCTCTGCGGCGGTATGACATACACCTTCGCCAAAGCGCTCGGCGGCAAAATCGGCAAATCAATCTGTGAGGACGACAAGCTGCAGCTTGCCCTTGACATCATTGAAAAGGCTAAAGCTAAAGGTGTGAACCTGCTGCTCGCCGTTGACTGCGTGGCTGGTGACGATTTCAAGAATGACGCCAACACCATCATCTGCTCAGTTCGTGAAATTCCCGATGGTTGGGAAGGTCTCGACATAGGTCCCGAAACCACAAAACTGTTCTGTGACGCCATCAAGAACGCCAAGACTATCCTCTGGAACGGTCCTGCCGGCGTGTTTGAGTTCGACAACTTCGCCAAAGGCTCACGCGCCATTGCTGAAGCTATCGTTGAGGCTACCGAAAACGGTGCCTTCTCACTGGTAGGTGGCGGCGACTCTGTGGCATGCGTCAACAAGTTCGGTCTGGCTGACAAGGTCAGCTACGTTTCAACCGGCGGTGGCGCTCTGCTCGAGGCTATCGAAGGAAAAGTACTTCCCGGCATCGCTGCCATCCGCGGCTAAGCCTGTAAATAATTGAATTACAGAGATGAAACCATAACCTCAAACGGGGAGATGTGTTTCATCTCTGCTTTTTTGTCACATGCAACTCTCTGAACAATTCACGAAATTCGTTACTGACCACCGCAAGGATGATGTGGTGAAGCTGCGTTTGAAATATCATGGCAAGGAGCCGTGGATTGAGAAGGCGGTCACCCACATTCAGTCGCTGCAGAAGGCAGGCAGGAAGTTCATCGACCCTGTCACGGGCGAGGATTTCACACCTGCGCTGATGCTGATGCCGTTGTCTGTGGAGCAGGCTACTTCAGCCGCTGTGGCTCGCCGTCATCAGGAGCTGGCGCACGAGGGGGACAAAATCCTCGACATGACCTGCGGACTCGGCATCGACTCCATGATGTTCGCCCGCTTGCCGGGAGTGCAGCTGACCACCTGTGAGCTTAATCCAGTCGCCGCCCGGGCTGCGCGCCATAACTTCTCAGGCATGCAGAATGTGACGGTGGTGGAGGGTGACAGTGTGGAATTTCTGCGAAATTTTTCCGGGCGGTTCGACATGATTTTCATTGACCCGGCACGACGTGATTCTGCGGGCGGAAGGGTCTATAACATCCGTCAGTGTACGCCTGACATAACCGGGATTCTGCCGCTCATGCTCGCCAAAGCCGATCGGTTGCTGATTAAACTTTCTCCGATGATCGACATCACGCAGACGGCGCGCGACTTAGCGGTTCCGTGCAGGATTTATGCCGTTGACGACGGTCACGAGTGTAAGGAGCTGTTAGTGGAAATCGGCTCACAAGTTGCCGTAGCAGAGGAGATTGTGGTTCTCAACGGCGATAAGAAGTTCAGTTTCAGCCGTGAGGAAGAGTCAGCTGCTACGGTGACCTTTGCCGATGAGGCGGAAATAGTCCCCGGCAAATGGCTTTATGAACCGTCGCCGGCAGCGATGCGTGCGGCGCCGTTCCGCCTGCTTTCCGACCGGTTCGGACTTAAGAAACTGCATACCAACACCCATTTGTATCTGTCGGATAATGATGCGGACGCCGGACAGTTCCCCGGTGCGGCTCGCCGAATAGTCGATGTGATAGAATTGACCTCAGGTGCCATTAAACAACTCCACAAACGTTATCCGCAACTGAATCTGGCAGTACGCAACTATCCCTCCACCCCTGAGGAATTTTTGAAAAAGGCAAAAATTCGTCAAGGCGGCACGCTGAAGGGATTTGCAGTCTCTACCCTCAGCAGACGTTTCCTTATAGTTTGTTGAACAGAATGAAATATATAGCTTCCCTTATCTTGTTGCTGATGACTGTTTTTGCAGGATATCCACAATCTCAGGCAGCCCCGGTGTTGCCTGATAGCACCGATATTCGCCTGCATGAGCATAAAGCATTCTGGAGAGCGAGTGCTGAGACCGTAGGCTTTAATTTAGGGCTATGGTCGTTTGACCGATATGTGGTAAAAGGTCAGTATGCATATATTTCATGGAACACCATAAAGGAGAATTTCAGACACGGGTTTGAGTGGGATGATGATCACCTGCACACCAACATGTTCGCTCACCCTTACAACGGATCGATATTTTTCAATGCCGGTCGATCCAACGGATATAATTTCTGGCAATCAGAGCTGTTTGCCATTGGAGGAAGCGCCATGTGGGAAATGTTCATGGAAAGGGAATATCCTTCGACCAACGACATCATTGCCACACCTATAGGCGGAGCTGCTCTTGGTGAGGTGTTCTATCGCACGTCAGACCTTATACTGGATGACCGAGCCACGGGTGGCGAGCGTTTCGGACGTGAACTCGCGGCATTTATTGTAGACCCGATGAAGGGGATAAACCGAATAGTCACCGGGGCAGCGTGGAAGAAACGTCCTACATCGGGGCGTAGGTTCGGAGTGCCCCCTATAGGTATGGAATTGTCGTTGGGAGGCAGATTTATCTCACTTACTGAAAATGATGAGGGTAGCCGCGCCGGAGCAGTAGCTGAAATCAATATAGAGTACGGCGACAGATTTGCTGAAACGACTAAGGTTCCTTACGATTACTTCTCGTTTCAGATGGAGTTACAAGGAATTAAGTCGCAGCCGCTGTTGAGCAGGGTGGAGATAATGGGTCGTCTGTTGTCAAAGGAAATTGTCGATAAAAAGGATTTGAACCTTAACGTGGGATTGTATCAGCACTTTGATTATTTTGATTCTGACACTATCAGACCGGAAAGGAAAGCTATATTTTTCCCATGTTCCGTGCCATATAAAATGGGGACACCGGCTTCGGTAGGCGGAGGATTCATGGTCAGGTATCAACCTTCAAAAACATCGTGTTTCGACGGATTTCTGCATCTGAATGGTGTGGCTCTTGCCGGAATCCTGACTGATTTCTACCGCGATTATAACCGAAATTACAACTGGGGTTCCGGCTTCTCTATTAAAAGCGGACTGAAATGGACATTATCAGATGATAGATTATCCGTCAGACTCTCTAATCAATTTTACAAAATATATACATGGAATGGGTATGATGCTAATTATGATTGGTCTCTGACCCCGGAGGGGAAGCCGGTGGATGTTCAGGGCGACGCTTCCCATTCATCCTTCAATCATTTTGAAGCATCGGTCAACTATCGTCTTTGGAAACGTATTTATCTGACCGGAGGCGTTGATTACTATTCAAGAAGGACAGAATATGGTGGTATGTCAGTACGTATTGATCATACAACATATAGTAGTCCTATTATACATAGCAAACAGCTTGGCGCTCACCTTATGTTGACCTACAAATTATAACTTTTTGATCTGCAATTTGTTTTTTCACAAAACAGGTGATTTGCCGAACAGAAGTTATGCGCAAAACCATGCAAATCGAAAGTCAGACTTTTGATTTGCATGGTTTATTTATTTTTTTTAACTTTGTGGTGCTAACTTTAGAGTAACCTTTATGCCGTACATAGATCGTAATATTTCCGATTCCATTTTAACCGTTGTAAAATATTATTCCACTATTATTATTACCGGTCCGAGACAGAGTGGCAAAACGACACTCGCACGCCATCTGTTCCCCAATTATACTTTCGTAAATATTGAGGACATCAGTACGCGAAATATGGCGAAGGATGATCCCACCGGGTTTCTTGACGGTTTAGGTCCATGCGCCATAATTGACGAAATTCAGAATCTTCCGGAGCTGCTTTCTTCCATTCAGGCTCGCGTTGACAAAGACAAGTCGCTACGTTACATTCTTACCGGCAGCAATAATTTTTCGCTTCTCCATAACGCTATGCAATCGCTTGCCGGAAGAGCAGCATTATTCACCGTTTTACCATTCTCATTCAAGGAGTTAAGCCGGTCCTGTCTTGACGTGTCAACGTCAGAGCTAATGTGGCGTGGATTCTATCCGGGGACAATTTCCGATCTAATCCCTCCGGATATTTTTTACCGTAACTACTATAGCACATATATCGAACGAGATATTCGTGCGTTGGGACAAGTTCAGCACCTCGACAAATTTCAATTATTTATGCGCCTATGTGCTGCTCGTGTGGGGAGTGAAATAAATTTTGCTTCACTATCCGTAGAAGCCGGTGTCACTGCCCCGACTATCTCAGCATGGATTTCACTGTTGAAGGCATCATATATTGTTTATTCACTCCCTCCCTATTTCGTGAATATTTCCAAGCGATTGACTAAAACACCCAAATTATATTTCTATGATGCCGGGTTGTTGTGCTATCTTTTAGGAATAGAACAAGCTTCGCAACTCGATACTCATCCTTTGCGAGGTGCAATTTTTGAAAATATTGCTGTCACGGAAATGATTAAAAACAGATATAACATAGCCAAAGAGCCCAATATCTATTTTTATCGCGAGAACTCGGGTCGTGAAGTTGATATAGTTGAGGAAACCCCGGACGGACTTAACATCTATGAGGTAAAGGCTGGCGCAACGTTCCAACCTGATTTCACAAAGAATCTCAAATATCTGGGGAAAATTCTTCCAAATGTCAGAACCTCGACAGTTATTTATAATGGTGAGACTCAGGGTAAAAACCTGCTGAATATCCGCGATATATGATTAAAAAGTAATGATGAGGCACATAAAGGGTTTACCGGAGTTTGTAAATATTTGAGCAGTTCGGCAATATCTGCTTGCATATTTCCGAAATATTTGCTTAATTTGCGGATTGTAAATCAAAACTACTGAAACAAGAAACAGAAAGACTGAAACAAGACATATTTCAAACATGACTTTTGGACAAGTTATTTGGGTTAATTAAATCTGGAAAATTTACTTGACGCCCACAAATAATAGGTCGAAATGTTGGTTTGTACCCTTCAAGGGCGCAGACTGCTTTTTACTTATTTGAGCGTCAGGGCATTCCAGAGCCTAATTAACCAAATAGGAAAAAGTTTTGGCTGACGCTCTTTTTTCGTGTGCCATGACTGACAAAAGAATATGTGTGTTTGGAGCGTATATCGGATATTTCTATCAACATCCTTAATGTATAACTTAACACAAATCTATTATGGCAATTAAATGTAAGTTTGCCGCAAAGCAAGAGGCTTTTCGCGGCAGAATCAGACATGCCGGCGTCAGCACGTTATCAGATGACGGCAATTTCGGAAATTTTAATTACAGTCTTATTTTTACTTTATCGCAAAAGTATAGTTGTTGTGTCGGAAAATTTTCGTAAATTTGAAAATTGAATACTACTAACCCTGAATTATTAACCAATCAATACTATAAAAGATGAATTTTTGTAAAGTAATGCTCTCCGTAGCAATGCTTCTGACCGGCTGCACACTGACAGTGGCGGGACAGACAAAAGCGGAAGTGCCCAAGAATGAGCTGCGATCGGCGTGGCTCGCATCCATTGTAACAGGTACCAGTTGGCCCGGATCGCTTGTAGGAACCTCCGAGGCTACAGCGGCGGAACAGAAAGATGCCCTGATAGCGCATATCGACCAGATGGTGAAATATAACTGCAACGCGCTGGCATTGCAGGTGCGCCCCATGGGCGACGCTCTCTATAAATCAAGCTGCGAGCCGTGGTCGCACTTTTTGACCGGCGGACGCGGTGTCGCACCTACCTACGACCCTCTGGAGTTTTTCGTGCAGGAATGTCATGCCCGCGGCATCGAGGCGCATGCGTGGATCAACCCGTTCCGTCTGCAGAAAGATAAGTCTCCTCTGACGGACTATGACAGGGAACATATAGCCAAGGGATGGACTCTGACCTACGGCAACATCACTATTTTTGACCCGGGTAATCCTGAAGTGCGCCAATACATTGTTGACCGCGTGATGGAGGTAGTCAATAACTATGACATCGACGGTATTATGTTCGACGACTATTTCTATTGCCCCGGATTGCCTTATAAGAACGTCACTTCAGGCTATGACTATGAGGAATACAAAGCTTCCGGCACAAGCCTTTCGCTTGCCGACTGGCGCCGTGAGAATGTTAACAAAATGATTGAGGAGGTCTATATTGAAATCAAAGATGCCAAGCCGTGGGTACGCTTCGGTCTGAGTCCGCGAGGCATCGGCGGTGGTCCCGGAGGAGTGGCAGCAAGGGAATATAATCTGCCTGCCTGTCCCGCATCAGCCGGCGATGGCATGTACAACGACATTTTCTGTAACCCTCTGGCATGGATGGCTGCACACACCATTGACTACATCAGCCCGCAGATCTATTGGGCTACCACTCAGTATAACGCTCCCTATCAGCCCATCTGCAACTGGTGGGTGAAGGCGTCGGACGCCCTTGACGTACCTTTTTATTCAAGCGTGGGCGCATACCGCAATTACAGCGCCGGTCAGATGGGTCTGCAGCTGAACATCAACCGTGCCGAAAACCATGACGGCGACAACGGCGTGGTGTTCTACGCCCGCGGCGACATGGATCAGTATGATGCCGAACTGAAGGAGGCTATGCCCACCAAGGCGCTGCTGCCCCCCATGCGATTCCATGAACCGGTGAATCCCGGCAAGATTACATCGCTCACTCTGAGCGGCAACACGCTGTCATGTACAAAACTGGATAAAGTGCGTTACGCTTTCTATGCCATCCCCAAGACAGTGACAATAAAGGATGCAAAGAACCGGACAAAAACCGGCATGAATGCCGAGTATCTGTTAGGATTCTCATACGAACCCACCTTCAAGCTTCCCAATGAAAAGATTGGCGGTTTCTGGTATGCCGTTACCCCATACGACCGTTTTGGCTACGAATGGGAGGCAACGACTCTGGGCGAGACCCCTTCGCGCCCCGGTCCGGTTCCGGAAATCATTGCGCCTGAAAACGGCACCGAACTGACCGAGGGTGACCTTGTTCTGACAGTGAAACGAATTGAAGGCGCATCGATGCAGTCAGTTCAGATTTCTACTGACGCGCAGTTCAACCATGTGCTTCTGTCAGTAGTGAAGCCTACTGTTACTGAAGGTGATGAACTACAGTTCATACTTCCTGTAAGCCATTTCACTGACGGCACATATCATTGGCGCGCACTTGTTTATTGCGACGGTTACGATGAAGGAATCTCTGACAGCCGCACGTTTACCATCAACCGCAACAACGGCAGCGACTATACCATCATCACTGACGGCGAACTCTACGATTTCACCGATCCGATGTCAAACGGCAGACTCCTGCGCCTGCAAAACCTGTGGGTCCGTTCTGAAACCCACGGTAACTCGCTGGGAATTACCAATAAACATTGCCGCGATTTCACGGTGGTTGATGACGTAATCTATCTTGCCAACATGGATGGTGTAACCTCCGCGTCGGCGTTCCGTCTGCTCCGTTATGATGCTGCTACCGGCGAGGAACTAACTCCGCTCGAATTGATTCCTGATGAGGATTACTGCGATTATCATGCGCCTGCCACCACCCTCACCACTGATGACGCCGGCAACATGATAATCTCGGGATTGGCACTCAACAGCAAGAGCAAACTGGTTGTAGGTAAGGTAAATCCGGCTGACGGTAAGGTGACTGCACTTGCCAAGATGCAGCTTGACATCCGCATCGACCACATTGATGTGGTTGGCGACCTCACAACTGACGGCTATATCATCGCAGCGTCGTCACAGTCGACTCAGGCAATGCGCTGGCATCTTAAGGATGGCAATCTCAGCGAACCCAAACTGTTTGAACTGGGATGTAACCCGGGCGTAGCACCTCGTATTCAGGCAGTTTCAGCTGACGCGGCGTTCATCGACGGCGGCAAGACACCGTTCCACTACTACAAGTTAGGCGAAGGAACGGCATCGGGCAACTTCGGCGAGAAGAAATTACCTGCCGAAATTAACGGAGGCGCATACTTCACGCTTGACGGAATGCCGTTCCTCATCTATCCTCATTCGCATTTCACTACCGGCGTGGCTTATACCCTTGAATATGGTAAATCGCTGCCGTCAAGCTACGAGGATCTGACCCCCCTATGGAAATTTGCCCCGAAGCATTTCGGCTCAGTTATTCCCGCAGGAGGTGACTACGGTGCGCTTGCTGAAGTGCATACCACTGACAACAGCGCCATGATCTACACCTATGTCTCCAACAATGCTCTGGCGGCATACAAGATGGATATAATCAATCCGGCTGACGTTGAGGTGCCGACCGACGGCGTTTCAATCCGTCTGACCATGAATGACGGTATTCTTGACCTTGGAACCGAAGTTGACGATGTGGCTGTTTACAACGCCTCAGGGCTGATGGTGGCACATTGCTCCGGCACTTCTACGGTTGACCTGCGCGGTCATCACGGACTGCTGATTGTAAGGGTTATTGCTGCCGGACAGACCAAAGCTGTGAAAATTCTGCTCTGACAACTGACAGGGGTCGGTGCCAAAACCAATTTGGCATGGTTTTTGTTATTTTATCAGACATAACAGATAACAATTTAAAAATCAACAAAAAATGGAAAAAATTCAACCCGGAAAATATGTAGAATTGGGTTATGATCTGTATCAGATCAACCCCGACGGCACCGAAACCCTTGTGCATCAGACAGATGTGGCTGACCCCGAAAAGATTATTTTCGGCGTTACCCGTGGCATGATCCGTCCTTTGGAAGAGGCTATCGAAGGTCTTGAAAAAGATGGCGAATTCGATGTCAAGGTGAAGGCAGCCGAAGCTTTCGGCGAATATGACAAAGAGCAGATAGCCGAACTTGAACGCGACATTTTCCTTGTCGACGGCAAATTTGATGAAGAAGTAATCAAGGCAGGTGCGATTGTGCCTATGATGACTGCTGACGGCTTCCGCATCAACGGTCTGGTGAAGGAGGTTACCCCCACCCATGTAATCATGGACTTCAACCATCCCCTTGCCGGAAAAGATGTTCGTTTCAAGGGCAAAATCCTTGCCGTGCGCGATGCCTCACCTGAAGAGCTGAAGCCCGAAGGTGGCTGTGGTTGCGGCTGTGACCAGGACCATTGCGGCGAGGAGCACGATCACTGCGGATGCGGTGACGGCTGCTGCCATTAATCAGACAACCAAATTCTGACATACCAAAAGGAGGATGTTCCGCGCGGAACATCCTCCTTTTTATTATATAAATATGTTGATGTTTATTTTTCGATGTAGACGTCGCCATCAATAACTTCTTCTTTGAGCTGGGTGGCTGAGGCGTCACGACGGTAGACGTGCGAGCCAATCAGGGCGTAGAAGAGGATGTAACCGGCACCGATGAAGGGAACCCAGTAGGACTGGATGAATGAGGTGAGGTCAGCAACGTAGCCCTGAATGAGGGGGAGTATGCCACCACCGCAAACCATTACCATGAAAAGTCCGGATGCCACGGCGGTGTATTTGCCGAGACCTTCAGCTGCGAGGTTGAAGATAGCGCCCCACATGACTGAGGTGCAGAGACCGCAAAGAACAAGCATGATGATGTTCAGCGGCGCATCCATGTTCAGGACGGGAATGTGAACCATGGTGGCAGGAAGCATGATGGCGCTGAGAATGAGACCCATGATGAGTACTGACACTGAGGTGAGCATGACTTTGCTGGGGACGAATCCGCCGACAACACCGCCGAGCAGACGACCTACGAGCATCAGGAACCAGTAGGCACCTACGAGCGAGCCGGCAAGGATACCGCTCAGCTCAAGTCCGCCTTCGGCAACTTTGGTGGTCATGTATTGGTTTGCCATGTTGGGGATACCTACTTCAACGCCTACATAGATGAAGATGGCGATGACACCGAGCAGATAGTGGGTGAATTTGAAGAGTCCGCCGACAGAGGGCTGTGAAGCTTTTACTTTTGATTTGTCAGCTTTCTTCATTTCTTCAAGGATGGGCTCGGGGAGGTCAGAGAGGAAGAGGACTACGAGCGCAAGCGCGAAGATGCCCATGGCGATGAACAGGGCGGGGCGAGCCTGAACGAGGCTGAGTCCTTTGAGTTCCTCACCCATGAGATAGCCAACGAGCACGGGGCAGATGGTGGCAGCGAGGGAGTTTGTGGCACCACCGAACTGGAGCAACTGGTTACCGGTTTTACCGCCGCCACCGAGGGTGTTGAGCATGGGGTTAACTACGGTGTTGAGCATACACATGGAGAAGCCGGCAACGAAGGCACCTGCCATGTAGATGGGGAAGATGATGTTCTTGTCAACGAAAATTGAGGATATGAACATCAGAATAACGCCTGCCAGACCTACAATTACGGCTGCAATGGCTGAGAATTTGAATCCTTTTCTCTGGAGAATGATACCTGCAGGGAGTCCCATGAAGGCATACGCGATGAAGTTTGCGGCATTGCCGAGCTGCGACTGGAAGTTGTTCAGTTCGAGCTGATCCTTAAGGATTACGCCGAATGGATTCTGAAAGCCTGTCACGAATGAAATCATTGCGAACAGGAAGAACATTACAATGATTGGTAATGTGTAGTTTGGTTTGTTTTTTGCCATGGAATATGATTTTTAGTTATTAGTTTTTAGTCGGTAGTTTTTAGTTGATTGGTCCAATGGGACTAATGGGGCTAATGGGAGATTTTAGTTTTTAGTCGTTAGTTTTTAGTTTTTAGTCAATAGGTACGTTCGCCGAAGATGTCGGTACCTATGCGGACGTGTGTGGCGCCTTCTCTTATGGCAAGCTGATAGTCGCCGCTCATGCCCATGGAGAGTGTGTCGAATCCGCGCAGGTCGGGGGCGGTTTCTACTGCCTGACGGCGCAACTGTGCTATGGCGGCAAAGTCGGCGAGGATGCGGTCGGTGTCATCGGTGTTCGATGCCATTCCCATTACTCCGCAGAGGTGTGTGGCTTGAAGTCGCTCGAAACTGCGCTGCCTGAAGTAATCGAGAAATTCTTCAGGTAGAAATCCGGTTTTTGTTTCTTCCTGCGCCACATGCACTTGGAGCAGCACACGGGTGACAATGCCGGCACGGAGCGATTCTTTGTCAATCAGGTCAAGCAATTTTTCGGAGTCAACGCTCTCAATGAGTGACACTTTGCCAATGAGCTGACGCACTTTGTTGGTCTGCAGATGACCTATGAAGTGCCAGCTGATGTCGTCAGGGAGCTGGGGCTGTTTGGCGAGCAGTTCCTGCACACGGCTTTCGCCGAAGATGCGTTGACCGGCGGCGTAAGCCTCGCTGACAGCCTCGGCGGGGTGAAACTTGCTGACAGCAACCAGTTGAACTCCCTGCGGTTCAAGGAGTTCGTGATAATGGCGAATTTTGTCAGCTATCCGGCTCATGGCAGGTTATTTGTCGCCGAGTTTGGCGTTGTAGACATCCATGATCATGGTTTCGGTGATGGCTTGAATCTCAAAGTCAGCCATGGTTGATTTCATACCTTCCATGAAGTTGTCGTAGGCTCCTTTGAAGTCAGAAGCAGCCACGAGCATTGTGGTGACTGTTTTCTTCTCGACGGCTGTTTTCTCATCAATGGTGATGAAGGCGCATTTTACCAGATACCAGCGGTCAGCGCTGTCATCGCGGAATATTTCGGCTATTTTGGTCCGTTTCACAGCCGAGATTGAGAAATCGCCTGATATGAACGGTGTCATTTCCTCGGTTATGCGAGCTTCTGCCTCGGTAAAAGAGAGTGCGTCAACCAGATAGGGTTCGTTTACTTTTTTGATAGCGCCGTTTTCCTGCATTTTGTCGTAGCGCACTTTACATTCAAACCATGTTGCCATATATATCCTTATTATTTCGATTTATCAAAGTTGTACAAAATTAGCAAATTTATTTTGTGTAGCGGTCATCAAGCTAATAAAATTTCTAAAATTACTGCATAATCCTTACGGAATCGATTTGGATTGTGACATCGAAGGGTGTGGACTGGACGCGCGGCTTGCGGCTCAGCCTGTAGTAGAATGATTTCTGGCGGTCGAATGAGGGTATGCTCAACAGAACGGTTTCGCCCGGTTCAATCGTGTGGGTTATGTGGCGAGAAAGCCGGTGGAGCTGTCTGCCTGATGTGTCGGTGTAGTTCAGCGTCAGGAACAGTTCGGTGACAGTTGCCGGGGTGTTGTTGGTGAGGTGGAATGTTTCGCGCAGGGAGTTCAGCGGTTTGTCAAAACCGGTTATAGGGCATGTTTCCGGAGCGGGTACTATATATATAGGTGTATCGGCGACCTGCACTTCTATCTGATGGCGTGGACGGAGCCGGGTGCGGGTGGTGCGTTGTGCCACCGCCGTCGCCTGCAGCAGTAAGGGGAGCAGAAGGGCTGTCAGCAGAGGTTTCATAGGTATCGCACCGGTTCGGACACTCCCGGAGTGAGTGGCTTTAGTTTGACGCACCCGTTAAGTTCGTCGCCTCGGTTATCTATTATTGAAACGCGGAAAAGATAGGGTATAAGTCGCCAAAGGCTGATTGAAAGCCCTTTCTTACGCGGGGTGAATGTCAGGTGTGACGGGTCTTTGAGCCGGAGGGTAAATTCTTTGTGGCGAGCGGAGCCGGAAGCGGGATCAATGAGCATGGATGCTTTGTAGGTGTCATGCTCAGGTGTGGCTTGGAGCGTGCCTATCAGTGTTCCCGGCTTCAGACGTGCTGTGACGGTTGAGTATAGATAAATGTCGAAGGAGAGCGGACCGGTGGCGGCAGACTGTCCGGGTTGTCGGAGAATGGCTATGGCTGCATTGTCAGGCATGAATCGCCAGACCCCTTCCACCGGAACGCATGCGGGTGTTTGCGCAATGAGCGAGTCGATCCGCTGCGGCGAGAGGGTGACGCTGCCGAGCGCCAATGAGGGTAGCAGCAACAGCAGGGTCAACAGCCTGAGACGCCTCATCAGATGGTGCTGAATTTATAGCTCAGACCAAAACTGAGCACTTCACGCAGCTGTAGTTTGTGCCATTTTGTGTCATCGATGGCTTGAGTCTGGGTGTCGTAGCGGAGATGGATGTAGAGCTGAGTGGAGAGATAGCGGTTGATGTCAAACGAGAAGGTGTTCTCCCAGTCGCCCTGAATGTAGCTGTAATCGGAGAACACATAAAGGCGTGATGAATAGGTGATGTTGTAAGCCATTTTCCAGAGCAGCTTCGCCTCCATGTTCGAACCGTACTGACTTACGGTTTTGTGTCCTTCCTTGATGCCGAATGCGGTGACATTGAGTTTGTCATCCTTGAGGCATGTCTTGAGGTTGTAGGAGAGCGGAGCGAGCGAGAGGTCGAAGTTAACAGTCTTTTTGGGATTCTGATAGCTGTAAGACATACCGAGACCGATGTTGAGTTCGCCCGGAGACATGAATGCTGCCGAGAGGTCACGGCTGTTTGTCTTATAGTTGTTCAGCATCTGGGTCTTGAACATTGCTGTCAGAGAGTAGTACCAGCGTTTTGTAGCCTTGATACCGAGTTTGCTGTTTAGCTGCAGCAGGTCCTCCGAGATGGAGTAGGCGTGGATGGAGTCATCAGGAGCGTTGTTGACGGCAATTTTGTACTGGAAAGTGTTCTCAAACAGCAGATTAGGATGATAGGCAGGGTTCAGCTTCACTTCATAGAAAATGTTGCCTATGGCGTTGAGGTTGTTGTTACCGCCCTGATACCAGTTAGGGGAGTTGTAAGCCTGTGAGAACTGGAGCGAAGCGGAGAACCGTTTCAGCCAGTGTGTAGGCTTGATGTCGACAGGCTTCGGGGCATCTTTCACGTCGCTGACATTGATGAAATCCTCTTCGATGACGATTTTCGCTGTCGATGGGTCAATGGAGGCGTGATACTCCTTCGGCGGCTCAGGCAGCAGTGACTCTATGTAGAATGTTGATGCCGGATTATTATAGAAATAGGATGACTGCAGGTTGTTGATGGTGGCGTTGAGATGCTTGCGGCGGTCGATCCATTCATAGAAACGGGGGTCGCGGCGGTTTTCCGACGTGATGTAGAGTGTTGAGTCAGTGAGCCGGTAGTGATTGTAGACCGGGGTGCTGAAATTGATTTTGGGGATGAACAAGTCGTTGACAACCAAGGTGGTGTCAATTTCGAGAGTGTCAGGTGCGAGATTCTGTTCTTCCTCTATTTCCATGAGGTTGATTCCGTTCTGAGCCGATGCAGTGGCAGCTGTCAGTAGCGCTACCGCGGTGATGAGAGTTTTGATTAGTCCTGAAGTCATATTGTGAGTTGTGTTGAAGCGTGTGAGTGGGTGGGGGTTACCGGAGGATGGTGAATCTTGCGGGCTCGGTGCCGCAGAAACTGATGCCGTCATTGGCTCGCGCATGCACGGTGTAGATGCCGTCGGGCACCGGTTTGCCGTCAGAACCGGTGGTGTCCCAGCAATAGGGGAACGAGGGATTATCGATGGTGCGGACATGGTTGCCGGCGTTATCCTCAATGATGAGGCGCACCTTGAAGTCAGCCGTGAAGGTGTGGTCTATGTCAAATGATATTTCATCCGAACCGATTTTCCGGTCAGGGATGACTGTCATGGCAGCCGTGGTGTTGACAATCTGGAAATGGATGGTTTCGGCAGCTTCATTGCCGAAGATGTCGGTCACACTGAGCGTCAGAGAGTGGCGTCCTTCCGTATCGAGGAGTTTCATGGGGAAATCGACTGTCAGGACACCATCGGGAGAGGTGGTGGCATGATAGTTTATTTCCGGATAGCTCTGCAGGTTGTCAAGCGACAGCTTGAGCGCGGGGGTAATGGAGCCGGAGTTGAGGTTTATGGTGCCGTTGGTCGCTTTTATTGTGGCGCGGAACACGGGCGATGGTGCCACGAGGTCGCCGTCGCAGAAGCCTTCATTATTCAGATAGATTGAACTGATGACCGGTGCAGGCTGACCGGGCAGAGGCTGATCGGGGTCGATGGCTGCAACGGTGATGTTTTCGGCAATTCCGGTTGCATGACGATAGGGGTCACCGTCACATTCGGCAGCAAGGACCATGCGGTGCGATCCGGGACGTGAAGTCGGCGGCACGGTGATTTCGCCCTGCACGAGACCGTTTTTCGCCGGCAGCACGGTGCGGTAGAGCAGTGCGTCCTCCACGTTTACTTCCGGATAAGCCTGCTGCAATGCCGCGGCGCCGTCAGAGTAGAGGTTCGGGGTCTTGTAGACCGGTTCATAAATGGAGAGTGTAACCGTGCCGTTATAGTCCGAGAGAAGTTTGCCGGCATGGTCGGTGATGCGAGCGCTGATGGCGGTGGGGCGCAACGGGTCAACCGTAATGCCGTTGGCTGCATGGTTGCCGTTTAGACTCAGCAACTCTACTTTGTTGGCAGGGCGGAACACGGGAAGCGCCGGGTCACCGCCGAAGATGTAGGCGTTGGTGGTTGCACGGGCGGCGAGGTAGCTGCGCTCGTAGTAGTTGGCATTGCGTGCCTTGCGGAAGATTTCACCGAATGTTTCGTCGGGACCTGCCTGACTCATTTCTTTGGCAATCTTTAGCGATAAGGCAAGGTTCTCGTCGTTGAACACCGACCGGGCAGCCGACATTAGAGCCACGGTGCCACCCTCAGGAGTGAACAATGTGGCTTCGGCGATGCTGTTTTCGTGGCGGTCGAATCCGAAGGCGTTGCACGACATGAACATGGTGAACGGATACTGCGAATAGTGTGTGTCAAGGACAATGTTGCGGGTCCACAATCTTTCCGAGGTAAAGCAATCAGATCTGCCGTGACCGGAGTAGTAGAAAAGTGATGCACCTTCGCTCAGGGTGTTCACGATTTGACGTGTCGCCTCCTGAGCCACTCCTTTGTCCCACGGGTAGATGCCGTCGTGGGCGCGGGAGATGACGGAGTAGGGCATAAGCGAGGAGAGGTAGCTGCAGAAGGTTTCTCCGCTGATGAGGTGGATGTCTTTGTCACCGTCGTCCGTAAAGACAATGACGCGTGTCTGAGCCTGCGCCGACAGCCCTTCAAGCAGATATTTCTCGGCTTTGTCAACATAGGTTCTCGCTTCGGCAGAGCTGTTGGCAGGAATACGTCCGACTGTGACCAGCATGTTGTGGTAGCCGTGCTTTTCCGTGGTCGACATGAAATCGCCGCTGGAATTGTCGTGGAGCAAGCCGAAGTAGGTGTCGGTTGTCAGTGAGGTGTCGTCGTTGAACTGAAGCGCCGGCTCTTCAATCTGGTATGAAAGGAGCATCCGGTCAGGGGTATATTCTTTGTTCCCGGTGAGAATACGGCGGTTGTCGTAGGTGGATGAGCCGAACAGCAGCAGATGGCGGAACTTCTGCGGATCGCGGTCGTAGAACATCTTTGCCATGCGGCGGTATGCCATTGGTGTGGGCGCACCTGACGAGAATTCGTTGAAAATATCTTCATGGAGCACCACCTGCACATCGAAATTCTGATGGTCGCGATGCAGCTGCGCGAGTCGTTCGGCTTGGTCGCGGCACTCGGCGGTGGTTATGATAAGCATGTCGGGGGTGTCGAGTGCATGGAGATTCTGATTTGGCACATCGCCTACGATTTCAGGTTTGTGGTGACGGGCGCCGAGACGGAATCCTACCAGATGGATGTGGGTATCCGGAGTTGACGGTGAGCATCGGTTTTCCAGATAGAGAAGGGTGCTGTTTTGGTCGGTCTCCTCGTCATACTCGGTGACCAGTTCGTATGCGGCAATATCGTTGGCATCGGATACATTCCATACGGTCAGGTCCTCGAAGGTTTCGCCGGAGAAGCGGAAGCGGTTGTTGCCGGTAGAGCTTTTGATGACCATTCGCAGCTCCGGATTGTCAGCCATCCGGTTCTGCCGTGTGTAGGCGAACGCAATGTAGTTGTAGCCTAAGTAGTCCGATTCATCATTAGTTGAGTGCAGTGTCAGCTTTATTGACTGCTTTTCATTGAGCAAAGTCGGAGATAATGACACCGAGGGGAAGGTGTAGGTGACGTAATCTTTGCTGTTGAGTTTTTTGGTGTAGGTTTCTACGCCGTCAACATCTATTGCGAACCCGTTTCCTTCGTTTAACAGAATCAGTCCGTTCATGGTGGCTGATGTGTCCTCGACACGGTCAGTCAGCGGTAAATTGAGGTCAGGCGACTCCTCGCCGTTGAGAACGTTTTTACTGAAGAAATAAACTCCTGAATTTACTGGGTTTATATCCATCTTGCTATGGTAGAGCAGTGAACTGTGTGAGTCGACATGGCTGCCGGCATTGTGATTGAATCCGATTTTCCGGGGTTCCGCCGGCTCGCGTGAGTCGGTCAGGAAGTAATATCCCGCAAGGGAATAATGATTGCGCACAAGCTCTATCTTGAGTGACTTGCCATAAAGCAGGTGCTCGTGTGACTCGCCGTAGAAAATGATGCGGTTGCCGTTGTGTATCACTGGCACTGCGGGCAGATCGTCAGGGTCAGTGGCTTTGAAATTGTTATGGCTGAGTTGTGAGCCGCTGTAGCCGAACACGGCAACGTTCTCCGGCTTGGAGAATCCCATTTGCCGCAGGTCGTCGTATGAGATTTCCTGTATGCCGGTTTCGGTTACTTTCACTTTCACCCATTTGCCTGAGTCGAGAACCGATGAGCTGTTCCAGTTCATGGCATGGCTCCGGAAGGGGATGACGAGTGTTAACAGTAGCAGAAGGTTTATTATGTGATAGCGGTTTCGCATTTTGGAGTGAATCGTTAATGATTGATTTATTTTAATTTGAGTCGGAGCAGCGGGCTGCTGTCGGCGGTGGTAAGCTCAAGCCGTGTGCCGGGTGTGGCAGGCAGGCTGAAAGGAAGCCGTCCGGTGGCTATAATGTCACCCATCTTCAGGGTCATGTTCCGTGACAGAAGCTCTACGGCTTGCCCGAAACGGCAGTCATCCAAGCTGAGGGTGAATCGGTTGCCGGCGCACTGAATCTCTAATGTCGGGGCGAGGGTGTCGAGCGGCATTGACTCGCCTATCACGATAGAATTGTCGAAATCAGTGAGTGTGGGACAGCCGTGTCGCACCGGCTCACCATTGATTACCGGCACCATTCGCGCCACCGGAGTCAGAGCGCTGAAATAGCGGTGGGCGAATTTTTCGGTTATGGATTTTCCCAGTCGTGTTATTGTGACTGCCGCCATGATGTCAATGATGAATTCCGGGGCGAAGTCTGCCACGAAAAGCGGATTGCCGGGGTGCAACAATGCCGAATCGGTCATCAGGGTGACGGACTCGGCGGCAAGCGGTTCGGCACAGAGCACTCGGTCAAAGAGGAGGAGCTTCATCGGGGTCAGGCGTTGTGGTTGCGGGCTTTTGTGGCATTGAGCCGGTTGTACATCACTGCCAGATGTGCGTAGATCGATGTGTTCTGTACAACGATGTCATCGGTGACCTTAATGCGGTAAGGGGTGTAGTTCCACAGCGCCTTGATGCCGGCTTCGATGAGCTGATCGGCAACGTTCTGGGCATGCTCCACGGGCACGGTGATGATGCCTATCTCAGCGCTGAACTGCTTGCGGCGCAGCGTCAGTTCGTGGATGTCAAACACGGGAATGCCGCAGAGAGTCCGACCTATAATGTCAGGATTGATGTCGAATCCGGCAACGATGTTGAGCCCGTAGTTGGCAAGTCCGGAGTCTTGGATAAGTGCGCCTCCCAGACTGCCGACACCCACAATCAGGGCGTTGTGCGAGCGATGGAATCCGAGGAAATCCTGCAGCTCCTGTTCGAGGGTCACTACGTTGTAGCCTATACGGGTTTTCCCTTTTATGTTGAGAAACGAGAGGTCTTTGGCTATCTGTGAAGAGTCAACGCTCAGCTCGCGTGAAATCTGCGTTGATGAAACGTATTCCACATTCCGGTCTTTAAGCATGCTGACATAAGCCAGATACCACGGGAGCCTGCGCAGGGCTGGTTCCGGGATGATGTCATGTATGTGGTCAGGTGTGATTGCCATTTCGGGGTTCTGTAAGATGCTTTTTAACTGCACCCAAAGGGCGCGTATTATTGTGCAAAGGTACGAAAAAAAGGTTATATATAGGGTCAGTTGTTTCAAAATTCGGGTTCATGGCAGCAAAAAAACGGTTGCGGCATTGTCAGCCTGCCGCCACCGCTATTTTCTTGGCTACTGAGTTTGAGGTGGAGCCGTCAGCCTCGGTCATGGTCACGCGGTAGAGATAGATGCCGCGTGTCACTCGGCGTCCTGACATGTCCGTGAGGTTCCATGTGATGGGGAACGAGGTGAACAGGTCGCTGCGTCCTGACTGCTGCGATGACCACACGCGCTGTCCGAGCATGTTGTAGATTTCCATGTTGATGGTGACCATGGCATCGGGACGGTTGTGGGTGAGGTAGAAGTTGGCTTCCACGGTAGCCGGGTTGGCATCGGTGTAGACCGAGAGTATCTCGCCGGGCAGCCCGTAAACCACGTTGAACTCTATGGTTGCCTCGGCAGAGTTGCCTGAGGTGTCCCACACGCGCAGACGCAGTGTGTGGTGACCTTCGGCGAGGTCCTGCAGGGGGTAGGCTATGGTGCCCGAGGGTGAGCCGTCGGCTGAGGGGGTGTAGTAGTTCGACACGTCGTTGAAGCTGCGCGAACCGTCGAGCCAGATTATCATCTGGTGTCCGACACCGGCATTGGAGAGGTTGATGCCTACGTTGTCGGAGATGTAGGCGATAACGGTGGGCGATTCGTTGACCGATGAGCCGTTGGTGAACGACGAGTGGTTGAGGAAGAACCGGTCGATGACGGGTGCGATGGTGTCGGCAGGCGCCGAGTAGTCGTAGCCGTAGATGTAGAAGTCGCGGCACACGCCTGATGCTTCGGTCTTGTTGTCGTCAGTCACGGCATAGAAGTCCATGGTGGCGTTGCGGAAGTTGTCGGCGATTTCCGAAGGCATTGCCGCGGTGAGGCTGAACTCGCCCGCTTTTATGGAGTCGGAACCGGCGTAGAGTCGGTTGCCATGCTGGTCAAATGTGACTTCTTTGCCTTCCGAACCGTGTCCTTTCGAGGTTATGCTCATGTCGGCGTCGTAGATGACGGTTTCGATTTTTCCGTTGAAGTCGGTGGCTATGTTGCCGTTGCCGTCGGCGATATATCCTTTTATGGATGCGCGCTGGGCAGCCATGATTATCGGCTGGTCATCGCCATCGACGCGGGTGCCGTTGATTTCGGTCACTACCACGCGGCGGTGGGGTGTGGCAGGGCGCATGGCTGGGTCGCCGAGGAAAACATATTTCAGCTTGTTCTCGTTAGCCACGGGTGTGTTGCCTGATCGGTAGTTGTATTTTGCCTGTCGGATGGCTTCGGCTACGGGTATGAAGCGTCCGTCGTTGTCTTTGTTGAACACTATGGGACCGAGCGTGTTGACAAGGTCGCCGTTTTCCGAGATGTAGACCGGACGGGTGGCGCTGACAACGGCAATCACTCCGCCGTGGGTGTTCTTGAAAAGGAGTTCGGCAGCTGATGTCGACGTGGCGTCCCATCGCATGAAGTCGCATGTGCCGGCGTAGACAATGGGCCAGTGGCGCAGGTAGAGCGAGTTGACATCGGCGTATGTCATCAGACCGTCGGAGGTCCACGATGTGGGGTTGGCATGACCCATGAAGTGCCACCATATCACTCCTTCATCGAGCGCGCGGAACATGTCGGTGCGCGCCTGAGGATAGGTGGAGCCGACGCGGTCGTAGGCGTCGATGTAAACTTTCTGGTAGAGCATGTCATTGCCGCCGTTCGAATTTATCGCTCCTCTGTAGAAGCGTTCGATGTCGGTCATGTGGGAGCCTGAATCGCCGTCGTCAGCCACAAGCAGCACATTGTTTTTCCATCCTGAACGGTGGGTGTCGTGCATGTAGGCGTAGATTTTGTCCACGGCGTTCTTTGCCTCGTTGACGGAGGTGACGGGGAGGCGTCCTATAGCCACGAGCGGTTTGTCGCGGTTTATCTGTGAGCCGGAGTTGTCGGCAAGGAATGTCAGGATGTCATCGGTAGTGAATGAGTCGCTGTCGCTCAGTCCGTTGTCGGACTGCCAGCAGGGTATGGTCGACAGCTTGAGCGCGGCTACCTCATCGGTCAGCTGGCGGTTGTCGAAGGAGGAGCGTCCCATAAGCAGCACATATCGCAGGGGTGTGCCACCGGCTTCGCCGCGGTCGTAGAACATCTTCAGGCAGCGGCGCAAAGCGTTCACGTCGGGCGAACCTGACGAGAACTCGTTGTAGACTTGGTTCACGTCAAGCACAGCCACGCTCAGCTGATCCTCGCTCTTCCGGTGGATGTCGGCGAGGCGCTCTGCCTGTGCTTTCCATGCGGGCAGGGTGAATATCACCATGTCGGGTGTCGCCATGCCGTGAATGTTCTGCGCGGCTAATGATTCCACATAGGCAGGCGAGGGGTAGGTGGCGTTTTCTGACCATGCGGCATAGTCGCGTGTGTCGCCGAATGACGATGTCCATGTCATTGCTCCGTTCTCGGTCTGAGCGTTTATCTGGCTGATGGCGAGCGGGTTGGTGACATCCCACAGATGGGTGGCATCATCGGTGCCGGTCAGCTGCAGCTCTGACTGTCGGGTGGTGAAGTAGAGCTTGCCGCCGTTCATGCGCAGGTGACGCGAGTAGTTGACGGTTATGTAGTTGAGGTGAATTTTTTGAACGTAGTTCTGTGAGGCGTTCGTTGCGGTGATGCCCACAGAAAGCTGGTCTGATTGGGGCTTGAATGTAGCGCGGTAGTTTCCTTCGCGACCATGATATTTGTTCTCGTTGACAACGTGATTGATTGACGGCGAGGGGTAAACGCTGAGGTTTTCATCGTTTGCAGTGAATGTGAATGTGGTCGCGATGTCGTTGATGGAGCGCGCCACCATTGATATGTTGACCCATGCTTGGTCGCCGTCAACTCTGTCCGTCAGGTTGAACGCGAAGTTCTGTGAGGGCTTGCTTTTGAAGCTCTCACCTACTAAAAGGTGACCGGTCTCGCCAAGTGTATATAGGTCTTTTTCATGATAGATGCGCTCGGTGAATTTGGTGACGGGGGCTTCGGCGCCGGGTGTTCCGGTGCGTTCAATCGGCATCTCTGTGTCTCCGCTTTCGGTCAGATAATAGTAGCCGTATTCTGAAAACGGATTGATCGACTGATGGAACTGCGAAACGTAAACTGTATTCCATTCCACCGGTCCAACAGCATAGAAATATATCCCTTTAGAGGTTGTCAGGGTCTGAACCTGAGGGAGATCGTCGATGTAATTGCTTATTGACAGCAGGTCGGGCAAGCGTCGACCGCCATAGCCGTAGATGCGTACTTTGGCAGGGTCGGTGAATCCCCACTTGCGTAGGTCGGAAGTACTGATGAGGTGTATGCCGGTTTCGGCAATACTGACTTTCACCCAGCGGTTTTCTGAAAGTACTGACTTTTCGGCATAACTCGATGTGTCGAACGCATGGAGCGGAACGACAGTCGTGGTTATAATACTTAAAAAGCTGAAAATCAAGCGGGTGGTTGTCTGTAATATCTTGTATTTGTTTGTCATTTTCACTGCGGTTGGTTTATTTGACGCGCAATGCGTCTATGTTTTAACGCAAAATCTGCGTAAATATTGTGCAATTTTTCATGTGAAATTTGCGGTTCTGCAAAGTTACACATTATTGTAATAATATACTATATAATATTTCAAAATATCTGTTAAAGTTGCCGAAAAAAAACTCTCCGAAAAATTTTGTCAGTATTGTAGAAATTCGTAACTTTGCACTCGCTTTTGGGGCA
>CAMWVE010000002.1 GCA_947177685.1 uncultured Porphyromonadaceae bacterium | reverse complement strand
ATGGAATAATAAGGAATATAGTTTGAATAGTATCTAAGCTCATACTTATGAATTTTTGTATTAAGGAAACCGTTTAAATGTAAATGTCAATGGGAGTGCTGGTCCGAAGGACACTCCTCTGGAAATTGTGTACATGGTCTCTCCAATAGAATCATTACAAATATCAATTCCATACGTAGATGAGGCAATTTCCCGATAAGGAATACTTACATTTAATCCATACTGTGGATATGGATTATCTCCTATACCAAGTAATTCGCGTTTGATATTTTCAACATCCCCGGAATAATATGATTGAGACCGGAAAAATTGGGCTCCACAATCAAGTCCAATTTTTTTATTAAATTCAAAATGTAAGGGAACTTCATGGGGTGTTATTGAGGCATCAGGACCTCTGGTAATCCATGTAAGGGAACCACACCAAGAAACTCCTATGCCACTCAAATATACTGATGCATCAAAACCCACAGTCAGAGCATCCGGTACTATCCATCTATTAATATCTGCTGTACTACTAACAACTGGTTCACACAAATATGTATCCGTGGAACATTCATCTGGCAAACAATAGGCTCCACAGAATATGCTATTAGGTGCTTCGGGGATAAGATCGTCATATTGTGCATAATAATAATCGTTTTCCCCTATAACCACAGTCCACAGCCCATCCTCGAAACTTATTGCATAATCACCGGATATGTTTTTATTTGCCCACTCTTTAGCTTTGTTTTCATCTACAAACAATCCGGATTTATCAGTATATCTAATTGGGTTGCCAAAACAGAAGTTATAGGGGGAGTGCCATGGGGTAGCTTCCGCTAACGGATCTACACTGTCGAAGCGGAGGAGGGTAGAGATTAGGCGGCGGGCATTGAAGTCATACTGGTTCTGACCGAAGGCGTGGAGGCGTTCGTTGTCGGAATAGGTGAAGGGATGTGATGGTTCGCTCCATGGTTCGCCGTAGGGGAAATAGTCGGTCTGATGAACTATGGCGCCGGAGTCTGAAACCACGGCTATGTTGTTGCCCTGATAGTCGGTGATGTAATGGTAGAAACGGCGGGTGTTGAAGTTGAAGTAGCCTCCGGGCACGCGCTCCATTTGCAGCTTACCGAGGGTGTAGATGTGTCCCGCACCGGTGTAGATGCGTGAATTTGCTCTGTTGCGGTTGTAGACGGTGCTAATGTGGTTGCCGAGTCCATCATAATTTTCGGAGATGCAGTCGCCGTCGTAGAAGGTCATGCTCACGGGGCGGCTGTTGTTGTCATATTCTATGGTTCGGATGTCGCGTGCCTGATCTTTGACAAGGCGACCGGCTGAATCGTATTGGAACGTGAAAATGCCTTTCTGGCACAATCCGGTCTGCCCTTCGAATTCAAGGATGTTTGAATGGGCGTTGATGGATGTCAACTGATTGCCGGTGTAGCCGGTAGTGATATAGTCGAGGTCTCCGCAAAAGACTTTGTCGTGTGACGGGGGGTCAATCTGTCCCTGCCGCATGATTGACAGGGGGTTGCTCCGCTCGTCGTAGGTGTAGGCGGTGGAGTAGTCGTAGGGAAAGTGAGATGTGTCGAACTCGGCAGCTATCAGGCGGTTTGCCGAGTCATAGCGGTAGTCATAGCGTCCGTTGGTCCATTCTTTGGCTGAGATGTTGCCATTGTAAGCCGGATATTTGCCTGTCTCGTAGTGTAGGGTTTCGGAAAGAGTTTTTCCCAGGAGCTGAGTCACGGTGGTTTTGAGTGCCCCATGGAGGTTGTAGGTGTAGCTGCGCGTTGCTGCTGCGCCGTGGGTGGTGGTGGCAATCTGACCCAAAGAGTTGTAGTTTGTAGTCAGTGTAGTGGTGTATTTATCTCGACTGAATTCTAAGGACGGAGGAAGCAGTGGGGCGCTCTTCAGGGGCAAAACGGGATTCCACTCCTGCAGTGGGAGGAAGCTTTTGGTTATCTCGGTTTTTACGGGGCGACCGCAGCTGTCATAGGAATAACGCATGATGGTCACACCGGCATCTTTCTCATCGGGCGGTTCATGTACAGTGGCTGCGACCAGACCGGAGTAGTTGTATGTGAAGGTTGTGCGACCGGTGTTGAACCCTGTGGCAAAGCGCTGCCGCAAGCGTCCGCAATTATCGTAGTAGTATGCCTCGTATCCTCTGCCGGTAAAAGTGCCTGTTTTCAATCCATTATAGTTAAATAGGCTAATCGGGAATTGAACGCCGGTGTGTGAAGCCGGTTGTTTTGACTTGAAGTCATCAGGGAGTCCGCACAGCGAAATGAAATCGTGATTGTCGTAGTAGGAGGCGTTGACAATTTTCGGGTTGGAGAGCGGCAGACCGGGGAGTGTGTATCCGGCGAGGGGACCTCCGTCAAGGTCGGCAGTGCTCATCCGGTCGGCGAATTGCTGAGCCTGAGGGCGTGTTATACTGCAGTCAAGGGTGAGCACGCAACGGTCCAGTCGGTCGTAGGCGTAGAGGCGCCATACACCATCGGCGAAGGCGGGACTTTGTTCAGCCACAAGGCGGTCAGCATTGTCATAAATGTAGTAAATCTCACGCACTCCGGGGAGTTTCTTTGTGACCATGCGTCCGCGGCTGTCATAGTCATACCAGTAGGCGAGCTGTTGCATTTCAGCATCGCTTCGGTTGTGAGTTCCGGAGAGACCGGGGGGAAGGATGTAGGCGAGTTGCCCGAAGTCATTGTAGACGTAGCGGGTGACGTAGGGGTTCTTTAGCATGACGGTCAGTCCGCGGAAGTCGGTGGCGGTAACGGTTGTTTTCCCGTCCTCGTCACTCTCAGTCTGTAGCAGCAAAGTCCCTTTGGAATATTTCCCGGTAACCCTGACTCCATTAGCTGTGGCTTCATAGCGGTCAATTCCATCTTTGCCATCAACGTTTGTAAGTAGAGAAACTCTGCGGGAGTAAGGCTTTGCCAGTTCGGTTTGGGGAAATACGTCCTTGAATCCATTGTGCCACGCCTGTCCGGGAGGGATGGTTTCCTGAAGTATCCCGCGCTGCGAGCGTTCATAGAGCAGGTATTGAAATGGGGTTTCCATGTGGGCAAAAGTAACACAATTCGGGCACTTTTGCAAATAAATGAAAGGAAAAGTGCGAAAAATGTGGAAATGTGATTGGTTGACTGCCGGAGGTCAGGGGGTGATGGTGAAGGTGTCGGCATCGTCGAGCGCCGGGAGGTAGGAACGGATGTCAAGGACTTTCTGCCGTGAGATGGTGGCGTTGATGATGCTTTCTGATTCGGTGGTTTCGAGGATATTGCCTTTGGGGTCGATGATGCAGGAGGTGTTGTCGTAGGTGCCGTAGTCATCAGTTCCGCTGCGGTTTATGCCTATGACGTAGGCTTGGTTTTCGATGGCGCGGGCTATGAGCAGGTGCTGCCATGCGTATTGGCGTGATTTGCTCCAGTTTGCGGGTACGATGAGCAGGTCGTAGTGGTTGGCTGTGTTGCGGCTCCAGACGGGGAAGCGGAGATCGTAGCAGATGATCATGCTGATGTTCCAGCCGCGGAAACGGACTGTGCGGAAGGGGGTGTGCCCGGGTGTGTAGAGGTCGTTTTCGTGACTGAGTGAGAAGAGGTGCCGCTTGTCGTAGTATGTTTCGTCGCCGCCCGGCTCGATGAAGAAGGCGCGGTTGAAGAATGAGTCGCCGACGCGGCAGAGGAAGCTGCCGGCGAAGGCGCAGTTGTAGCGTGCTGCCCACCGGCGGATGCGTGTGACGGTGTTTCCTGACACGGTTTCGGCGAGTTCCTGAATGGTGTCGCGGCTGTTGCAGTAGCCGGTTGAGAATAGTTCGGGCAGGAGAACCAAGTCGGTGGACGGTGGGAGCCGGCGTAGCATTTCTTCTACGTTGTTGAGGTTGGCGTAGGGGTCGTTCTGGGCTATGTCGAGCGAAAGGAGGGTGACGTTGAGTGTGCGGTCGGTCATCAGTCAGTAATGAAGTTTTCTGGTTTTTTGCCGGTGAAGCGGCTGTAGTATTTTTTGATTTCGCGGAGGTCGCGTTCGTTGTCGCCCGTGGGGTGGAATTCTTTTTCTATCAGGACTTCTTTACGGCGGAAGTCGATGGCTGCGAGAATCAGGGGCACGTCAGCCTGACGGGCTATTTCGAGGAAGCCGGTGTGCCAGCGGGCGGTGGGCTTGCGTGTGCCTTCGGGGGTTATGGCGAGAACAAGGCGGTTTTCAGTGCGGAATCGGTCTATGAGCAGGTTGACGAGTGAGTAGTTTTTTTTGCGACGCTGCACGGGAACTCCTCCAATGGCTCGCAGTATGGGACCGAGGGGCCAGAAGAACCATGATTCTTTCATGAGGAAGCCGCCGTGGCGTCCAACGGCAGCGTAGGCGAGTTTTCCGAGTATGAAGTCCCAGTTTGAGGTGTGCGGCGCCACGCAGATGATGGCTTTCGGATAGTCAGGGACCGTGACGGTGACTGACCATCCGAAGAGCCGGAGTATTTTTCCGTAGAGGTTCATTTGTGGGGCATTGCGCCGTTCATGGCTTTTGCTACCTGACCGAGGGTGTCGGCAAATTCTGAGTTGATGGCTGCGAAAACTTTTTTGTAGTAGGCGCGACGGGCTTTGTTGTATTCTTTGCGTGAAGCGAAGTCGCGGGGCGTTTTGTCAAATGCCACTGATGTTTTGCGGAGCGCCGAGTCCTGAAGGTGTGCTGCGGTGATGATGACCTGTTGCATGGCGTTTTTGTCGATGGCGTTGATGAGGCTTTCGGCGAAAAGGGCTTCGCATGCGATTTCGCCGCAGGTGCGACGGATTTCTTTTTTGATGTTACGTTTTTTCATATCGGTTCACGAATTGGTGAGGATTATACGTTTGAGTGCCGCAGGGGTGGGCGATATGCGGGCTATGTGCCGGAACTGGGAGCGCCCGGCGTGTGGGGGTATGCGCTCGGCAAGCAGGCGTATGCAGATTTCGTCGGCTGCGAGGGGGTGGTTCGCGCGGGAGTATATCTCGGCTGATGATGCTATGCCGCGGAGCGAGGCGAGGCGTGTGTCGCTGATGAATTCCGGGGTTTCGCCATCGGGGATCTCGGCTATGAAGCGGCTGACGGGCAGACCCATGCGGTTGGCGATGAGTGCCGACATGAGGTTTCCGAAGTTTCGTGTGGGTATGGCTACGACCACCTTGTCGATGGGCAGGCATGCTTTGCGCAGTAGGGCGTAGGCGTAGAAGAAGTAGATTACGCGCGGAAGCAGGATGGCAACATTGGCTGAGTTTCCGGATATGAGATTCTGCAGTGCGGGATCGTGCCCGGTCAGCAGTTCGCGGACCATGCCGCGGCACTGGCGCAGGTCACCGGCTACTTCTACCGGGATCACCGACGGACCGTAGCTGAAGAGTTTTTCGCGGAGCCCGGGGCTGAGTTTGCCGGCGGGGTAGACGGCGAATGTGGTCACATCAGGGATGTTGTGGAAGGCTTCGGCAATGGCATTGAGGGTGCCGGTCTGTGCGGTGACCACCATGTTGCAGTGGCGTCGCGGCGGGTGGAGCTTGAACAGCTCGGCGAAAAAGCGAGCGCCCAGATCGTTGTAGTTTCCTGTGGGTCCCTGCGTGAGGTCAAGGGTGAATTCGTTGTCGCTCAGGCGTGTGAAGGGGATGGGGTAGGAGAGTGCCCGGTCGGTGACGGTTTTGATTGTTTCGGAATCGAGGTCGGAGCCGAAAAGCATGTTTGCCACAACGTAGCCTATCTCCTTGAGGGTCATGTCGGCGATGTTGTTGAAGAAGGCTCGCGGAATGACGGGGAAATGTTCGGGCAGATAGAGCGCACCGTCGCGGCTGAAGCAGTTTATGACCGCTTCCATCAGTCCTACGCTGGTGTTGTTTCCACTGACCGGTTTGTAGTTCATGTCGTTTGGCTCATCGCGGGGGTGATGTGAGTCCCCTTCTATTTGGATTAACGGATATTTGCAATATTTATTATATCGGCGAACACTCCGGCAGCCGTAACTTCGGCACCTGCTCCGTAACCTTTTATTATGATGGGATATTCGAGGTAGCGATCAGTGGTGATGGCAATGATGTTGTTGCAGCTTTCGAGTTCGTAGAACGGGTGACCGGGACTGACCGGGGTCAGCGCCACGCGTGCCGAGCCGTCGGGGTCAAGTGTGGCTATGTAGCGGAGTCGTTCGCCCTTGGCTTCCGCTTGGGCAGCTGCTTGGCTGAACAGTTGGTCGTAGTTGCGGGTCTGTTTGAGGAATTCTTCGGCATCAAGCTCAAACAGCTGCTCGGGCAGCAGGGGAAGCACCTTGACGTCGGATTGTTCAATCCTGTAGCCTGCCTCGCGGGCAAGGATGGTTATCTTGCGGACTACGTCGCTGCCGCTGAGATCTATGCGCGGGTCAGGTTCACAGTAGCCCTGCGCTATGGCTTGACGCACTGCCTCGGAGAAGGGGATGCCACAGGAAACGCGGTCAAGGATGAAGTTCATGGTGCCTGACACCACGGCTTCGATGCGCACTATGGAGTCTCCGGAGTTGATGAAGTTGTTGATGGTGGAGATGATGGGGAGTCCGGCGCCTACGTTTGTCTCGAACAGGAACTTGATGTCGCGGCGCTGCGCTTCCTCCTTCATGGCGCGGTAGATGGTGTAGTCCGACGATGCCGCTATCTTGTTGGCAGCTACCACGTTGATGTTGTTGCGCAACAGCTCGGGGCAAATCGCTGCCACCTCCTTCGAGGCTGTGCAGTCGACAAACACGGAGTTGTACATGTTGAGGCTGATGATTTTGCGGCACATCAGTTCGGGCGTGGTGGCTATGCCCTCCTGTTCCAGTCGTGTGCTATAGTTGTCGATGTCGATGCCTTCGGGGTCGAAAAGCGCCTTGCGCGAGTTGGCTATGCCTACAATCTTGATTTCCAGATGCTTGGTTTCGAGCAGCTTGTGTTGCTGACGCTTGATTTGCCTGAGCAGATGCTGCCCCACCTGTCCGATTCCGGCAATGAACAGGTTAAGGACTTGTGTTTCAGAGAGGAAAAGTGAGTCGTGGATGACGTGGAGAGTCTTGTCGAGGTCAGAGAGCTCCACCACGAAGGAAATGTTGATTTCAGATGCTCCTTGAGCCGATGCCACCACGTTTATGCCGTTCTTTCCCAGTGTGTTATATAGTTTTGCCGCCACGCCGGGGGTGTTACGCATGTTTTCGCCAACGACTGCCACCGTAGCCATGTTGTGGCGTGGTGAGATTGATGAGATCTGCCCTTCGCGCAGCTCCTTGGCAAATTCTTCGCGCAGCACGCTGACGGCAGTTTCGGCGTCGGCGTTCCGGACGGCGAACGAGGTGTTGTTCTCGCTGGCAGTCTGCGACACCAGAAAGACGCTGACGCCGGCTGCGGCGAGGGTGCTGAAGATGCGCGCGTTTATGCCGACGATGCCCACCATGCCCAGACCTGTGACGGTTATGAGGCATGTGTCGTTGATTGACGATATGCCCTTGATGGGTTTCTTGGTAGGCTCGGAGTGATTTGTCACGCGGGTGCCGGGCGCCGTGGGGTTGAAGGTGTTTTTTATCAGTAGCGGTATGTTGCTGTGGAACACGGGGTAGATGGTGGGGGGGTAAACCACCTTGGCGCCGAAGTTGCATAGCTCCATCGCTTCCACAAACGACAGGGTGTCAATGACGTATGCTTTGTCGATGACTCGCGGGTCGGCGGTCATGAATCCGTCAACGTCGGTCCATATCTGGAGTTCGTCAGCCTTGAGTGCGGCTGCGAGCAGAGCGGCGGTGTAGTCGGAGCCGCCCCTGCCCAGATTGGTTATCTCGCCGTTTTCGCCGCGCGAAATGAATCCTGCCACCACGGTGACGGGTGAGTCGTTGCCCGCGAAAGCGCTGTCGATGAGTCGCGATGTTTCCTGCCGGTCGAGGATGTTTGCGCCGGCTTTGCGTCGGGTGCGTATGAACGAGCAGGAGTCGAGGTGGCGGCTCCCGTCAATGAGGTTTGCCGTGATCAGCGATGAGATGCGTTCACCGTAGCTGACAACAATGTCGAGAGTGCGTTCCGAGAGGTCGCCTATGAGGAATATGCCTTGGAAAATGTTGCCTAACTCGTCGAGCAGCGGTGTGATAAGCTCGCGGACAGCGGTGTTCCGTGGGGCGGTGAAAAGGTCGTCGACCACCGACAGGTGGCGCTCCCGTATGGCATCATAAAGCTGCGAGTAGTCGGGGTTGCCTTCAGCGGCACGTCGGGCAGTGGCAATCAGCCGGTCAGTGATTCCGCCGAGAGCGGATACTACCACCACCACAGGTTTGGGCTGTGCGGCAACAATCTCCTTGACTTTTTTGAGGCTTTCGGCTGTTCCCACCGATGTGCCTCCGAATTTCAGTACATTCATAATTCTGCAAATTTAGCAAAACTTTTTCTAAATCTGCGCAAAACCTTGGTTGAAACAGTATGTGATGAGCTTCGGCGCTTCGCGGTTTTCGGAGTTTGTCAGGGTCAGGTACACGTTGTTGAATGAGTGAAACTTGATTGCTGAATGAGCAAAGTGCCGTCAGAAAGCTGTGTTTTGTGTGCTGATTGTTTAAAAAGGATAATAATCTTTTGCATAATTGGTCGTATTTGAGTAAATTTGCAGCATAATACGAATTAAAATTCAAAATATGGCAACATTAAATTTTGGCGGTGTCGAAGAAACCGTCGTTACACGTCAGGAATTTCCATTGGAAAAGGCTCGTGAAGTTCTTAAAAATGATACGATAGCCGTGATTGGTTACGGTGTGCAGGGTCCCGGTCAGAGCCAGAATCTGCGCGACAACGGATTCAATGTGATTGTGGGTCAGCGTGAAGGTAAAACTTTTGAGAAGGCAATAAGTGACGGCTGGGTTCCGGGCGAGACTCTTTTCAGCATTGAGGAGGCTTGCAAGCGCGGAACTGTGATCATGTGTCTGCTCTCGGACGCGGCTGTGATGAGCGTGTGGGATGTGATCAAGAAGCATCTGACACCGGGCAAGACTTTGTATTTCTCACACGGATTCGCCATCACATGGAGCGAACGCACCGGTGTGGTGCCTCCGGCTGACGTTGATGTGGTTATGGTGGCTCCGAAGGGCTCGGGTGCATCTCTGCGCTCAATGTTCCTCGAGGGTCGCGGTGTGAACTCGTCATTCGCTGTTTATCAGGATTATACCGGCAATGCGCTTGAACGCACACTGGCGCTCGGAATAGGCATAGGTTCAGGCTATCTGTTCGAGACAACATTCGAACGTGAGGCTGTTTCTGACCTGACCGGTGAACGCGGTTCGCTGATGGGTGCCATCCAAGGATTGTTCCTCGCTCAGTATGAGGTGTTGCGTGAAAACGGTCATACTCCCTCGGAGGCGTTCAATGAAACGGTTGAGGAGCTGACTCAGTCGCTGATGCCGCTGTTCGCAGCCAAAGGTATGGACTGGATGTATGCTAACTGCTCGACCACGGCTCAGCGCGGTGCGCTTGACTGGATGGGTCCGTTCCACGATGCCATCAAACCGGTTGTGCAGCAGCTTTATGCGAGTGTTAAGTGCGGCGATGAGGCTCAGAAGTCAATTGACTCCAACTCACAGCCGGACTACCGCGAGAAGCTGAATGAGGAGCTGCGTCAGCTGCGCGAAAGCGAGATGTGGCAGGCTGCCGCAACTGTTCGCCGTCTGCGTCCGGAGGCTGATTAAAAGCTGTTCCCGAGACACCGGATTGTGCCCGGCGAACAAATACCTTGTAATGGTTGTTATAATTGCGTAACTAACAATTAAACAATCAGATTATGAGCTTTATTTGGTTTATTTTAATAGGTATTTGCGCCGGTGCGATAGCCGGACGTCTGATGAAAGGCAGCGGTTTCGGCTGTCTGGTCAATATGATAGTTGGTATAATAGGCAGTGTGCTTGGCGGCTGGCTGTTAGGCGTTGCCGGATATAGTTTCCACGGCGTGTTAGGCAGTTTGATCACCGCTACCATCGGAGCGATTGTGTTCCTGTGGATATTGTCGCTGTTTAAACGATAACAGATTAATAATTAATGAAATAACAAAGGCTGCCCCGATTGAGGCAGCCTTTGTTGTAAGGTTTTGAATGTGGTCAAATATTATTCGGCAACAACTTCAAAGGGAAGTTCCACGATAACATCTTTGTGGAGTTTGAGAGTTGCTTTGTGAGCGCCGAGTTCTTTGACAGCGTGTTTGATTTCGATAGTCTTGCGGTCGATTTCGAAACCGAGTTTTTCGAGAGCGTCAGCAATCTGAATTGCATTGACAGAGCCGAAGATGGTGCCGGTTTCGCTTGCCTTGGCGCCGATGGTGATTGCCACGCCTGCGAGAGAAGCGGCGAGAGCTTCGGCATCAGCTTTGATTTTGGCAAGTTTGTGAGCGCGCTGGCGCTGGTTTTCAGCTAACACTTTAAGCGCTGATTCAGAAGCGATAACGGCTTTGCCGGTGGGGATAAGGTAGTTACGACCGTAACCATCTTTCACTTCCACAACGTCATCCTTGTATCCAAGGTTGTGAACGTCTTGTTTGAGAATAATTTTCATAAAAAACAGTGCTTTAAAGGTTATTTCATGAGGTCAGTTACATAGGGGAGGAGAGCGAGGTGACGGGCACGTTTAACAGCCTGAGCGACACGGCGCTGGAATTTCAGAGAAGTTCCGGTGATGCGGCGGGGAAGGATTTTGCCCTGCTCGTTGAGGAATTTCTTGAGGAATTCGGGATCCTTGTAATCAACATACTTGATGCCGCTGCGTTTGAAACGGCAGTATTTTTTCTTTTTCACGTCCACAGACATGGGAGTGAGATAGCGGATTTCTGATTGCTGTGCCATTTTTTAGTCCTCCTTGTTTTCTACAACAACTTCTTCATTCTTGTTAGCCTTGAGGCTGCGACGTTTAGCGGCATATTCAGCAGCATATTTGTCGAGACGGAAAGTCAGGAAACGGATCACGCGTTCGTCACGGCGATAAGCGGTTTCGAGTTTCTTTACGATTGTGGGTTCAGCTTCAAATTCTACGAGCACATAGAATCCGGTGCTTTTTTTCTCGATGGGATAAGCGAGTTTGCGCAGACCCCAAAGTTCTTCGTTCACTATAGCAGCACCGTTGTCGGTGAGCACTTTAGTGAATTTTTCTACCGCTTCCTTCATCTGAGCATCAGACAAAACGGGAGTTAAAATGAAAACGGTTTCGTACTTCATGTTTTTAATAAATTGGGTTATTTGGTTAAAATGCGGATGCAAAGGTAGTGATTTTTTTTTGCACCGCCAAATTTTTTGGTATTCGCTGAATAAATTTTGCAGGACAAAGTGGTGAGAATCAGTTGAGAGTCATCACATTCAGGGCTCCTGACATTGATGCTGCGGGACGGCAGACACGGGCGAACTGCATGATGAAGTCGAGAGTGGACTGTTTTGGCGCAGCAGTTTCGGAGGTATTTTTCACGTTTTTTTCTTTTGTTTCAGTTTGAGTAATGTTTTCCTTCATAGGCAAACGGGTTTGGGAGATTTATAATGCAATGAATTGAATGGAGTTGCCCTGCCGCGGCAGGTGACAATTATTTAACGGCGAGCAGTGGTAAGTTATTGTATGGATGGCATAAAAAATATTTTCACATTATATATAATAATTCTTAAAACGCCATTAAAGGGCGCCCGGGGTTTGGTAGTTTGAAAAAAAAGTTGTACATTTGCATAAATAAATAACAGGAATTACTAATTTTAAAAAATACACTTGCCTATAGCACATCATTACTCCAAATTAAAAAACAATAAGTAATGCAAGAATTGACACGGCTTTCAGATGAGCATCTCATTGCCGCTTATGCTAAAGGTAACAACCAAGCTTTCGACACTCTCCTTCACCGCCACAAGGACAAGTTGTTCTCGTACATACTTCATATCGTGAAGTCGCAGGAGCTTGCCGACGACATATTTCAGGAAACCTTTGTCAAGATCATTTCCACCATCCAGCAGGGACGCTACGCCGAGACAGGAAAGTTCGCGGCATGGATGACCCGCATAGCGCGGAACATCATCGTGGACTACTTCCGCCAGAACAAGGCACAGGCGCTGGTGTCAATAGACAATGACGAAATTGATGTCCTTAACCGCAAGGATTTGGCTGACAGCAATATAGAGGATTCTCTGGTTGAGTCGCAGACGCTTTCGGATGTGCGTCAACTGGTGAAGGAACTGCCTGAGTCGCAGCGCGAGGTGATCGACATGCGTTTTTACCGTAACATGAGCTTCAAGGAGATTGCTGACTCAACAAATGTGAGCATCAACACTGCTCTGGGGCGTATGCGCTATGCATTGCTGCACTTGCGCAAGCTCGCCAAGGAGAAGAATATTGCTCTCACAATCTAAAAATAGTAAGTAACTAAATAACAGACCGGTGACACGTCAGAACGGCGTGTCACCGGTTTTTTTAGGTCAGAAGCTTTTTTAAGTCAGAGGTCAGAGTTATGAGTTATGAGGTTTCCCGACACGACACGACGAAAGATACCTGCTCTTCAATAATGAGTTGGTTCGGGTATGTTTCGCCGAGCAAAAGTTTTGAAGGGATAGACTATTGATCTGTTATTTGACAATTATTTCCCAATGTCCACTTCGGGCTGAGCCAACTCGTTTTATTATCCCTTTTGCTTTCATTGAGGTAATTATTCGGTCAAGTGTCCTGCCGGGAACATCAATCTTATTGGCAAGTTCTTTTAACGATATTTTGTTGTCATTGCCAATTAACGCCAATATTTTACTTTCAACGCTATTATAAGTGGAATTTTCAACGCCACTTGGCGTTGATTGGCGTTGATTGGCGTTGATTGGCATTAAAAATCTAACCTCTGAATAGGTGATACTACTTTTGATTATAACCTTACTACCAGTTAGTTGCTTCCACTCATTTATTTTGTCGATGCCATAACCCCCATTTTCGGATAATTTTGCAAGTTTGAAGAACCGCAAAATATTTGGATTTCGAGGCTGAGAAACTAACGATAATCCAACTATCTTCAAATCAACAGGAAAACTGCCGGGGTTTTGTAACTCGATACTATTGTCATATACTCTGATAGTTGAGTGGATCTCACTAAAGTAGTCTGCATGAGCAAGGAAATTCACGAGAGCCTCGCGCACACAATACATTTGCGATTCATCATCAGGCGCAAACCCATTTAGTAGCGGAGAAAATGGATTATCCAATCGTGTACGTAACCGATATGAAATTGCCTTGAAGTAATCCCAAATATTTTCCTGCTCTTGCATGCGGTATGTATATCGAGTATGGGCTTCTTTAATGTTGGCTCCGGGAATCTCAATATAATCTATGATGAAGTCATGGTTAAATTCAAGAATCTTCTCCAATTTACCAAACATCAGCAATCCGCCTATAGTGAGCATTCCGTTTACGATAATTCCGGTTTTTATACAAAAATCCTCATCATTTAAGATGTTGTATTTCAAACTGGGATTGTAAAGTTTGACATAATTTCGATAATCTTGAAAGGAAGACTGATTAATATCAACAAACGTGGAACCAATTACAACCTCGTTTGATTTTTTTCCGAAAGACTGGTCACGGAGCAGTGCGTTTACTTCAAACTGTGTTGCATGTTGGTCTGAACTTCCAAGACGAATATAGGTTTCTGTAGGTGTCCCAATATACACAGGTTTACATTCAGACATTGGAATATAAAAAGCCACAACAATCTTACCGTCAACATCAAATCTCTGTGGCTGCGATGCTATTCGTTGATTGAACTTTTGACCTCCACGCAAAGTATTTGTAAAGTCGGTTTCGAGTTTCTCAACATTATTAACTCCCTGAATCTCGTAAAAGACTCCTGATTGTTTACGCCGTTCCTTTACGCCAAAAACAATCCATCCTCCACGCGTATTGGAAAAAGAACATACACTTTCCCATACGTTCTTAGGCAATTTATCAAGAGCCTCCTTTATTTCAAAGTCGGTCCATTCGGTTTGTTTTAATCGTTCAAAGAGTTCTGCTTTAGTCATCATAACTGCAAAGATAAGGAATTTTTCCTGTATTAACCAGTATTTTCCACAGTTTTTTATAGGAGGCAACCTTCTGACGTAAATTACACAATCATGACGTTTTCAGGGGTTTAAAAGAAGGGGTGCAGTTCAAAATGAACTGCACCCTCCTTGCAAACCAACAGTGGAGCCGGGACGGGATGGGTTAAGACCGGCTGTGTTGAATATTTTATTTTTCAGCGTTCCAGATTTTTCCCTTTCATGACGGTCAGGGTGTCGCTCACTCCTTTCTTGAAGGGTTGCCCGGTTTTTCTCATGGGACGTCTGGGAGCTTTTTTGTGGTGTTTTCCGGCAGCTTTGCGACGTTTGTCCATTTCGTGGCGTTTGCGGTCCATGATTTTCTTTTCATGCCGGAACATCTTGGATATCTGCGACGGGGTGAGGATGGTCTTGAACTGAGAGTAGTATTTCTCGCGGATGTCAATGATTTTGTGGCTTGCCTTGAATTCATTTTTGATGTTTTCTTCGACCTGCTGCTCCGTGAGGGGCACTTTTTTGCCATCGACAACCTGCGGCTTGCAAGGCTTGCACTCTGAGCGCACTTTTTCAAGTTCGGCGCGGTAGTCGGCATAGATTTTGATGAATTTTACAGCGGTGTCGCCACTGAGTTTCAGGTTGTCGACCATCAGACTTGCTTCTTTTGCTATCTGCGGACCTGATTCGGGAGGCATTGACTCGGCATTAACGGCACTTACGGTGCAAAATGCGATGACCATGGTCATCAGGATGGATGCGATTTTTTTCATATCAGTAGTTTTAGTCTATAATAAATTCGGAATAGATGTCGAGATTGTCAAGCTCTATGGACTGGCTCAACTCGGTGTCGGTCAGTGTGGCTATGTAGCTGTCGAGATCAGCCGGGGTTTCGGCAGGCTTTATGAAAAGCATGGCGAGTGTGACGATGACCGCGAAGGTGGCAGCAATAGAAATGAAGTGGATAAGCCTGAAGCGCCGGGGGCTGGAGTGGCGCGACGGTATCTGCATCAGAGCCTGTTGCTGCTTGCTGAAGTAGCCTTCAGGCACGGTGTAGGGGTTGGAGTGCTGACGAAAATCGTCGATATTGAAATCTTGTCGGTTCATGGTTGGAATGGTTTTGGAGAGGGTTATGCGTTGTTGATAATATAATCTGTAACTTTTTGTCGGGCAACGTGATAGGTTGTCTTGAGGGTGTTGACAGACGTGTGGCATATCTCCGAGATTTCCTCATAGGGGAGTTCGTTGTAGTATCGGAGTTCAAACACCGTGCGCTGTTTTTCGGAGAGTGTGAGGAGTGCACGCTGAAAGGTGACCGCCATGGTGTTTTCGTAGTCGACATATTCTCCTTGGGTGAGTTTGTCGGTAAGGTCGGCAGTCAGCTCCGCCTCGTTGCGGTAGCGTTGCGCCATGAAGCGGGCAATTTCGTTGACGGCGATTCGATAGAGCCACGGGCGGATGGCATCGGGGTCCTTGAGGGTGTCGAGCGAGCGGTAGGCACGGATGAATACTTCCTGAACCACGTCGTCGGCATCGTGGTGCGAGACCACGCGGCGGCGTACGAACCAGTAGATTGGTTCACGGTAGTCGTTGACTATGGTGGTGAACCTGTCGTTGTGATGTGACTGATTGTGGTTTATGGATTTCATTCGGTTGGCTGTTTGTCATTAAGACCCATGAACCTGTGGTAAGTTTATTGTGAGATGAAATTTTTTAATTATTGCCGTTGTGGCTGAGTCGGAGAAACGACAACAGAGCCAGCAGACCGACTGCGACAAGCAGGATTCCGTGTATGCGGGGTGGGGTAGTGACCGGTGAACTTTCGTGTTGCTGAAAATGGGCTGCAGCAGTCGCGACGGCTTGGCTGACGGAGTCGGCAGTCAGGGCTTCGACGGTTGCTGAGGTTCGCTTGCCTGAGTGCCGGATACGAACACCATAAACCCGGAGTTGCTTGGCAGTGTCTCCGGCGATGTTCAGCGAGTCGATTGTGACAAGGGTCAGCAGCCGAGTGGAGTCGGTGGTGTGGCGGATCGCTTCGACATGAACCGCCGTGACAGAGTCGGACGCCGTCTGATAAGCGCCGAATGATTCCTGCTTGCGAGAGGTGGCGCAAGAGGTGAGCAGGAGCAGCAGGGCGATAATGGTGTGTTTCATCGGGGGAATTCTTTTTCTACGTTAAACGAAGGGCATGCTTTGGCAGCAAATTCGTAGTGACCGTGGACGGTAGCATCGGGATAGCGTAGGCGCAGTGTGGCAACCAGTTCAATCAGGGCTTTGCGCTGCTTAGGGGTGCGCGTGTCGGCAGGACGCATGGCTGTGTCGCAACCGCCTATGTAGCAGATGCCTATGCTGTCAGCGTTATAGCCTTTGCAGTGTGCGCCAATCTGCGATTCGGGGCGTCCGGGATGGATAGATCCGTCGATATAGATGACATAGTGATAGCCGATGGAGTTGAAACCGCGCTGACGGTGGCAGCGGTCGATGTCGCTGACAGTGAAGTGTCGTCCGGCAGGGGTTGCCGAGCAGTGGATGATGATTCGTGTGATTTTACGCATGATAATTATGGTTTGATTTTGCTTTGTAGTGATAGTCCATGCCGAACAGAGTGCCGGCAAAGGTGAGGATTTCACCGAATGCGGTGAGTACGGAGGCGTCGATGACCCCGATGGGTGGCACCATGAATCCGGCGGCAATCAGGGCGAGTCCTGCAATAGTGATCAGTGTTGCAAGAATGAGTTGCAGAGTTTGTTTGTGTGATTTCATAGTCATAAGTTTTTTGCAAAGTTACACCGTGAATCAGGGGAGTGCGACAGGAAAGTGTAAGAGGTGGTAGTTTTTAGATTTTAGTCTTTAGATTTTGTATAGTTATGCTTCCGATGTTAAGATAACTACCGACTAAAAACTAACCCTATTTGCATCACGTCCGATAAATCACTATCTTTGTGAACTGAACAACAATATTTGAACCCGATGAAAAAACTCTTTCTCCCATTGCTCTTGCTTGCTACTCTATTTTCTGCCGTTGCGGCAGTCAAACAGACCGGTTATGTCAAGACCCGTGGCAGAATGGACAACAAAGGAGTGGTAATTCCCGGACAAAGGCTCGGGGCAGCAATAGTGGAGTTGCAGAACGGAAGTTCTGTGATGTCGAGAGAGTCGGGAGACTTCACCCTCACCTTGCCTTCGAATAAGTTTTATCTGAAGGATGTCAAAAAGTCGGGCTATATTGTGGTGGATCCTGAAATGCTCTCGAAGGAATATGCATGTAGCGCCAACCCTCTTATTCTTGTGCTTGATAACCAAAAGGCGCTTGAGGATGATAAGGTTACGAGTCAGCGCAAGCTGCTCAGAAATCTTAATAAACAGTTGGCTCAAAAGGAGGATGAGCTGGAAGCTCTTCGCGAAGAAAATAAAATCAGTCAGGAACAGTATGCCGAGGCGCTTCGCGAACTGAATTCCCAAAAAGAGAGTGGTGAGAAATTTATTGCGGAACTTGCTGAGCGATACTCAAAAATTGACTTTGACCAACTAAGCGATTTTCAGCGTCAGATGACAGACTACATCCGAAACGGGGAGCTTGCACGGGCAGATTCACTTTTGCGTACCAAGGGAAGCATGGAGGAGCGTGAGGCAGAAATAAGACGCATCCGTGAAGCCAATGCGAAAGAACGTCAGGAACTTGTGAACCGTGAGGAAAATCTGAGCAAGAGCGGAAAGCAAGAAGCTGTTCTCCTCGATGATTTTGCCGCCGACTGCTATAACAGATTTGAGATTTGCAAGCTGAAATTTGATAATGACTCGGCAGCCTACTGGCTGGAAAAGCGTGTGGAAATGTGTCCGGACAACGCTTTGTATCTTCTTGAAGCTGGAAATTTTATATCTGATTATCTTGCACGATATAACTTGGCTTTGGAATATTATAACAAGGCGTTATTGGTTGCTATTGCACAGGGAGGTGAGAATCATTCCTCTGTGGCTATGAGCTACAACAATATCGGTTTGACATATAGTAATATGGCAAATTATGAACGGGCATTGGAATATTATAATAAATCAATGAAGGTTTTTTTAGAAGTATTTGGTGAGAATTCTTTGTTGGTGGCAGTAGAATATGACAATATGGGATCGATATATAACCACCTAAATGATTTTGACCGAGCTTTGGTGCATTACGAAAAAGCGTTGAAAATCAGATTAGAATCTTTAGGTGGGAATCAATCTGATGTTGCACTTATCTATAACAATATTGGGGATGTTTATTATCGTCAGAGTAAATATGCGCAAGCATTAGATTTTTTTGGGAAATCTCTGAAAGTCAGGTTGGAAGTATTAGGGGAGAATCATCAAGATGCGGCTCAGAGTTACAACAATGTCGGAGCTACTTATGAAGCTCTTGGTGATAATACACGAGCTTTGGAGAATTACAACATAGCATTGAAAATCTATTTGGATATATTTGGTGAGAATCATCCGGACGTTGGATTATGCTACAACAATATCGGAATGATCTATTGCAATCGCAGTGATTTTGGCAGGGCTTTAGAATATTACAATAAATCATTAGAAATTCGCTTAAAATTTTTTGGGGAGAATCATCCGGATGTTGCTCAGAGCTATAATAATATTGGATCAGTATATTCATATAAAAAGGACTATGAACAAGCTTTAGAATATTATGAAAAGGCTCTGAAGATTCGGAGAGAGAAATTTGGTGAGTATCATTCAGATACAGCGTTAAGCTATAATTCTATTGGTTATGTATATCACTTGAAGGAGGACTATGAACGAGCTTTAGAATATTATGAAAAGGCTCTGAAAGTCCGGATAAAAACTTTGGGTGAAAATCATTCCAGTGTGGCGACAAGCCTCAATAATATTGGAGGTGTACTCTCCCGGCAAGGATATTTTGCACGAGCATCAGAATTTTTTGAAAAAGCACTAAAAATATGGGTAGATAACTTCGGGGAGGAGCATCCGGATGTGGCAATGAGTTATTACAATATTGGAGGTATGTATTCCCACCAAAGGAAATATGTTCAAGCATTACCGTTTTATGAAAAAGCGCTAAAGATACAATTAAAAATTTATGGAGAGGAACATCCGGATGTAGCTTCAGTTTATAATAATATTGGGTATGCGTATTATAAATTGGGTGATTACCAAAAATCTTTATATAATTTCGAGAAGGCACTTAATATATCGTTGGATTATGCAGAAAAACATCCGGATGAGCTTGGCGTCAAAGAAGATATAAAAGGGATCAAGAATAATATTAATTATGTAAGAACTTTGATAAAAAAGTAGAAAATAAGACAATCACAGTGTTGGGCGTGGACCGTGGATACGGTGGTATTAAAAAGGGCAAAACAGAGAGGGTGCGCCAAAATTTGCATTTTGATGCACCCTCTCAGGTTATGTGGGAAATGGTAAATTATTTGTTCACGCGGAAGCGGTCGATGCCATCACGGAGGAAAGCAACCACCTGACGGGCAGCAGCTATTCCGGCATTGATGTTTGCCTCGGCAGTCTGGGCACCCATTTTCTTGGGGGTGAAGAACACGCGAGCGCCGAATTCCTCTTTGAGGGCGTCGGCATTGTCGGGTTTCACATCGGCTACATATTTGATGTCGGTGCGTTCGCGGAGCGCTTTAGCCAGACCTTCTTCGTCGATTACCTCTTTGCGGGCAGTGTTGATGAGCACGCCGTTTTTGGGCATGAGGGTGATCAGGTCGTAGCCCACGCTCTTGCGGGTCTCGTCAGTAGCGGGGATGTGGAGCGACACGAAACGGTTGTTTTTGTAGAGCTCCTTGATGTCATGCACGGGCGAAACGCCTGCTTCAATCATTACTTCTTCGGGGCAATAGGGGTCGAGAGCCTTCACCTCCATACCGAAGCCTTTGGCTATGCGTGCTACGTTGCGTCCGACCTGACCGAATGCGTGGATGCCGAGCGAGTTGCCTTTCAGTTCGGTGCCTGAGGTGCCGTCATACATGTTGCGTACAGCCATAACGGTCATGCCGAAAACGAGTTCCGCAACGGCATTGGAGTTCTGACCGGGAGTGTTCTCCACGCAAACGTTGTGGGCAGTTGCGGCAGCGAGGTCGACGTTGTCATAGCCTGCTCCGGCACGAACCACAATCTTGAGCTGCTTGGCAGCCTCGAGCACTTCGGCATCGACTTTGTCAGAGCGGATGATCAGCGCGTCGGCGTCAGCCACGGCGTTGAGAAGCTGCTGTTTGTCAGTATATTTTTCAAGAAGCTCGAGGGTGTAGCCAGCGCCATCAATTTCTTTGCGAATGCCGTCGACAGCCACTGCTGCGAACGGTTTTTCGGTAGCGACAAGAACTTTCATTGCTTCCGATTATTTCTGGTTCTGGAATTCTTTCATACATTCAACCAGCGCATCGACGCTTTCCATGGGGAGGGCGTTGTAGAGCGAAGCGCGGAAGCCGCCCACATCGCGGTGACCTTTGATGCCCATCATCCCTTTTGCGGTTGCGAAGTCGATGAATTCTTTTTCGAGTTCGGCATATTCGGGTTTCATGACGAAGCAAACGTTCATGAGCGAACGGTCAGCATGGTCAGGCACGGTGGCAACGAACATGCGGCTTGAGTCGATGGCTTCGTAGAGCTTGTCAGCTTTGGCAATGCAGGTTTTCTCGATTTCGCGCACGCCGCCGAGCTGTTTGTAGTAGCGCAGGGTCTGGAGAGCTGCGAAGATGGGGAGCACCGGGGGAGTGTTGAACATGGAGCCTTTTTTCACATGAGTGCGATAGTCGAGCATGGTGGGGAGCACGCGGTCAACGTGACCGAGAGCGTCGTCGCGAACGATAACGAAGGTTACACCTGCGGGGGCGAGGTTCTTCTGAGCGCCGCCATAGATGAGGTCATATTTGGAAACGTCGACCGGACGGGAGAAGATGTCAGATGACATGTCGGCTACGAGGCGGACGTTGCCTGCATCGGGGTCCTTGCGTATTTCAGTTCCGTAGATGGTGTTGTTTGAAGTGTAGTGGAAGTAGTCGACATCCTGAGGGACGGTGTAACCTTTGGGGATGTAGCAGTAGTTGCGGTCCTTTGACGAAGCAACCACTTCGACTTCACCGAACAGTTTCGCTTCCTTGATGGCTTTGGAAGCCCAGACGCCGGTGTCGAGATATCCGGCTTTCTTAGCCAGAAGGTTCATGGGCACTTGGCAGAACTGGAGCGAAGCGCCACCGCCGAGGAAGAGAACCGAGTATCCTTCGGGGATTTCAAGGAGTTCCTTGAACAAGGCGACAGCCTCGTCCATCACAGCCTGAAATTGTTTTGAACGGTGCGAGATCTCCAGAATAGAGAGACCCATGTCGGCAAAGTTGATGACTGCGTCAGCAGTGTTTTTGATTGTGTACTGGCTCAGGATCGAGGGTCCGGCATAAAAATTGTGTTTCTTCATGATTGGTGTTATGTTATTGAACTTATTTGGTTAAGTTAAAGTCGGTGCAAAGTTAGTAAATTTTTTATAACACAATCAATTATTACCTAAAAAAAAGCTAAACCGAGTGAATTATAGTGTTATATAAGTTGAAATAACAAAAGTTAACTATTTTTAATTTTCAGAAATAAAATTTTAAGGTTATATTTGCACATAATTATAAAAAGAACTGATTCTATTCCTCGCCTCAAGCCATGAAAGTGGGGGCGAGAGTCTGTTTAAAACAAAGAAATAAACCAATCCGATGCTGCCCGCGCTGATTACAGAACTGTATCACGGGGGTGGCGATATATAGACCGATATGATAAATAAATTACTCAAAATCGCAGCTTCCGCGGCAATGCTCGTGCCATTTGTGGCACACGGAGAAACAGTGGAAGTGAGCGGCACAACCTATGAGCTGACCCGCCTTGTGGAGCGTGACCTCGGTCCGGGCGTACACTACATACGCGCCCGCCTGCCGCAATATCCGCTCAACATCAACATCATCACCATGGACATGGACAATCCCTATAACACCATAGAGACCACCATTGCCAATGAAACCCAGTTCGGCACGGAGCTGCTGGTGAATGCCGCAGCGCGTCAGTCGCGCGAGGGTCACAAGGCGCTTGCCGGTGCCAATGCCAACTTCTTCGTCACATCGAGCTTCCCCCCTTACGGTCCGATGCTCAACGGCGTTCATGTGGTGGGATGCGTGCGCAACGGACAGATTGTCGATGAAACAAACATGTACTCCGACCAGTGGAACGGCGGTTACACCGAAACCGGCATTTTCTTTGTCGACACCTACCGCAACCTGCATTGCGAGGCATGGCCGTGGTTCGGCAAGGTAAAAACCGACAATATTGGCAATCTCAACATATATCAGGTCAACAAGATTTGCCGTGACAATGAAATCTGCCTCTACACCGGCTTCTACGACAAGAACAAGGCTTTCATGCCTGCCGACCTCGCCTCAGCCGGCAACACCTTCAACATCGTCAGCGGAGTAACTACCGAGGTTTACCTCAAGTTTGCTCCCAACAGCGGTTGGATGACAGGCAAAAATATGAGTTTCACCGTGGAAGATATCCGCACCAATGCAGGCGACGGCACCCGTGGCGACTACGATGCGGTGCTGATAGGCCGTGGCGACAAAGGTACCAAACTTGCCAAGCTTGAGAAGGGTCAGAGCCTGAAAATAAAGCTCGGATGGTCAAGCGAAAAAGGGGGCAACGGAACGGTGCCTGTCATTGACAACCTTGTCGGCGGCAACGCCCTCGTCATGAAGGATGGCGAACTCACTTCCCAGAACTATAACCCTAACAACATGGGTAACTACAACCCCATGACCTACAGCCGCTGCTCCTACGGCTCCTCGGCTGACGGACGCACCCTCTACATCTGCGTCATCGACATGGCTACGGACCCCGTCTACGGCAGTTCCAAAGGTATTAACACCGAGGGTCTCTGCCACATAGTGAAGCATTTCGGGTGCGCCAATCTGGTGAACATGGATGCCGGCGGATCAGCACAGATGCTTGTGGGCGACCGTATCATCAACCGCACCACCGAGGCGACACCCCGCGCTGTCGCCAACGGCATGCTCATTTTCTCCACCGCTCCCAAGGATGACGTTGTCGCCCGACTGGAGTTCGACGATGTGGAACTGACAGCACCGGTCTACGGGTCATACACCCCCCGCATTCTGGCTTACAACCAATATGGCGACCTTATCAACGACGACTACAAGGATTTCACCCTCAGCTGCGACCCTCAGTTAGGCAGTTGCGACGGCTCCCGGTTCACAGCTACCGGCGTCCCCTTCACCGGACAACTCACAGCCACCGCACGCAGTGTCAGCGTGTCGAAACAGATGAACGTGAGTCAGGCAGAGATGGCTATCCGCCTGAAAAACATATTGATTGACAACCAGCGCCACTATCCCATGGAGGTGACAGCCACCGTGGGTCAGAACGTCTACACCTACGAGCCTTCGGTGTTGACATGGGAAACCGCTGACCGCGGCATCGCAACTGTTGACGACGGCATTCTTGCAGGTCAGAGCGAAGGAAGCACCACCTTAAGCTGCTCAATAGGCGACTTCTCTGACAAGTGTGAAGTGACCGTTGAAATAGCTCCGCAGCAGCGCATGGAGCAGACACTCGACGGATGGAAGGCAGCCGGCACCACCGGCGTGACCGGAGTCAGCATGGCAGGTGACGGCACAATCAGCTTCACCTACGGCTCGCCCCGTACGCCTTACGTCAAGCTCACCAAAACAATCAGGTTCTACTCACTTCCTGACCGACTGGAGATGACATTCACCCCCTCGGTCAATATTTCAAGCATCAACTTGGACCTTCGAAGTGCATTTCAGACCCGTACCAAGCGCGTTGACATTCTCCCCGAAGGCGATGGCGGAGTGTTTGAAGCCGGAAAGAGCCACACTATAGCGATTCCCATGGAGGGGAGCGAAGATATAGGCAGCTTCCCCTACACATTATATTATATACAGTTCAACATTGCCTCGGACAACTCCTACAAAGGGGCACAGACCATCCGTCTGAACGACCTGCATGCCGAATATGCTGCCACACAGGGTGTGGAAGGCATAGGCGATGACAGCTTCGGCGGCTTAACACTTTCGCCCGCAGTTCCCTCAGCAGGCTCGCAGCTCACCGTGACCGCACAGACCGGCACCGTGGAGACCGTGACCATCCATGACATCAAGGGTGCAACACTGGCAACCGCAACCGGACAGGGTAACACAGCCACCATCCGTGTTCCTGAGGTGGCGCCGGGAGTGTATGTAATCAGTGTCAGAACCTCTGACAGCGTGAAAACAAATAAAATCATTATAAAATGAAGAAAACAATTACCCGATTAATGTTAGGCGCACTCATGTTCAGCTGCGCCGGTGCAGGTGTGACAGCTTCTGCCGAGTCAATTGACATCAAGGGCGAGGAGTATGAGATTACCTACATAACCGACCGTGATCTCGGTCCCGGCATCAGGTACACCCGTTTCCGCCTTGCCCAGTATCCCCTTAACGTCCACATCATCCGCATGGACCTGACCAATCCCTACAACCGTGTGGAAAACACTCAGGCAAGTGACAAGCTCTATTCAACAGAGTTGTTGGTTTCGGCTGCCAAGCGTCAGAGCTCACCCGGTCATGTGGCTGTAGCAGGCAATAATGCCAACTTCTGGTGTGTGACTACTCAGGAGCCTTACTCCGACTATCTCAAAGGCAGCACCTACAACGGTAACATGCACAACGGCATGATCATTACCGAAACCAACATGAAATATGACCAGTGGGACCACGGCTGGAAACACACCGGAATCGCCGCCATCGACAGCGACAAGAAATTCTGGGCAGGATCATACCCCTTCTACAGCACCCTCTCCTCTGACAAAACCGGAACGCTGGAAATCACCCAGTTCAACAAAATCTGCCGCAACGAGGAACTTGTGATGTACAATGCGTACTATCCTGACTTACGCGAGTTCCTCCCCGTGGACCAGAATGGAGGCACCGACGGCAAGCAGCACTTCTACATTCAGGAAGGTGTGACAACCGAGGTTTATCTCAAACTCGTTGAAGGTCAGACATGGCGCTCGGCAGAACCTATCACCTTCGAGGTGACAGAGGTTAAACCTAACGCCGGACGCGGACTGCGCGGCGATGCCGACGGAGTGCTTCTGGGTCGCGGCAGCTTTGCCACACAGCTCAATAAACTTGCCGCCGGCGACATGGTGACTGTGGAATACGGCTGGAAGGAGTCGATTGACGGTAAACCCATCAAACTTGAAAACCTTGTGGGTGGCAACTGTACCGTTATGAGAGATGGCGAACTTCTCAGCGGTAACTACACCGAAGGTTACAACAGCCAGATTTACAGCCGCTGCGCCTACGGTACAGATGACACCGGCAAGACCATGTACTCGATTGTCATTGACAAATCGGGCGACGACTACGGCACCTCGGCTGGTTGTACCACCGAAACCATGTGCTACATCATGAAGCACTTCGGCTGCACCAATCTGGTGAATATGGATGCCGGCGGTTCAGCTGAGATCTATGTCGAGGGCGCCATCGCCAACCGCACTACCGACGGTACTCCCCGCGCGGTTGCCAACGGCATGCTCTATTACTCCATCGCCCCCGAGGACAACGAGGTGGCACGTCTGGAATTCTTTGACTATAAACTCGAAAGTCCCATTTTCGCAAGCTATAAGCCCCGTATTCAGGCATATAATAAATATGGTGCGCTGGTAGACCCTGACTTCAAAGAATTTACGCTTAGCTGCGACGCCGCCCTCGGTGAGTGTGAAGGTATGACCTTCCATGCCGGTGGCTCGCCCATAACTGCCAATCTGACAGCCTCCTACGGTGATGTTAAAGTCAGCAAGGAGATGGCTGTACTGCCTGCCGAAATGAACATCACTTCAAAGAACATCCTCATTGACGGCGTCCGTGAATATCCCATGGGTGTGACTGCCGAAGTCAACGGCAACGTGTTCTCTTACAATCCTGCCCGACTCGACTGGACTGTTGATGACACCTCAGTTGCAAACATCGATGACAAAGGTGTTCTGCACGGCATAGCTGAAGGCTCCACCGGTGTGGCATGCTCCATCGGCGATTTCAATGACAAGTCGACCGTTAAAGTGGAGATAGCCCCTGCACCCGAAATGCATCAGGCTGACTGGACAAGCTGGAAAGTAACCGCTTCAGGCGGTCTGAGCAAGGCTGCCATCGCTGATGACGGCACCGTAAGTTTCACCTACGGCTCAGCCCGTTCACCCTATCTGAAACTCACCAAGTCAATCACATTCTACTCGCTGCCTGACGGTGTGATTCTCTCGTTCACTCCCTCCATCGACGTGAAAGATATCTATCTGGACCTGCGCACAGCCAAACATATCCGTGCGAACCGCGTGGACATCAAGCCCGAAGAAGGTTACAAGGCAGGTCAGACCTACGAAATCGAATTTCCCCTGAACGAAGCCGGCGATGTAGCCGATGTCCTGAACTTCCCCTATTCGCTTGAATACATTCAGTTCAACGTTGCCACAAACAACGACTACAAAGGTGCGCAGAACATCCGCATCAATGACCTCTACGCCAAATACAACAACTTCACTGCCGGCGTTGAGGATGTGATTGCCGACCGTGACTCTGACGTTGCCATCTCTACCGGCACCGTTAATGCAGGAGGCTCACTTGAAATTGCCGCTAACAGCGAAATCAAGAGCGTGCAGCTCTACACCATCACCGGCGCTCTGGTAAGCACCGCAGGCGTTTCCGGAACTCAGGTGACCGTGGATGTCCCTGCCGTTACCCCCGGCGTATATATTATCGGCATTACAACTGCCAACGGTTCAACAGTTAAAAAAATCATTATCAGATAAGCAATGAAAAAATTATTCTTTTTAGGTGCAATGGCGGCAATGGCGATCACCATGTCGGCTCAGGTTGCACGAGTGGTTTCAACACAACCGCTGCTTCAGGGTGTGGAGTCAGAAATGTATCACCCCCACATCAGCCCTGACGGCTCCATGCTGCTGTTCAGCTCAGTAAACTACCGCGGTCTCAAGCTCTATGACTTCAATGACGGAGTGACAACCCGCATTTCTGACGAACCCCGCGCCGGCTTCGAGGCACGGTTCACCGCTGACGGCATCAGCTACGAAGTAAAGAAGGAAGGTGCCATTGGTCGCGACGCCTACACCATGAAATCGCGCAAACTGGGCAAGAAAGTGAAAGCTGAGGCTCCGGTTTCAGTGCGCACTGAAGGCTCTGTGCTTTACATTACCCGCAACGGCGTTGAAAAAGGCTACACCCCTGTGGAAAGCTACGCCGGCTACCTCTGGGAATCGCTTTCGCCAGACGGCACCAAGGTGATGTTCTTCGCTGCCGGCAAAGGCGTGGTTGTAACAGACCTCGAAGGCAACGTGCTCAGCCGCCCCGGTAATTTCGAGAACCCCGTGTGGCTCGGAAACAAAGCCATTGTGGCTATGCGTGCCACCGACGACGGTCACCAGCTCAGCTCATCGCAGATCGTAGCCATGGACCTTCAGGGCGCCGACCTTGTGGAACTCACCCGTCCTGAGTCAATGACAATGTATCCCACCGCAACCGCTGCCGGTGACAAAGTGGTGTGCAACACCATCGACGGCAGACTGATTCTCATGAATGTCGAACTCCTTAAATAAACTGACGGTATGAAAAAACAGATAGCTTCTTTAGCAATTTCAGCCATGGCATGCGTGATGGCAGCTCATGCCGTTAACCCCAAGGACCTCACCATCTACATCAACCCCGGTCATGGTGGTCATGATTCAAACGACCGTAACGTTGTCATCTACCCCTATACTCAGGGCGACCCCGAAGGTTTCTGGGAATCAAACTCCAACCTCGACAAAGGTCTGATGCTCCGCGACATGCTTCAGGCAAAAGGTATCAAGGTCCACATGTCACGCGTCACCAACACCACAGCTGACGACCTCGGTCTGTCAACAATCGACGCGCTTGCCAACAAAACCAAGGCTGACTTCTTCTTCTCGATTCACTCAAACGCCACCGGTACTTCATCGCGCGTGAACTTCCCCCTGATGCTTTACCGCGGTTATGACAACCAGCCGGTGCGTCCCAACAACCAGAAGATGGCTGAGATTCTCGGTAAACATCTGGTTGAGAACGATGCCACTGTCTGGACCAACAGCCTCTCGGTTCGCGGCGACTGGTCGTTCTATCACTCTTGGGGCGACAAAGTGGGTCTGGGCGTTCTTCGCACTCTCACCATCGACGGTATGCTCTCCGAAGGCTCGTTCCACGACTACATCCCTGAAACTTACCGACTGATGAACCGCGAGTTCAAGTGGCTCGAAGCATGGCACTTCCGTAAAGCTGTTGATGAACTCTACGGTCTGGCTGGCGACACCAAAGGTGTTATCGTTGGTCGCATCAATGACTCACGCCTCAAACGCGATGTGAACTATGTGACTTTTAAAGATGACAAATTAGTGGCTCTCCACAAGACCACCGTTGAGCTCTACGACGAAACCGGCACCAAGAAACTCGCCGATTACACCACTGACGAACTCTATAACGGTATCTACGCATTCACCAATCTTGAACCCGGAACATACGTTGTTAAGGCTTATGACCCTGAACACTATGCCAAAGAAGTGAAAGTTGAGGTGGCAGCCGACAAAGCCACTTACACCAACATTCAGCTTGACAAAGTGCGTAACACAGCTCCCGAAGTGCTTGCTTACTCTCCCGTGTGGAAAGAAGGCGATGAATATGTGCTTTGCAACAGCCCCGTGGTGTTTAACTTCAACTGGGATATGGACGAGGCAACTACCGAGAAAGCATTCAGCATCACTCCTGCCGTCAACGGCAAATTCGTGTGGTCTGACGCTAACTTCACAATGTCGTTCGTGCCCGAAGAACCCTATAAAACCGACACTGAATACACCGTTGTTCTCGACGGCTCGGCTCAGCATGCCGGCGGCATGATGATGGGCAAGGATTTCACATTCAAATTCCACACCTCTGACCGCGACTTCATGCAGCTCTTGGGTCACTATCCTAAAAACGGCGACGAAGTGCACTACAAAGGCGCATTCATTGAAATCCGTCTTGACAAACACCCCTTCGTGTCACCCATCCTCAAACAGCTCCTTGTCAAGGATGCAAACGGCAACTCTGTTTCGCTCAACACCCGCAGCATGAAGTACAGCAAAGCCGGCGACGCTTTCGGTTTTGTACGCATCCCCTTCACAAAAGCACTCAAAATTGGTGAAAAATACTATGTGACCATCTCCAAGGAAATCTCTGACAAGGACGGTATCACACTCCAGAACACCACTGAGGTGGAATTCACCGCCGTTGACGCTTCAACCGAGAAACCTGACCATTCACTCATCGACGACTTCGAGAATGTCGGTGCATACACCCTGCTTGCAGATGACAATGTGAAAGTGAAATCAGCTTCGATTGCAGCTGACTCCAAGGAGAAACTGTTCGGCAACACTGCGGCGTCGATCACCTACACCTTCGATGCTGGCAATGACGTGAATGGCGAAGTGCTCTTCGGTCGTGAAGCCGCCGGCGAAACCGTCACTGAGTCAAGCTCCGTAATAGCACACGTTTACGGTGACCTCACCGGCAACGAACTCTATGCTCAGTTCACCTCGGAAACCAGTGTGGCTTACGCTCTGATCTGCCGTCTGGACTTCCTCGGCTGGGAGAACGTGAAGGTTGACCTCTCCACTCTCGAAGGTGGCTCGGACTACAAACTCACCGGCATCAAGATTGTGGAAGTGCCCACAGCCATGAGTAAGTCAGGTACCGTACGCCTCGACAACATGATGGTGGCAACCGATGACTCCGGCGTGGAATCAATCGAGGTGGCAACCATATCAATCCATCCTAACCCCGCTTCAGAATATCTGATCGCTAACGGCGACGGCACCATCGGCTCAATCGAGCTTATCGCCATGAACGGCGCCACTGTGGCTCGTTGCACCGGCAATGTCCTCAATGTAAGCGCTATTGCTGAAGGTACATACATCGCCAAAGTGTCACTCGCATCAGGCAAAGCCGCTGCGATTAAAAAAGTAATAATCAAACATTGACATGAAACCTAACAAAATCATACTGACGTTAGCCGCAGCCGCCATCTCCATGGCGGCTGTTGCCGCTGACATAGAGAAGAGTGCCGCAAAGGAACTCTCCATTGACCGTCAGGCTTTCCACCCCTCGCTCAGCCCCGACGGTTCACTGCTGCTGTTTTCAACCACTGACCACACCGGACTGTTCGCCTACGACATGGAAACCGGAGTCACCGTCACTTTCGATGAGTCGACAGCCGCCGGCTTCGCTCCCGTGTTTTCAGCCAAAGGTGACAAAGTCTACTATCAGACAGCCACAATGATTGACGGACTGCTCAACCGCGATGTCCGCGTGGTGACAGTCAAAAGCGGCGAGATGAAACAACTTGACAAACCCTCACGCAAATCAGTGGAACTGCGCGCTCTCGACGGAGGTGACACCTTTGTCAGCTCAGCCGTTTACCACATCAATCTGGTTCAGAACGGCGTAGCCACCGAACTGCGCCCCGTGGCTGACGGTCATTCCTATCTGTGGCCCTCGCTCAGCCCCGATGGCAAACATATCCTTTTCAACGAGCCGTTCCAAGGTCTGTTTATCTGCAACACCGACGGCACCGGACTGCGCCGCCTCGCCGCCAAGGGCGATTTCCCCTGCTGGCTCAGCGATGACACCGTGGTTGCAGTGTCAACATCTGACGACGGCTACAACATCCTCTCCTCACAGCTGAATCTCATCGACGTCAACAGCGGCGAAATCACACCCCTCACCGGCGACGATGTGAAAGTGGCAGAGCTGACCGCATCGCCCCTCACAGGTGACATGGTTTTCTCCACCATTGAAGGAAAAATGTTTCTGATGAACGTAAAGATTAACCGTTAAACCATCCGCTGAAACATGAAAAAACTGATCATTATACTTATGGCGCTTATCAGCGTGTCATTTGCCGCTGACGCCAAAAAAATGAAAGACCTGAAGATTTACATCAATCCCGGTCACGGCGGATACGACTCTAACGACCGTCCCATCCAGATCTATCCCTTCGCAAGCAATGACTCAAACGGCTACTGGGAATCGAAAAGTAACCTCTACAAAGGGTTGCACATGTACTACATCCTCGATTCGCTCGGCGCCAAGCCTTACCTGTCGCGAATAAAGAACACCACCGCTGACGACCGCTCGCTCTCAGGCATCGCTGCCGAGGCTAACCAGCTCGGCGTTGACCTTTTCTTCTCTATCCACTCCAATGCGGGTGAGGGAGTCAACTATCCCCTGATGCTTTATCGTGAAGAGGTAATGGGAACACCCCGCTACCCCCAGAACGTGACCCTCAGTAAGATTCTCTGGAAAGAACTCCACTCAAACGAGCTCCCTTACTGGACCCTCCACACCGAATATATCGCCGGTGACCTCACTTTCTATGACAAACAGTGGAAGGGCGGACTCGGCGTGCTCCGTACGCTCTATGTAATTGGTCTGCTCTCCGAAGGCGGCATGCATGAACACCGTCCGGAGGCTTACCGCCTGATGAACGATGACTACCTCTGGCTCGAAGCATGGCACTTCGTCCGTTGTATCATGGAATACTATAACACCGAGGACCGCTTCACCACCGGTAACGTGGCAGGTTTGATCTATGACAACCATAACCTCCGCGAACTGCAGATTCCCACCAAATTCACCGCCTACGGTCGTGACAAACTCATCCCCGTCAACGGTGCAAAGGTGCTTCTCTGCGACAAATCGGGCAAAATCGTTCAGACCCGCACTACTGACAACCTCTACAACGGTGTCTTTGTATTCCGCAACGTAGCCCCCGGCGACTATGTGGTAAAGGTAAGCCACGACAACTACACTTCCGAGGAATATCCCACCACGGTCACTGCCGACAAAGTCAGCTATCTCGACTGTCCCCTCGACATGATTCGCCCCGACAATCTGGAGGTGACATCGTGCAACCTCAGCGGTGTAACCGAACCTGTCAGCTGCGCGTCTGTGATTGACCTCAAATTCAATTGCGACATCGATGTTGAATCATTTGAGAAAGCATTCAGCATCACACCTGAAGTTGATGGCTATTTCAAATACAACAACTCTTATCATGGCGTGCAGTTCATTCCTGAACTTTCATTTGCCGTAAGCACCGAGTACACCGTCACAATTGACAAATCGGCACGCACCGCAAGTTCCAAGAAAACCAATTCTACGATGACCGGTGACTATACCTTCAAATTCTCGACTCAGGGTCGCAACCGTCTGGAACTGACCGATACCTATCCTGCTGAAGGCGGTTCAATCCACTTCAACTCACCCACAATCGAATTCCGTTTCGACCGCAAAATCAACGGCGCCAACTTCTACGACCTGATTTCTGTGACCGACTCCAAGGGTAACAAGCTGGGCATTGACACCCGCAACAGCTCGTTCAACCGCCTTGCCAACAACTTCGGTAACGCTGTCATCGCGCTCAAGAATAATCTGACTCCCGGCGAAACCTACAAGGTCAGCCTCTCAGGCGAACTCCGCGACAACGAGAACCTCCCCATGGTTAACAATGTGAAATTCTCATTCAAGGCTGTGGATGAAAGCGGCGATAAAGAAAACAGCACTCTGGTTGAAGGGTTCGAGACCACCGCTCTCTACACCGGCATACTCGACAAATCGCTCGGCATGACTGCCAAACCCACCTACACCCGAAGCACAGCCAAGAAACTGTTCAACACAGCCGGCGGTATCTTCACCTACAAATATAGCGGCAACCGTGGCGGCGACGCCTTCTGGCAGTACGACGGTGAATCTACAGTGCAGTTCTATAACGACGACGTGATCGGCATGTATGTCAACGGTGACTTCAGCAACCACGAAGTGATGGTGGTTGTGGCAGCCGGAACCGATGAGAAGTCGTTCTCGCTGGGTAAACTTGACTTCCGCGGATGGCGCTACATGGAGGTGAAACTGCATGACCTGCTCGACGAAACTCCTTATAACCTCGCCGGCATGCGTCTGGTTCAGGATGACAACCCCGTAAGCCAGAACGGCTCGTTCGCAGCTGACAACATGATTGTCATACCTGCCGACCAGTCAGGCATTGCAGCCATCGAAGATGATCAGACAGGCATCGCGCTGACCATCCGTGACAACATTCTCACCGCATCAGCTCCCGCCGGTGTGAGCGCCATGGAACTTATCGGCACCGATGGCAAACTGCTCATCAGCGTCAAAGGCAACACCCTCGATTGCAGCGCACTGACCCCCGCGGTCTATCTGGTGCGTATCATTGCCGCTGACGGCTCCACAGCTGTTCGCCGCGTCGCAATCGACTGACACTGAAACTCGGAGTCCTCGGAGCTTTCGGAGCCCTCGGAGTCCTCGGAGAACTCAGATACATCACCCGTCCCGCCGACTATCAAACTCCGGCGGGACGGTATTTCTCGCCCCTATGCCTCAGCAAATTGCATATTGCGAAAAAATTATTGCCGCAAAAGGTTGATAATTAAAAAAAATAACGTAACTTTGCAAAGTTTTTTCAACCGACATTAAGCCGTGGGAAAGTTTACTGAATACAAGCTAATGCTCAAAAGCATGCCTAAAGGCGTAAACGAATTCGCTTACAAAATAGGCAAGCAGTTCTTTGTCAACATGGAGAACAATGACATCCGTGACGCCAATCTCGACGTTGACCTTGTCGTTGACAACACCGGTGACTACTATGATCTCAACTTCGCAGTCGAAGGGGAGGTAACAGTGCTTTGCGACCGTTGTCTGGATGACCTTGTTATTCCCATTGAAGCCACATATCATGTAGTGGTCAAATATGGCGAGAACTACAACGACGTCAGCGATGAACTTCTGGAAATTCCTGAGTCCGACAACTACCTGAACGTCGCATACATGCTTTATGACACAATCATGCTTGCCATTCCCATCAAGCACGTTCACCCCATGGGCAAGTGCAACCGAGCCATGAGCGCCCTGCTCAAAAAACACCGCAGTGGTGTCTCGGACGAGGATGCAGCCCTTGAGGATCAGCTGATCGATGAAATGGATAGCATGGAACCGGCAGACACCCCTGCGGCAACCGATCCCCGGTGGAACGAACTAAAAAAACTTACTGATAACAACTAAAAATCAATAAAACGAAATGGCACATCCTAAACGAAAACAATCAAAGACTCGTACTGCTAAACGTAGAACCCACGATAAAGCAGCTATGCCCACTCTCGCAGTGTGTCCTAACTGCGGTTCATGGCATGTTTATCACTGCGTTTGCCCTGAATGTGGCTACTACCGCGGACATGTTGTAATCGAAAAAGCAGCTACTGTTTAATCACGGCATTCATTTGCTGAACTTACAATATCCTCCACACCTGCGTCCCAAGGCTTCACAAAACCTTGAAACGCAGATGTTGGAGTTATATTGTTACCTGACCGTCACACAGCGTTCAGCACATTCTGCCCTTTTACACACATCAATTCCCTTTAACCAAATATGTTAAACGCAAGAATTTCAGGAATAGCTTCATACGTTCCGGATGACATCCTCGACAACGAGATGCTCTCCAAAATGGTTGATACCAACGACGAGTGGATCACCACCCGCGTCGGAATCAAGGAACGCCGAATCCTCAAAAAGGATGGCGCCGGATCTTCCTATTTAGGCATAAAGGCAGTCAACAAACTGCTTGAGGATACAGGTGTCAGCCCTCAGGAGATTGAACTCCTCATCTGCGCGACCTCGAACCCTGACTATCGCTTCCCCTCAACAGCATCTATAATTGCTGAAGGTTGCGGCATGAAGAAATGCTACGCTTACGACATTCAGGCGGCATGCGCCGGATTCATCGTGGCTCTTGAGGATGCCGCCGCTTACATTAAGTCCGGTCTCCGCAAGAAAGTAGTGGTGGTTTGTGCTGAAAAAATGTCATCGATGGTCAACTATCAGGACCGTGCCACTTGCCCCCTCTTCGGCGACGGCGCGGCAGCTGTACTCGTTGAACCCACCGAAGAACCCATCGGTGTGATGGATGCCGAATTCCACGTCGACGGCAAAGGTCTGGACTTCCTTGTCATGCGTGGCGGCGGATCGGTTCACCCCACAACCCAGCAGACACTCGATGCAGGCGAACACTTCCTCTATCAGGAAGGTCGTTCAGTCTACAAGAATGCTGTAACTGACATGTACACCTCCACCAAGAGTGTCATGGAACGCAACGGGCTCACTGTGGAAACCATCGACTACCTCGTGCCCCATCAGGCTAACCTCCGCATCATCGAGGCAGTGGCATCTCATGCCAAAATGCCTATGGAGAAAGTTCTGGTCAACATCCAGCACTACGGCAACACCTCTGCCGCCTCAATCCCCCTCTGTCTTGACGAATTCAAGCATCAGCTCAAAAAAGGTGACCGCATTATCCTCACCGCCTTCGGCGCAGGATTCACTTGGGGCGCCCTTTACCTCATCTGGGGCTGACGCAATTTCCAGTATAAAACAATATCAAAAGGTGCGACGGACTCATGTTCGCCGCACCTTTTGCCGTTTCCACCTGTCGAGAAATTTTTGACAGTAGAACAATAGTTTTTTGGGGTCGCTCTGTAGGGACGCTTCGTGGAGCGTCCACCGCTAAAGCGCTTAGGACAGTAGAACAGTAGTGCTCAGTAGTACAGGAGTCCCCGCACTCCCTTTCGTCGTATGGGGTTATGAACAAAATCACCCCTCCGGGGCTTTTTATAAACCCCTGTCCTTAAATACAACCTACCGGGCTACTGATAAGCTCCTGTCAAATGTAAACTGACGCGGAGCGGTCATCGCGCGAAGCTCTTGGAGCGGAAGTCTCCCGGCTTCCGCATTACAAGTCCCAATATGGATTTCGTGAAGTATCCGCTCAGAAGTTGTAAACAATATTTATCCCTATGGATTGATTCATGACATTATATCCCGGAGTTACAACCACTATCTTTTTTGAATTATTGTTCCATTTAAACCATCGCTGATAAAGCGGTAGCATCCATAATCCGATTCTTGCCGATAATATGCCTAAGGCAGCACCTGCAATAATGTCGTTGAGCCAATGACGACCATTGTATAAGCGCAGAAACGCAACCCCGGTTGCTATTGTATAGGCTCCTATTCCAATGCCAAGCCCATACTCTGACCTCATTAATTCAGCACCGGTAAAGACAGTGGCAGTGTGTCCGGAGGGAAATGAGTTTCTTGCGTTGGAATTAGGTCTTTTCTCTTTGAACGTATATTTTCCTATATTTGTAAATGCGGTCATGAACATGTAGGCTGTAGCTTCCACAACAACACGTTCTTTAAAACTATGTTTTGACTTAATCCCAATCGACCCAAATGTAAGATATGTTAAAGCCGGAACATATTGGATGTAATCATCAGCGTGGAAGTAATGGTCTCCACTAAGGTTATTCATTCCGGTTTTAATATCATCATTTATTTTATGGAAGGCACCATTATATACTCCAAATGTCCCAACCGCAATAAGGACTCCCGGTAATATCAGTTGCTTTGAACTAAAGGTGGAATAGCTTTCAGTATTTCTGCTCATTAAAGACAAAGAATCAGCAACCCCTATTGTATCAATTTGTTGCCGGGTGTCTTCTAAAAATTTTGTAGTTGATATTTCGGGGGTACGATTCCGGGCAGATCCACTTATTTGAGAAGTAATAAGCCCATAAGCCATTATACTTATTACAAAAAGAAATTTCTTCATGGGTGTGCGAATAAAACCTTTCGCAGGTGTGATAAGATCAGTCACACTTGCGGGTCTTTAAAATGCCTTGGAAAAATGGAGACTTTATATCCTCCCTTTCCCAAGGCTATTTTCATAACTTAGTTTAATTACTCCAATAAGAAATATTGATAAAGGAACTGAGATTATATTTTTTGAAGAACCACTGTATAATCTTTATCGGAAAACTCACCGGCATCGTACCAGATGTAATTGTAGGTTGCTGTGTCATCCGCAAAAGTAACAGTTCCTTCCGTATATTGATCGGGATCATAATGGTGGTTGACATCTTCTTCACTATCAGATATTTTTAGCATCCCTTTTTTTATTTCCCATTTATGGATTCTTGTTCGACAATCATCATCTCCTAAATAATAATGATAGATTAATTTTCCACCTTTTTGAAATTCAAATTCATTTCCCTTCGGATAATCAAAGTCAGTGGATGACACAATAACCCATTTCCCCAATAGCTGTCCAGTAATCAGATCTTCTAATTTTTCTGAATCACTGCTGCATGAGCTAAAATTCACGGCAAACATGGCTAAAAGGAGTGTAGCCAAACATGAAAAGAATTTTTTCATAAAAATAAATCAGTTTTTTACCATTGCCGTTCCCACAAAGGTGTTATAAAAAAAATAGCGTGGAACGATGTTCTGTTTATCTTAAAAGAGGCATCGCCAAACGCCTTCAGAGAAATAAACAGTCCACTCCCACGCCTTATCGAATATCGATACCCCTTGTCGGGGAGTGGATATGCGACAAGCATGAGCGCTTATTAACTGCTCTTTCCTTCTCTGAGATTTGAAATTGGCGATTTCCTTTTAAAGGATAAAGCATGAAACGCTTCTAATATTTAAATCAAAAGCAGACTCTTCTGCCTTTGTTTTACAAAATTACAAATTATTTTTTACTTGGCAAATATTTTATTAAATTTCACGTTTATACTAATGTTTGGATCTGATTGACTCATATTAAATAGAAATAGTTCTTTACGCAGTAACCCCATCTCGTATCTGAACCCATCCCTCACGTTTGTTGTTATAATTATACATCCGGCAGGCGGGAAAAGCCCGCACAGCGCCGCGATGACGATAACCTAAAACCAAGAATCTATGGCACAAGAACATAAAGCCGGTTTTGTCAACATCGTAGGTAACCCCAATGTTGGCAAATCAACCCTGATGAATCGCCTTGTAGGCGAACGAGTTAGTATCATAACCTCAAAAGCGCAGACCACACGTCACCGCATCATGGGCATCGTGAACACCCCTGAATATCAGATTGTATTCTCCGATACCCCCGGTGTACTGGCGCCCAAATACAAGCTTCAGGAAAGCATGCTCGGCTTCTCGGAAGGGGCGCTGAAGGATGCCGATGTGCTGCTCTATGTGACCGATGTGGTCGAGGACCCGACAAAAAACAAGGAATTTTTGGAAAAGGTGTCGAAAGAAACAATTCCGGTGCTGCTGGTAATCAACAAGATTGACCTGCTCAAGGGCACGGATGACCTCAACGCCATTGTAGAGCGCTGGAAGCAGTTGCTTCCCAACGCCGAGGTGTTCCCCATCTCAGCCATCGAGGACTTCAATGTCATGAACCTGCAGAACAGGATTGTGGAACTGCTCCCGCCGTCGCCCCCTTACTTCGGCAAGGATGCCCTCACTGACAAGCCCGCGCGTTTCTTTGTCACTGAAATAATCCGCGAAAAAATCCTGCTGAACTACGACAAGGAGATACCTTACTCCGTGGAAACCGTAGTAGAAAAATTCGAGGAGTCGGAAACTGCCATCCACATCATGGCTGTCATCTATGTGGAGCGTGACTCGCAGAAAGGTATCATTATAGGTCGCGGTGGCTCCATGCTCAAGAAAGTGGGCATCGAGGCTCGCAAAGACATTGAGAAATTCTTCGGCAAGAGAGTCTATCTCGAAATGTTCGTCAAGGTGGAACGTGACTGGCGTAACCGCGAGAACAAGCTTAAATCCTTCGGCTACATAGAATAATTTGCCGCTGAGACTCAATGTGTACCCGCAGAATTTGTGAGGTCACGAAAAATTTTATAACTTTGTGGTGAGTGTTTATTTAAGACACTTTCACCTCCCCAAAGTGCCCCGGCGGCACACAAACTTTGAATAATTATGGGACAATTAGTAGCAATAGTCGGACGTCCTAACGTGGGCAAGTCAACCTTGTTCAACCGACTGACACAGAGCCGCACCGCCATTGTGGACGATACGGCAGGCACAACCCGTGACCGTCAGTACGGCAAAGTTGACTGGAACGGCAAAGATTTCTCCATCGTCGACACAGGCGGTTGGGTGGTCAACTCAGAGGATGTCTTTGAAAGCGAAATCAACAAACAGGTTTACCTTGCCATAGAGCAGTCTGACGAAATACTTTTTGTGGTCGACGCCATGAACGGCGTGACAGACCTCGATGACCATGTGGCTGAGATACTGCGCAAGTCACGCAAACCTGTCATTCTGGTGGCTAACAAAGTCGACTCCAACGAATGGCTTTACAACGTTCCGGAGTTCTACAGCCTCGGACTGGGCGAGCCGTTCCCCGTTTCGGCAGTCAGCGGTTTCGGCACCGGTGACCTGCTCGACGAGATTGTCAGGAAACTTCCTGAAAAGGACGACACTCAGGAGGAGCAGCTCGACGAAATACCCAAATTTGCCATCGTCGGGCGTCCTAACGCAGGTAAATCATCCATCGTCAACGCTTTCATCGGCGAGGAGCGCCACATAGTCACTGACATTGCCGGCACCACGCGCGACAGCATCTACACCCGCTATAACAAATTCGGCTTTGACTTCTATCTGGTCGACACTGCCGGAATCCGCAAGAAAGCCAAGGTCAACGAGGATATAGAATATTACTCGGTTATCCGCTCCATCCGAGCCATCGAAGCATCGGATGTCTGCATCCTGATGATTGACGCTACCCGAGGCATCGAGGCGCAGGACGCCAACATCTTCTCCCTCATAGCAAAGAACCGCAAAGGTCTGGTGGTATGCGTCAACAAGTGGGATTTGGTGGAGGACAAGTCGCAGGAAGCGATCCGCACCATGGAGAATGCCATCCGCGAGCGTTTCGCCCCGTTCACCGATTTCCCCATCATCTTCGGGTCGGCACTGACAAAACAGCGCATTTTCAAGGTGCTTGAAACTGCCGTGCAGGTTTATGAAAACCGCCGCCGCATGGTGCCCACACATCAGCTCAACACCGTAATGCTTGAGGAAATAGCCTCATATCCGCCCCCTGCAACAAAGGGTAAATATGTGAAAATCAAGTATGTGACCATGCTGAAAGGTTCGCCCGTGCCCACATTCATCTTCTTCTGCAATCTGCCGCAGTGGGTGAAAGAACCTTACCGGCGGTTCCTCGAAAACAAAATCCGTTCACACTGGGACTACTGCGGAACTCCCATCAACGTGTACATGCGTGAAAAATGAAAATAGTTATCTCTGACGAAATACGCCAAGCGGCACCGGCTTACATGACTCTGGTCATGGAAGCCGATGTCCTTAACATCCCTTCGCCTGACGCGCTCTGGGCTGAAATAGAGCAGTTTGCTGACGAATACCGCGCCAGCACCGAGCTATCTCAGGTCAACAAGCGCCCCGGCATTGCCTCGACACGCGCAGCCTACAAGGCGCTCGGCAAGGATCCGAACCGCTATCGTCCCAGCAATGAATCGATGGGCAGACGGCTCGTCAAGGGTATGGAACTTTACTGCATCGACGCCCTTGTCGATCTGGTAAACCTGCTCTCGCTCAAGTCTGGCTACTCCATAGGTGGCTTTGACCGCGACAAGATTTCAGGCGACACGCTCACGCTGGGTGTGGGGCGCGAAGGCGAACCCTACGAGGGTATAGGTCGCGGCGAGCTCAACATAGCCGGACTGCCGGTGTTCCGCGATGCTGTCGGCGGCGTGGGTACCCCCACCTCTGACAACGAAAGAACCAAGATGGACCTCGACACCCGGCATATTGTCATCACCATCCATCAGTTTGCCGAGGATATGCCGCTTGACCGGACGGAACAGCTGGCGCGGCGCCTGTTGGAGGACTATGCTTCCGCAACCAACATCACTTCACGAATCATAAAGGCATCCTGAGCCACCTCACTTGAACCGGTCAAAATCACATAAACCAATCTGAGAAGCAAATGCGAACGCTGAAAATTTATCCCTCCAGCATAAACGAAAAATATATCGACCTACTGGTTGAGACCCTGCGTAACGGCGGACTGATAATCTACCCCACGGACAGCTTCTACGCCATAGGCTGCGACGCGCTCTGCAACCGCGCCGTGGAAAAAATTTGTGTGCTCAAAGGAATAAATCCTCAGAAAAACACCCTCTCGGTGGTGTGTGACTCGCTGTCGCAGGCTGCTGCCTATGCCCGCATCAACAACGAGGCTTACAGCATACTGCGTCGCAATCTGCCCGGACCGTTCACCTTCATTCTCCCCGCAGCCACCACTCTACCCAAGGTGTTCAAGGGTAGAAAACAGGTGGGAGTGCGCGTGCCTGACAATGCAATAGCACGCAGGCTCGCCGAAGCGCTCGGCAACCCGCTGCTCTCCACAACCCTGAGCCACGATGGCGAGCATCCGGTCACTCCGGAAGAGATAGCCATGGAGTATGAAAATTCGGAAATAAGCCTGATGGTTGACGGAGGCGAAGCCCCCGATAGTCCAACTACGGTTGTCGACCTCACCGACTCCGCGGAACCTGTAATCTTGCGTGAGGGCAAAGGAGAGCTTGAACCATGATTTGTAACAATTGCAAAAAAGAATATAACGGCTTTGAACGCCAATGTCCCTATTGCGGAGCCTTGCTGAAAACATTCAGAGAGGCTAATCCACGCCCGGATGATATTGTAGTGGTCAAACTTGCAGGTAAAATCGTCTCCACCATCAGTGGAGTGTTCGCCGCCGTGGCGCTCATTGTGCTGGCAGTCGTTGTCATGCGGTCAATTTCAGTAGCCGTGGAAAGTGGGGCAAGCTACGGCGATACCTTGGCGTATGATGAACAGGAGCTGGAAGTGGCAGTTGTCGAAGCTCCTGCTTTGGTGGCTGAAGATGATATGGCTGAGTTGAGCCGTGCAATCCACAACAGTTCGGCAGGCAAGTATTCCGAGCTGATAGAGTTGCGTGAGGTGATGGACTCGTTGCTTGCCTTTGCCAATGGCACCCAACCGGAATTGATCGACCTGAGTAAACAGCTTGAAAGCAAGCAGAAAGAAGCTGCCGACGCTTGGATCAAGGCAGGCGACGCGCAGTATAACATCGCATATAATGTGCAGGGCGCGCTGAAATATTACCAGCGTGCGGACTCCATCTATAACGGCTATGGCAGAATTGCCAGTGTAGTGAATAACCTTAAGAACGAATCGCACCTGTCAGGCGCGGCTCTTTTCATTGGCGGAATCTCCCGCAGCGGCAGCAAACTCAAGATAACATACAAATATTTCGGAACCTCTGACACTGTCATAGCACTCAAGCTTGAACAGGAAGATACCGGCATGACCACAACCATCAACCTGACTGTTGCGCCTGCTACTGAACACTACCGCACCGCAATCGTCAGCTCGCCCTTCCTCTCAAACTACCGTGGCGACGTCAACATCTATGAAAAGGACGAACTATTATACACCATAACCCCACGAACGGAATGAAGAAGTTTTTAATCACATTTCTGCTTTTGCTGGTAACAACAGGTGCGGCACTCGCATCCGATGCCATGCACTCAATCCGCTGGAGTCAGAAAAATATTGGCTCGAATGATATTGAAAAACATAACGTAGCCATCAGAAAAATGACGGCTGCACTTGAGCTCCCTGACATCACTCAGGAAGAAATGAACATGATTCGGGAACAGATTATAAAACATAAGGACAGAATCAAACAGCTGAGCTATGTTCCGCCGAAACAGAAACCTGACAACGGCAATAATGGATCGGTTGACCAGACCCCTAAACAGGAACAACCGGCTCCCGAACCGAAAAAACGCACCAAGGATCTGAAAATCTATGATGTGAAGTTCACCAATGAGTTCCGTGGCGAACTGATCAACGACGTGGCAACAGAGTTCTATGCCTCGGACATGCGCTATCTCTACGGTCAGCTCTGCTATGACGGCGGTCCGGAGGAAATCGAAAAGCGCGTCTATGTCAAGCTCTATGACCCGCAGGGTAACCTCAAGCGCTACAACGATGCCGATGACTTTACATTCACCCAGCGCGTGACATTCTATCCGCTTGATGAAATGGACGGTTATGTGGCAGGTATCGGCAACTCCAGCAAGAGTATCTTCTCGCCCGGCGTATATCGCTACGAGGTGTGGATCGACGGCAAATGTGTGGTTGAGAAAAAGGTGGAATTCAAGCTCAAACCGGGCGAGCAGACTGTCGGCACCGCCGAAATCAAGGCTGTCAGCATCACGCCCAAGAACTATTCGGTGAGCTTTGAAGTGACGATGCAGGCTCTGAACATGCCTGACACTGACCTGACCACTCGCATAGTTCTTTACAATGAATCGGGAAATCCCATCAACGGCAATCCCTCGGTGGAACGCACCGACCACATTCTCTATGACGAGGCTGTACTCACCTTCAACATGAATATTCCTTACACCAAAATAGCGCTTCCCAAAGGTTGGTCAGGCGACATATTCGTGGAAGCTCACATTCTCAATTCTGCCGGAAAGGTGCTCTGCAGCTATGCTGCCGGCAAATTCAAGTTCACTAAAGAATAATTGACAAACACATTAAATATATAAAGTAACATGGGTAAAAAAGCACTTCTGATGATACTTGACGGATGGGGCATCGGCAACAAAGGTGTCGGTGACGCCATCTCATCAACTCCCACACCCTACTGGGACTATCTTCTTGAAACATATCCTCACTCAAAACTTCAGGCAAGCGGCGAAAACGTAGGTCTGCCTGACGGTCAGATGGGTAACTCCGAGGTGGGTCACCTCAATATCGGCGCCGGACGTGTCCTCTATCAGGACCTTGTGAAAATCAACAAGTCAATCAAAGAGGGTACTATAGCGCAGAACCCCGAAATTAAGAGCGCTTTCGAATATGCCAAAAACAGCGGTAAAGCCATCCATTTCATGGGTCTGACCTCCGATGGCGGAGTACACTCGTCACTCGAACACCTGTTCGCGCTGTGTGACCTCGCCAAGGCTTACGGTCTGGAGAAAGTCTACATCCACTGCTTCATGGACGGTCGTGACACCGATCCCCGCTCAGGCAAAGGATTCATTCAGCAGGTCGAGGACCACTGCAAGCAATCAGCCGGAGTAATCGCTTCAATCATTGGTCGTTACTATGCCATGGACCGCGACAAGCGCTGGGAGCGCATCAAGGTGGCTTATGACCTTTTGGTGAAAGGTGAAGGCAAGCAGGCTACCGACATGGTCAAAGCCATGCAGGAGAGCTACGACGAGGATGTGACCGACGAATTCATCAAGCCTATCAACAACTCCACTGTCGACGGAACAATCAAGGATGACGACGCTGTCATCTTCTTCAACTATCGCAACGACCGTGCCAAAGAGCTGACCATTGTCCTGACTCAGAAGGATATGCCCGAGGAAGGTATGCATACCATTCCCGGACTGCAGTATTATTGCATGACCCCGTATGACTCATCGTTTACCGGCGTCCACATCCTTTTCGACAAAGAAAATGTGTCGAACACCCTCGGCGAATATCTTTCGGCAAATCAGAAAAAACAGCTTCACATTGCCGAGACTGAAAAATATGCCCATGTGACATTCTTCTTCAATGGAGGTCGTGAAACACCCTACGAACTTGAAGAGCGTATTCTGGTGCCCTCACCCAAGGTCGCCACCTACGATCTCAAGCCAGAAATGAGCGCCTACGAAGTGAAGGATAAACTCGTTGAAGCAATCAAAGAGCAGAAATATGACTTCATTGTGGTCAACTATGCCAACGGCGACATGGTAGGTCACACCGGCATCTATCCTGCCATCCAGAAGGCTGTCCGCACCATCGACGAGTGTGTGAAAGATACTGTTGAGGCTGCCAAAGCTGCTGACTATGAAGTGATTATTATTGCAGACCACGGCAATGCCGACAATGCGGTAAACCCCGACGGCACTGCCAACACCGCTCACTCGCTCAATCCCGTTCCATTTGTTTACGTCACCGCTAACAAGAATGCGAGCGTTGAGGATGGTATCCTTGCTGACGTGGCTCCCTCCATTCTGCACATCATGGGAATGGCGCAGCCTGCCGAAATGACCGGTAAGGACCTCATCAAGGACTAAGGACCCCAACGTTTTTGCGAGGGTCACCGAATGTTGGAACGCTCCGTGGAGCATCCGCCGTTGACAGCCTTTTACGGACGCTCCGTGTAGCGTCCGGCAACTGACTCTTCGTGGGGCGTCTGTAGATTGACGCCCCACGAAACATCCGGCACCCCCGCTGATTTAGCTTATTGATACTGATGCTGCCTTACCGTAGTAATAAGAGCCCGTTCCCCAATTTATGTTAAAAACAGGGCAATCAATGGATGACCGAGGCGAAGGAAATATTAAACGTTATGATAGTCAAATACTACAACATAAGTTAAATTTTATAGAATAGTAATGCCTGTCAACTCAACAAAAGTTAGCAACGTATCGCATCTCTGGGGCATCTTCTGCACTGTGCCTCAGTCACAGTGCTACTGCACTGCTCCATCGTCACAGAACAAAACCTGCTCCGAGATATGCGACCCTGTTTTTAACAGAAATTGGGGAACGGGCTCTAAATTCCTCCTGCTGTTGTTCGCGACAGCCATACTGCTGTTTTCCGCAAGTTGTTCTACAAAGAAAACGGTCAGGGCGTCGGTCGGGAATTACGGCAGTGGCGGTGCAGTGTTCATTGACCCCTCGCTTGACGGTGTACGCCGTGACCTTGTGGCAGAAGCGTCGACATGGATAGGCACCCCTTACCGCTACGGCGGACATGACCGTCGCGGCACCGATTGCTCCGGGCTGGTGATGGAAGTTTACCGCTCGGTCACAGGCAAGAAATTACCGCGGACCACCGTGGAGCAGAACGCCGGGTGCAAGCGCATCAAACGCAAGGAACTGCGTGCCGGCGACCTCGTTTTTTTCGGAAGTCCGAAGGGTGGGAGCAAGGTGTCGCATGTGGGGATGTACATCGGCGATGACCGCATGATTCATGCCTCCTCGTCGCGTGGCGTGATGGTAAGCCGCATCGACGACAAATATTTCGGACCACGGTTTCGCAACGCCGGACGAGTGCCCGGAATCAAGGATAAAGAAAGGCGCTCGCAGGTGCCTCCGCCTGTCGAAATTGTAACTCCGCCGGAGAAAGTGCCCGAAATAACGCTTGATCAACTCGACCTTATTCTTCAGGAAAAGGTGGATTCAATCAGCAATTCGTTACTTTTTGACTGAAAAAGTTCTCTATCTTGTTATTAATGAGTATATTTGCAGCCAAATAGAGGTTCCGTAAATGGAAAATAAGCAGAAACAGGAAATTATAGACAGCCGCTACCTGCGCATGGCGCGCATCTGGGCTGAAAATTCATATTGCCGCCGCCGTCAGGTAGGCGCCATCATCGTCAAGGATTCCATGATAATCTCTGACGGCTACAACGGCACCCCGTCGGGGTTCGAGAATATCTGCGAGGACGAGAACGGACTCACCAGACCCTATGTGCTGCATGCCGAGGCTAATGCCATTACCAAGCTTGCCCGCAGCAGCAATTCCGGGCAGGGGGCTACGCTCTACGTCACCGCTTCGCCTTGCTTGGAATGTGCCAAACTGATAATCCAGTCAGGCATCAGGCGCGTGGTTTACAACGAACTTTATCGGGTCACTGACGGAGTGGAACTGTTGCAGCGTGCCGGAGTGCAATGTGACTTAATTGAAAATATTGACACCAACGCCTAATGAATAAACTGAAAAACACCATGGTGTGGGTACCGCTGATTGTGGCGGTAGCCTTTATGGCAGGTCTTTATGCCGGCGGACTCCTGCAGCGTTCGCCCGGTGTGAGCAAAGCCGCACAAAAACTGGGCACCATCCTCAATCTTGTAGCCAGCGAGTATGTCGATGAAGTCGATCTTGATTCGCTGGTCGATGTCACACTCCCTTCGCTGCTGTCGAATCTCGACCCGCACTCGGTCTACATACCCAAGAGCCGTCTGAGCGATGTCAATGATGAGCTTGAAAGCTCGTTCAGCGGCATCGGTGTGCAGTTCATGATGCAGAACGACACTATCACGGTGCTCGAAGTGATTTCCGGCGGCCCTTCGGAGAAGGTAGGTCTGATGGCTGGCGACCGCATCGTCACCATCGACGGCGAGGATGTCACAAACCGCAAACTCTCGCCTGACGATGTGCGCTCCATGCTCAAAGGTGAGGCTGGAACACGTGTCAAACTCGGCATAAAACGTAAAAGCAGCAAGTCGCTGCTTGACTATGAAGTGACCCGTGGCGACATTCCCGTGACCTCGGTTGACTCATACTATATGCTCAATGATTCAGTAGGTTATGTCCGCGTAAACCGGTTCGGACGCTCAACCTACGAGGAATATTACATGGCGCTGATGATGTTGCGCTCCGAAGGTGCGAAGAACTTTGTCGTGGACCTGCGCGGCAACACCGGTGGCTTCATGGAAGTGGCAATCTACATGGCAAACGAATTTTTGAATGACGGCGATGTGATTGTCAAGCAACGCGGTCGCAACGGCAGAAACAACGATCAGGTGCTGGCAAACGGTCAGGGCAGTTTCAGTGAGTTCCCCCTCGTGGTGCTTCTCGACGAATATTCCGCAAGTTCGTCAGAAATCTTCGCGGGTGCCATTCAGGACAATGACCGAGGTCTGATTGTGGGTCGCCGCTCGTTCGGCAAAGGACTCATTCAGCGGCAGGTCGACCTCCCTGACAGCAGTGCCATCCGCCTGACCATAGCCCGCTATTACACCCCGTCGGGGCGCTGCATACAGAAAGACTACACTGACATCGAAACCTACGAACGCGACATCGTGGACCGCTACAACCATGGCGAGGCATTTGACCGCGACTCCATCCGCCTGAACACCGAGGATATGTTCCTCACCTCCCACGGGCGTGAAGTTTACGGCGGCGGTGGCATCATGCCTGACATTTTTGTTCCGTATGACACCACCGGAGTGACCAACTACTATCTCGCCGTGGTCAACTCAGGATTGCTTCAGCGTTTCGCTTTCGAGTTCTGTGACCTGAACCGCGACATGCTCACCGAGGCTGAGGATGTTGAGGCTGCGCTCCCCGCTGACAATGTGCTGTTACGCTCGTTCGTGCAGTACGCCGGTCAGAACGGCATACCTGCGCGGTGGTACTATATCAACATTTCACGTGATTTGATTGTTAATCAACTGAAAGCGCTCATCATGCGTGACATCCTCGGAGCGTCGGCTTACTATGAGCTGATGAACCGGACCGATAACACGGTGCAGCGCGCATTAAAGGAAATAGAGGAGGGCAATGCCCGATTCCCGTTGACTGACCGCAAAACAAGTGAATAGTTGATTATGAAAAAAGATGACATCAGGCGAAACGTAAAGGCTCGCAAAGCATTGCTTTCGGCAATGGAAAAGGCTGCGGCAGCCGCGCGCGTGTTCGCGCAGCTTGAACAGTCAGCCGCATTTGCCATGGCTGATAATATATTAATGTATCATTCGCTCCCTGACGAGCTGTCAACCCGCGAGTTCATCGACCGCTGGGCAGGTCGCAAAAGGTTCTATCTGCCCCGTGTCAACGGCATGAAGCTCGAGGTGCTCCCCTATAACCGTTCACGCTTGGCACAGGGCGCCTTCCTCATCGAGGAGCCGCAAGGCGATGAAGTTGTTCCGGCAGATGTCATGGAGCTGATTGTGGTTCCCGGCATAGCATACGACCGCAGAGGCAACCGCGTAGGGCGTGGCAAAGGATATTACGACCGTCTGTTGGCTGAGACAGACGCCCTGAAAGTGGGCGTGGGCTACGACTTCCAGCTTGTCGATGAAATTGAAGCCGAGCCACATGACATTCCCGTCGATGTGGTAATCACGGAGTCACATCGCATTGTGGTGCGCCGCCGCTGAAAAGTGAAGGAATAAACGACTTAGACCCCGTTCCCCAGCCTTAACAACTATCGGAGAACGGGGTCTTAGAGTCTGTGAACTGTTAATAACTGTTAATGGTTTGCGGACCTGCTTCATAATCATTAATTTTGTAGATTGAAGTAAGATTGTTTTCACTTATTTCAGTAAAATTAATTTAAAAGCGAAAAATTATTCATCGACATGAACATAAGGCGTATTCTTCTGCCAATTTTCATGGCTGCGGCGCTGATAGCTTCAGCCATGTCCGACCAGCAGGTTATAGACTACATTAAATCACAGACAGCTGCAGGAAAAACTTATCAGCAGATCGGCAAGGAATTAATGGCAAAAGGTGTTACACCTGAACAGGCAAAGCGTATAAAATCACAGTTAGAGGCTGAACAGCAGGGCGAAGGTGTGCTGACAGACCTTTCGCTGACAGGGTCTGACCGCCAACGCAAAAAGATTACCGGCGACGAGTTGTCGTCAGAGGTGATGGTCGACATTGACCGTGAGGTAAGTCGCGGTGACGGGACCACAGCTTCACGCCGCCAGATCTACGGTCACACCGTGTTCAATTCGCGTTCGCTGACTTTTGAACCGAGCGAGAACATTGCCACACCACAGAACTACCGTCTCGGTCCCGGCGACGAGGTGCTCATCGACATCTGGGGAACTTCGGAGGATCATCTGCGCGAGACAATCTCACCGGAAGGAAGCATCATGATTTCACAGCTCGGTCCGGTTTATCTGAACGGTATGACCATCGCTGATGCGAACAAGCATATCAAGAACACATTCTCACGCAAATATGCCGGACTGAAGGATTCGGAAACCGATGTGCAACTGACACTGGGTCAGGTGCGTACCATTCAGGTTGACATCCTCGGTGAGGTAGCTACGCCCGGAACCTTCCGCATGTCGCCGTTCGCCTCGGTGTTCCATGCGCTTTACCGCGCCGGCGGCATCAATGACATAGGTTCGCTCCGTAACATTCAGGTGCTCCGCAACGGAAAGAAGATTGCCGGCGTCGACATCTACGAATATCTCTTCGACGGCAAAACCGACGGCAACATCCGCCTTCAGGAAGGTGACGTGATCATAGTTCCCCCTTACGAGCAGCTTGTCAGCATCGACGGCAATGTCAAGCGCCCCATGTACTACGAAATCAAACCGGATGAGACCATCTCGGAACTCGTGGAATACTCGGGCGGTTTCACCGGCGATGCCTACGAGGGCATGGTGAAACTGGCACGTCAGTCAGGCACCGAAAACGAACTCTACAACATTGAAACAGCTGAGTTTGACTCATATAAATTGCAGGATGGCGACGTAATCACGGTTGGAACCATCCTTGACCGTTACACCAACCGTGTCGAACTCAAGGGTGCGGTTTATCGTCCCGGAATCTTCGCTATTGACAAAGACCTGTCAACCATCAGCGAACTTGTCCGCAAGGCTGACGGATTGACTGACGACGCTTACACGGAACGTGTCCTGCTCTATCGTGAAGGTCCCGATCTGGAACTCCAGCTCATAGCGGTCGACCTGAAAAAGATTCTCGACGGCACAGCCCCTGACATAGCTCTGAAACGCAACGACGTCATCGTGATATCCAGTATTCACGAACTGGAATACCGCGGCGAGTTCACCATCGAAGGTCAGGTGGCACGCCCCGGCAAATATCCCTTCGCTGCCAACACCACTCTCGAGGACCTGATTTTTCAGGCAGGCGGTCTGCTTGAAGGAGCATCGACAGCCCGTGTGGATGTGTCGCGCCGCATCAACAATCCGTCGTCGACAACCCAGACCCAGCAACTCGCTGAAATCTACACCCTCTCCATTGAAAACGGTCTTGCCGTGGGCAATGGAAAAGGATTCGTGCTGATGCCTTTCGACCATGTGATTGTCAGAAGCAGCCCCGGTTATTCTTCACAGAAAACTGTCACCGTGGAAGGTGACGTGCTTTTCAGCGGTTCATTCGTGCTCCAAAAACGTAATGAACGCCTCTCGGAAATAGTAAAGCGTGCCGGCGGTGTCCTTGACGACGCCTATCTGAAAGGTGCCCATCTGGCACGTCGCCTCACTGAGGATGAGTTTCAGGCGCGTAAGGAAGCTCTGCAATTTGCCATACAGAACAGCACCGGCAATCAGAAAGACTCCATAGCTCTGAGTAAAATCGAGGTTTCCGACTCTTACAATGTGGGTATTGACCTTGAGATGGCACTGCAGAATCCCGGTTCAAGTTACGACCTCGTGATGCGTCCCGGCGACGTCCTTTATGTGCCGCAGCTCCAGAGCACCGTCAAGATTTCCGGCGACGTGATGTATCCCAACTCTGTGGTGTATGAACCCGGAAAGAAACTCAAATACTATATAGAACAGGCAGGTGGCTACGGTCAAACCGCCCGTAAGAACAAGGTGTTCATCGTTTACATGAACGGTAAGGTGGCTAAAGGCAAAGGCGATGCGGTCATAGAACCCGGCTGCCAGATCATAGTGCCGTCGAAACCGAAGTCTGACGGAACAGACTGGGCAAAAATCCTTTCATTTGCCACAAGTTTCGCCTCTGTCGCTGCGATGGGAGCCACAATCACTAACATTTTCAGGTAATAGTCATGGCTGAAGAAAAAGTTAATCCGGAAGGAACAAGCTTAGTGAAAGAAATTGATATAATGGGGCTTATAACCCAATTATGGCTTCAGCGCCGCCGCCTGATAAAGTGGGGTTTGTGGGGAGCCGTAATCGGCATAGTGATTGCATTCAGTATTCCCAAGCAATACACCACCAGGGTGAAACTCGCCCCTGAAGTGGGAGAAAACTACATCAACACCGGTGGCGGACTTGGCGCACTGATGGCTATGGTCGGAGGCTCGGCAAGCGACTTTTCAAGTAACGATGCGGTGTACCCTCTGCTCTACCCCGATGTGGTTTCCTCGATACCTTTTCTGACTGACCTCTTTGATATGGAGGTCAAGACTGCCAAGGGTGAGGAGATGACTTTGGAGGAGTATGTCAGAACCAAGACACGTTACCCGTGGTGGAGCTATGTTATCAATTTCCCGTTCAAGATTATCGGAAAGGTGATGTCATCAGCTCCGGCAGAAGGTAAGGCGGGTGAGGAACATGTACTTGATCCATTTCATCTGACAAAGAAAGAGTTAGGACTTGTGGCAGCGTTGCGTCAGGATATAGTCTGTACGGTCGATGTCAAGACCTCGATCGTTTCCATCGAGGTAACCATGCAGGATCCGGTTGTCTCAGCTATGGTGGCAGACAAAGTCATCAACCATCTTCAGGAATATGTGACGGTTTACCGAACTAACAAATCGCGCAAGGATTTGCTTTATGCCCAGAAACTGAATAAGGAGGCGCGTGAGGAGTATTATGCTGCACAGCAGCGCTATGCCGATTACATTGACAGCAATCAGGGACTTGCCAATCGCAGCGCACAGACTGTCAGCGAACGTCTGGAGAACGAGGCTCAACTCGCCTTCGACCTTTACAATCAGACCGCCCGTCAGGAACAGATTGCGCAGGCTAAAGTGCAGGAAAACACTCCAGTGTTTGCTGTAGTACACCCGGCGTCAGTGCCGAGTGGTGCAAGCGCTCCTCCCAAAATGATGATTATCGTAGGATTCGCCATTATGGCTTTCTTGATCTGCGCGGTGTGGATCACCTTCGGTACCTCGCTTTACGATGATTATCGGACAAAGAAGAAAGAACACCAGCAGGGCGACGCTTCCGGAGCTAAGAAAAAGGAATGACCGGAAAAACGGCGCTACTCCTGTCAGTGGTTTTACTCTCTGCCTCTAACGCTTTTTCACAAAGCACGGAGGCGGACTTGCTCTCGGTCATAAAGGCTGTTTCTGCTGACACTGTCGCCCGACCGCAGGTAGGCGATGTGCTGGAGTTTGTGGTTGCCACGCAGGGCGATGACACTGTTGCAACGCCTGTCCGGCGCCCCGCCGCAGCTCCTGCCGATGTCAGGCAGAATGGCTGCAGTGCATTGGATATGATTGCCGTAGCCTACGACGGCGGGAATTATTACAGCTCCGGACGATGGGTGCGCGAACGCGAGATTGACTATCCTGAATCAGTAGCACCTCCGGTCACAGCCGTGCCGTTTCTGTTTCCCAATAAATCGCGCATAACCTCGCACTACGGTTTCCGCAAGGAATTCAACCGGATGCACTACGGCATCGACATTGCCATGGAGTGTGGCGACAGCATAGCCGTACCGATGTCGGGCACGGTGCGCCAGCGCGGCTACGACGCAGGCGGCTACGGCAACTACCTCATCATTACCCACGACAACGGACTCGAAACCCGCTATGCCCACCTGAGCAAACCGCTGGTCAGTGAAAACTGCCGCGTGGAACGTGGCGACATAATTGCCATCAGCGGAAACTCAGGTCACTCCACCGGTCCGCACCTCCATCTTGAAACACGCTATCTGGGTATTCCGCTGAATCCACTGGCAGTGTTCAACATCTGCTTCGAGCCACGCTGACACAGTGGATGTTAGGTGTGGCGTAGAAAATCCGTCATAAAAAAAGACCGATAATTCTATTTTTTTTTATAATTTTGCAGTGTCAAAAATAGAAGAACAAACTCAAGATGCTTAATCGTACATTAATAAGATTGAAAGCAGTTCAATTGCTGTATTCTTACTTGCTGACCCGCAGTGAGTTCCGTTTGTTGCCACCCCCTGAAAAGATGACGCGTGACAATAAAGTGGCGTATGACCTGTACATTGACTTCATGCTCCTGATTCTGGAGCTTTCAGGTTTTGCCGTATCAGCATCAACGCATGATCCACTCGCCGGAATAACCCCCAACCGCAAAATCAACGGATCAAAAATGGCTAAATCGCTTGCTGCCGATGACGGTGTACGGGACATCATCAATCTAGGTAACTCCTCGGTGGCTCTTTTTGACAGCGCAATTCCCGCTCTTTACAAGAAAATCGCCGATTCGGAAATTCTCAAGGAATATTCCAAGATAAAAAGCCCTGACATCACCGACGATATTCGCCTGTGGGTGACAATTGTACGGACCATATTCGCAAAAAATGCCGAACTGATAGCTGCTGCCCGCTCAATGGAGGATTTCACGCAAACAGGCTATGACCGCGCGATCGACATGGTTGTCAGCACCCTTGAAAATTACTCCGACTCAAAAAATACGCTCCTTTCTGCACGGCGTTCGCTCGAACAGTCGCTCAGCAAATCCTATGAGCTTTACTTCGACGTGTTCGCACTGATGGTGGAGCTTACCCGCGAGCAGGAGCGCCGTCTGCAGGCAAACAAGGAGAAATATCTGCCCACTCCGGAGGACCTCAATCCCAACATGCGGTTCGTCAACAATAAATTCATAGCCGCACTGGAGGATAACGAGCAGTTCCGCAAGTTCATAGAAAAAGATCCTGTCAACTGGAATGCTGACATTTATCTGATTCGTGAATTACTTGATAAAATCACCTCGTCGGAGTTCTATGCACAGTATATGGACTCGCCCGAAGAACCTGATTTCGCGGCTGACTGCGAGTTGTGGCGCCAGATTCTCAAGAACATAATCGTTCCCTCCGATGCCATGGCTGATTCACTGGAAGCCCGCTCGGTTTTCTGGAATGATGACCTTGACATCATGGCTACGTTTGTCAGCAAGACCATCCGCCAGTGGGCTGTCGCCGGCAACGACTCGCCCGGATTCCTTCCCATGTACAAAGATCAGGAAGATGCGGAGTTCGGTCTGCGCCTGTTCACTGACACGGTCAATAACCGTGAGCTCTACCGCTCTTATCTTGACAAGTACATCAACACAACTCAATGGGACCCTGACCGACTGGCATTCATGGACATTGTGCTTGTCAGCACCATAATCTCCGAGCTGCTGACATTCCCGCAGATTCCCGTGCCCGTTACCATCAATGAGTATCTCGACATAGCCAACCGCTATTCAACCCCCAAGAGCAGCCAGTTCATCAACGGCATCGTCGCGAGTGTGATCAAGGAGCTGCGCGAGGAGGGTAAGTTGCTTAAATAATCCTTTTTATCTCTAACATATAAATATTAAGTATCGTATGACAGATCTTCTCAACCTGATTCTTATTTCGGAAGCTCCCGCTCCCGTAGGTGAAGCAGCCGGAGGCGCAGCTGAAGGCACCGGTGGTTTATTAGGTGGTGGCATGGAGGGTATTCTCCTGATTGTTGCCATGATCGCCATTTTCTACTTCATGATGATTCGTCCCCAGCAGAAACAGCAGAAAAAACTCCAGCAGATGCGCGATGCCCTCAAGGCAGGCGACAAAGTGATAACTGCCGGCGGAATCTGCGGAAAAATCGCTGAAGTAAAGGATGATTACGTCATTGTTTCAGTTGCTGACGGCGTGAAAATCCGCGTCCTCAAGACTGCCGTAAACGCTGAGGAAGAGAAAGCCGAAAAGAAATAAGTGCCGGCATCTCTGACCACTACGGCATCACGCTCTCCCCATGAACTATAACTTGGAAAAACTGCGATCCTATGTGAAGGTTGTCATGGACGAAATCCGCGGTCGAAACGTGGGAACGTTCATGATTTTCCTTGGCATATCGTTTCTGTTCTGGGTGCTCATGTCGCTGAATGACGACATTCAGCGCGACTTCGTGTTGTCTGTCAAGCTGGAGAATGTACCCTCTGACGTCACGCTGCTCTCGTCAGAGCCGTCGACCATCAATCTAACCATCAAGGACAAAGGAAGCGCACTGGTGCGCTATGCCATCGGCAACAGCCCTGCCCTGACTTTCAACTTCAATGATATTCAGGTCGACAATAACCGCATAGTCATCACCCGTCAGAAGGCGAACAACGCCATCCGAGGAATCTTCGGGCAGGCACAGGTGATGGCGCTGAACCCTGACTCCATTTCAGTGCCGTTCACACGCCGTCCGCCGGTCACGGTCCATGTGCGCCTGACCACTGATGATGTGTCGGCAGCCCCGCAGTTCATGGTTTCGGGCGACATTACCTTCTCGCCTGACACTGTGCGCCTTTATTCTGCCCGCTCGCTCCGCAACATAACTTCCATACCCACCGAGCCGCTGAATGCCACCAATCTGCGGGATACAACCGAAATGGAGCTGCGCCTCGTACCACCGGAAGGTATGCGAGCTATTCCTGCCACCATCAAAGTCAGAATTCCGGTTGAGGCGCTAATCCTCACCACATGCAATGTGCCCATTCAGGTGGAAAACGCCCCGGTGGGTAAGCATCTGGTGCTTTTCCCTGCCGAGGCAAAAGTGAGCTATCTGATACCGATGAACGTCTACAACTCAGGTGAGAAACCGAATTTTCATGTCATAGCCGACTTCCGCCATCGTTCGCCTGTCACAGGGCGCATGGCACTCCGTCTGCCCACCATGTCAAAGCTTTATCATAGTCCCATGCTGCTGACTGACAGCGTGGAATATCTGATTGAACAGCACTGATGAAGAACCGCATAATAGCCATCACCGGAGGCATCGGAGCCGGAAAATCTGTTGTCAGCCGCATGCTCGTTGCCCTCGGCTACACGGTCTATGACTGCGATTCGCGGGCAAAAGTGCTGATGGACTCTTCTGATGAAATCAAAAGCCGCATTGGTGCGGAAATAGCTCCTGAGGTGGTTGCCGACGGCATTATCCGGCGCGACATGCTCGCAGCCATCGTGTTCTCCGATCCGGAAAAACTTCTGAAACTCAACAATATAGTTCACCATCATGTTCGCCGCGACATAGCGCTTGAATCATCGCGTGTGCCGCTGCTGTTCATCGAAACAGCCATCCTCTATGAAAGCGGACTTGACGGCATGGTGGAAAGCGTGTGGGAGGTGACCGCTCCGGAAACGGTCCGTGTCGGTCGCATAGTCAGCCGCAACAGCTGCAGTGAGGCAGAGGCGCGAGCACGCATCGAATCGCAGCGACGCACCCCCGCCCGCCTGCATCCCTCCATCCACAAAATCATCAACGACGGCGTAGAACCGGTGCTCCCCCGTGTGTTGGAGCTGTTAAAAACCGTGTAACTGAAGCCGGGAACCTGTTGACGTGACAAAATGGTTGAGGCTGTTTTGCGGCTTCAATTGTGATGGCTGAGCGCTACAACAAATATCTTTGTGCCTATCGTTTTCTGCTTGAATAATGCAAGAAAAAATTTAGGAATAAATAACGTAGTTTCAAAAAAAAGTCACTACCTTTGCAAATGTATTCCTATGTAGGGAATCCATCAACTTTGACGAACCTTAAAAACTATAAACCAAAAACTTTTACTCATCTATGTTAGAGAAGGCAAATGTCAAGTCTCTCGACAAAGTAGTCGTTAGATTTTCCGGTGACTCAGGCGACGGCATGCAGCTTGCCGGAAACATCTTCACCAACGTATCTGCAGGTGTCGGTAACAGTGTGTCAACTTTCCCCGACTATCCCGCTGAAGTTCGCGCACCCCAAGGATCACTTAGCGGTGTGTCAGGCTTTCAGGTAAGCGTTGGTTCAGGCGTGCACACCCCCGGTGATCAGTGTGACGTTCTCGTGGCAATGAACCCCGCCGCCCTGAAGCAGCACGTCAAATTTCTCAAACCCAACGGCGTTATCATCATCGACATCGATTCCTTCAAGGAAGAAGGACTCAAGAAAGCTCAGTTCGCAACTGATGACCCCATAAAGGAACTCGGCATAACCGCGCAGGTGGTGGAAGTGCCCGTAACCTCCATGACCAAAGCTGCACTTGCTGACTCCGGCATGGATAACAAGTCAGTGCTCAAGTGCCGCAACATTTTCGCGCTCGGATTGGTTTGCTGGCTGTTTGACCGCCCGCTGGAGAATGCAGTGCGCATGCTCAAGAACAAATTCGCCAAGAAACCCGCCGTGTTCGAAGCTAACGCAAAAGTCATTCAGGCAGGATATGACTACGGTCACAACATCCACGCTTCGGTGTCGACCTACACTATCGAGACTGACAACATCAAGCCCGGCATCTACACTGACATCAACGGTAACACTGCAACAGCATGGGGTCTGATCATGGCATCGGAAAAAGCCGGTCGCCCGCTGTTCCTCGGTTCTTACCCCATCACTCCCGCAACTGATATTCTCCACGAACTGGCAAAACGCAAAGACCTCGGCGTCAAAGCCTGCCAGATGGAAGATGAAATAGCCGGCGTATGTTCAGCCATCGGTGCATCCTTCGCCGGAAATCTTGCCGTAACCTCCACCTCAGGTCCCGGTCTGGCACTCAAGAGCGAAGGCATCGGTCTGGCTGTCATAGCCGAACTCCCTCTGGTCATCATCGACGTTCAGCGTGGCGGTCCCTCCACAGGTCTCCCCACCAAAACCGAGCAGACTGACCTGATGCAGGCACTTTACGGACGTAACGGCGAATCTCCCCTCGCAGTGGTGGCTCCCGCATCGCCCACCGACTGCTTCACCATGGCATTTGAAGCTTCGCGCATAGCCATCGAACACATGACCCCCGTAATCCTGCTGTCAGACGCTTTCATCGGCAACGGATCATCGGCTTGGCGTATCCCCGAAGCATCGGAATATCCCGAAATCAAATGTCACTATCTCCCCGAAGAAAAGAAAGAGGGATGGAAACCTTATCACCGTGACCCTGAAACCCTCGTCCGCTACTGGGCAATCCCCGGCACCGAAGGTCTGCAGCACCGTCTCGGCGGTCTGGAGAAAGATGCCGTTACAAGCGCCATCTCAACCGACCCCGTGAACCACGAGAAGATGGTTAACCTCCGTCGTGAGAAAGTGGCACGCATCGCCAACGACATCCCCGCTCAGGAAGTTCTCTGCGATGCTGATGCCGACACACTCCTCATCGGCTGGGGCGGCACATTCGGTCACCTATACACCGCAGCGCAGGAACTCTGCAAGGAAGGAAAGAAAATCGCGTTCTCACACTTCCGCTACATCAACCCCCTGCCTGCAAACACCGGCGAAATCCTTGCCAAATACAAGAAAGTCATCGTTGCCGAACTCAACACCGGCATGTTCGCAGACTACCTTCAGGCAAAGTTCCCCAAAACAGAAATCCATCGCATCAACAAAATTCAGGGTCAGCCGTTCCTCGTTTCAGAAGTAGTTGACCAAGTTAAAAACATCATCGAGGAGAAATAACCATGGAACAGTCAACATTCACCCCCGCCAACTATAAAAGCGACCAATCAGTGCGCTGGTGTCCCGGTTGCGGTGACCACGCAGTGCTCAACTCTCTCCATAAAGCAATGGCAAACATTGGTATCGCTCCCCACAAAACTGCCGTAATTTCAGGTATCGGTTGCTCATCACGCCTCCCTTACTACATGAACACCTACGGCTTCCACACCATTCACGGTCGTGCAGCAGCCATCGCCACCGGTTTCAAGGTAGCAAATCCTGAAATGACCGTATGGCAGATTTCAGGCGACGGCGACGGTCTCGCCATCGGCGGTAACCACTTCATCCATGCCGTACGCCGCAACATCGACCTGAACATCATCCTGTTCAACAACAAAATCTACGGTCTGACAAAGGGTCAGTATTCACCCACCTCTGACCGCGGCTTCGTGTCGAAATCGTCACCTTACGGAACCACTGAGGATCCGTTCATCCCCGCTGAACTCGTTTTCGGTGCGCGTGGAAATTTCTTCGCCCGTTCAATCGACGTAGAGCTTGCCATCTCACAGGAAGTTCTTGCAGCAGCAGCGCTTCACAAAGGTGCTTCGGTAGTGGAAATGCTCACCAACTGCGTCATCTTCAACAACGGCATCCACAACTTCATCACTGACCGCGAGAACCGCGCCGAACGCACCATCCATCTGGTACACGGTGAAAAAATGCTCTTCGGCAAAGAGAAGAACAAGGGTCTGGTTCGCGACGGCTTCCTGCTGAAAGCAGTGGAACTCGGCAAAGACGGCTACACCATCGACGACGTACTGGTTCACGATGCCCACACTCAGAGCAACTTCCTCCATCAGCAGCTTGCCATGATGGACGGTCATGAGCTCCCCCTCGCCATCGGTATTATCCGCGATGTTGAAGCTCCCACTTACAACGATGAAATCGACCATCAGGTCGCAACAGTCCGTGCAAAGAAAGGCTTCAATACCCTTCGCGACATGATTCTTGCCGGCGAAACTTGGGAAGTGAAATAAGCAGGTTAACCCCTAACACATAATAAAAAGCGGAGATGCAATCCCGGTGATTGCATCTCCGCTTTGTTTCAATACGTCCTCTCCGTAACTCTGCTCTAACAGCTTACCGTAATTATCGGTTGACCGAAAAAACGCAGAGGATATTCTATCAGCTCACGGTAATTATCAGTTGACCGAAAACGCAGAAAGCATAGCGGCTAAAAAACTAAACCCCGAGGTTTGTCCTAAGACAGGGACACTCGGGGGATTCCGTTGCAAAGTTAAGAAAATTTTCATAAATTTGCAAATTACTATAAGTTAAAAATTTCGAAGTGAAATATTTGGAGTATGAAAAGGCGTTTTCTCAGGCTCGCCTCAATAAATACTTAGTCGCGTGCGGTGGTAATACAGCCAAAGCACTGACGCTGTATAGATATAATGTAAAGTTGTGCCAAAAGTTTTATGGAATATTGAACATTTTCGAGGTAGTACTTCGCAACTCTATCAACGCTCACTATCAGATCATCTTCAATGATTCGGAGTGGGTGGAGAATCAGATGCGGTGCGGAGGCATGATAGAGAACGCGCCACAGAAAAACGAAGTGCTTCGTATAATCACATCGCTTCGGCAGAACGGTCGATATACAAACGACCGTGTCGTTTCATCGGTGTCTTTTGGCTTTTGGACGCATCTGTTCACTCGCCAGCCTTATCGATTGGGCGGTCAGAATCTTTTGCGTATATTTCCGAACCGCACAACCGGATTAGGACAACGTGCTGTGTTCAATGAGCTTCAAGAAATAAAGACTTTTCGCAACCGCATAGCTCACCACGAGGCTATTTGCTTTGATGAGAACGGCAACATAGACATGGCGAGAACACAAAGCAAATATACCCTTATACTTAAATATATAGACTTCCTTGGTTATCAGAGTAGTCATCTATTCTACGGCATAGACATACTGCCGGATTCTACCATTGCCAAAATCGAAGCGTTAAAATGAAAAAGTGGCAGCAGATATTTTGGAGCACCATTTTTAGGTTTGTCAGAGTGAGTTAGATGCAAGGCGCAGAGCAGAGGATATCCTATCAGCTCACGGTAATAATCGGTTGACCAAAAAATGCTGAGAATATTCTAACAGCTCACGGTAATTATCGGTTGACCGAAAAATGTGGAGAGTTTTGAGAGTGTGGCGATAGTAAAATTGTGCTCACCGCTCAACCACTTGGTAATCTCGCTGGGTCGCTTACCAATTGCGTCGGCGAGCTGTTTCTTTGAAAGCCCTTTTTCGTGCATCAAAGAGTCTATGCGGTCAGATATGGCAAAAGAAAGATTAATTTCTGCCTTTATCTCATCCGGTACGTAAGCTACCATCTTCTTATATTTGTCCTTGGCTTCTTTCATAACTCAAACGTGTTGTCAGTTTCAATTTTCAGAGATGAACTGAATGGAATAGAGGGTACCCTGATTTCCTTCATTCAATAATATAAGTTCCACTTCGCTCATTGTCGTTTCTTTTATATGTTATAATGCAAAGATACAACAAATATTTCATTTTTAAGTGAAATATTTGTATGTTTTGGGCATATTAAAAAAGGAGAAGTGACTTCGCAGTCACATCTCCTGTTTTTTGGTATGGAAAGCTGTAATTTCTTTTTGCTGTACGAATTTTCTGAAAGTTGGATTTATTTTTTGATGGTGATGAGGATGGTGTTCTCTTGCTTGTTGACGGTGATACCCTCAATGCGTTCAGGACTGAGTTCCATCATCTGCGCCTGAGTGATTTCCTCACCGTCAAGATAGATTTTCATCTTGCCCATGTAGGCTGAGACTTTTTTTGAGTCGCTGTCATCTAAACCTGAGATTTTCAGAGTGTTTGCGTTGTTGAAAAAATCCTCCAGATCAAGCTTCATCTCTTTGCCGTTAATCGTCAGTGTCATTGAGGAGTTCTCATAGGTGTCAGTAAACGGAAAGACCACGGTGATGGTGGCAACGCCATCGGTCATCTGGCAGTTCATCGACTTTGACTGATAGGTTTTGCCGGCGGTGGTAAATGTGCCTCCGGTAACCGTCAGATTGTTGCCGAGGTTTTCACCTTTGAGGACAATTGTGGTCTGATTGCCATTGTTGTTCAGGTCTTTTACCTTAAAACTTTGGCTGCCGGTTTTGTCATCCGACTGATTTTCACTAACTTTGCCAACTGAAACATCGCTGTGGCTGAGTGTGGACGCCACGGCGCGCACGCTTGGCATGTTTGTTACGCTGAGTGCCAACGCGAGCATCGGCACAAGTGCGAGGGCTTTGAATCGACGCCCTGCACCACTTTTTTCTCGGTACATCATGGTGATACGTTTTTTAAGTTTACTATGATTGAGGCTGTTGGCTAAGGACGGGAATCTGGAGCCAACAGCTTTTTTTATTAACAATCGCTGATATTCCTGCGGGTCATGACCGTTGTCGATCACTGCCATGTCAGCCTGATATTCATGTACGAGCATCAGTTCGTCGCGCATGAGCCATGCCACGGGGTTGAACCAGTTTACGATGCATACGGCTTGCGCTATGAGCAGGTCTATCCAGTGGCGCGCCTCAATGTGTTTCAGTTCGTGCTCAATTATTGCGGGGCAGTTGTTCTCATAGTCCGAACGGCTGACAACAATGTGACGCATCCAGCTGAAAGGCGCATACTTGTCGTTATCGGTAACTACCAGAGTATAGCCTTTGCACTTGATTTTCATGCCGTTGCGAATCACCGCGCAAAGCCGGAACCATGTGTATGCTGTTTTTGCAAACACCACAACCATCCCTGCCATGTATATCCAGAGCAATGCGGCAATCCAAACCGATCCGCTCCGGGTGGTGACCTTTTCCGCAGCAATATCAATATTCTCCATGACAACCGGCGTTGCTGATACGGCGCCAATGCTGTCGATGAAAGGAATAAACGCCGGAGCTGCGAACGCTGCAAAATAAATCATCAGCAGCACACCGCGGTTAAAGCCATGCTGGTTATCTGCGGCGAGAAACAGGCGGTAGGCAAGATACATGGCGAGCATCAGCAGTCCGCCGGTGATGGAATATGTCAGAAGTGTTCCCATTTCTATTTACCCTTTCGTTCCACAAGGTTCAACAGCTCCCGGAGTTCTTCGGCAGATATTTTTTCTTCGGAGACGAGCGCTGAGACCGCACCGTAGTAATTGCCCCCGAAATAATTCTTGATGAAATTTCCGAAACTGCGGTTCCTGAAATATTCCTTTGCCACTTTTGCAAAATAGTGGAAGGTTCCGCTCACATCAGTGTGGTCCACGAACCCTTTGTTCTCCAGCCGTCGCACCACGGTAGAGACGGTGTTGAAGTGCGGGCGGGGTTCAGGATAGAGTTCTACAAGCTTACTGATGGAAATAGGACCATGCTCCCACAGCAGTTGCATCAGTTCTTCCTCTTTGGGCGTGAGTTGTGTATATGATTTTCGTTTCATAACTATTTTTGTAGTTGATGGCGCAAAGGTAATAACTATTTTTGTAGTTGAAAATATAAATCGAACAAATTAACCATTATTAACTACAAAAATAGTTGAAATGCTACGACAACTTGTTAAATATTGTGTATTTGTGATTTAAATTAGTTAATAAAAGTTATAATTTTAATTGAGCTATGGTTCGTGATAGCCTGTATTTGCAGAAGCGGCAAAAAAATAGTAACTTTGCAATGAAGAATCGGAGGAGGCTGCGGCTTCCTCCTTGTTATTATAACAGCTTTGAAATGATAGACAAACAAAAACTCACGCAGTGCGTGGAAAACGCCATTGCCGGAACCGATATGTTTCTGGTTGACATACGCATAAGCAGCGACAACGCCATCACCGTGGAACTCGATTCCATGGGTGGAATGGATATTGATGAATGTGCCGCCGTAACCCGCAAGATCGAGGCAGAATTTGACCGCGATGTTGAGGACTACGAACTGGAAGTAGGTTCAGCCGGGCTGACCTCACCGTTCCGTGTAAAGCAGCAATATGAGAAGAACATAGGCAATCAGGTGGAAGTGCTTCTGAAAGCCGGCAAGAAGCTGACCGGCACACTGACCGCCGTGGCTGATGATTTCTCTACATTCACCGTTGAGGTTGACACCAAGGTGAAAGAACCGGGAGCAAAACGCCCCGTGATTGTCAAGACTCCGGAAATAATTCCGGTTTCCGACGCCAAATCAGTGAAATATTTAATACAATTCAAATAAGTAACCCCGTAGACAACAAATAAACAATTATGGCTAAGAAAGAGCAGGCTCCGAACATGGTGGAACTTTTCGCCGAGCTTCAGGAACTCAAAAAAATAGATAAGGCGACAATGATTTCTGTCCTTGAGGAATCATTCCGTAACGTGCTGGCAAAAATGTTCGGCACTGACGAAAACCTCGACGTGATCATGAACCCTGACAACGGCGACGTGCAGATTTTCCAGAACCTGCAGGTTGTGGAGGACGGTGAAGTGGAGAATCCCAATCTGGAGATCGGCATCACCGACGCCCGTGCCGACGATGACCCCGAAGTGGAGATAGGCGAGGAACACACCAAGGAGATTATCTTTGCCAACTTCGGCCGACGCGCCATTCTTAACCTCCGTCAGACCCTCCAGTCAAAAATCCTCGACCTCCAGAAAGAGTCGATCTACAACAAATTCAAGGAACTTGAAGGCGAACTGGTTTCAGGCGAGGTTTATCAGACATGGTCAAAAGAGACCCTGCTGCTCGACGATGAAAAGAACGAGCTTCTGCTCCCCAAGAGCGAGTCAATCCCCGGTGACTTCTTCCGCAAAGGTGAGACCGTTCGCGCCGTCATAGCCAATGTAGATAACAAAAACAACAACCCCAAAATCACGGTGTCACGCACCAACGAGGCTTTCCTGCGCCGTCTGTTCGAACTTGAGGTGCCCGAAATCCACGACGGACTTATCAACATCCGCGCCGTTGCCCGCATCCCGGGTGAACGTGCCAAAATAGCCGTGGAGAGCTACGATGACCGCATCGACCCCGTGGGTGCATGCGTGGGTGTGAAAGGTTCACGAATCCATGGCATCGTTCGCGAGCTGCGCAACGAAAACATCGATGTGATCAACTACACTTCCAACCCCTCGCTGCTGATTCAGCGAGCTCTGTCACCTGCCAAAATCTCATCGATCCGCATCGATGAAAACGAAAAGAAAGCCGAAGTGTTCCTCCGTCCGGAAGAGGTGTCACTGGCAATCGGCAAAGGTGGTCTGAACATCAAGCTTGCATCGATGCTCACCGGCTACATCATCGACGTTTACCGCGACACCGAGGAAACATTCGAGGACGACATCTATCTGGATGAATTCAAGGATGAAATCGAAGAGTGGATCATCGACACCTTCAAGGATGCCGGATATGTCACTGCCCGCAACGTGCTCGCAGCCTCACGCGAGGATCTTCTTGCCAAGACCGACCTCGAAGAGGAGACAATCGACAATGTTGTCAGCATCCTCACGGCAGAGTTCGAAGATTAACATCCGCTCCTTCCATCATTAACAACGCAGAAACAAAAGCATAGAAAACATACATGGCGAGAACCAAAATTAGCAAAGTAGCGAAAGACCTGAACGTGGCGCTCCCCACGGTCATCGACTTTCTGCGCAAAAAAGATATTACTGTTGACGACAACCCCAATGCCCGCATTGAGGATGATGTCGTGGACTTACTCGTGAAAGAATTCCGCAACGACAAAGACCTTAAAACCCTCTCTGACCAGTTCTCGTCAGAAAGATTTAAAGGAAAAGAAAAGAAAGCCGCGCCGGAAAAGAAACCTGAGCCGGAAACTGCCACCACCACTTATGACACCATGCAGCGTCTGAAAATCGTAGACAAAATCGAACTCGACGCCAAAGGAAATCCGGTGGTACACGCTCCTGCCCCGGCACCAAAGTCTGAACCCAAACCCGAACCTGTTCAGGAACCTGTGAAAACTCCGGAACCGGAACCTGCTCCTGCACCCGCTCCTGTCAAGGAGGAACCAGTGCAGACCGAGGCTCCCAAACCCGAACCGAAGCCCGAACCGAAACCAGAGCCGGTTCAGGAACCGGTGAAAACTCCGGAACCGGCACCCGCTCCCAAACCTGAGAAACCTGCCGCTGACATCACAACTCATGTTTCGGAATCGCACAAGCCGGAACCTGAGGCAGCCGAGCCTGAGGAAGTGCCGGCTAAAGAGGAGGACACCATCTTTACACTGAAATCAGAGAACATCGCCGGTCCCACGCTCAACATCGTGGGCAAAATCGACCTCGACTCAATCAATCAGTCGACCCGACCCAAAAAGAAGTCGAAGGAAGAGCGCCGTGGTGAACGCGCAGCCGCAAACAAAGGTGGGCAGGGAGCAGCCCAGAACGGCGACAAGAAGAAACGTAAAAGAATAGGCGGCAAGGAAAAAATCGATATTGAAAAGACTGCCGCACAGGTCAATAACCAGCCCTCGAAAGGTGGTCAGCAGCGCGGTGGCTCACAGTCGGCACCGCAGCAGGGCAAAGGTAACCAGCGCCGTGAAAAAGGTCCCAAAGCCGATTCACGCGCAAAACGCCCCGTCCACACCGAGGTGAGCGAGGAAGATGTACAGCGTCAGGTTAAGGAGACGCTGGCACGCCTGACCTCGAAAGATAAAGCCAAGAAGAGCGGCGTCAAATGGCGCAAGGAGAAACGCGAGGCTATCGCTACCCGCGAACGCGAGGCAGCTGAAATGGAAGCAGCAGAAAGCCGCGTGCTCAAGCTCACCGAATTCGTGACTGCGAATGACCTTGCATCCATGATGAATGTGCCTGTCACTCAGGTAATAGGCACTTGCATGAACATCGGTGTAATGGTGTCTATCAACCAGCGTCTGGATGCTGAAACCATCAACATCGTGGCAGAAGAATTCGGCTTCAAGACCGAATATGTGTCAGCCGAGGTGAGCGAGGCTATTGCCAACGTCGAGGACTCTGAGGAAGAGCTGATGTCACGTCCGCCCATCGTAACCGTGATGGGTCACGTAGACCACGGTAAGACCTCGTTGCTCGACTACATCCGCAACGCCAACGTAATCGCCGGCGAGGCTGGCGGTATAACCCAGCACATCGGTGCATACAACGTTAAATTGGCTGACGGACGCCACATCACCTTCCTCGACACCCCCGGTCATGAGGCGTTCACCGCCATGCGTGCCCGCGGTGCCAAGGTGACAGACCTCTGTATCATCATCGTTGCCGCCGACGACAATGTGATGCCCCAGACAGTGGAGGCTATCAACCACGCTTCGGCTGCAGGTGTGCCTATGGTGTTTGCAATCAACAAGATAGACAAGCCCCACGCTAATCCTGACAAAATCAAGGAAGAACTCGCCGCCATGAACTATCTGGTGGAGGAATGGGGTGGAAAATATCAGTCGCAGGATATTTCGGCAAAGAAAGGTATCGGCGTTGAAGAGCTGATGGAAAAAGTGCTTCTTGAGGCAGAAATGCTTGAGCTCCGTGCCAATCCGAACCGCAATGCCACCGGCTCCATCATCGAGTCGTCGCTTGACAAAGGTCGCGGCTATGTGGCAACAGTGCTCGTGCAGAACGGAACACTCCGCGTGGGCGACATCATCCTTGCCGGTACACACTTCGGTAAGGTTAAGGCAATGTTCAACGAGCGTAACCAGCGCATCAAGGAAGCAGGTCCTGCCGAACCGGCGCTGATTCTCGGATTGAACGGCGCACCCACCGCCGGCGACACCTTCAACGTGCTCGACACCGAACAGGAGGCGCGCGAAATTGCTACCAAACGCGAGCAGCTGCAGCGTGAGCTTGGTCTGCGAACCAAGAAAATCCTCACACTGGAGGATATCGGTCGCCGCCGTGCCATCGGTAACTTCCAAGAGCTCAACATCATCGTCAAAGGTGACGTCGACGGCTCCATCGAGGCACTTTCCGACTCACTCATCAAGCTCTCTACCGAGGAAATTCAGGTCAACGTGCTTCACAAAGCCGTGGGTGAGATTTCCGAGAGTGACGTAACGCTTGCCGCCGCATCTGACGCCATCATCATCGGTTTCCAAGTGCGTCCGTCACAGGCTGCGCGCCGCGAGGCGGAACGCGAAGGTGTGCAGATCCGACTCTATTCAGTCATCTATCAGGCTATCGAGGAGGTGAAGGACGCTATGCAGGGCATGCTTGCTCCGGAAATTCAGGAAGAGGTTGTCGGCACAGCCGAGGTACTCGAAACATATCACATCTCGAAGGTCGGAACCATTGCCGGTGCCATTGTCCGCGAGGGTAAGATCAAACGCACATGCAAGGTGCGCCTGATCCGCGACGGTATTGTGCGCTACACCGGTCAGCTTGGCTCGCTCAAGCGATTCAAGGATGATGTGAAGGAAGTCCTCACCGGCTATGACTGCGGTCTCTCCATCCAGAGCTATAACGATCTGAAGCCGGGCGACATCATCGAGGCATACGATGAAGTTGAAGTAGAACGCTCACTCTAAAAGTATAGTATAATCGAATCGATGTAGGGACGCTCCTCCGGGCGTCCCTACATTTAATAATATGGCGGACGCACCACGGTGCGTCAGTTAATAAACGCGGACGCTCCACGAAGCGTCCCTACAACTGGGTATGATGAGGTGTCATTTGAACATTGGGTCGAACATAGGTGACAGTCGGAGACTGATTGAGAGTGCTATACGATTGATTGAAAGCCGTATAGCGGTTTCAGACAGTATGCGGGTCTCAAAGCCGTACGTTTCCGAAGCATGGGGCTATGAATCGCCGCACCGGTTTACAAACGTTGGAGTCAGCTTGTTAACCGAACTCTCGCCCACGGAGCTGCTTGCCCGGATTCAGTCAATAGAACAGATGCTCGGTGCAACTGCTCACCGCAATGCTGACGGCAGCTATTGCGACAGGAATCTTGACATTGACATAATTCATTTGGGAGATTTGGTGCTGAACACCCCTGGCCTGACCGTCCCTCATCCGCGCATGCACCTGCGCGATTTCGTCCTTATCCCTCTCGCCGAACTTGAGCCCGACTGGAAAGAAAATATACCGCAGTCAGAACTAATCCGCGGACAGCAAGATAACTGACAAATGCCAGCCATAGGGCGTTGTTGCCCATGGATGGAGCGAGTAGCCTGTGCATGCCGAAAAACCACACCATTGCCACACCCATTGAAAGCAGCAGAGCCCGTGTGCGCGTGGCGCCTATGAACACTCCGTCCCAGATGAAGGCGGCAAATCCGGCAACCGGAATGAGCATCACCCAGAAACGGTAAGGGTGGGCGGCTGCGATCACTTCGGCATCATCGCTCAACAGCCTTATGAAACTGTCGCCGCCAATAAGGAACAGCAACGTGAACGACAGAGCCACAACACATCCCCAGAGCATGTTGCGGCTGATGGTACGACGCACCATCAGCTCATTTCGCTGTCCGACGTATTTTCCCGTCATGGCTTCTGCAGCAAAGGCGAATCCGTCAGTCACATAGCTGGTTATGATGAAGAACTGCATCAGCAGAGTGTTGACGGCAAGCATCATCACACCCTGCTCGGCACCCTGACGGGTGAACCATACGGTGACGGCTATCAGGCAGAGCGTGCGGAGGAAAATGTCGGTGTTGACGTTGAAGAAACGCCTTATCGCCCGTGGGTTGAAAAGCGGTTCGCCTGCGGTGTTTCCAAACAGCTTTACATTGTAGCGCCGCGTGAGCCACAGCAACATCAAAGCACCGCACCATTGCGCTATGAGGGTGCCGGCAGCGACTCCGGCGAGTCCCATGTGGAGAACGTAAACGGCTGTAACACTGGTGACAATGTTGGTGACATTGACCACTATCGAGCTCCACATGGGGTAGCGTGTGTTCTGCATGCCTATGAACCAACCTGCCAGAGCATATCCGGCGAGAACTGCCGGCGCACCGTAAACGGTGATACCGAAGTAGAGCCGGACAAGCGATCGGGTATCGGGGTCGACATCCATCAGACCGAGCGAGAAGTCGAGCAGCGGCACCTGCAGCAGCACTATCAGCAGACCTATGGCGGCGGCGACTGAGAGTGAGCGGCGAAGAATATTGACCGCCTCGGCATGGTTTTCGCCGCCGAACTCCTGTGCGGTCATGCCGCCGGTACCTGCGCGGAGAAAGCCGAACAGCCAGTAGAGCATGTTGAAGATGGTGCCCCCTACAGCAATGGCTGCCAAGAACATCGGGCTCCCCATGTGACCGGTCACGGCAGTGTCGACCAGCGCCAGCAATGGGGTGGTGATGTTTGCCACAATCGAAGGCACTGCAAGTCGGAATATCTGTTTGTTCAGGGAATCCATGAAAATTGTGTAGGGACACTCCGTGGAATGTCCCTAAAATAGTGCTTGTTATCCGTTTGTGGGATTATACCGATTTCTTGGCGCGACAAGTGTCGAAAATGAGGTAAGCGATCAGCAGGATGTAAGCTATGCAGCCGTAATACTGAAGGTCAAGCTCAGTGAATGGAGCCTCATACTTGAAGCCAAGGAATCGGGTGAGTGCGGCAAAAACGCCGAAGAGCGCGCCACCCGCAATCAATCCTGATGAAATCAGAGTACCGCGGTCGCTGCGAGCCTTGCAGAGAGCGGCATCTTTTGAGGAATTAGCCACGAACCATGCGATGGCACCACCCACCAACAGCGGTGTGTTGAGATGCAGAGGAATGAACATGCCGAGGCAGAAAGCCAGTGCAGGAACGCCTAACCAGTTGAGAAGCAGAGCTAATACAGCGCCTACCATGTAGAGAATCCAAGGTGTGTCACCGCCCATCATCAGCGGTTCGATAACCTTTGCCATGGCGTTTGCCTGAGGCGCAACCATAGCTTCCTTGCCGGTGAAACCGTAAACGTTGTTCAGAATCATCATGACTCCGCCTACGGTGGCGGCAGAAACAAGAGTGCCGAGGAATTTCCATGACTCCTGAGTTTTGGGTGTGGAGCCGAGCCAGTAACCTATCTTGAGGTCGGTGACGAATCCGCCTGCCATTGACAGGGCTGTGCAGACCACGCCGCCGATTACCATCGACGCCACGATACCTTTTGTGCCGTCAAGACCTATGGCAACGAATATCGCTGAAGCGATGATCAGTGTCATCAGTGTCATTCCTGAAACCGGGTTTGAACCCACGATGGCAATGGCATTGGCTGCCACGGTAGTGAACAGGAATGCGATGACGGTCACCACCAACCAAGCCACCACAGCCTGAAACCAGTTGTGGATGACGCCGAACTGGAAGAAGAAAAAGACGGCGATCAGAGCTATTGCGACGTAAGCGACGATATGTTTCATTGAAATATCCATCTGCCAACGCACTGTGGCAGCTTTGTTTGCCGAGCCTTTGAACTCGCTGGCAGCCAGTCCGAAAGCCTGCTTGATGATGCCGCGTGACTTGATGATGCCGAGGATACCTGACATGGCGATACCGCCGATACCTATCATGCGGGCGTAGTCCGAGAAAATCATGTCAGGCTCCATTGCCACAATTTCAGGTGAGCCGTAGGTGCCTAACAGAGGAATTATCACCCACCATACGAAAAGCGAGCCGGCGGTGATGATGAAGGCATATTTCAGACCGATGATGTAGCCCAGACCGAGTAGTGCTGCTCCTACGTTGCAGCTCATGACCAGCTTGGTCTTTGCCATCAGGGTCTGTCCCCAACCGAAGGCGGTGGTGGAGATTGTCTCTGCCCAGAAGCCGAATGTGGCTACGATGTAGTCATAGACACCACCGATGAGCGATGCTACGACCAGAGTGAGCGCCTGACCCTTGTTGTTGGTGCCCTGACCGCTGGCAAGCACCTGAGTGGTGGCGGTTGCCTCCGGGAAAGGGTATTTACCGTGCATATCCTTTACGAAATAGCGGCGGAAAGGGATGAAGAACAGTATTCCCAGAACACCGCCGAGCAGCGAGCTGAGGAACACCTGCATGAAATCGGTTGAAATTTCAGGATACTTTGCCTGAAGGATGTAAATGGCAGGGAGGGTGAAGATGGCACCTGCCACAATCACGCCGGAGCATGCGCCTATCGACTGGATGATGACGTTCTGTCCCAGCGGATTCTTCAGTTTCAGCGCCCCTGACAGACCAACGGCTATGATGGCTATGGGAATAGCCGCCTCGAATACCTGACCTACTTTAAGACCCAGATAAGCTGCTGCCGCAGAGAAGATTACGGCGAGAATCAGACCCACACCAACGGAGTAGGGGGTAGCTTCCTTGTAGTCGTGAGCCGGGTGCATCAGCGGACGGTAGGTCTCGTCCGCCGCCAGTTCGCGGAAAGCGTTTTCCGGCAGTTCCGTGGGGTCGACATCCATGTTGACTCCCTGAGCATTCGTGCTCGTAGTCTCTTTGGGAACTGACGGGTTCAATTTCAGTTTTTTGCTCATTTCTAATGTGATTGAGGTTTATGTTTCCTACCGCCGGCTGACAGCGCGACGGCTTTATTTCGCAAGATTAGAATTCGGTGAAGGCAAACGGCAGCAGTGCTCGCACCGAGGGGATGATGTAAATATCTTTTTCACCAACCAAAAGCACCTCCACGTTGTGCCCGGCGAGAGTCTCATACTCTACGAGTGCCTGCCGGCAAGCTCCGCAGGGTGATGCCGGAACGGTGAGCCATCGGTCGTCGGTGCCGCGGGCAGCCACGGCAATGGCAGTGAATTTGGCTTCGGGATAACGGGCGTGAGCGTAGTAGCATGCCGAGCGCTCGGCGCATGTTCCCGATGGATAAGCTGCATTTTCCTGATTTGACCCTACGATGATTTCGCCGTTGTCCAGAGCAATGGCTGCGCCCACCTTGAATTTGCTGTAAGGGGCGTAGGCGCGGAATGTGGCATCCTTCGCCTCGTCGACAAGTTTCTGCTGCAACGGACTCAGCTCGTTGTAATCGGTTATCTGATAGGGTGTTGTTACGTCAAGGGCTTTCATAATCAATCTTTTCCGGTAATTATCTGTTTTATTCCGTGGAGCCGGTTGAGCGCTTCCATGGGTGTAAGGTTGTTGATGTCGAGGTTGAGAATCTGGTCGCGTATCTGAGCCAATACGGGGTCGTCAAGCTGAAAGAACGACAGCTGCATGCCGCCTTCTGATGCCGGAGCGTTGATTGCGGCGACAGATTCGGCAGGCGATGATGCGGCAGCCTTTTCCATCCGGTGCAGCACGTCGTCGGCTCGCTTGACAATGGCGCGGGGCATGCCGGCAAGCTTGGCTACATGGATGCCGAAACTATGTTCCGACCCCCCGCGCTCCAGTTTGCGCATGAACACCACCTTGCCGTCGATTTCCTTGACCGACACGTTGAAGTTGACCACGCGCGGGTTGGACTTCTCCATCTCGTTCAGTTCGTGATAGTGGGTTGCGAACAGCGTTTTAGGGTGCAGGTTGCCGTAGTTGTGGATATATTCTACTATGGACCAAGCTATCGAGATGCCGTCGTAGGTCGATGTGCCTCGACCCAGCTCGTCAAACAGAATCAGGCTTCGGCGGCTCATGTTGTTCAGGATGGATGCCGCCTCGGTCATCTCAACCATAAATGTGGATTCGCCCTGCGAGAGGTTGTCGCTGGCGCCCACACGGGTGAAAATTTTATCGACCACCCCTATGCGGGCTGAGTCTGCGGCTACGAAACAGCCTATCTGTGCCATCAGCACGTTGAGCGCCACGGAGCGGAGCAGCGCCGACTTACCTGACATGTTGGGTCCGGTGATCATCATCACCTGAGTTTTTTCATTGTCAAGCTCAACGCTGTTCGAGATGTAGGGGACGCCGGCAGGGAGCTGTTTTTCAATGACCGGGTGTCGCCCTTCGACAATGCTGACCGTCAGTGAGTCGTCGACCACCGGGCGGCAGTAGCGGTTTTCCTGTGCCACACGGGTGAACGCCGAGAGCACATCGAGGCGTGCTATCAGGTGAGCGTCAAGCTGAATGGTTGAGGTGAAATTGTTGATGCAGGCGATAAGCTCGCTGTAAATGCGCGATTCTATGGCACCTATTTTTTCCTCAGCGCCGAGGATTTTCTCTTCGTATTCCTTCAGTTCGGGAGTTATGTAGCGTTCGGCGTTGACCAGCGTCTGTTTGCGAATCCACTCCTCCGGCACCTTATCCTTGTGGGTGTTGGTGACCTCGATGTAGTATCCGAACACGTTGTTGTAGCCGATTTTCAGCGAAGGTATTCCGGTAGCTTCCACCTCGCGTTGCTGAATGGAGCGCAGGTAGTCCTTGCCGCTGAAGGCTATGCGGCGCAGCTCGTCAAGTTCAGGATCTACGCCGTCGCGGATGATGCCGCCGTTCTTGACGGTTGCCGGCGGGTCATTGATGATTGTGTGCGATATTCTTGAGCTGACCTCCTCGCAGGGGTTAAGCTGCTCCCCTATGGCGCGCAACACAGCGAGATCCGATTGCAGGCAGAGCTGCTTGACCGGCGCTATGGCAAGCAGTGCGTTGCGCAACTGCACCAGTTCGCGCGGCGTGATGCGGGCGAATGACACCTTCGATGTCAGGCGCTCTATGTCGCCAATCTGTTCAAGATTTTCCTTCAGTTCCTCGCGGCTTTCGGGGTTACGGAAAAAGTAGTCCACCACGTCAAGCCTGCGGTTTATCGCCTCCACATCTTTCAGCGGGAAGCTTATCCAACGGCGCAGCAGTCGGGCACCCACCGGCGTGACGGTGCGGTCTATGACGCTCAGCAGGCTTTTACCCTCCTGATTGAAGCTGTCGAGCAACTCCAGATTGCGGACTGTGAAGCGGTCCATGCGCACATATTTGTCCTGCTCTATGCGGTTGAGGCTGTTGATGTGCGAGGTGTTGGTGTGGCGGGTTATGTCAAGATAATGCAATATGGCGCCTGACGCAATGATTGCCGCGTTCATGTTGCCCACCCCGAACCCTTTCAGGGTGGTGGTCTCGAACTGTTTCAGCAACCGGTCGCGTGCGCTGTCGTCAGTGAAAATCCAGTCGTCAAGCTCGTAGGTCAGATAGCGTGCGGTGAGCATCTGCTCCAGTTTCTGGCGACTTCCACGCACTGTCAGCAGCTCCTTTGGTGCGAAGCTTGAGAGCAGCTTGTCGATGTATTCCTCCTTGCCCTCGGTGGTCAGGAACTCGCCGGTGGAGATGTCAAGCAAAGCCACGCCCACGCGGTCCTTAGCCAGATGGATGGCGGCGAGGAAGTTGTTCTGGCGGTGGTCAAGAACATTGTCATTGAGTGTGACACCCGGTGTGACAAGTTCGGTGATGCCTCGTTTGACAAGTTTTTTTGTCAGTTTCGGATCCTCGAGCTGTTCGCAGATAGCTACGCGGCGACCGGCACGCACCAGTTTCGGCAGGTAGGTGTCAAGGGCATGATGGGGGAATCCGGCAAGCTCCACCGATGATGCGGCGCCGTTGGCGCGACGTGTGAGCGTTATGCCGAGAATTTCCGACGCCGTGATGGCATCCTCGGAGAAGGTTTCGTAGAAGTCGCCCACACGGAACAGCAATATTGCATCCGGATGCTTCTTTTTCATTTCCAGATACTGTTTCATCAGCGGGGTTTCCACAATTTTCTTTGCCATGGCGACGGAGGGGGGTGGGGTGTTACGGTTATTATACAACTACAAAACCTTTGTCTGACAGGGCTTTGCGTATTTCTTCGATATGCTGGTGGTTGCGGGTTTCAAGTTCTATGCGTATGGTGCAGCCGTTGATTTGGGTGTGGCTGCCAACGCGCTCGTGTGTCACGGAGATGACGTTGCCGCCGCGCTCCGCAATTATGTTGCACACGCCTGAGAGCTGACCCGGTTTGTCGGCGAGATCGATGGTGAGGGTAGAGAGTCTGCCCCCCACGGTCAGTCCGCGGGTAATGACACGGTTGAGCATGTTGACGTCGATGTTACCGCCTGAAACCAAGCAGACCACTTTCTTTCCTTCCACAGGAATCTTGCCAGCCATCACCGCAGCTAAAGGCACAGCACCGGCTCCTTCTGACACAAGTTTCTGTTTTTCAGCCAGATAGAGTATGGCAGAAGCTATCTCGTCGTCGGTGACAGTGACCACATCGTCGACATATTTCTTGCAAAGTTCGTAGGTGTTGACGCCCGGTTCCTTCACGGCTATGCCATCGGCTATGGTCGACACTGAGTCGAGATGCAATATCTTGTTATCTTTCAGCGATATTTCCATCGACGGAGCGCCGGCAGCCTGCACACCGTAAATCTTTATGTCCGGACGGAGGGTCTTGACGGCGAATGCGACGCCTGAAATCAGTCCGCCGCCACCGATAGGCACCACAATGGCTTCCACATCAGGCATCTCCTCGATAATTTCCAGCCCTATGGTGCCCTGACCTGCTATCACCTTGGGATCATCGAAGGGATGAACGAAGGTGTAGCCATATTTGTCGCGCAACTCAAGAGCTTTGGCGTAGGCATCGTCATAGACACCCGGCACCAGACACACGTCGGCGCCGTAGCCCTTGGTAGCCTCGATTTTTGAGATAGGCGCTCCGGCAGGAAGGCAGATGAGAGCCTTGATGCCGTTGTGGGTAGCGCCGAGTGCCACACCTTGGGCATGGTTGCCGGCAGAACATGCTATCACGCCACGCGACTTCTCTTCGGGGGTGAGTTGAGAGATTTTGTAATAAGCTCCACGCAGTTTGAACGAGCCTGTGAGTTGCAGACACTCAGGCTTGAGGAAAATCTGTGCGTCGTCACGCACCTTGCAGGGAACCAGACGGGGGTGACGTGCCACATCTTTCAGCACTTTGGCTGCATTGTAGACTTCATCTATTGTCAACATAATATCGGATTATCGGTTTGAATTTTCTTGAATCTGTTGGTGCATGGATGCGGCGGCATTTCTGCCGTCACCCATGGCGAGTATCACCGTGGCGCCACCACGCACAATGTCGCCGCCGGCAAAAAGGGTGTGAATTGACGAGCGGAGGTCATCGTTGACGGCTATGGTGCCGCGCGAGGTGATGTCAAGTCCGGCGAATGAGTTGGGAATCAGCGGGTTGGGCGAAACGCCTACGCTGACTATTACCAAGTCTACCTCAATTTCGTCAATGGCGCCGGGAATAGGCACCGGTGAGCGTCGACCCGATGCGTCAGGCTCGCCGAGCTGCATGCGCTGAACCCTCATGGCTCGCACTTTGCCGTTTTCGTCGGCGAGATACTCCACCGGATTGCTCAGGGTCATGAACTCAACACCTTCCTGCTTTGCATGGTGCACCTCCTCCACGCGCGCCGGCATCTCTGCTTCGGAGCGGCGATAGACAATCATTGCTTTTTCAGCACCCATGCGGCGTGCGGTGCGGACCGAGTCCATGGCGGTGTTACCTCCGCCGATTACTGCCACACGCTTACCGGCAGGCACCGGGGTGTCGCCACCGTGACCGGCACCCATCAGATTGATGCGGGTGAGATATTCGTTTGATGAAAGAACGCCGATGAGATTTTCGCCGGGAATACCCATGAAACGGGGCAGTCCGGCACCCGATGCCACAAAGATTCCTTCGTAGCCTTCGTTCATCAGGTCGTCATAGCTCAAAGTCTTGCCTATGACGCAGTCCTTGACAAATTTCACACCGAGCCGGGCGAGGGCATCGATTTCGCGTTCCACAATGCTGTTGGGGAGGCGGAATTCCGGAATGCCGTATTTCAGCACGCCGCCAATCTGGTGGAGTGCCTCATAGACGGTGACCTCGTAGCCGCGCTTGATCATGTCGCCGGCAAAGGAAAGCCCGGCAGGACCTGAACCCACCACGGCAACCTTATGTCCGTTAGCCACGGGGCGCTCCGGCTCGTTGCCGGTTACGCCGTTGTCGGCTGCGAACCGTTCCAGATAGCCTATAGCCACCGGTTCTTTTTTCATTTTGTTGTAGATGCAGCGTGACTCGCACTGCCTTTCCTGCGGACAAACGCGACCGCATACTGCCGGAAGTGCGCTTGTTTCCTTGAGCACGCAGAGTGCTTCGGCAATTTCGCCACGTTCAATGTTCTTGATGAATCCGGGAATGTTGATGCCCACGGGGCAGCCGGTGACACACTGAGGGTCAGGGCAGTCGAGGCATCGGGTTGACTCGGTGTAGGCTTGTGAAGCCGAGAGTCCGCAGTTCACCTCCTCGTTGCAGGTCACGCGGTAGTCCGGGGCAAGCTCGGTCATTTTCACGCGGGGTGTGGCAGAGCGCTCGCGGGCTGTTTTCTCCTTGCGGAGCGCCTCGCGCCATTGAGCGTCGCGGGGCGATATGGTGTCTTTTAACATGATTACTTCTTTGGTGTGTTATAAGCGCGGAGGCGCATCATCATTTCGTTGAAATCTACCTTGTGGGCGTCGAACTCCGGACCATCCACGCAAACGAAACGTGTCTTGCCGTCGACGGTGATTCGACATGCGCCGCACATGCCCGTTCCGTCGACCATGATGGTGTTCAGCGAGCAGATGGTGGGTATGGAATAACGTTTTGTGAGTTCAGCCACGAACTTCATCATGATGGCAGGACCGATGGTCACCACCAGATCTACATCGGTGGAGTTGATGATCTCCTCTACTCCCTGAGTGACCAGACCCTTGCGACCGTAGGAGCCGTCGTCAGTCATGATTATCACCTCGTCGCTCCAGCGGCGCACCTGTTCTTCCAGTATGATAAGCTCCTTGGTGCGTGCGGCGAGCACTGAAATCACTCGGTTTCCAGCCTCTTTCATAGCTTGAATGATGGGGAGCATGGGGGCTACGCCCACACCACCGCCGGCACAGACCACGGTGCCGAATTTCTCGATGTGGGTGGCACGTCCGAGCGGACCGACAACGTCGGTGAGATAGTCGCCCGGCTGGAGTGCGCAGATTTTGCGTGTGGACTCGCCTATAGCCTGAATGACAAGCGTGATGGTGCCGGCGTTAACGTCTGCCTCGGCGATGGTGAGGGGGATGCGTTCACCTTTTTCGCCGCATATAACAATCACAAAATGACCCGGACGGCGTGAACGGGCAATGAGGGGCGCTTCCACCACCAGTTTCACCACGTTCTCCGAGAAATGCTCTTTTGCAATGATTTTGTTCATTATCTTCAATGATGGGTTTTAACATACAAAAGTAACATTTCCAATTTGGATTTAAAAGCAAAACCGCCAAAAAAATTATTTTGACGGTTAAATTGCAGTATTGTAAACAATGGTTTCTTTGCCGGAGGGGGTTCACTCTTTCAGTTCCTTGCCGGGATTGAAGTTAGGGAACCAGCGGCGGGTTTCATTGAGCGCTTTTGCCTCGACACGTTCATTGATGTTGGCTTTCAGGCGGTTGTAAACAATGAGAAGTGCCGCGAGGTCATCGGTGTAACCCAGCCCTATGATAAAGTCAGGGATCAGATCGGTGGGGAGAATGAAATAGCCGAGCGCACCCAAAATCATCATTTTGTCAGTGAAGGAGGCGTTTTCCAGCGAGTAGTAGAGCGTCAGGGCAACATAAATTGCCTTTCCTCCCGCTTTGCCGGCGGCTTCCTTGATTTTGGCGAAGAAGTCTTTTTCGTTATAGTGGCGTGAGTAGGCGACAATGTCGTCAGCCTTTGCTTCACGCGGACCATCATTTCTTTGTTTGTTTTCTTCCATAGGTTAAAGTTTTGGTTCCTCGTAGGGACGCACCATGGATAAATGCGGAAGCCGGAGGCATCCGTTCCTTTGCGGACGCACCATGGATAAATGAGGGTGTGTCAAAATGAGTATTTGCAGTTGGATTTTGCATGCCATGTAGGGACGCTTCGTGAAGCGTCCGCTGTTAATATTCATTATATCAGCTGCTTATCGGACGCTCCACGAAGCGTCCCTACATGGTTGACATATTTGTTTACCGTATAAATTGTATTATGACACACCTACTTCTTTGCGGACGCACCACGGTGCGTCCCTACAAGAGGGTTATGCAAGGGGTTCTACACCGATGCCGGGACGGTCAGGGATGGTCACTTTACCGTCAACAATCTTCATGCCGTCGAAGATATCGTTGGCAATGAGGAGGTTACCATCGAGGTCAGCCCAGTCAACCATGGGGGCGAGCTGTGAAGCGGCACTAACGGCGCATGAAGTCTCGGTCATACAGCCGAGCATCACTTTCATGCCCATGGCGCGTGCCAATACTGCCATTTTGTGGGCTTCGTGCATACCGGTGCTCTTCATGAGCTTGATGTTGATGCCGTCGTATGCTTCAGCAGCACGGCGAACGTCGGGCAGACGCTGCAGGAACTCGTCGGCGATGATGGGCAGCGGCGAGCGTTCGCGCAGCCATGCGGTTTCGTCGATTTTTTCCTTGGGCATGGGCTGTTCTACGAACAGGCAGTTGCGTTCTGCGAGCCAGTGACACATTTCAAGAGCTTTTTCCTTGTCGTCCCAGCCTTGGTTGGCGTCAACGCAGATGGGCACATCGGTTTTTGAGCGGATGATGTCGACAAGTTCTTTGTCGTTGTCCAGACCCATTTTCACTTTAAGCACTTTGTAGGGTGCGGCTTCGTCGACTTTTTGGCGTACTACGTCAGCTTTGTCGATGCCGATGGTGAACGATGTGTTGGGAGCTTTGGCAGGATCGAGACCCCAGATTTTGTACCAAGGCTGCTGCATGATTTTGCCGAGCAAGTCGTGGAGAGCGATGTCCACACCCGCTTTGGCAGCACGGTTGTTGGGAGCCACGGAGTCCATGTAGTCATGGATTTCTTCGATGCGGAAGGGATCGGAGAACTGTGACAGGTCAAGCTGTGACAGGAATTTCTGCACGCTGTCGATGCTTTCGCCCAGATAGGGGGGCATTGAAGATTCACCGTAGCCTACGATGCCGTCATATTCCAGACGTACCTGCACACCGGGAGTGGTCGTGCGACTGTATTTGGCAAGGTTGAAAGCGTGGCGGAGTTCCAGTTCGTACGGGAAGAACGTGAGGTTCAGACGACCTGATTTGCCGGTCTGACGGGTAGGTTCGCCGAAAGCTGAAAAAGATATCGGTGATGCGAGTGCCGCAGCTGTAAAAGCGGCTCCGCGAAGAAAATTTCTACGATTCATAGTGCATAATATATATTTGAGAGATTAATAAACTTAGAAATACCACGGATAAACTTAGAAATACCATGGGTGAGCGGCAACGGTGGTGATACCTTTTGTGCCGATGCTGTCCTTGATGCGTGTGGCACCGAGGAAGGGGGTGGTGAGATATTTGTCAGAGTCAGGGTTGATGCTGTTGCGGCGAACTCTACCTGATGAGTGAACGTAGTCGCCGTCGTGGTGATAGATTGCCACATGTGTCACTTTGCCTGTCTTGGGATTACCGAAGAAAAGCAGGTCGCCCGGTTCGCAGGTGCGCCACTGGTCGGCAGCTATGTTGTTGCCGGTGAGTGCCTGCTGAGAGGCGTCGCGCATCAGTATTATGCCGTTTGAGAAGTAGCTGACTTTGGCAAGACCTGAACAGTCGAGAGTCTTGATGGATGTGCCCCCCCAGAGATAGGGGGTGCCTTCCATGGAGTAAGCCGTGTCAAGGATTTTTTCAGCATCGAACTCCTGCTGTGCCCATTTGTCGAGCGGTTCTACGTCAGCGGTGGCAATGAAACCTGTTCTGCCGTCAGGGAGTGTAACTTCCATCATTTCCGCATCGGGGTTGTAGACACCTTCGAGAATGTTGCCCAGAACCACATCGGAAACCACATCGCGCGGACCGCGGTCGGTGGTATTATAATATATATGTGTCTGATAAGGTGCGGTGACGATCACACGGGGTGCCTGACGCCAGCGCTCCATTTCCTCTGCGCTTTTCTCGGTCAGCGAGTTGTCCACGACGTATGCAATGTAGCCGTCGGGGGTCTGAGCGCGCCACCAGTCATCTTCTTTTTCAAGCAGCCGGATGGGCTGACCCATGATGCCCTGTGTAGCCATTTCGGCTGCATGGGCAGGACCGCAGCGGAAGCAGCACACCGATATGCGCACCTGTGCCCATTTGTCGGAGGGGAGCACGGTGACCGAGTCAATGACGGTTTTGCCTTCATCGGCGAATGACTTCAGCAGGGCTGTCTTTACATCCTGCTCCGATGTTTTGCCACGCAGAATCACTTCGCCGGCAGGAAGTTCCTCGGCTGTAATCTCGTAGATTATCTGTCGGGCGTCAGGGGCTACGCTCGCTTTGGTGTTCTTTACTATTTCGTCAGGCGTCAGGGCGAATGTCGATGCCGCCAGAGCGCATGATACTAATGTCAGTGCTAATTTTTTCATTTCTTTTCGATACTGATGATTTCAAGATTCTGGTTCCAACCGGGATAGAAGAGGTTGCCTTTGCTACACTCCACCTCGCCTGCCTGATTGTCGACTGTTTCGCTGCGGATGAATTTCTTCGGGGGGAAGAAATCGCCGCAAATGCCTTTGTTGGCAGCCAGACGCCAGTGGTCCATGCCGGTGAAGTAGTATTCGCGCATGTTGTCCGGACCGAAATCCTCGGTGTAGCGACCGTAGGAGATGTCGACCGGCACCCAGCCTACGCCTTCGAAGTAGATTTCGCCCCAGTCATGGAAGTTTTCCTTTCCGGGATACATCCACCATCCGCTCTCCCAACGGACCGGAATGCCGAGGGTGCGCATGATCGAGAGATAGAGCATGGTCACCTGACCGCAGTCGCCGTGACCCCCTTTGAGCACATATTCAGGCATGCAGGGGATTGTGCTGTATTCGCGTGCGCCTGCCCACGGGATGTTTGCCGATATGTAGTTCAGCACTTTTGCCGAACACTCCAGCGGGTCGGTGGAGTCGCCTACAATCGAGCGGACGAAGGCTGTGTCGACGGGGACAATGTGCGGAGCCTCCATGGCGGTGTATTGTTTGTAGAGGGCGCTCTCCTTGTCGTAGGGGCGGATATGTTCGCGGATATATTCGGGCGAGAAATATTGTGCTGCCACGTCATATTCGCATACATATTCGAAGTGTGTGGTGTCGCCGGTTACGGGCTGACGGAAGCAGACCGTGTTGTGGGGCGAGCGGGTGAGGGTCGACAGCACATAGTCGCGCGGCTCGGTGGAGAGGATTCTGACGCGGCTCTGGCGGTCTGACTCAATGGGAGCGGGCATGTAGACGGTGAGGGTGTCGCCGCGGAGAAAGTCGTGCGTGGGCACGTCGATCGAGAAGCGGTATTTGATGCGGAGGGTGTCCACCGGAGTGCCGTCGCCTGCGGAGTGCGAGATGTTGTAGGCAATCATCTGCTGCTCTTCCTCGTCGTATCCGGCGCCACGACCCTGCCAGTCACCTACGAATTCGGGGGCGAGCAGCTTGACGTTGCGGACAGCCTTTTTGTGGATTTTGGTCACACCGTCGATTTCCATGCTTTCAATGTAACCTTTTGCAATGTATTCATCGATCTTCTCCGCGGGTATATCAGGGAGTTTTTCCTTGATTTGCTCCACGGTGAAGGGGAAGTCACGGTTGATGCGGTATTTCATGGCTGCTGCTGAGTCAGGCTCAAGCCATGCGGGATTCTGCGCCTCGGAGGCGATTGCGGTCACAGCGAGCGCTGCAAGGGCTACGATTAGTTTTTTTGGCATAGCAAAGGGTTAGTTGTCTGATTAAATCAACATGTTTTGTCCGCGTGGCGGATACTACGGTGTAAAGTTAGTAAAAAATTCGCTTTTATGCAAGAAATTAGGGGCTAAAGATGTCATTTAGGTTCATAAAAAATGCAAAAAGAGGGCTTGAGCCCTCTTTTTGAAACAGTATGATAAATGTCAGAGTGTCAGTTTTTAGACCCCGTTCCCCAATATTTGTTAGGGTAGGCGCTACCAAGCATCGTGCGGATGTGATCGCGCAGTAAGGGAGCAATGCGGTTAGAACAGGCGCACTTTGGTGAAGCGTCCGTTCAGTCGCATGATGTAGATGCCGGCGCCGGGGTTGGTGACGCGGATACCCTGCAGGTTGTAGTATTCCGGTGTGCCGTCAGGATCGGCGACAGGAGCGCTGACTGAGTTCTGACCGGTGTCGCCGTCGACGGTGTAGATGCCATAGTTGCGCACTGCCACGTTGTCAGGCGACTGTTTGCCGCTGCCGTTGTTGAAAATGACGTTTGATTGGGTCAGGTCTTTGGATGTGTTGAATTTCACCACATAAAGGTCCTGACCGAATTTCTGCATAGCCTTTCCGGGCCATGAGCCTGAGATTTCATGACCGGCTCCGCCGTAGACATAGCAGTTGACATTGCTCCATCCGGTCGAGGCGTTGTTGAAGTAGATTTCCCAGTCGCCGTCGGTCACGGGGTCGTCGCCCTGACCGTTGAAGGGAGATTCAGGGTCGCTCACTATGGTGTAGCCGGTGTTGCCGTCATAGGTGAACCATGTGTCGGAGGTTATATCCTTAATGTCGGCTGTCTTGCCGCTGCCGTTGTTGAAGATGATGTTGACTGACTCGGCGTCGTCAAATGTGTTGCAGTAATATTCGTAGCTGCCGAAGGTGCGGGTCTGCGACATGCGCTTGCCGGGCCATGAGCCGGTAAATTCGCGTGTGGCGCCGTTGACGGTAGCCCATGAATAGAGGTTCGGGGCATTATCGGCAAGGACATAGACCGTGATGGTGGCGTTCGGATCCACTTTCTTGTAGGTCACGGTGCCGGTGTAGGCTGTGCCGCCGGCATCCTCGGCTCCCCAGCTGATGTTGACGGATTCGCCGAACTGCATCTGGTTGCCGATGGTGAACGATGTTCCGGCAGCAGTCACATTGATACGTTCGCCGCCGGCGATGCTGTACCATCCGGAGGTAGCTGCCTCGTTGAGCTTCACGCTGACAGTGAGCGTAGCTGTCTTGAAGGCGCAACCTGCGGGGTCGAAGGTGAGCGCTGGTGAGCCGATGGCATCGTCAGAGGTGTAGAACTGAGTGGTGCCGGGATCGCTGAATTTGGGCTTGCCACCTTTTGCCACGGCAGTGGTGGTGTAGATAAACTTGCCGTCCTCACCTACTTTGCCACCTTTCCAGTCTTTGACAAGCACGCGGAGCTGACCCTTGTTCTTGGGCGCGGTCACGGTTATGCTGCCACCACCCTGATAGGTCTGACCGGTGACAATGTCAGTGTATGTGCCGGCAGGTACGCCGGTGAAAGTGGCGCCGCCGTTTATGGCTACCAGAGCGTAGCTGTCCTTATATGCGCGTTTGAAAGCCCATCCTCCCTGAGCCGAGCAGCCGTCGAAGGTGTACTGACCTTTACGCAGGGCAGGCACGGCGGCACGGATCTGGTTCAGGCGGATGATGTGCTGCGACAGGTCGCCGCCGAGGGTGGCGGCAACATTGCCGTCAGCGCTGTATTTGCCGAAATCGGATGCGGACACCGATCCTTCGAGATAATGACCGAAGTAGGCGCGACCCGAATCCTTCACGGGCATGTCAGTGCCGCCGGCATCGACTTTCTTGCCTGCCTGAAACTCCACTTCCGAGCCATAGTAGATGCAGGGAATACCGCGGAACGTGAACATCAGCGCAAGGTTCTCAGCCCACTGCTCGGTGCCGCCGTTGAAGCGGGTACCGTCATTCGGACCGGGACAGTAGTCGTGTGAGTCGACGTAGACCACGTTGAACGAGGCGTCATTATAGTATTTGTCGCCGCTTTTGGCTATGTTGACAGCTGCGCCTGCATTGTTGAAATTGTAGTGCATGGGGAAGTCGATGATGGAGAAACCGGAGTAGTCGGTGTAGTCCGGCTCATGCCACTGTCCGTTTTTGAGAAAGACGTTGTCAGACTCGCGTTTCACCGAAGGCTCGGCATCGCAGAGCGCCATGTTGCCGTAGCGTCCGCTGTCATCGCCTTCGCGGATGAAGATGTTGTCCCAGAATGTGGGGTCACTGTTCCATTGGCTTACCAGTGACTCAGGTGACTTCCATGTGTAGAAGTAGCTTGACAGGTTGGGCTGGTCGCGATAGGTGACATCGGAGAAGCGCGCGCAACACTCGCCGAACATGAAGAACGGAGCCTGATTGAGGCGTTTCGACTTGTATTGTTCGCCCAGAGCCAAGAATTGCGGTATGAAAGAGGTGTTGAAGGTCAGGCGCGAGATGTGACCGGTGGTGTCGATACGGAAGCCGTCCACACCCATTTCGATAAACTTGCCGTAGCACTTCACCAGATATTCGCTTACGGCAGGATTCTCGGTGTTGAGGTCGACGCAGTCGCCGGCAATCTGTCCCCACCAGCGGTTGGGGAGGTCCCAGTTCCAGCCTGTGCCCACATGGTGCCAGTAGTTGTGGCTGTCCTTGTTGGTGCCGTCTGTGTTCTTCAGGTAGGGGAAGCGGGCATTGTACTGCGCGGTACCTCCAAGCTCGTTGTAGTTTGCCGGGAGCTTGTCGTAATTGGGTATGATTGAGGCTGATACGTTAGCCTGATTACGGATGTCGGGCGAGCGGTAGAACAGCTCGGCGAAATGCGCCTCGCCGAAATTACCTGTGTGGTTGAGGACAATGTCGAGAATAATTTTCATTCCTTTAGCGTGTGCAGCATCGATCAGTGACTGGAACGAGACATCTTCATCGGCACCCCACGCCTTTTTGCTTTCATAGCGGAGGTCTACCTTTGAGAAGTCCATGGCGTGATAGCCGTGGAAGTCGGTGCCGGAGCAGTTCTGTACCACGGGAGTGATCCAGATGGCAGTGAAACCCAGTGCCTTGATGTAGTCGAGCTTGTCTATAAGCCCTTTGAAATCACCACGCCAGTCAGGGTCATTGTTTGCAATCTGCACATCCTGATGGTCCCACCCGCAGACGTTGTTCGTGGGGTCGCCGTCGTAGAATCGGGTTGTCATGGCAAAATAGATCGTTTCATCGCGGAAGTCCGATCGGTCACCGACAAACGTCTCCGCGTTGATGGGGTTGCTGCATAGCAAGCCTGAGAATGTGGCAAGTGCCAGTAAAAATTTTTTCATCAGAAAGTAAGTGTAAGTATGATAATTTTATAGTTGCTTGCAAAGATAGTGATTTTCTTTGTTTCCGCAACCATTGAAAATGTTAAAATGGTATGAACGCAAGCTCTTAAAGGAGGTTAAAAATGAGTTTTGGTATGGGGTAACGAAACTAATTTCGTATTTTTGCATATAATAATCAGTAACCGTGGAGTCAGACACGACCCCGGGTTGCAATCAAAACCGAAGAACAAATGGAATTTGTCTATTCGTTAATAAATATGTTGGCAGAGATGTCGCCCTACCTGCTCTTAGGCTTTTTGATAGCCGGGGTGCTCTACGCCTTTGTTCCAAGCGGATTTTATCGCCATCATCTGTCGCGACCGGGAGCATGGTCGGTGATTAAGGCGGCGTTGATAGGGGTGCCGCTCCCCCTCTGTTCATGCGGAGTGTTGCCCACGGCTGTGTCATTGCGGCGCAACGGTGCTTCGCGCGGAGCGTCTACGTCGTTTCTCATAGCCACCCCACAAACCGGAATTGATTCCATCGCAGCCACATACTCGCTTTTAGGACCCGCGTTTGCCATAATTCGCCCGGTTGCGGCGCTTGTCACCGCGTTTATAGGCGGAATGTTGGTGAACCGTTCTGAAACCACTTCTGAAGCTGAGGAGGAGATGGAGGTCGACACCATTGATGCACCTGCCTCGGACAGTTTCGGCGCTAAAGTCCGCGACGCTCTGCGCTACGGCTATGTCGACATGATTCAGAACATTGGCAAGTGGCTGATAATAGGACTGATTATCGCTGCGGCAATCACCGTGTTTGTTCCCGACGGATTCTTCACGTTTTTTGCCGACTATCCTTTGCTGTCTATGTTGGCAGTGGTGATAGTTGCAGTGCCCATGTATGTTTGCTCGACCGGGTCAATACCTATCGCCCTGTCGCTGATGCTCAAGGGATTGAGTCCGGGTGCAGCATTTGTGTTGCTGATGGCTGGTCCGGCTGCCAATTTCGCATCGATAATAATAGTGGGTAAATCGCTTGGCAGGAAATCCGCTGCTATTTATCTGGGTACGATCGTAATCGGAGCCATAGCCATTGGAATGTGCATCGACTACCTGATGCCCCGCGACTGGTTTACGATGCCAGCGGTTGCCGGGCATGACTGCTGCCACCTGAACGTGGGTCTGTTTTCCGGCATCTGCTCGGTTGTTCTCGTGGCACTGCTGATCAATGCGTTGATTAGAAGATACAAACCGAATAAATCAAAGAATATGGAAAAAGCTGAAATGACTTTTATTGTGAAAGGAATGACCTGCGGTCACTGCAAGGCTATGGTCGAGAAAAATCTGTCGAAGCTCGACGGCGTGGAATCGGTCAGTGTGGACCTCACCTCAGGCGAAACCAAAATCATGGGTACTCCCGACGAGAAACAGGTCCGGGAAGTTATCGACGACCTCGGCTTCAAGATGGAATGACGCAGCAGCTTTCATGCCCGGGGCTTACGCTCCGGCATGAACATGATGGCTAAACCCACTAAAAACATGAGTCCGGCAAAGAAATAGTCAGACACATCAGACGTGTTGCCGGCATATTCCATTATAGCCTCAACTACACCCAGCGGAAAGGCAAGCCCTAAGATAAATTTCAATCCCATGTCGACACGCTCTATCTTCACCGGTTTTTTACCGGCGAAGAGAATGGCGCATATCCTCACTGTGAAAAGAAGCAGCGTGGCACCCCCTATTATGTATGCAATCCACAAAGGTATCACTGCTCCCAACTCACCGAGAGTGTAAAACGGAAGGCAGCTCAGAGCCATCAATGCTCCGGCTTCGGTCAGCGAATCGTTTGATTTCAGAAGGTTCATAATCTATAGTTACTTTATTGCTGATTGGCGAATCCTAAAAACAGTTTTACAATAAGATGTCCGATAATCGACAGCAAATTAGTTAAAGCTACTTTCATTTATACTACAAAGATATATATTCCTTATGAGATAACCCTTCTTTTAATGTTTTTTCACAGATTCGGCACTTGATGGTTTTAGTGGAAATGTTAATGCTCTGATACATAATCAGAAATAGTGAAGTAGCCGAAAACGGCGTGAATAAACGGTTATAGGCATACGGCAGCGGTTTGCTTGAATATAATCTATAAGTTAAATAACGTTAATTATTTGATATTTTTAGGTATCACCAAATAATAGTAGTAATTTTATCGCTGAAAACAAGTTTTTGTTATCAAATTATAATTTTCAATTCACCATTATTATCACATCAATGACAAAAAAGTACCTTCTACTATGTGGACTGGCATTTTGTCTGGCTACCGGTACCTCCTACGGTATCAAGCCGGATCAACGCCAGCTCAACCGTACTACTGAAGCGGTACGCTTTGAATTGCCCGACAACGGCGGCGACGCACTGCGTCACCGCAAACCCCGTCTCAAAGGAGATTTCCATGTCGCAGGCAAAGGTCCTCGTAAAGCAAAGACGCGTGAAGCGGCTTCTGCCAACCCAACAATCTACGCAAACATTGTGGACTATGCACCTAATGATCAGGTGGGTATCTACAAGTTCACTCCTGACACCTATGAATTCACTCCTGTAAAAACTGACCCGTCATTCGCCATGTTCTACGGCTCAACGTACTACAACGGCATTTTCATGGGTATTGATGGCACAGTGCGCGGCTATACTTATAACACTGATGACTGGAGCCGACTCTCCGGTCCCGTTAAGACTGATGTGAAAGGTATAGCAATGGCTGCCGATCCCACTGACGGCACCATTTATTGCTGCGCATACGCCGCTGACGGCAAGTCATCGGAACTGATCACCATTGACCCCGAAACTTTCACAAAAATATCAACCGTCGGACCCCTCGCGTCAGCTTTTTCAGCCATTGTGTTCGACTCCAAAGGCTCGCTCTACGGCTTTGAGACATCCGGCAAGCTGTACGACATTGACAAAAACAGCGGCTCACTCAGCTACATAGGTGACACCGGCATTGAAGCATCCTTTGACGGTGCGGCTGTGATTGAACCTGAAAGTGGAGTGTGCTTCTACGCAGCTACCGACTGGGAATGTGGGCTGTACGAGGTGAACATAGCCACAGCCGAATCAAAACTTCTGCTGGAGTTTGACAATGAAGAGGATATAAAGAGCTTGTTCATCATCCCCGCGGCACCTGAAGGTGGCGCACCTGCCGCAGCAGAAAATTTCAAGGCTGACTTCCCCGGCGGCGCTCTCAGCGGAACACTGTCATTCACCGCTCCCAAGCTCACATACGCCGGTCAGACCGGCAGCGGCGAACTGAATTACCTGCTAACATGCAATGAGACCGAGCTTAAGTCAGGCAGCTGCGGTTGGGGTGAGCAAATCAGCGTGGCATACACCGCACCCGCAACCGGCAACTATTCATTTATGGTTACCATGAGCAACCAAGATGGCGAGAGCCGACCCGCAGCCAAAGCATTATGGATTGGTAACGACACCCCGGCTGACCCGTCGGATGTCAAAGTAGCACGTCACAACGGTTCCAATGTCATAAGCTGGAAAGCACCCTCGACAAGTGCCCACGGCGGTTATGTGGCTTTCGATGAAATCACATACCGCGTGACCCGATACCCCGACAGCAAGGTTGTGGCAGATAACCTTACCGCCTGCGAGTACACTGATGAACTGGCTGACGGTAATGCTCCCGAGCAATACTACTACACCGTGGTCGCACAGTGGAACGGCGCGGAATCCGGAGCCGTAACCTCAAACTCTGTTATGGTTGGCGCCGTTTACTATAACCCCTTCGACGATCAGGCGCAGTTTGACGAATTCCTCTCCGTAAGCCTCATAAAAGAAGGTCCTGAGTGGACTTACGCCGGATGGTACAAGGCTGCCACCGTGGGCTATAACGAGGAAGGAAACGTGTCGGCATGGCTCATATCACCTGCCCTGCAGCTTGCCGGCGGTCAGACCTATAAGCTGTCGTTCGACGTGTGGTGCTCAAACGACAGCTACACCGAGAACCTGTCGGTATTCATCAGCGGCAGCAACGCTCCCGGAGTCATTTACAACGAGACTCCCCTTATAAATAAAATGAGCGTTAACTGGGAATACTACGATAAGAAAACCATCACAGCCGAGTTTACTCCCGAGGCTGACGGCACATTTTACATCACTTTCAACGGTTGCTCCGGTCGTGACCTCGGCAGCCTCTATGTGGATAATGTACTGCTGCACCGCAACGTGACCATGGCTATGCCTGAGGCTCCCTCAATCAGCGGCTCCATTATGGGCGGCTCCATTGCCATGATTACCGTCACCGCTCCCACCACTGACACCGATGGTAACGCCCTCGACATTATTGACATGATAACCGTCAGCCGCAACGGCGAACTTATCAAGACCATCGAGGCTCCCGAACCCGGAAGCATCTATAACTTCATTGATATGCTCCCCGAACCTGCCTCCTACACCTACACCGCCGTGGCTCACACTGCTGCCGGAAGATCAGCCGAAGGCATGATGATACTGTCTACTATCACCGCAGGCAAACCCCGTCAGGCACGTATCACCTCCGTTACCGAGACCGGCGACACAGGCGAGGTGACCATGGAATGGGATGCTCCCACCACTGACCTCAACAATCAGCCCATAGCCCCCGGCAGCCTTACCTATTCGATATACCGGACAGGTTCCGAGCAGGCTATTGCCACCGGACTCACCGCCACCAAACATACATGGCAGGCTGTGGAAAGCGGCAAGCAGGAGTTCATGTCGTTCTACGTTGTGGCAACCAACGACTCCGGCGACAGCGCACCCTCGCGCGAAAGCGAACCGCGCCCGTTCGGTACTCCTGAGCAAGCTCCCTACTCCGAATCATTCTCAGGGATGACAGCATCACACCCGTGGGACTTCTACAATGAGGACGATTACAGCGACGGTCGCTGGATTTACATCGCCCAGTCCGAAACTCCCGTAGCTTCGCCGGTCGACAATGACGGCGGTATGCTTGCCTTTGAAAGCGAATATTACGAGGATACCGCATGGGCGACAAGCGGCAAAATAGACCTTGGCACAGGCACATCGCCCAAACTGTCGTTCTGGTACTTCGCCGTGAACGCCCGTGAAGGAAAGGATCAGCTTGAAGTGCTGGTGAGCGATGGCAGCGGATACAGACGCCTCGACACCTTCACCATGCGTGACGCGCAGCTCGACGGATGGGTGAAACGCATCGTGGACCTCACCGCTTACGCCGGCAAGACCATAACACTGCGTCTGATTGCCACTTCATTCCGCACCGGCAACCTCATGCTTATCGACAAAATCGAGATAACCACCTTCAGCAAGGATGCCGAAGCCAACACACTGATGGCTCCCGCAAGCGTGCTCCCCGGCAAGGAATTCAACCTGACCGGACTCGTGGTGAACAACGGCGCTGAAATCAACGAAAACTTCACTGCAACTCTACTCCGCAACGGCGTGGAAGTTGCCAAGGAAACAATCTTCGGCATGACTGCCGGCGGCAACGCCCTCGTATACTTCACCCAGCAGGCTGATGCCTCATGGACCGAAAGCGTGAAATATCAGATGGTTGTAAACCTCGCCGGTGACGAAGTGACTGAGAACAACAGCTCTGATGAAATCAGCGTAAGCGTTATCCCATGCACCCTTCCTGTAGTTACGGACCTTGCAGCCGTGTACACTGACAGCAAACAAACTGATGTTCGTCTGTCATGGACCGCACCTGATGCTTCTGTCCTTGCTCCTGCCCCCTACACTGAAAACTTCGAATACTACGAGCCTTACCAAATCAATCCCGATGGTGACTGGCTCTTCGTTGACGGTGACGGCGATGACACCTACGGCTCCCAGACCTTCCCCTTCGAAGGTATGACTGACCCCAAGGCATACATTGTCCTCGACTCCGATAACTTCAACCTCACCTACACTGCACATTCCGGCAATCGTTATCTGGCAGCATTCAGCGCTACCAAAAAGCAGAACGACGACTGGATGATTTCGCCCGAACTCTACGGAGGCGCACAGACAGTGAGCCTGTTCGCACGCTCATACACTGACATGTACGGTTCCGAGCAGTTCCAGATACTCGCATCCTCAACAGGCACTGCCACATCTGACTTCAAACTTGTCAAGGAATTCAAGGAAGTACCCACCGTGTGGACCGAGTTTACGGCTGAACTGCCTGAAGGCACCAAGCATTTCGCCATCCGCTGCACATCGAACAACACATTCATGTTCTTTGTCGATGACGTGACCTATATACCGGCTGTAAATCCCGCAACCAAGTTCAACATCTTAGGGTTCAACGTGTTCGCTAACGGCGAGCGTGTAAACACTGTTCCCGTGTTCAGCTTGTCATATATCCACCGTCCCGCAGCAGGCACCAATCCTGAATATGCCCTTTCCGTCATCTATGACCACGGCGAATCAGGGCTGAGCAAAGGTGTCAAACCTTCATTCAGCGGCATAGAGGATATCGAAGCGGAATCCCTGACAGCCAGTGCGGTAGCCGGCGGTATTGAAATCATCGGCACAGGCAAAGCCACCGTAGTTGCTCCAGACGGTCGCGTACTGTTCGCAGGCAACGTTGAAGGCACAACCTTCGTACCTGCAACCGCTGGCGTCTACCTTGCCGGAGCAGCCAAGGCTCCCGCCAAGATCATCGTCCGCTGATAAACACAGACTCCCATATAACAGAGGTTGTGTCATGCCTGACACGACCTCTGTTTTTTGACTAATAGGTCAACTTTTTTGAGAAATGTTTTGTTATATGTAAACAAATTATTAACTTTGCGTATACGAAAAATCGATTCGTAAGGAATGGGAATTCAACCACGATTTAAAGTAATGTATCTGGAGGAAGCCTCAATCTTTCTGCAGTCACTACCTGTTAAAGCCAGAGCAAAGTTGCAGTATAATATTGTGAAAGCTCAGTTTGAGAATGACCCGGAGTTGTTCAAAAAATTGACGGATGATATTTGGGAATTCCGAACTCTTTACAATGGAATAGCTTACCGTCTGTTTGCATTTTGGGATAAGCAAACCGGTGCTATGGTTGTTGCCACTCACGGGTTGATAAAAAAGACCCAGAAAACGCCGCATAATGAAATTCGGCATGCTGAATCAATAATGAAAGCTTATTATGAACAGAAAGATAAATGATGATATGGGAAAGATGAAGATTTATAGTCAGGATGAAATGTTGGACCTTACTCTTGGAAAGAAAGGTACTCCTGACCGAGATGAATATGAATCAAAGGTGGATGATTATCTTGTGGGTCTTGCAATTCGCAGGGCAAGAGAGTCCCGGAATCTTACTCAGGAGCAACTCGGTGAACGTATTGGTGTTCAACGTGCTCGCATTTGCAGCATTGAACGGGGTGCGAATCTAAGGCTTTCGACCATCCGCAGAATTTTTTCAGCTCTGGGCATGGAAGTAAAACTTGATATTGCAAATATGCAGTCAATTCAAATCTGCTGACCGGTGTACCGGACAATAATTCTGTACGGAAATCCAATAAAAAATCACCTCCGCAAAAATGGAGGTGATTTTTTGTATAGTATGTTGGGGGTCAGGCTTACATCATGCCGCCCATGCCACCCATGCCGCCTGCAGGCATTGCCGGTGCGGGATTATCCTCTTTCTTGTCGGCGATGACACACTCGGTGGTGAGGAACATGCCGGCGATGGAGGCTGCGTTCTCCAGTGCCACACGGGTTACCTTGGCAGGGTCGATGACACCTGCGGCAAGCAGGTTCTCGAACTGACCGGTGCGGGCGTTGTAGCCGTAGTCACCTTCGGAGTCTTTCACGCGCTGAACGATAACGGCACCTTCGGCACCTGCGTTGGCTACGATCTGACGGAGCGGTTCTTCAATGGCACGTTTGACGATGTGGATACCGGTGGTTTCATCTTCGTTGTCACCCTTGAGGTCCTCAAGTGCGGCGATGCAACGGATGTAAGCCACGCCGCCGCCGGGAACGATACCTTCGGCGATGGCTGCGCGGGTTGCGCTTAGGGCGTCGTCAACGCGGTCTTTCTTCTCTTTCATCTCAACCTCGGAGGGTGCGCCGATGTGGAGCACTGCCACGCCGCCGGCGAGTTTTGCCAGACGTTCCTGAAGTTTCTCGCGGTCATAGTCGCTGGTGGTGTTTTCGATCTGAGTCTTGATCTGAGCCACGCGGGTGGCGATAGCCTGAGGTGAGCCGGCACCGTTGACAATGGTGGTGTTCTCCTTGTTGACGGTGATTTTCTCAGCACGACCGAGCACCTCGATGGTGGCTGCTTCCAGACGCATGCCTTTTTCTTCCGACACTACTGTGCCGCCGGTGAGGATGGCGATATCCTCAAGCATTTCTTTACGGCGGTCACCGAATCCGGGAGCTTTTACTGCACAGATTTTCAGCGAGCCACGCAGACGGTTAACCACCAGTGTGGCAAGTGCTTCCTGATCTACATCCTCGGCGATTACAAGCAGGGGACGACCTGACTGTGCGGTTGCTTCCAGAATGGGGAGCATATCCTTGAGGTTGGAGATTTTCTTGTCGTAGAGCAGAACGAAGGGCGATTCCATCTCACATTCCATCTTTTCAGGATTGGTGACGAAGTAGGGCGAGATGTAGCCGCGGTCGAACTGCATGCCTTCGACGATGTCAACGGTGGTTTCAGTGCCTTTGGCTTCATCCACGGTGATGACACCTTCTTTCTTCACTTTCTGCATTGCTTCGGCAATCAGTTTGCCGATTTTTTCGTCGTTGTTGGCTGAGATGCGGGCAACATCCTCGATTTTCTTGAAGTCATCGCCAACTTCCTGAGCCTGAGCCTTGATTCCTTCCACAACGGTTTCCACGGCTTTGTCTATGCCGCGTTTAACGTCCATGGGGTTAGCGCCGGCTGCAACGTTTTTGAGCCCTACAGTTATGATTGACTGGGCGAGTACGGTGGCGGTGGTTGTACCGTCGCCGGCGTCGTCACCGGTCTTTGATGCCACTTCCTTGACGAGCTGTGCGCCCATGTTCTGGAAGGGGTCCTCGAGTTCTATTTCACGAGCCACGGTCACACCGTCCTTGGTTATGTGGGGTGCGCCGAATTTCTTTTCAATGATTACGTTACGTCCTTTGGGACCGAGCGTAACTTTCACGGCATCGGCAAGCGCGTCGACGCCTTTTTTAAGGTCCTCGCGGGCCTTGATGTCAAATTTGATTTCTTTAGCCATAATTAAATTATTTTATTCAATAACCGCCAAAACATCGCTTTGACGCATAATAAGATATTTGTTTCCTTCCACTTCGATTTCAGTACCGGCATATTTACCGTAGAGAACGGTGTCGCCTTCCTTGAGAATCATTTCCTCATCCTTGGTGCCGTTACCTGCGGCGATAACAGTGCCTTTGAGGGGCTTTTCCTTAGCAGAGTCAGGGATGATGATGCCTGACATTGTCACTTCTTCAGCCGGTGTGGGATTAATCAGCACACGGTCTGCCAATGGTTTGATGTTCATAGCTTATTATTTTATTATTGTTGTTTTTTATTGTTATGTTCTGACAAATGTATGTAGCAACTTTCGTGCCAAACCTTCGTCCGGCATAAAAATCCGACATTATAACGCCTCCGGCTCAGCGTTTGTTCAGTTTTCCGGCAGCACGTTTTTCCAGCGCTATAGCCACGAAAGTGTAGATTCCGAGCAGGATAAGCAGCAGTGTCTGAGCGCCTAACACAAGATTGGCGAACGCCGTGGCTTGCAGGTTGAATGTGGCAGGATCTGCAGTGGCAGGCATGTAAAGTGTCAGTCCGAAGATGACAGCGAGCTGCCACGGTCCTATGCCGCCGTTCGAGGGTATGCCCATGGCTATGCTGGAGAGGGTGAAGCAGACCAGACAGACAATGAATCCGTTGGTTTGCAACAGTTCCGTTGTCATGGGAAAGGCGTAGAACGCCACATAGAGCTGGGTGTAGTAGCAACCCCACACGCAGCATGTCAGCAGCAGCCAGCGCAGTTTGTGTTTCATGGTAAGGATGGTGGCGAATCCGGTCCACAGGTCGCGCACTATCCCTTTTATTTTGTCAATGAGTTTCCCTTTGCCGAAGCGGAAAAACGCCCACAGACCGGCTATCACGGCAACCACGGCGATGTAGCTCCACGGCGATGTCACCAGTTCCGATATTTTATTATATGTGTCGGGATATTTCTGGATGAACGCCATGATGCCTGACGAGGCGAGCAGGAATGTGGCGAGTGTGATCAGCAGCACGGTGACAGTGTCGGCGAGGCGGTCGCTGACCATGGAGCCGAACACAAGCGTGAAGGGGCGGTCCTGACGCTCGGCTATGTAGCCGGTGCGCCACACCTCGCCTAGACGGGGAAACACCAAGTTGATGGCGTAGGTGCCGAAGATGCTGTAGGTCAGGTTCTTGAGCGGCGTGTGACAATCGAGGGCATCGAGCTGTATGCCCCAGCGCATAGCGCGGAATATGTGCGAGAATATGCTTATCACCAGCGCCAGTCCTATCCAACGGAAGTCGCAGTCGCGGCGTATGATTTCAATCATCTGACGGAAGTCCACGCCGGTGAACAGAACATAGCACAGACCCACTGTTACAATCAGCGGAATCACTATTTTCATCAGCTTTCTACCTGCCGATTCCTTTTTTTGCATCTTTTCTTCTTTCATTTTTGATATTTTTGTGCAAATTTAGTAAAAAGTGTTGTAACTTTGTAACTTCAATCTGAAAAAGGAGAATTTAAACCGGCTCTTATGAATGTTCGCCCCAAAAAAAGTCTCGGACAGCACTTCCTGACTGACACGTCAGTGGCTGAGCGCATCGCTGCCACGCTTGACAGCTACATCGGTATGCCCGTCATAGAGGTAGGACCCGGCATGGGCATGCTCACCCGCTTCCTGCTTGAACGCGGACATGACCTGACGGTGGTCGAACTCGACTCCGAGAGCGTGGACTTCCTGCGTGTGAACTTCCCGCAGCTTCAGGGGCGCATCATTGAGGAGGACTTCCTGAAACTCGACCTTGACAAGGTGGTTCCCGGCGACGGACCGTTCTGCGTCATAGGCAATTATCCCTATAACATCTCCTCGCAGATATTCTTCCATCTGCTGGACTACCGCGACCGCGTAGCCTGCTGCTCCGGCATGCTTCAGCGCGAGGTGGCGCAGCGGCTTGCCGCCGAACCGGGAGGCAAGGAGCGTGGCATCCTGTCAGTATTGCTGCAAATGTGGTACGACATAGATTATCTGTTCACCGTCAGCGAGCATGTGTTCAACCCTCCGCCGAAGGTGAAGAGCGGCGTCATCAGAATGGTGCGCAACGCTGTGACCGACCCCGGTTGCGACCCGCGCCTGTTCAAGTCCGTGGTAAAAACCGCCTTCGGGCAGCGCCGCAAAACTCTCCGGAACTCGCTCCGCGGCATGCTTCCCCCCGATGTGTCGCCGCAACTGATGGAAATGCCTGTGTGGGGCATGCGCCCCGAACAGCTCTCAGTAGAACAGTTTGTTGAACTTACAAACCTCATATCATCCAAATCATGAAGGAGTTCACAGAAGATTACATAGCACGGCTGAAAACGCTCATCGAGCACCACGACAACGAGGCGCTCCGCAAGGAACTGGCGGAGATGCACCCCGCTGACATAGCCGAACTCTATCAGTCGCTGCCCGAGGTGGACGGTGACTATCTCTACACCCTCCTTGACGGCGACATGGCGGCTGACGCCCTGATGGAACTCGATGAGGATGACCGCCGGAAGCTTCTCAGCAGCATGAGCGCCGAGGACATCGCGCAGCAGTTCATCGACCACCTCGACACTGACGAGGCGGTTGACCTCATTCAGGAACTCGATGCCGAGGACCGCGACGAGATTCTCTCGCACATCGACGACGTGGAGCAGGCAGGCGACATCATTGACCTGCTAAAATACGACGAGGACACCGCCGGCGGTCTGATGGGTAAGGAGATGCTTGTGGTCAACGAAAACTGGTCAATGCCCGAGTGCATCAAGCAGATGCGACTGCAGGCAGAGGATATGGATGAGATATATTACGTTTATGTGGTCGACGATGACGAGAAACTCCGCGGTGTGCTGCCGCTGAAAAAGCTCATCACACATCCCTCGGTGTCGAAAATAAAACATGTCATGGAAACCGATCCCGCCTCGGTGAAAACCGAAACTCCCATCGATGAGGTTGCCCTTGACTTCGAGAAATACGACCTTGTAGCCATGCCCGTCATTGACTCCATAGGGCGCCTCGTGGGGCAGATAACCGTCGACGACGTCATGGACGAGGTGCGTGAATCAAGCGAGCGTGACTACCAGTTGGCATCAGGTATCTCCGCTGACATCGATGCCGACGACACCATTCTGGCACAGGTGAAGGCGCGCATACCGTGGCTCCTCATAGGCATAGCCTCAGGTATTCTGGCGTCTCTTATTCTCGGCGGTTTCGAAGATCAGCTGAAAGTATGCACCGCACTGGCGCTGTTTATCCCCATTATCGGCGGCACCGGCGGTAACGTAGGCGTGCAGGCGTCGGCAATTGTGGTGCAGTCGCTGGCTAATGGTTCGCTCGACGTGAAGCAGTTCGCGTCGCAGCTCGGCAAAGAGGTGCTGATAGGGTTGCTTAACGCATCCATAATAGCCGGAGTCATACTGGCTTACAACCTGATTATGATGCCGTCGAACTTGGCAGTGACCCTTTCGGTGGGCTGCTCGCTGTTCATAGTGGTGATGTTCGCCACGATTCTGGGCACCGTAGTGCCGCTGACACTTGAGAAACTCCACATAAATCCGGCGCTTGCCACCGGACCGTTCATCCAGATTTCCAACGACATCTTCGGACTTATAATATATGTGGGAATCGCCACTTGGTTCCTCAAAATGTTAGCCTGATGAGTTTTATAATCCCAAAGAGGAGCGACTACAAACGGGTGCTCGGACTCGGTACGCCGGTGTTGCTGACACAAGCCGGCATCATTGCCGTGGCGTTTGCCGACACCATGATGGTGGGCGAATACGGCACCGGCGAACTTGCCTCCGCAGCCTTCGTAAACAACCTGTTTTTCACCTTTATGGCTGCCATGATCGGCTTCGCCTCAGGCATAACACCGCTTGTGGGCGCATATTACGCCCGCAAGATGTATCGCTCCGTGGGGCAGACTCTCCGCGTGGCACTCCAGCTAAACCTACTGCTCTCCGTGATTGTTACAATCGCCATGGGTGCGGTCTATTTCTTCCTCGACCGGTTCGGTCAGGATGAGGAACTGTTGCCGCTGATACGCCCCTACTACATTATTATATTATGTACGCTGGTGCCAACGGCGCTGTTCAACGCCTTTCAGCAGACCTCCAACGGCATCACTGACACCTCGCTGCCCATGTGGATCATCCTCGGCTCCAACCTGCTCAACATACTCGGCAACTACATGCTCATTTACGGGCACTGGGGCGCACCGGAGATGGGACTCAACGGTGCCGGTATCAGCACCCTTGTGGCGCGAATCTTCTCCGTGGTTCTCCTCGGGTCCATCATGCTCTTTGCGCCCCGCTACCGCCGCTACCGTGCCGGATTGTTCTCGCCGTTGCGGGCTGCGCTACGCCGCCGCAAGCTCTTTTCCACATCGTGGCCCGTGATGCTTCAGGTGGGCGTGGAGTGCGGACTCTGGTGTGTGGGCGGAGTGGTGTGCGGATGGTTCGGCGCCATCAAACTCGCAGCATATCAGATAGTTGTTACCATCAGTCAGCTCGGCTTCATGACCTACATGAGCTATGCCATAGCCGCCTCGGTGTTAGTGTCGAACAACTGGGGTCTGCGCGACTTCACCGCCGTTCGCCGGACATCCGTGGCAGGGTTGCACATCATACTGGTTCTCTGCACCGTGGCATCACTTTTCTTCGCACTTTTCAGCCGCCACCTGTTGCCGCTGTTCACTTCCGATGAAGCCGTCATATCCTCGGCGCTGACCCTGATTCTACCAATGATAATCTATCAGTTTCTCGACGGCACGCAGATCAACTACTCCAACTGTCTGCGCGGCACCGGCAACGTGCGCCCGCTGCTTGCCGTGGCGCTCATCAGCTATCTGGGAGTGGGCATCCCGGCGTTGCTCCTTCTCAGCGTGTGGTGTGACATGCAGAGCGTTGGCATCTACCTCAGCTTCAACATAGCCCTGTTGGTCGCTGCCATCCTCCAATTCGTGGCATTCAAACGCACCGTGGACCAATCATCCAAGCAAAATTTTGCAATCTGAGAAAAATTCTGTATTTTTGCTTGAAAATCATATCACAATGCGCAAAATCCTATCACTGATACTTCTTCTGACCACAATCGCAGCTGCCTCAGCCGCAACTGCAACCATCGACAAAGTGTGGCTGGAACATGACAGGCAGGTCAACGGTCGCACTGTAATATACATTCACACAAAGATTTCAAGTATTGCCGGACTCAAGGGAAAGAAACCTTATCTCGGATTCTGGATGCTGGATAAAAATAACAAATGGCATCCGGTGAACGGCACCGCCAGCTCAAATGACGGTACGAAATATTTCTATTCCTATCTGGATATTCCCTACGACAACACCAAGTATGATGATTATTCATTCTACATTCCCACCAACGACCTGAATTTTCCATCCGGAGAAAACAGATTCACATTTGTGGTGACAATACATGACCCTAACGGCTCCATTCTCGCTCAGAAATCTTCCGAAACCTTCATAGGCATTGGAAATTCCGGAAACAACAATAACAACAACCGCAATAATAACAACAGTAACAACAGCAACCGGAACAATAATAACAACAACAGCAACCGGAACAATAACAACAGCAGTGGCGGCAAGCATCTGGTCAAATCATGGCGCACCGAACTCTCGACCGGCGGATATGTCGACTATGAACAGTACTCCGACGGCTCCATGAAAGCACGAACCGTTACCCCCTGCATGTTTTGCCACAGCTCCGGAGTTTGCGGAATATGCCACGGAACAGGCGGCACATACAACGCCTACACCCAGATTTACTATCCCTGCACCGGATGTCTGCAATCCGGGCGTTGCAAGCCCTGCCAAGGCACCGGTATCCATGAAATGGTGACATGGGTTTCAGGCGACGGACAGAACTCCTATGCTGTCGGCAAGGATGGCACCGTCACCATTGGCAACGGAAGTTCCGGTCGTGACAGAGACTCGGACAGAGGTTCAGGCAACAAACATAGCGGCACATGTCCCAACTGCGGTGGCACCGGACTGGAAAAGAATCCCATGTATGTCAACGACCCCTCCGGAGCACTTGCCAACGTGCCCGGCAAAATGCTTGGCTATACCCACCGCGAAGGCTCACGCTGTCAGTATTGCGGACGTTGGGAATATCATGTGCATCTGAAATGCTATAAATGCCGCTAAAATTTGGAACAGACAGAAATGGATAAGAACGTACAGTTGCTCAACATCCCCGTGCGAAGGATAACCGCCGAAAAGCTGCTCGAACAGCTCGACAGCGGAGTTCTGGTCACACCCAACATCGACCATCTGGTAAAGCTCCAGAAAGATGGGGATTTCTATGCCGCCTACAGCGATGCCGAGTGGGTGGTATGCGACAGCCGTATCCTTCTGCTATGCTCCAAACTGCTCCATAAGTCACTTCCTGAAGCCATTCCCGGCAGCAGCTTCTTCCCCCGGTTCTATCGCTACCATGCCGCCGACCCTGACTGCCGCATCTTCCTGCTCGGCGCAGCCCCCGGGGTAGGGGAGAAAGCCATGCAACGCATCAACGAATCGGTTGGCAGGAAAATGGTAATAGGCTCCTACTCGCCCCCTTACGGATTTGAGAAAAACCCTGAGGAGTGCGACCGCATCGTTGACATCATCAACGCCACGGATGCCACGGTGGTACTCGTGGGGCTGGGCGCACCCAAGCAGGAAAAGTGGATTCACCGCTATCGCAGCCGCATGCCCGGAGTGAAACTGTGGATGGCGCTCGGTGCCACCATCGACTTCGAGGCTGGCAACATAGCGCGCGCACCACGGTGGGTTCAGACCATCTGCATGGAGTGGTTCTACCGCTTCCTCAAAGAGCCCCGGCGCATGTTCCGCCGCTACTTTGTCGACGACCCCGTATTCTTCTACTACTTCCTGCAGCAGCTCACCGGCAGATACCGCTCCCCCTTCCAGTAACATCGATGGTCTCACGGCAGGAACACTTCACTGAGTGTCCGATTCTCTGTGTGTTCAGCCTGTCGCATCATCCTCAGTGTAGATGGATGAAACATACATTCCATTGATAATGATTATTGATTTTTAACCGCATGGCGGTTGACAGCCCAGAATTGATCCATAGCAGGGTAACGTATCATGATGACATCAAGGATTTAAAAACGTGATTTTTCGGAGTTACCTGCCCCGGTGCCTAGATAGCGGTTGCGGGTAGTGTTGAAGCGGTACTGAAGTGTCAGCATCACGGAACGACCGGGCGAGAAATTTTTCTGAACTATCCGGACTGCATCGTTATACATTACTGCGTCATTCTGAGAGGAATTGAACAGGTCCTTGGCTTCAAGAGTCACGCTGAATCTGTCGTTAAAAAAGCCCTTGTAAATCTTGGCATTGACATGCCAAGGGGTATTGGATAACTTCATGTTATTGTCCCAATTAGAGGTTATCAACTGGGCATCCACGTTGAGCCATATTTCAAAGGGTAGCCTGACTGCATTCTGCCACTGAAACAGGAAGCCGGGGGTGTTCATTTTCATTGGCTCGCCATTGACGGGCAAAGAGATACATTGTTTCATCATGCCCACGTTTATCCGGGGTTGCCACCAGCCCACATTGAATTGTCCGCCCAAGAAGGTCTGAAAATAGTGGCGGTGATCGAGATTGACAGTCTTTATCAGAATAGCCTCGCCGTCAGAGCCGTAGGGCTCCGTGATGTGGTAAACGCCATCCTTGAAATATGTATATGAAAGTTGGGCGTAGAATTGACGCCACTGCGCCATATATTCCACTGTCTGCATTTTGGTAGGTTTTAAATACGGATTGCCGGCTTCAAACGTAAGGCGATTGATGTAACTCACCGCGCCATCAAGTTGCCCGTAGCCCGGACGCACGGTCTTTCCTGAATAGTTCAGTCCCATGCTAACCTTATTTATTTGTGTGGCAATATTCAGCGAGGGGAACAAGTTGTTATATGTTTTGCTCTGCTGATTGCTATGTGACTCATTCTCAAAGTAATCAAACTTAACATGCTCATAACGCAGACCCACACCCACATTGAAGCGCCCTAACTGCCGGGCGAATTCTACAAATACCGCCATATTGCTCTCATACACTCTGTTGTCGGCATCGGTTACTTCCGATATGTTTGCAGAGAAGTGATTGGTGGTGCGAGTGTCAGTATATTCTTCTCCGAATCTGATCTGCCCGTGCCACACCGGATGGCATAACACTAATTTTTCCGCGAACATACGGTTACGGTTGGTGGCGGATGTGCGCACTTTCCGGTTTTCTCCGGCTTCGCTAACCTCGTTGCTCAACGATAGCTCACGATTTTTGTACCATAGCCAGTCGGCATTGAAATCAATGGTCAGTTTGCCTACGACTCCGTTATAATAAAGGTTGGCATTGTGCCGGGGCAACTCGGTTGATCTGTTGTTGACATCAGAGTTATACATGTCGAGAATAGTTTCGTCAAGCCATACCTCACTCGGGATACTTCCAGTGGTGTGATGCCGGTTCAGGCTGTTCTGGTAATATGCGCCTATATTGTGCTTGTCATTAAATAAATATGAGAAGCCGATTTTCCCTGTCATGTCGTTGTAGGACTGCTTGCCTATGGTTCGCAATGATTGATTATATACTCCGGAAGGAGTTAAGGTGGTCATGTCATTGGTCCGGTTGTCGCGATTGGCACCATACCACCAGCCATAGTTGGCAAACAGTTCCAGTCCATGTGTGCGGAATTTCAGGTCTGCCGAGTTGCCGGTGCGGAAATAGTGCTGAAACCCGTTGTCCGAACGGATAGTGCCGCTGAATCCATCACCTTTTGGCGGTTTGGTGCGTATCAGTACAACAGATTTTACGTTTGCTGCATACGATGCTCCGGGATTCGTTATCACAGACACATTCTTAATCTCCTGTGAGCTAAGTTGCGCCAGCTCCTGCAGGTCGTTCACTTTGCGCCCGTTGATATAGATTTCCGGTGTGCCTCTGCCGAACACCTCCGGTGTGCCGCCGTTGTATACTATCATCGGAATCCGTGCCAACACATCATTAGCCGTACCGGCTACGGCAAGTGAACTGCCCGCAACGTCGGTGACAAGTGCATTTCCTCTCATGGTGGTTGACGGGCGTGTGGCTTTCACCACAACCTCACCCAACTCTACGGCTGACGGAGTGAGTCTGATGGTCCCCATGTCGCCTGAAGCCGGAATTTCGGCAGAGTAGGTCTGATAGCCTACAAATGAGATTTTCGTGGTTAGATTTTCATCGACGTCGGTGTTTATGGAGAAATGTCCATCGACGTCGGTTACTGTTCCTGCCAAGTATGTTGAGTCGTGGTATAATACCACATTGACGAATTCAAGGGGTGTTGCGTTTTCGCCTTCTACTCTGCCTGTTATCTCACGGCAAAAGGCGGTGAAGGCTACCGTGACGGCGATGATAATTGAAATAATATGTTTCATATTCTTGATAAATGTTTATTTTCTGTTTCAGATTCCTGTCAGACGTTTATTTCCTTTTAAGTTTAATCAGAGCATCAATGAGGCTTCCATCCATGTCGATGTTGTTTTCCTCAAATTTGTCGCTTACCTTTTGCTTGACATCTTCAAGCACTTTTGAGTCGAGGTTTTCCCAAGTATAAATCTCCGAACAATCATTGTTGGCTGTCACTCTGACGTTACGTTCCGTTCTGTTGCCCGTGGAATCAGTAACATAATATATTATTACTGTCCGGATTCTGTCATTTTCCAGAACATGAACATCTGACATTCCCACATATTCTATGTCAGAAACAGAGTCCTGACGAATCATCAGTGCGTGTTCAAGATTCTTGTCTCTATGGTCTCCCTCACCGAGCCCTGAGGAGCATGACGTAAGGGATAGCGAAGCCGCCAATGTCACGGTGGCGATGCAGGTAAATAGCATTTTCATTTCACATCAGTTTTTTATTGATTTTCTGACGTAAAATTACATCCAAACAGCTTTTAATACCAAATATAAAAGTCTTAATGTAAGCGATGCAACCGACTGATTATCAGCGGTTGCATCGCCAAAAAGTTTTAATGGAGCGCCGACGGGTCTTAACAGCCTCTTAATCTTTGCTCTGATTGAGCAGATACCTCACGATATCATCCTTTTCCGGCATTCCGAGTTTCTTTCTGATGGAAGATTTACGGACATAGACCGTTGAGGTGGTCTGACCGGTGATCACACTGATTTCCTTGGTTGAGAAACCGGCTACCATAAGCACGATTATCTGTTCCTCTTTCGGACTCAGAATATTGCCGTAGCGGCTGTGGAGCGTGCCGTAAAATCCTGAATAGAGATTGTCGATTATCCTGTAGAGGTTATCCCAGTCCACAAGTTCACCGTTTGTTTCGCCATCAATAGAGGATATTTTCCTGAGAATCTCCCTGTTCTGTTCGGTGGGAGTTTCAGCCACCATCTTTATGATGCCGAGTTGCTTGAGCATTACGCTTCGCAGCGTGGCTGAATCATTGATTTCAGAACTCCGAACTGCCGGAGCTGACTTATAATCATCAACCATTTTCTGCAACGCTTCGATACGCTCCTCATTCTCGTGCTCGCGCTGACGGCGTGTTATGACAGCCCAGAATCCACCGGCTGCAATCAGCAAGGCAACAATGCCTATTATCAGGATTATCACGGTTTTGTGTTCACTTTCAGCTTTGAGTACCAATGCCCTGTTCTGCTGGCGCAACGCACCGCGTTCCGACTCCCATTGCGACGCTTTCATGCGGTTGTAGCGTTCGCTCTGGCGGTTATTTAACCCGTTAATATGCGTTAGCTTTATGCTGCCTGTCAGCTTGAAGTCAATTATGGCATGCAGAAGATTGCTGTAGCTGCGGAAGTAGGCATCATCATCATCTCGTAGCCTTGCTGCCAGACTGTCAGCTATGGCAAGGTGCCGCGATGCCCGGCGGATGTCACCGCTATTCAGCGCATTTATGGCATATTGGAAATTCAGGAGGTCTGCGGCTCCATTTTCGGGTCCTGCCTTCCGGAAAATCTCATCGATAAGAGCGTCGCTCTCAGCGTTTTTGCCCTGTTCGGTCAGCAACTGTGCGCGCTCCATCTCAAATTGGAAATGTTTGTCGCCCCATTTGTTTTTTCGGGCGTAGTCAACAAGCTCATTTAAAATATGAATGGCTGAATCAGGATCTCCGGCGTATGCATACGCTGTCAGTAACAGATATTTCGCCTCAATCTTTCTTAACGAGTCGGTCTCGAGAGCTTCAAGCCTTCCGGCAAGAGGTGTCAGCTCCAGACCCTGATACTCAGCTGCTCCAAGAAATACTCGGGTCCTTAAAATCTGAATCATCAGTGAATCAGGGACATCGGTCAATGCGGACAGAGAATCAAGCATAGTCATGGCGCCGGGAGTGTCACCCACCCAAAATTTATACCAAGCGAACGACATACCGCTGCGAATATCCTTCACGACATCCTTGCCGCGGTAATATTCATGGGCGTATGAAATAAGAGAATCACCGATCATGGAGCGGTTACGCCGCATGTGACCGTACGCCATCAGATAGTGATATTTCGCCCTCAGGGAGTCAACCTTCAGTTCCGAAGGCTCTATTGTTTCCAGTAAGGACAAAGCACTGTCTGTGTTGCATTGCATCACCTTTTCCGCATCCTCCAACTCCCTGTTATATTGTGAAGTAGACTTTGAGCAAGCAGAAATGACGAATACAACAACCGCAGTTGTTATGTAAATAAGATGCCTCATCAGATAACTCTATTGACAGGTTTCCCAAACTTCAAGCACAATATAAAATATGTCGCTGTTGAGGAATCCCGCTATGTTGATATATGAAGCAAAGATAATAAATAATTTGCATACAAATAAAATTTGCCTATTTTTTCAGGCATTCATTTATAGTGATTACTTACCATCAACCGCTTGACCGGAGCTAACCGACAAAACCATTGACCCGCTTTCCGCTGCAGTTAGTCGTCGAAGTAATCCCTTTCATCCTCTAATTCATCGAGTTCATCACGCAGATAATCTATTTCATCTCCGAGATCGTTATACAATTCATAATCAAGCTCAGCTTCATCAAGTCTGCTTTCCAGTTCATCAATGCGTTCAGAAAGTCGATAATATCTATCATCCAGATCATCATACTCCCCGTAATAATCATCGTCACGGTCCCGATAATAACTTGTAGAACGCGAATGCCCGGAATCACGATTTTCCCCTCCAAAGAGGAAATCAATAAGATAAGCAAGTCCAAGTATGTCCCAGAATCCCATAAGTCTCAGTCGTTTTAAGTATCATTAGATTGTCGAGGTCCGTGTCATCAGCAAGGCTCGACAACTCATCCGTATTCTCGTTATAGTCGAAGTCACCCCATCCGTCATGCCCCATATCGCCGTTCAAGAATTTGTTGGCTTTCGCCGTGAACCTCTGTTTTTCGGCAGTTCATTTTCCCGGTATCAGAAAAATGATTGGATTTACCTCTGCTGTAGCGGTTCTCTAAGTTCTGCTATCAATTCTTCAAGTATATAATCATCGCTCATCAGTTGCAGACCATATTTTGGGTCGGTCATTTGGTTATATACCTTTGTGCTGTAATAAAGATCAAGGGCACGCTCCGGTGAAATGTTCAGCTTATCAGCCAATAGCATTATTATTCGGCTTTGCTTACGCCATAGTACATTGTCTCTCATACACCTAACCATTTTCCGGAATAATCTCCGAATTTTTGAATATCAAATACTTATCTATTATCTCCTGATTCAGAATACAAATCTGATGATTGACTTTCTTATATCGCAACTGACCGAGAGCCTGTTCTGCTGTTATAATGCCGTTCTCATAGTCTTCAACAGTGTCAATGACATTATCGTTAGCCACGCCCCCCTCTACAATATCATAAAGTTTATACATCTCACCGCCACGTCTACAATCTATCACATACTCAAGCCATTCGAGATTGTATGAGTCAAATACCTTGATGCGAAAATTCTCGTTTCTTACCGACGTGTAATCCAATGTATAAGCCGAGACTATTGGCTGAGTCTTTCTTCCTTTTCTTTCCGCTATTGTTTCAGCCCATGCTTTTGCTTGTTCATACAGGTTAGTGAGGTAGAAACCTTGACCAAAGTCAACCTTTTTTCTGCCAAGTCCAACTAATGGCGATTCCACTGCTATGTATGACCCGTGATAAAGTTTTATCATAATCCGGCTTCCCAGTTTAGGAGGGTTTCACAAATGTCGTCAGCTACCCAGTCAAGACTTTGGGTATGAAGTTCATCATACCTTTTTATTAGTCTATTTTGGATTAAGCCTTGTTTGCTCAATCGGTCGTGCATCTCCTTGCCGGAGATGCCCAACTTTCGAGCACCGCTCTCAATCGCCATTACAGCGAAATGTATTCTGCGGTATATGTCGTTGTTTTTATACATATCAAGCTAAATTATTCAGTGTCAAATTTAGGTCATCGTGGATAGCCATTTATTCACTCTCATTGAAAACTTATCAACTTCTATGAGATTCCAATAGCTCATTTTCCGATTTGGAATATGTTATATGCGCAAAGTTACAAAAACTTTTTGATAATCAGGCAATAGTCAGGGGTAATATAGGCTGGTCGGAGAGGGAAATTTGTTGGTGGGGGGAGGGGTGAATGCAGTCGGTCGGAGGAGGAAATTTGTTGGTGACGAGGGGGTGAAACACTCGGTCAGGAGGTTTGAGGAGTGTCCCTGCGGGGGTTGTCACGGTTTATTTACATTTGCAAACTTGCGAGTGAATAGCCACCGAAAAACCACTGTTAATAACTTTTTTTGTTTCCCGGAAAAATAGTGCAATTTTCATTTGCAAATTCTACTTTCTTTAATTAACTTTACGCTCGATTTATAAACCACTGCTGAAATGGGAAAAATGGAGGAAGTTTATCACATACCTGCTTTATTGGATGAGACTGTTAACGGGTTGAATATCAACCCTAAAGGCATATATGTGGACGCCACTATGGGCGGCTGCGGTCACTCGCGCGCAATCGTTGAGAGACTCACCGTTCCGGGTCATCTCTACAGCTTCGATCAGGACATGGATGCTATTGAGCGCGCCTTCACCGACCCACGCTTCACGCCGGTTCATTCCAACTTCCGCTACATGCAGAATTTCATGCGTTTCTACGGTCATGCAAACGATGTCGACGGCATCCTCGCTGACCTCGGGGTGTCGTTTCATCACTTCGATGACCCGGAGCGCGGATTCTCGTTCCGCTGGGAAGGTCCGCTGGATATGCGCATGAACCGCAAGGGGGAGCGTGACGCCGCTTGGCTGCTCAATAACCTCGATGAGCAGCGGCTCGCCGACATTTTCTATCTCTACGGCGAACTCAAGAACGCCCGCCGCCTCGCTGCAGCCATTGTGAAAGCCCGGTCACGCAACAAGCTGACCCGCATGGAGCACCTGCTCGAAGCGGTGAAGCCTCTGGTCAATCCCCGTCAGGAGAAGAAAGAGCTGGCACAGATTTTTCAGGCACTACGCATAGCCGTCAACGACGAAATTGAGGCACTGCGCGAACTGCTGCTACAGAGTATCGCGCTGCTCAAACCGGGCGGACGGCTCGCCATCATCACCTATCACTCGCTGGAGGACCGGCTCGTCAAGAACTTCATGAAATCGGGCAACCTGCAGGGCGTCGTAGAGCAGGACTTCTTCGGACGCACCCTGACCCCCTTCCGTCTGCTCACCCCCAAGCCCGTGACACCCTCGCCGGAGGAGGTGGAGCGTAACCCCCGCTCACGAAGTGCCAAACTCCGCATAGCCGAGAAAATTTAACCCCATCACACCCCTCAGAGTTCATCAGCTTACAAATGGCAAAAAAAGATAAATCAGCAAAACGGATCTCCGACTCATGGATGCTAAAGGCACTCCACGGCAAACTCATATCCACCGACTTTTTCCAGCGTCACTGGAAAATCATCGTCCTTGTCATGTTCATGGTCCTGATCTACATCACCAACCGCTACAACTCGCGCAGCAGCGAGGAGAAGCTCGTTGAACTCAGAAAGGAATATGTCATCACCCACACCGAATTCGTCAAGGAACGCGGACGCTACATGAGCAACACGCGCGAAACAAGCATGCAGCAGCTCGTCGACTCGCTCCATCTTGACCTGCACATTCAGTCACAACCCCCTTATAAACTCTCTTCAAACTAAACTCTCTCAATCATGGCACAGAAAGGCAAAAACAACCGCACCATCCTCACGCGCTACCTGCTCATCTCTTTCGCAATCCTGATTTTCGCAGCGCTCATCACCGTCAAGCTGTTCAAAAACACCATCATCGACGCCCCGAACTGGAACGAACGCGCCAAGAAAGACATGCTTGTCTCACGCCCCGTCTTTCCTGAACGCGGCGACATCCTTGCCGTCGACGGCAGCACTCTGGCGTCAAACAAAACCGTGGTGTCAATGTGGATCGACTACCGCTCACCCGGCTTTTCCAAGGACAGCCTTTACAAATACATCGAGCCGCTGACTGACTCCATGACCCTGCTATTTCCCCACCGCACCAAGGAGGGCTGGCGCGAGGTGCTGACCCATCAGCTCGACATACCGGTCCGTGCCGACCGCTCACGAATCCTCATAGCCCGCGACGTCGATTACGATGTTTACGAGCGAATGATGAAATTCCCCTTCCTGAAGATAAAATCCACCAACAAAACCGGACTCACCACCGAAAACCGCCGCAAACGCACCCACCCCTACGGCATGATGGCAAGCCGCTCCATAGGCAGTGTGGGCATGATGAACGACTCTTGCCGCGAAATCCACGGCAAATCCGGACTGGAATGTGCGCTTGACACCTTCCTTTTCGGACAGATGGGTGTGGCACGCAAGCGCAGCTTCAACCGCACCATGAAATTCGTAGCCGACACCCCCGCGGTCGACGGCTACACCATCAAGACCACCATCGACATCACCATGCAGGACATTGTCGAGAACGAGCTTGAAAACGTACTTCAGGAAGTTGGCGCCGAATGGGGCGTGGCAATACTGATGGAGGTCAAGACCGGCGAAATCCGTGCCATCTCCAACCTCGAGCAAAGTCCCTCCGGACGCTACATCGAGGCACTCAACCGTGCCGTCATGGGCTATGAACCCGGCTCCGTCATGAAGCCCATCTCCATGCTGCTGGCGCTTGAAAACGGACTCTGTTCCAATCTTGACCAACCTTATCAGATAGGCAGCCAGTTTGCCTACGCCGGAGGCAAACCTATCACCGACTCACACACCTATGGCACACTGACCCTGCGCCAGATCATAGCCAAATCATCAAACATAGGCATGACCAAGGTGGTCTGCAACCCCAATCACAAGTTCCACCAGCACCCCGAACTTTTCCGCGAGGCTCTTGAAGAAATAGGCTTTTTTGAGAAATTCAATCTCGGCATTGCCGGCGAGCGCATACCCAACGTGCCGCGCACCAAAAGCCGCGTAGCCCTCTCGCGCCAGTGCTACGGCTACAGCACCGAAATTCCACCCGTCTACACCCTTGCCATGTACAACGCCATCGCCAACGGCGGCGTCTTTGTCAAGCCCCGTCTTGTGTCGGAATTGAGCAACGCCGACACCACCATAGTCATTCCGCAGACCAACATCCGCGACCGGATATGCTCGGTTGAAAACGCTGCCAAGTTGCGCGACATGCTCCGCGCCGTGGTCCTTGAAGGCACCGGTCGTCGTCTGCAGGACAAGCGCGTCAGCATAGCCGGCAAAACCGGAACCAGCTACACCGTCGACCGCGCCACCCGCCAATACGACAAAACCCGCAAGCGACTCGCATTCTGCGGATTCTTCCCTTATGAAGATCCCAAATACTCCTGCATGGTTCTCACCTACCATCCCACACGCGAGCGTACCGGAGCAGCTGCCGTCAGCGGTGACGTGCTCAAGAACATAGCCATCAAGATGTATGCCCGCGGCATGCTCGACAACGAGACCGATTTCTCCTCCGAAGGTCCCAAGGGAAAAGCCAAGGTGCTCCGTTCAACTGATTCTGAAAACTATAAAAATATAACTGCATTGACCGGTGTGAACTGCAAAGACAAGAATGTGGCGCAGCTCGCCGAAACTGACGGAAAAGTGCCCGATGTCATAGGCATGGGACTCCGCGAGGCAATTATGGTGCTCGAACGAAACGGCTACAACGTTTCGGTCAGCGGCTCAGGCTTCATCACCCGTCAGAACCCCGTAGGAGGCACCCCTCTGAAACGCGGTTCTACAGTGGTTCTCTCACCGGCATAAGACTATTTATGAAAAAACTATCTGAACTGATTGCAGCAATCCGGGTCACCGAAATCATCGGCGACCCCGAAATAATGGTGTCCGAAATAACCTCCGACTCACGCAAAGTCACCTCAGGCTCGCTTTTCGTGGCAGTCAACGGGGTGAACACTGACGGTCACGCCTTCATTGACAAAGCCGTGGCGGCAGGTGCCGTAGCCGTGGTGGCGCAGCATAAGCCCGTACACATCGCTCCGGGCGTCACCTACATCATCACCCCCGATTCAGCCGTGGCGCTCGGCTTTCTGGCATCGGAGTGGTGGGATAACCCCTCGCGACGCATAAAGTTAGTGGGTGTAACCGGCACCAACGGCAAAACCACCATAGCCACCCTCATCTACGAGATGGCGCGACTGATGGGCTATAAGGCAGGGCTGCTCTCAACGGTTGTCAACTATGTCGACACCGTTGCCGTGGCTTCGACCCACACCACCCCTGACCCCCTCGAGCTCAACCGTCTGCTCCACGACATGGTGGAGGCAGGATGCGACTACGTTGCCATGGAAGTCAGCTCGCATGCCGCACATCAGCATCGCATTGCCGGGCTTACCTTCGCCGGCGGAGTATTCACCAACCTCACCCGCGACCATCTGGACTATCACAAAACCTTCGACGCCTACCTCGCCGCCAAAAAATCGTTCTTCGACTCACTCCCTGCCGAAGCCTTCGCTCTGACCAACATCGACGACAAAAACGGCGAAGTGATGCTCCAGAACTGCAATGCCCGCAAACGCACATATTCGCTCCGCCGTCCGGCTGACTTCGTGGGGCGCATCATCGAGCAGCGCCTCGACGGCACACTGATGCAGCTCAACCGTCTGGAAGTCGAGACCATGTTCGTCGGGCGGTTCAACGCCTATAACCTCACCGCCCTGTTCGGCACATGCGCCCTGCTGGGATGGCAGACCGAGAAAATCCTGCTCAACATGAGCCGGCTCGTGCCCGTGGCAGGTCGTTTCCAGACCCTCCGCTCACCCCGACTCGGCTACACCGCCATCGTCGACTACGCCCACACCCCTGACGCAGTGGTCAACGTGGTCAACACCATCCGCGAAATCATCGGTAACACCGCCTCGGTCATCACCGTGGTAGGCGCCGGCGGCAACCGCGACAAAGGCAAGCGTCCGTTGATGGCTAAGGCAGCCGCCGAGCTCTCTGACCGCGTGATTCTCACATCGGACAACCCCCGCGACGAAACTCCGCGTGAGATTATCCGCGACATGGAGCAGGGTCTCGACACCCCCAAGCTGCGCCGCCGCACACTCACCGTCACCGACCGTGCCGAAGCAATCCGCGTGGCAACCGTGCTCGCACACCGCGGCGACGTAATCCTCATTGCCGGCAAAGGACATGAGGACTATCAGGAAATCAACGGCATACGCCACCATTTCAACGACAAGGAAGAACTCGAAAAAATTTTCAGCGAAGAATAAAACGCCCCTACCATGCTAATCTATCTGTTTGATTTTCTTGCACAGCACAATTTCCCCGGCTCCCGACTGATGGGCTACATCTCCGTCCGCTCGTCGCTGGCGCTGGTCCTCTCGCTGTTCATAGCCGTTTTCATAGGCAAAAAAATTATCCGTTTGTTGCAGAAGCAGCAGGTGGGCGAAATCATCCGCGACCTTGGGCTGGAAGGTCAGATGAAGAAAACCGGAACACCCACCATGGGGGGCATAATCATCATTTTCTCCATCCTCATCCCCTGCCTGCTTGTCGGTAATCTCACCAGCGTCTACATGATACTGATGCTCGTGACCACCATCTGGCTCGGCACCCTCGGCTTCCTCGACGACTGGATCAAGGTGGTACGCAAGAACAAGGAGGGTATGAGCGGACGCTACAAAATCGTCGGTCAGGTAGGACTCGGTCTCATCGTTGGTCTGACCATGTATCTCAGCCCCGACATTGTAATCCGCGAGAACACCGAGGTCAAGAGTGCCGACTCCTCGGAAATCATCGAGGTGGTCTATGAATCGGCTCCTGTAAAGACCCCCGTCACCACCATCCCCTTTGTCAAGAACAACAACTTCGACTACGGCTGGCTAACCGGATGGGCAGGCAAATATGCCGAGACAGCCGCATGGATTCTGTTCATAATCGTCACCGTGTTCGTGGTCACAGCCACTTCAAACGGCGCCAACCTCACCGACGGTCTCGACGGACTCGCCACCGGCACCTCTGCCATAATCGGCGCGGCGCTCGCCCTGATGGCTTATCTGGGCAGCAACGTCATCTACTCATCCTACCTGAACATAATGTACATCCCCGGCAGCGAGGAACTTGTAGTCTACATGTCCGCGTTCATCGGCGCACTGATAGGTTTCCTGTGGTACAACGCCTATCCGGCGCAGGTGTTCATGGGCGACACCGGCTCGCTCACCCTCGGCGGCATCATTGCCGTGTTCGCACTGCTCATCCACAAGGAACTGCTGCTGCCGCTGCTGTGCGCCATCTTCTTCGTCGAGGACCTCTCGGTGATGGTTCAGGTGGCTTATTTCAAATACACCAAGAAAAAATACGGCACAGGCAGGCGCATCCTCAAAATGTCGCCCCTGCACCACCATTTCCAGAAAGCAGGCAACTCAGGCATCGACGCACTGGTGCAGAAACCGCTGCAGCCGCTGGCTGAGTCAAAGATTGTAACCCGCTTCTGGATCATCGGGCTGATTCTTGCCGTAATGACATTTGTAACTTTAAAACTGCGATAAATGAACAACAGAATTGTAGTGCTGGGTGGAGGCGAAAGCGGCGTCGGTGCCGCAATCCTCGCCAAAGTCAAAGGTTTCGACGTCTTTCTCAGCGACATGGGCACCATTGCTCCACGCTATAAAGAAGCACTCGCGGAGTACGACATCCCGTGGGAGGAAGGACATCACACTGAAGAACTTATCCTCAATGCCGCTGAGGTCATAAAAAGCCCCGGCATACCCCCCACCGCCCCCTTGGTGCAGAAGCTGACTGAGCAAGGCACCCCCATCATATCCGAAATAGAGTTCGCCGGACGCTACACTGATGCCAAGATGGTCTGCATCACAGGCAGTAACGGCAAGACCACTACCACGCTGCTGACCTACCACATCCTCAAGGATGCCGGACTCAACGTTGGTCTGGCAGGTAACGTGGGCAAGTCGTTGGCATGGCAGGTGGCTACGGTTCATCACGACGTTTACGTCATAGAACTCAGCAGTTTCCAGCTTGAGAACATGTACGACTTCAAGGCTGACGTGGCTGTCATCATGAACATCACCCCCGATCACCTCGACCGCTACGACTATCAGATGCAGAACTATGTCAAGGCTAAGTTCCGCATCATCAACAACCTCACCCCGCAGGATGCCCTCATCTACTGGCAGGACGACCCCGTCATCACCGAGCAGCTCAAGCATGTCACCACCGATGCGCGCCTCTATCCCTTCTCGCAGGAGCAAGAGGGAAGCGACACAGCCGCGTGGGTCGACGAGGAGAACGAGATTGTTTTCAGCACTCCCGGCGAGAAACTGAACATGCCCCGTGCCGACCTTGCCCTGTCAGGACTGCATAACCTCTTCAATTCCATGGCGGCAGGACTCTCGGCATGCCTGATGAATGTCCGCAAGGAAGATATCCGCCGTTCGCTCTCCGATTTCGAAGGGGTGGAACACCGTCTGGAATTTGTGGCTGATGTCGATGGCGTCCGCTACATCAACGACTCCAAGGCAACCAATGTCAACTCATGCTGGTATGCCCTCGAAAGCATGCCTGACTCCAAGTCAACCGTGCTGATTCTCGGCGGTAAGGACAAGGGCAACGACTACACTGAAATAGAGCCTCTTGTCAGCCGTCGCGTAAAGGCTATTGTGGCGATGGGCAAGGATAACTCCAAAATCATGGAGTTCTTCAACGGCAAGGTCGACACTCTGGTCTCCACAGGTTCGCTCGACGAAGCTATAGCCAGATGCCGTGAAATAGCATCGCCCGGCGACACTGTCCTCCTCTCGCCCTGCTGCGCAAGTTTCGACCTGTTCAAAAGCTACGAGGACCGTGGCACCCGATTCAAAAACGCCGTCAAAGCACTCAAATAATTTCGCACTCCTCCCCTCCAACCTATTACTTCAAAACTTTGACCTCTGACTTTTTCCACGCTCCTCTCTTCACCCTTTTGCCCCCTGCTGTAGGGACGCTCCGTGGAGCGTCCGCCCTTGAAAGTCCGTCCCTTGCATCAGCCGCTTGCGGCTGTTAAACCCCATCCACCCAATTACCCTCCAACCTATTACTCCATAACTTTGACCTCTGACTTTTTCTCCATGTCCGATCTTCAGTCAAAACCCGCGGCAGAACAGAACGCCGCCACCACCCGCAAGCCCGACAAATACATCTGGGCTATCTACATAGGTCTGTGTGTAATCTCAGTCATCGAGCTTTACAGCGCCTCATCGTTCGAGGTCAGAAGCAACAATGTGTTCATGCCCCTGATACGCCATGCCATACTGTTGGGACTCGGTGCCATTGTGGTCTACACCGTTTCGCGCATCAACTATCGGTGGTGCATAGTTTTCACCCCGTTCTTCATCTGCCTGAGTGTGCTGCTTGCCGGCTATGTGCTTGTGGCAGGCGAAATCATCAACGGTGCCCGACGCTCGCTGACAATAATGGGCTTCATGATTCAGCCCGCCGAATTCCTGAAACTCTCGGCAGTGCTCGTCATCTCGCTCTGCATGACCCGCTTCGGCGGTAACAACAGCAACCGGGGCATCATCTACTCCGGAGCTGCGGTGCTTCTGTTCAGCGGTCTGCTCTTTTTCCAAGGGCTCACCAACACGGTCCTGCTGATGTCAATCTCACTGTCAATGATGATTATCTGCGGTATTCCGTGGAAGAAACTCGGCATACTGATTCTGGTCTACGGGCTTTTCGGCATCATGGGCGTGGGGGTAAAGCTCTATGGCGAATCGGTGCGCAAGAGCGCCGCTGAAACCGTATCCATGGAGCAGCGCGGCGACGGTCGTTTCTCAACTTGGCAGTCACGCCTGAACGACTTCATGGAGAAAGACACCGTGGCTATGTGGGACAAACCCATCAACGGCGACAATGCCCAGCGCATGTACTCCCTGATGGCGCAGGCTAACGGCAACATCATCGGCGTGATGCCAGGCAACTCCCGCGAGACCTCGCGTCTGCCCCTCGCTTATTCTGACTTCATCTACTCCATTGTGGTGGAGGAATTCGGCTTCATCGGCGGATTCCTGCTGCTGTTGGTCTACCTGTCGCTGCTGGCACGCGCCGGCAACATTGCCAGCCGGTGCAAGCGCTCTTATCCTGCCCTGCTCGTCATAGGCATGGCTGTGTTCATTGTGTTTCAGGCGCTGATTCACATGGCTATCGTGGTGGGCGTATCGCCGATTTCAGGACAGCCGTTGCCGCTCATCTCAAAGGGTGGCAGCTCGATTATGATAACCTCACTGGCGTTCGGTATCATGCTCAGTGTCAGCCGCTTCGCCGCCCGAAATAATAAATCTAAAGAAATCAAGGCTGAAGGTGAACTCCTCCCGGAGGAACTGAAGGCTGAAAATCCCGCACAACTTCATGACTAAGATACTCATCAGCGGAGGTGGAACCGGCGGACACATCTTCCCCGCGCTTTCCATTGCAAATGCCCTGCGTCGACGTTGCCCCGACGTGGAAATTCTCTTTGTCGGAGCCGAAAACCGCATGGAAATGGAGCGTGTGCCCGCTGCCGGATATCCCATCAAGGGTCTGCCTGTGGCTGGCTTCTACCGCACACGCCTCTGGCGCAACATACCCGTTCTGTTCAAGCTTTGGAAAAGCATGCGCATGGCGCGCACCATCGTCCGCGACTTCAAACCCGACATTGCCGTAGGGGTAGGGGGCTACGCCTCAGGTCCGGTGCTGAAACAAGCTCAGAAAATGGGTGTGCCCACGCTCATTCAGGAGCAGAATTCCTATGCCGGCGTAACAAACAAGTTGCTCGCGAAAAAAGCCGATGCCATCTGCGTGGCTTATGAAAATATGGATCGTTTCTTCCCGGCTGAGAAAATCATGCTCACCGGCAATCCGGTCCGCAAAGATATCCTGTCCTCGGAAATCAGCCGCCGCGATGCCAAGCAGCAGCTCGGATTCGACCCTGACCGCCCGTTGGTGGTCAGCGTGGGTGGCAGTCTGGGCGCCCGCAGCATCAACGATGCCATGAAAGCTGCCGTCAGGCGCTTCTCCGAGCAAGGTTTCTCCGTGCTGTGGCAGACCGGCAAACTCTACGAACAGGAGTGTGCCGGGGCAGCAGCCGGCATTGAAGGGCTTATTGCCACTCCGTTTGTAAGCCGCATGGATCTGGTCTATCGCGCCGCTGACCTGCTGGTCTCACGCGCCGGCGCAAGTACCATTTCCGAGATTCAGCTCGTAGGAATTCCTTCGGTGCTGATTCCGTCGCCCAACGTGGCTGAGGATCATCAGCGCAAGAACGCTCTGGCACTGGCTGACCGCGATGCCGCGGTGATGATCGAGGATGCCGATGCATCAAAACTTCTCGGCGACACCGTCACCCGGCTGCTCGCTGACCCTGAACGGCTTGAACAATTGGGAGCCAACGCACGGCTGATGGCTCTGCCTGACGCCGATGAAAAAATTGTCGACAAAATTATTGAACTGACACGCAAATGAAAAATAACCTGTATTTTGTTGGTGCCGGAGGTATAGGCATGGCAGCGCTCGAACGATATTTCAAGGCGCGCGGATGCAACGTAGCCGGCTATGACCGCACCCCCTCCGACCTGATACGGCAGTTGCAGGATGAGGGTATAGAAATCTTTTTTGATGATGACCCCGCACTCATACCCTCCGCTTACCGCAATCCTGACACCACTCTGGTGGTCTACACTCCCGCTGTGCCTGACTCGCATCGCGGTCTGCAATATTTCCGCAGCAACGGCTTTGAGGTGGTCAAGCGCGCCGCCGTGCTCGGTGCCGTCACCCGCAGCAGCATGAGTCTATGTTTTGCCGGTACTCACGGCAAGACCACCACTTCGTCAATGGCGGCACACATTCTCAACTGCACCCCCGCAGCCGGATGCAACGCTTTCCTCGGAGGAATTCTGCGTAATTACAACAGCAACTTCATCCTCAATGACTCCTCACGCTACTCGGTCATTGAAGCTGATGAATTCGACCGCTCGTTTCATCACCTCACCCCATATATCGCCGTGGTGACTGCCACTGACCCTGATCATCTCGACATTTACGGAACCGAGGAGGCTTATCTGGAGTCGTTCGCGCATTTCACCGAACTTATTCAGCCCGGAGGAGCCCTGATTCAGCACACCGGATTGAAGCTTGTGCCACGTCTGAGCCAGGGAGTACGTCTTTATTCCTATTCAAAAGATGAGGGCGACTTCCACGCTGCCAACATCAGGCATCACGATGGCGAAATCTATTTCGACTTCGTGTGGAGCGGAGGGGTCATTCCTGACATCAGGCTCGGTGTACCGGTGGAAATCAACATTGAAAATGCTGTGGCAGCGCTTGCCGCATGCTCGCTGCTGCCTGAGTTCGACCCCGAGGCAGCGCGTGAGGCAATCGCCACATATCAGGGTGCGAAACGCCGTTTTGAGTTCTACCTTAAGGAACCGGGCGGACGGGCTGTGATCGATGACTACGCCCATCACCCCGACGAACTCCGCGCCTCCATCATGTCGGTGAAGGCTCTGTATCCGGACCGCGAACTGACCGTAGCTTTCCAGCCTCACCTCTATTCCCGCACCCGCGACTTCGCCCCTGAGTTTGCCGAGGCTCTCTCGCTGGCTGACTCCGTGGTTTTGCTTGATATTTACCCTGCCAGAGAGCTTCCTATCCCCGGTGTGACCTCTAAAATCATCTTTGACAGGATAAAATGTCAAAAAAAACAGCTTATCCGCAAGGAGGATTTGATTAAAACAATAAAAAATAGTAACTTTGAAGTTCTTTTAACCGCGGGCGCCGGCGACATGGTGGAGCTGATGCCTGAGTTAGTAAAACAGTTGACCCTGTGAGCAGAAAAGCGCTGACATACATGTTCCTGTCGATTATCCTTGTCGGATATGCGGTGGCTGCCATTGTCTTTACCCAAATGATGTCAGCCGGCGACAAACCGTGCAGGCTCGATGTGGTGTTGGCTGACCCCTCGAACAAGTTCGTCACAGAGCAGGAGGCATGGCAGAACGCCCGTGTGGCTCTCCCTGACGGCTTCACCCGCATGCCGCTCGACAGCATTGACCTGCAGGCGGTGGAGGATGCGCTCAACGACATTGACAACATCGAGCAGGCTAACGTCTACTTTGTCTACCGCGCTGACAGCGTGTTTCTCCGCGCCGAAGTGTCGGCAATGCGCCCAGTGGCGCGTGTTTTCGATGGAGCCGGCTCCTACTACATCAACCGTCAGGGAAAGCGCCTGACTGCCAACTACCGCTACAAGGTCGATGTGCCGGTGGTGGTGGCTCGGTTCAACGACCGCAGGAAACCTACCTACATCATTCCGCTGGTGAACTACATGAACTACGACAACCGCTTCAACTCGCTGGTGACATCGATGGAGGTGGAGCCTGACGGCGACATAATCATTTATCCTATGGTGGCGAACGCCCGTATCAACTTCGGCGACACCACCAACATAAAGGACAAGGTTCACCGCATAATGCTTGCATATCACAGGATTCTCGGTAAACGCGGATGGGACCTGTATGACACGATCTCGGTCAAGTTCGACAATCAGATTGTGGCTCACCGACGTTCCGGTCCTCCGGTCTACAGCTCTCATTTCGCTGATGCCGACGACATTGACGAAATAGTGGACTTCAACTACATGGACACCATTCAGGTCACCACCGGTGAATAGAAATTATAGAAACCAACAAAAAAATCATAAATCAAAATATATGCCCGACCGTAATCTCATAGTAGCGTTTGAAATAGGCAGCTCCAAAATCAAGGGAGCTGTGGCAAGCGTCGATCCTAACGGCGCACTTACCGTACTCGCCATCGAGGAGGAACCTCTGATTGATGCCGTCCGCTATGGCGTCGTGAAAAAAGTGGAGGAGGTAAGCAAGCGTATCCTCAGCCTGAAACTCAAGCTTGAAAACTATGCCGCCGTCGCACCGGGCAAAATCAAGCGTGTGTTTGTTTCGGCAGGCGGTCGCTCGTTGCGTTCAACCACCATTCCCATCGAGAAAACTTTTCAGGAGGAAACAGAGATAACTGACCTTATCATACGCCAGCTCCGTCAGCAGGCGCTCGCGCTGGGTGCCGAAAACGCCGAGCGCGAGGTGCTCGCAGTAATTCCGCGTGACTTCGTGGTTGACAATGTGCCGCAGAAAAATCCCCGCGAAATCTATGCCCGCTCCATCAGCACAAACATCTGTCTGGTTACCGGACGCTCCGCAAACAATCTCAACATCAAGCGCGCCATAACCGAACGCCTCGACATGGAAATCCAGTCGCCCATAGTGCGCCAGATTGCCATAGGCGGTGCCGTGCTGACTGACGAAGAGAAGAACCTCGGATGCATGCTCGTGGACTTCGGCGCTGAAACCACCACAGTGTCAATCTACAAAAACAACGGGCTCCTTTACCTTGCCACAATTCCCATCGGGTCACGCACCATAACCCATGACCTCACCGGCATTTCCGGCATGGAGAGCCGCGCCGAGGAAATCAAGAAAACCATTGGTAACGTCACCCCTGACGAGCAACAGCCCTCGCAGAACATCGACGGTCTGGACACCTCCGAAATCAATAATTATATACGCGCGCGTGCGGCTGAGATCATCACCAACATTCTTGAGCAGCCTGTCTATGCCGGCGTGAAACTCTCGGATCTCCGTGGTGGCATAGTGATAGTGGGCGGTGGAGCCAAACTGCGCGGCTTCAACGCCATGCTCCGCAATCAGAGTGGTGTGCCGGTCCGTCAGGGCGTACCCTCCAACATAATCCGAATTGCCGACCACCGGATTGATCCTGCCGATGCTGTCGATGTAATCTCTATTCTTGCAGTCGCAGCCCGCGTCAGCAAGGAGAATCCATGTGTGGAATATCCTGTGGTGACCACTGTCAGGGAAGAGCAGCTCCACGATGAGGATGACGACATTTCCCGAATCGGCTCGGAAATCAACACTGACATGCGCGACCTTGAAGATGACGACGAGGATGAAAAACCGGCTAAGAAACCGGTGAAGAAACAGGGTGGAAAGAAGGTCGACCAGAAGTCAACCGGAAACATCCTGACCATCTTCGGCGAGAAACTAATGCGTATTCTCAGCGAGGAAAGCAGCGAATCTGACCTCGAAGACAATGAATAACACTCACAAAAACAATTTACTCAGATGTACGAAATAGACCAGACTCCTTTTGTCGACACTACCGATTCAGACCCCATCATAAAAGTCATAGGCGTGGGCGGAGGCGGTAACAACGCCATCAATCACATGTACAAACAGGGCATCAGCAGCGTGTCGTTTGTGGTGTGCAACACTGACAAGCAGGCGCTGAACCACTCGGTGGTGCCTACCCGTGTGCTGATCGGTCCCAACACCACTTTCGGCAGGGGCGCCGGCAATGACCCCGAAGTGGCACGCAAGGCTGCCGAGGAGAGTGCCGATGTCATCAACAGCCTCTTCGACGATGAAACCAAAATGGTGTTCATCACCGCAGGTATGGGCGGTGGCACCGGAACAGGTGCGGCTCCCGTGGTGGCTCGCATCGCGCGTGAACGCGGTCTGCTGACTATCGGCATCGTCACCATACCGTTCCTTTTCGAAGGGGAGCAGAAAATTCTCAAGGCACTGAAGGGAGCCGATGAAATGGCGAAATATGTCGACGCTCTGCTCATAATCAACAACGAGCGTCTGACTGAAATCTATCGCGATCTCAACTTTCTCAATGCGTTCGCGAAGGCTGACGATACCCTCGCCAACGCTGCACGGTCTATCTCGGAGCTGATCAGCTTCAACGGCTATGTGAACCTCGACTTCAACGATGTCGACACCACTCTCCGCAACGGTGGTGCAGCAATCATATCAACCGGTTACGCCGAAGGTGAGAACCGTGTCACCAACGCAATCAACGATGCGCTCCGCTCGCCGCTGCTTAAGGACAACGACATCAAAACCTCAAAGAAACTCCTCTTCAACATCTACGTCAATCCCAAGGCAGAGCAGGAGTTCAAGATGGACGAGGCAAACGAACTCACCGCCTTCACCAGCAACATCTATCCCGGTGTGGATGTCATCTGGGGTATGGCTTTCGATGAGTCGCTCGGCAACAAGGTGAAGATTTCGGTACTCGCCTCAGGTTTTAAGGTTACAATCCACGATGACGAAAAGAAGGATAAGATTGTCTATGACCCTGATGTCAACAAAAACGCGGTAGTTGACAAAGCTCCTGCCGCAGCGGCTGATACTGCCCGTCTGGTGAAGGAATACGGCTCGGAGAAAATCGCCGAGCGCCAGCGTGTGGCTGACCGCATGCGCTACATTGTCCTCACCCCTGAGCAGATGGATGACGACCGGGTGCTCATAGCTCTGGAAAACTCTCCTGCCTACAACCGCGACCCCAAGGTGGCAGAACAGATACGCAAGGCTAACCTCACTTCTCCCGCCGAGGAGAAGCCGACCCCTGCTGCCAACTCTGCCAACAGCAACATCATTAACTTCGGCTGACACCGCACGCCGTCGTGAAAAATCTGCTGCAACAGACCGGTCCGGAATTTTGCCGGCTCGACGACGCTCCGCTCAGCGCCGCACAACGCGACGCCTACACCGCTGTGGCTGTTGACTACCACCGCGGCGAGACACCTGCGGTGCGCCCCCTTTCGCCTGCCGGCGACTCTCCGCTGATAGCTCTGTTGCTGATGCTCGTGGTCCTGCTCATGTTCAACGCCAACCACGGACGCCGCCTGTTCCGCAACCTCGGACAGCAACTCTGGGGCACACGTCAGCGCCAGAATGCCTTCGACGAGCACACAGCCAACGAAACGCAGACCTTCGTGCTGCTGATTTTCATGCTCTGCGTGGGGCAGGCGCTGCTGCTCTACACATGGTTCGCCGGAAACGCCACCGTCACCTCCTATTCCACCATAAATCAGTGTCTCTTAGCCCTTCTGGCACTCACCGCCGGCTTCTTCGTGTTCAAGGAACTGGCAATTGTGGTCATTGGCAACACATTCACCGATTCACACTCAGCCGCACTCTGGACACGCGGATTCAACACATGTCTCGCTTTTTTGGGCGTACTGACAATTGTGCCTGCTTTGGTGGCTGTTTTCTATCCCGCTGCCGCCTTTTTCATGATTATCGTAGCATTTTGTTTGTTCCTCGGAGCCGAAATATCATTTGTAATAAAGGGTTTTAAAATTTTTTATGACAACTTTTCCGATTTGCTTTATTTTATTTTGTACCTTTGCAGTCTGGAAATCATACCCATCATTATCGTGTACTTTATGGCTCGTGCCATCTGTAGTTTTTATATTAGTTGAATAAAAAGTTTTAAACTTGTGAGTATCAAGAAAATACTGGTTTCTCAGCCTAAGCCCGCAAACGACAAATCTCCTTATTTCGATATCGCAAAGCGCCATAATGTAGAAATTATTTTCCGTCCGTTTATCAAGGTAGAGACCATTTCATCGAAGGACTTCCGCCAGCAGAAAGTCGCAATTCCGGACTACACCGCAATTATTTTTACGGCAAAGGCTGCCATTGACTCTTTCTTCAAAATCTGTGAGGAACTGCGAATCACCATCCCTGATACCCTCAAATATTTCTGCACAACTGAGCAAATCGCTCTTTATCTGCAGAAATACATCGTTTACCGAAAACGCAAAATTTTCCATGGCGTTACCGGTAAGCTCGACGACCCCACTCTGGTGCAGTATATTGCCAAGCACCACAAGGAAAAATTCCTGTTCGCCGTCAGTGACATACACCGCGACGAACCTAATCCCCTTGACCGCCTGAACATTGACTATACAAAGGCTGTAATGTACCGCACGGTCAGCAATGACTTCGCTCCGGATGAAAAAAGTGACTTCGACATGATGCTCTTTTTCTCACCTGCCGGAATTGAATCGCTGCTGAAAAATTTCCCGGACATAGCCGAAAGGGATGTCAAGATTGGATGTTTCGGCAACTACACCTGTCAGGCTGTACGCGATGCCGGCTTAACCCTCGATTTCTCGGCGCCCACACCTGAAACTCCATCCATGACCGCCGCTCTCGACCGTTATCTCACCGAACACAACAAATGAAACAGTTCGGGCTGAGTAAACCTGAAAAGCTCTGCTCAAAAATTGCTATTGACGCGCTTTTCCGAAGGGCTGACGACACGCATGCCACCCTTGCTTACCCGCTGCGCGCCGTCTGGCGGTGCAACCCTGCCCGCAAGGCTCACCCCGAAACACCTAAATTTCTCATTTCGGTGCCGAAGCGCAAGTTGCGCCATGCCGTTGACCGCGTGCTGATGCGTCGCCGCATCCGTGAGGCTTATCGTCTCAGCCGGCGTGAAATCCTCGGTGACCTCCACCTTCCGGTCGACATGGTTCTTGTTTATGTCGCCGACACCGTTTTACCTTATTCACAAATTGAACGTGCCACACGACGATGCTTGCAGAAAATATCCGAAAAATATTCTCCTTCCTGCTGATTCTCCCCATCAGGTTCTACCGCCTCTGCATTTCGCCGCTATACCCCCCTTCATGCCGCTACACACCCACTTGCAGCCAATATGCCATCGAGGCAATTGCCAAGCACGGTCCTCTCAAGGGAACTTGGCTCGCCGTGAAACGTATCTGCCGGTGCCACCCATGGGGCGGTTCGGGCTATGATCCTGTGCCATGACTTCACAATTGCTTGACATACACCATCATGGAGCCACAGCCCCGTTGCTTGATATTCATCATCATGGAGCCACAGCCCCGTCAAATGCCGTGACATCTTTCACCCTCGGCGAACCTATGCCTGCCGGCGACGGACTGCTCTCAGCCGGCATCCATCCGTGGTCCACAGAGACTTTCAATGATAACGCACTGGCTGACTTGGAACATCTGATCACAGGAAATACACGGATTGTTGCAATTGGCGAAACCGGTCTCGACATGCTACGCGGAGCTTCGGTCGAACGGCAGATGGAGATATTCCGCGCGCATATAGAACTGAGCGAACAGCTACGCATGCCTCTTGTCATACATTCCGTACATGCCACCGACCGGCTGCTGCAGCTCCACAAGCTCATGCACCCGTCGCAGCATTGGGTAATACACGGTTTCCGCAGCAAACCTGCCGAAGCACAACAGCTTGTAAGACATGGTATTTATCTTTCGTTCGGTGCCCGCTTCAATCCTGATGCCTTGGCAGCAGTGCCTCCACAATTTATTCTTGCCGAAACTGATGAGTCACCCCTCACAATAGATGAGATTATTCGCCGACTCGCACCCGTTGCCGACAGCGACCTTATAGCAGCAAACACCGCCGCTTTTCTTGCTCCCGTATAGCATCTTGAACCGCCTTTTAAGACCTCGTTCCCCAATATTGTAGAGCGGGGTCTAAGCCGTCGCCATTCCGGTTTTCTCTCTGGAATAAGCTTCCACTAATTCATAGTCACACCGAGCGCCACCGCATACGCCTCAGCCTTTTTCGCTAACGGAAGCGGGTAGGCACGCGACGTGGAGGGGCAGCGCCAAAGCTCTATGCCGTTGTCGCTGACTGACTTATGCCCCATCAGAGGGGCGTCGGTTCCGAGCTGTTCGGCAGCAATCTGTGCTGCTTTTTCACCTGTGGTGATGACAGTGCGGCACTTAGGCATACGTTGCAGAAGCGCGTGCAGGTCATTCGGCTCCACTACTTCCAAAAATTTGTCAGAGGCGTTGTTTTTCAGCCTGTTAGCCACCTTCACGGTGTCGCTCATGGCAATACCCTCACGCCGCAGCAGGCTTTTGATTTTGTCGAGGTCGAAATCTTTGGTGCCGGGGCGCAGCAGGGCGTCACGGCTCCCGAAGTAAATCAACCCCATCATATACCAGAAATCGTTTGTGCGGTTAGGGTAATAAAAATCCATGCTCCACCGGTGGGAGCCCGGCGGAAAAGTGCCCATTATCAGTATCCGGGCATTTTCGGGAATAAACGGTTCCCACGGGTGTTGTTCGGGCATGGTTTTTAGTCTTTAGTTTTTAGTCGGTAGTCATTAGTCATTAGTCTCATTAGTCCAATTGGTCCCATAAGTCCCATAAGCCCCACTAAAGCTAAAGACTACTGACTAACAACTCTCACTTGCTTGCGATAACTTCAATTTCAACCAGCACCTGCTTGGGAAGCTCACGCACGGCAACTGCTGAGCGGGCAGGGAAAGGTGCGGTAAAGTGCTGAGCATAAACCTCGTTCATGGCAGCGAAATCGTTCATATCGCGCAGGAATACGGTGGTTTTGATAACATTGTCAACAGTCAGACCTGCCTCGGCAAGAATAGCCTTGACATTCATGAGCGACTGGTTGGTCTGGGCAGTTATACCCTCGGCGATTTCACCGGTTGCGGGGTTAACGGGAATCTGACCTGAGATGAATACGAAAGCACCGGCATCGATAGCTTGGCTGTAAGGACCGATAGCACCGGGTGCGTTGGTTGTTGCAATCTGTTTTTTCATTGTTTGTTTATGGTTAAGTTTGTCAAATGTATTTTGTCAGTTTCATCATACTGCTTATCTTTGATTGTGTCAACGGTTTCGACTACCGTGGCGAACTCATTGCCGAAGTCAGGGATGAAGTCGGAACTGCCCAGCTGTTCCAGACGCCGCATGGTGAATCCCACCGTAATTTTCTCCGGTTCCACCGCCGGCACGAACCCTGTCTGCCCCTTGTTGTCGCCGTCGATCAGCGCCTTGTAAATGATGTTGGCACGCACCAACCGGTCAGTGATCTCGCTCACTAACGACAGCGGAAACTTGTAGTCGAGCGCAATCTTTTGGTCGTCGCGCGGTGTGCGACCGGCGTCATAATCCTGCACAATCACTGCCAGTACAGCCAGCATCACCTTGGTGCGGTAGTCGGGCGAAATCTCCGATATCTGGTCGGAGAAGGAATAGCGGAATATGTTCTGCGACGAGAAGCAGATGACGGCGCCCGCAAGCGTTATCACCCACACCAACTGCATCCATATCATCAGAAGCGGCAGGAATGCCACCGAGCCATAGATGGCGTTATACTTCGACACATAAAGCTGACCGCTCACGAACAACCATTGCAGAATTTCGTAGGCTGTGCCTGCCAATATGCCGGCTATCAGGGCATTGCCGAAATTTACCTTGGTGTTTGGCACCAGCTTGTAGGCTCCGGCGAAGGTCAGCCATGTCAGCACCACTGCCGAAAGGTCGAGCAGCGACTCTGCCAACGGAGTGACAAAATCCATCGGCAGCAGATTCTGCAACGTCGATGACATCACCACGCTGATGCCGGTCGACGCCACCATCAGCACCGGCAGAATGAGGAACATGGCGGTGTAGTCCGTAATCTGACGCCACAAGGTTCTGCCATGCTTGATGCCCCAGATTTTGTTGAACGCGCTTTCCACACTCGACATCAGCGACACCAGTGTCCAGAGCAGCACAAGTATCCCCACTCCCACGAACAACCCTTCCGACGACTTGCTCAGATAGGAGTCCACGAACACGAAACTCTCGCTGATGGCAGTGCGCTGCGCAGGGAACATGTTCAGCAACGCATCCTGAAGCACCGGCACCAGCCCGAACCCCCTGCCAACGGCAAAGATAAGCGCCAGAGCCGGAATCGTGGCGAGCAACGTGCGGAACGCCATGCCGCAGGCAGCGGTCTGAACATCCTTGCTCAGAAACGAGCGTACCGACAGGTTGAGCGTCTTGATGATGGTCACGCGCCACCCCGTGCGGGTGTCTGACCACACACCGTAGGCGCAGTAGTTCCACCACCTTGTGAGGCGGTCAGTGATGACGGTTGCTGTTTCCTTGAGTCCCATAATTTTATAACATCCCCGGCGTTTAACGGTTTAGCGGCACACCTTTTAATCCAGTTTCAGCACGTTTTAATCCAGTTTCAGCGCCCCGTTTAATCCAGTTTCAGCACGGCGAGGAACGCCTTCTGTGGCACCTCAACCGAACCAATCTGTTTCATGCGCTTTTTACCTTTTTTCTGCTTTTCGAGCAGCTTGCGTTTTCGCGATATGTCGCCGCCGTAGCACTTGGCGGTCACATCCTTGCGCACCGCCTTGATGGTTTCGCGCGCAATGATTTTTGCCCCTATGGCAGCCTGAATGGCTATGTCGAACTGCTGACGCGGTATCAGCTCCTTCAGCTTCTCGCACATGCGGCGCCCGAAGGTGATGGCATTGTCGACATGCGTCAGTGTTGACAGCGCGTCCACACTCTCGCCGTTCAGCAAAATGTCAAGTTTTATGAGCTTGCTCTCGCGGAAGTCATGCAGATGATAGTCAAACGAGGCATAGCCCTTTGATATTGATTTCAGTTTGTCGTAGAAGTCTATCACAATCTCGCCCAACGGCATGTCGAAAATCATCTCCATACGGTTTCCCGAGATATATTCCTGCTTTACCAGCTCGCCGCGCTTGCTCAGGCAAAGCGTCATGATAGGACCTATGAACTCAGCCGTGGTGATGACCGACGCGCGTATATACGGCTCCTCGATGTGGTCGATAAGCGTCAGGTCAGGCAGTCCCGAAGGGTTGTGAACCTCGGTCATGTTCCCTTTTTTGTCGTAGACGCGATACGAAACGTTGGGCACCGTGGTGATCACCTCCATGTCGAACTCGCGGCTCAACCGCTCCTGCACTATCTCCATGTGGAGCAGACCGAGGAATCCACATCGGAAACCGAAGCCCAGAGCCACCGATGACTCCGGAGAGAACGTCAGTGACGCATCGTTCAGCTGCAGCTTCTCCAGCGATGCACGCAGGTTCTCGAAATCTTCCGTTTCTATGGGGTAAACGCCGGCAAACACCATCGGCTTGACCTCTTCGAAGCCGTCGATGGCTGATGTGCACGGATTATCCACATGCGTGATCGTATCGCCCACCTTCACCTCTCGGCTGGTCTTGATGCCTGAGATGATGTAGCCCACATTACCTGCCGACAGCTCTTCGCGCGGCGACATCTCCAGTTTCAGCACCCCAATCTCATCAGCGTGATACTCTTTGCCCGTAGCCACGAACTTCACGAAGTCGTTTTTGCGGATGGTGCCGTTGACAATCTTGAAGTAAGCGATGATGCCGCGGAACGGATTGAACACCGAGTCGAAAATCAGCGCCTGAAGCGGAGCCTTGGGGTCGCCCTTCGGTGCGGGAATGCGGTTCACTATAGCTTCGATAATCTCCGGCACACCCACGCCGGTCTTGCCGCTCGCGCGGATAATGTCGGCGCGGTCGCAGCCTAAAAGTTCCACAATCTGGTCCTCCACCTCGTCAGGCTTGGCGCTGTCAAGGTCCACCTTGTTGATGACAGGAATTATCTCCAAGTCATTGTCAATAGCCATGTAGAGGTTTGAGATGGTCTGTGCCTGAATACCCTGCGAGGCATCGACAATCAGCAGTGCGCCTTCGCAGGCGGCTATCGAGCGCGACACCTCATAGCTGAAGTCAACGTGTCCCGGAGTGTCAATGAGGTTAAGCGTGTATTCCTCGCCGTCGACGCGTGTAACCATCTGAATGGCATGGCTTTTGATTGTTATGCCGCGCTCACGCTCCAAGTCCATGTCATCGAGCACCTGAGCCTCCATATCTTTCTGGGCAATAGTGTCGGTATATTCCAGCAGGCGGTCGGCAAGTGTGGATTTGCCATGGTCAATGTGTGCGATTATGCAGAAATTGCGTATATTTTTCATCTGATTCATAAACAAATTTTGGCTGAATATGCCTCAATGACATATTCAACCGCAAAGTTACGAAAATTTGACATAATCTGAAAATAAAATCCCCATTAGCCATATAAAGATGTGCAACCGTGGTTGATTCAACCACGGTTGCACATAGGAATTGCGTGTCTTAATAGCCGTTCCACGGAATTGAACCGGTGGAGGCACCGGCTGATTCGCGGATAATGGTCAGGAGTGTCTGCAGCACGGTGTCAGCCATGGCGCGGTAGTTGTCGCCTGTGTTGCCGGGTGTCAGCGAGTGGATTATGTGGAGCATCCGTTGGGCAAGCGCGCTCTCCATCATGGAGCAGATGCCGGCGGGTAAATTGTCAACGGTCAATTCAGCCTCAATCAGGTCGTCGAGGGTTGACGGTGGCGTGACAATCTCCAGATAAGGGAGCAGTTCGGCAGCTATGTAGGAGAGAGCCTCGTTCAGGATTGGTATGAGTGCCTGCCGGTTGTCCTCGGTCAGATAGGGCGATACGCTGTCAGGCGTTGAGGTGAGCATGCTGCGCAGTGCCGATAGCGCGTAGACCTGTTTCAGAACGGCTTCTGTTGAAATTGAGAGTAACATGATTTCAGGGTTTTCTGGTTTGACGGTGAACTGTAGTAAAGACGCAATGCGTAACTTTTTGATAGAAAGAAAGATGAAGGTTTGAGACGATACAGCACTATGGCAAGTGCCTGACGCTTGATCTGACCGGCTGCTGTTATGCCGTTTTCGCGGCGCAGCCGCTCCATGATTTCCAGCCACAGCTGTCGGCGCAGCGTAGGGCGAGGTTTGTGGTCAGGTTTTTCTTTGAGCATCGACCTGATTGTGGTCATGGCAGTGTCGAAATCAACGAAGTAGCTTGGCGCCGGCTTCCGAAGGGTTGCCGAGACAATGACATCGGTACTCGGGGTGTAACGAGGAGTGGATAATTCAATCATTGTCTGCATGCAAACCTTCATGAAAGCTTGGTCGCGTTGTTTGGTGAGTGTCTTTTTCATAGTTAAATTACCATTGATGTTGCAAAGATACAACATAGGCTGGGCGAGTTTCAGGCACAGGTTGGCTTAAAGATGTTAAGGTGAAGTGTTAAAAGTGTTAATCAAATTTATGTAAGCAGTATCTTGCGGTCGCGCAATTCAAGCAGTGAGCTGAACGTTTCCATCAGGTCGAGCAGCGCCACCGTTGCATTCTGCACCTGTTGCTGATAGCGGTCGGCACCCACCCCCGAGCTGATATTCTTGCCGCTGATGGCGTCGTTCACCCCTGTCACCTCCTGAACCAGCCTCATCTGCAGTTCAACCAATTTCGACGCGCCGGCATCGAGTCCGCTTGACGTTATCTGCGCCGGCTCCTTGTTGGTACTGCGTGACCGATAGGGGATTATGCCCCCGCATGTGCTCCACTGATGGCGTATGTCGCGCCATGTGAGTTCATCGATTTTCGCTTCGAGAGGAAACAGCAGTACCCCCTTGGCTGATACTCCCATTATGTGGTCAATCATGGTGATCAGGCGGTTGATGTGGCGTTGCTGGTCGATGACATCCTCCACGAATGGATGCACCTCACCGTCAGTGAGCGGATAGAGCTTGACAACGTAGGGGTGTTCGCCGTGAGGTGCCGTCGAAGGGCGGGTGTCAATCAGCGTACCGTCAGGTGCATAAACCCGGCATACCCAGCGAGGCTGATGTATCAGTCGTGTCTTGATGGGTAATTTACCATCGGTCTGCCGTTGTCGGTTCTCACGTTCCACCTTGCCGAGTTCCCCTTTGGGGAGTTCGTAGCAGCGGTGGCTCCGGGTGTCGTGGCAGCGAAGCGACTCGGTCATTTCAAGGGTCCACACTTCTATGACGCGACAGCGCCCCGTGGGTGACTGATGGAAATGGTGGTTCTCAGCCGTGCCGAGCAGTCGGCTGTCGAAAATCCCGGATATTTCGCCGGTGTAGAGGCGGCGCAGATGCTCCATGGTCTTGGAGTCGCCCTTGCCGTAGCGGGCTATCAGTTCAGGCAGCGACATGTCGCGCAGCTCGCCTACAAGTTCCACATCCCATCCGCGCGGGTCACGGATGGCGTTGATGAAAAAGTCGGCAGGATTGACATTGTCCACGAAGGTCTCCATCGCCCCCGGTCGGCGACACTCGCGTGTGATACGCTGCACTGCCACCCCTGAGATCAGAAATTCCTCGAGCAGGCGCGCATCAAGTTCGGTGAGCAGGTTGCGACGGTAGATTTTCACCAGTCTGTCATCGTCAGGTAGCTCCCGCTCGTGGCGATATTTGCCTATGATGGTTTTCACCAGCTGACGTATCACATTGTTGGTGATGGGGCTCCGTCCGGTGTCCTCAATTATCTGCCGTTCGGTCCGGTTGCATTTGCGCATGGGGTCATAGACAATGTCCTCCCACTGCTGCCCGTAGGTGTAGCGCTTGAAGCGCTCGCGTTTGGCTCGGATTGTGCTGCAGTCGAGCCACGCTTTATAAGCTTTTTCCAGCATGATTGTAATTAGAGCCCGTTCCCCAAATTCTGTTAAAAACAGGGTCGCATATCTTGGAGTAGGTTTTGTTCTGTGACGATGGAGCAGTGCAGTAGCACTGTGACTGAGGCACAGTGCAGAAGATGCCCCAGAGATGCGATACGTTGCTAACTTTTGTTGAGTTGACAGGCATTATTATTCTAAAAATTTAACTTTTGTTGTAGTGTTTGACTATCCTAACATTTAATATTACCTTCGCCTCGGTCATCCATTGTTGCTTTTATCCACTTGTTTCAGTCGTTATGCCACAGCATAACTCCTTCACAGCGTGAATAAAATTAATCAATGCCTGACCGCCCTGTTTTAACAT
>CAMWVE010000001.1 GCA_947177685.1 uncultured Porphyromonadaceae bacterium | reverse complement strand
AAGAATCGGCAACTTTTTCAAGCTGCCGATTCATCTTTTTCATATATTTCTTATCTCGAACTCGCGTTAAAAGGAATATGGGTTGAGCCTTTTGACCATATAGCTTAATGTTTTGGATTTTTAGCTACTCTGGTCATAGTGATGGTTACCGCAATTTTGATTTCTCACCGGAAAAGAGTAATTTTGCATGATGGAAACGACTGCTGACAAACGTATTGCCGAGGAAAAACGTACAGTCGAAGCAATGGTGCGTATCTATTGCCGTGGTAAGCATGGAAATAATAAAATCTGTGAAAATTGCCGGGCGTTGCTTGACTATGCTTTCAGTCGGCTTGAACGTTGCCCTCAGGTACCGTCAAAACCAACATGTGCAAAATGTCTCATCCATTGTTATAGCCCCGCAATGCGAGAACGTATCCGGGTCGTAATGAGATATTCCGGACCAAGAATGTTGTTCCGTCATCCGTTGATGGCGATGAGGCATATATGGCGCGAAACAATAGGGTGATATGATTGACCGACAAATTGGATATCGTGGTTCTGTCCACAACCTCACTGATGTCGGAGAAACCGCCAAATTTGATATTTGGTGATATTTATCAAGCTGAGGTCAAAATATTCAATTGTATGCCCCATAATGTATGCAGGCGAATTATTTTGTCTCAACTCTTGAATGGCTATACAAGCGGTCTTAATATGACGAATAATGATAATAATGCTATAATAGCCCCATTGACTTGGCGAGTCGACATGCTTCAATTGAGTTCTTTACCTGCAACTTGGCGAGAATTTCCTGACGGTGACGACTAACGGTGTTCTTGCTTATGTGTAGGGCGTCAGCTATCTCAATGCTCTTCATTCCTTGGTCAATCAGTTGTAGAATCTGCCTCTCGCGCCGGCTGATGATTGCGTTATCTGTTGCAGAGGTCAATTCCTCTTTTATGCCTGTTATGGAGTTTACAATGTAGCTCTTGCCGTTGAAGTCAAAGAGCATCGGACTATATACACATATTGCATATAATACTGTCTCCATGTTCTCATCGAAAATATAATACATTTTGTGCATTACCTCAAATGAGTCGTTGAATCGCAACTTTGACAATAAGAAGCATTCTGACTTACGATGTTTTGGAAGTCGGCGCAGATAATGAAAGAATCGCAATTCGGCAATGAATTTTTCTTCTTTTTCCGTTTCGGACATCATACGGAGGATCTCTTTCTCCCAGATTGAATTTTCAGAAGTATAACCATCGAGACCAAGTCGCTCACCAAAACCGCCTGAGAAAATACGGCTGCTACCCTTGCGGAGGTCGCTGACAACCACAAGCACGTTCTCAATCCGGGCAAGCATTTCAGCATACTGATATATAGAAGCTTCGTTCACATGGGAGGTGTTCACCGCCTGATCTCTTAGAAGGCAGTTGAGTTTGTGGAAATGGTTATTTTTAGTCATTGTCAGTTCTGAAAATTGTAGTTAACTTTGCAAAGTTAATAAATCAACTGGTTATTCAAGGATGAAAAGAATAAAACTTCTTGTGGCTATTGCCACAATTTTGGGACAATCGCTGATGGCGCAGACTCTTGAGAAAATGAATTGGTTCAATGAACCAAGCGAGTGGAATATTAAAGATGGCAAGCTCACTATGGCTGTCACGCCTAACAGTGACTACTGGCGCATATCGCACTACGGATTCACCGTGGATGATGCACCTTTTTACTATGCTGAATATGGTGGTGAGTTTGAGGCAAAAGTCAAGGTTACCGGCGACTACAAGATCCGGTTTGACCAAGCCGGAATGATGATTCGCATCGACCATGAGAACTACATCAAGTGTGGCATTGAGTTTGTTGACGGAAAGTTCAATCTCAGCACCGTTGTTACCCATCACACCTCCGACTGGAGCGTCATCGCGCTCGACCGTCCTGTGGAAGCAATATGGATAAAGGCAGTACGCCGTCTTGACGCCATCGAAATCTTCTACTCCTATGATGACAACGAGTATCAACTGATGCGTAACGCATGGATGGAGGCAAACCGACCGGTGAAAATAGGCATGTACGCTGCCAGCCCCGATGGCAACGGATTCAACGCGACATTCTCAAACTTCAAGGTCATACATCTCCCTGACAAAGTCCGCACCGACTGGCTCCGCCGGAACGCGGAATAAACATGTACCAAAGAAATAGGAGCTGCCGGAGAATCACACTCTTGCAGCTCTTATTTCGATATACACCAATCATCTGATTTTTAAATGAATCAGATATTTTTTGTTTTGAGGTGTGAAATGGAAATTGTATTTATTATCTTTGCACCCGAAATCTAAAACTAAAACTATGGTAAGAAAACTCAATCTACTTCCGTTGCTTGTGGGCATATTCATAGCAATAATATCATCTGGCTGTGGAAACAGAAGCTCAAACATAACAGAAGGTACGGAATGGAGAGTAACTGTTTACAGGGCTGCTCCATTCAACGATGCTGAGCTTGGAATAGGAACTGACCGTACTTATAATGTTGCTGACACAGCAGTAGTGAACGAAAATCTTAAGAATGTAAAGCCCGAGAATTTAACTCTCGAATGGACTCTTCCTGACTCTGAAGGATTAATTTGGTTGGTTGCTTACGAAAGTGTACCCGTTTTGGATGAAAAAGTTACCGTTACCGAGGTTAATGCTATTCCGACAAGTGACCACGACTTTCAGGTAGCGTTTAAGTTTACGGATGCGAAGAAATGGCAAACAATAACAAGAAACAATATCGGTAGCAGATTGGCACTGTTCGTCAATGGTAAGCTCATGAATGCTCCGCAGGTGAATTCAGAGATAACCTCCGGAAATTGCTCAGTACTAATCTCTGCAGATATGATACACGAATTTCTGCCAAACCTCGATTTGGATAAGGTGCATTAATAAGTGGTTATTATTCATGTAAAATACCTGTGTCAAGAGGTTCCTGATCAGATGTAGTAGTCAGACATTTCAACAATACCGGCTCTGAGGGCATACTTGGTGGCTTCATACACTGTGTTGACATCGAGCTTGCGAAATATATTCTTTTTGTGCGTGGTTATTGTGTGCGTACTTGAACATCTCTCAACGGCAATCTCTTTGACCGACATACCTTTTGCAATCATTTTGAGTATGTCGGTTTCACTGGATGTGAGGTTTATAATTTCACTCTCTTTCGGTTGTGAATCAACAAATTGTATGACTTGCTGACAAAGATATGATTGGTGTCCGGATGCCGCCATGATGGCATTGACTATTTCGTCTTCGTCGCAGTCCTTCATAATGATGCTGACCACCGGTTCTCCGGTCAGCTGACGGATTAACCGACCGCTTAATTCGGCTGAAAAATGAATCCATACGGAGCCGGAAAACCTGTGGGACAGAATCATCAATTCATCATAAGAGCGTATATCGCTTAAAGTGTAATCCAAAATAACTATAGCGTTGTTTTGATGCTCAAGCGCTTTTACCAATGACTCTTTGTCATGGACCATACAACATTCCGCTGCGTTGAAACGGCTGTTTATCAATGACATCATACCTATTCGGGTGATGTATTGGTTGTCAAATATTATAAATGAGTATGTTTGAGCCATGGGGTAGGTTTACATTAAGTTATACGGGGTATTCATCAAAAGCGTAAAGGACAGTCGACAGGTAGCGTTCGCCGGTATCAGGGAGAATGGCAACGATAGTCTTTCCTTCGTTTTCAGGTTTGTGCGCTTCCCTGAGGGCAGCTGCAAAGGCAGCTCCTGATGATATGCCAACGAGCAGCCCTTCCTTTTCAGCCAACAGGCGTGAAGCCTTAATCGCTTCATTGTCAGGCATCATAATCACTTCGTCAACAACTGCCGCGTTATAGTTTGCAGGTATAAATCCGGCACCTATCCCTTGGATTTTATGTGGTCCGGGATTTCCTCCTGACAATACGGGCGAGGATGCAGGCTCTACTGCAATTGTCTTGATTTCTGGATTGTAGGCTTTAAGCGCTTCGGAAGTTCCGCTTAACGTGCCACCAGTGCCGACTCCGGCGATAAATATATCCACTTTCCCATCCGTATCCTTAAGAATTTCCAATGCGGTTGTGCGGCTATGTATGGCAGGATTTGCCGGATTTTCAAATTGTTGGAGTATTACTGAACCGGGATTCCCGTCTTTAAGTTCATTAGCTTTTTTTATAGCTCCAGCCATACCTTCGCGACCCGGTGTCAATACCAATCTGGCACCAAGTGCCTTTAACAGATTCTGACGTTCCACACTCATTGTGTCAGGCATTGTGAGAATAAGTCTATAGCCCTTGACCGATGATACCCAAGCGAGTCCTATCCCCGTGTTGCCGCTTGTGGGTTCAATAATCAAGTCGCCGGGTTTGATTCTGTCGCTTTTTTCAGCATCATCAATCATGGCGAGGGCGATTCGGTCCTTTACACTACCGCCGGGATTGAATGATTCGATTTTCACAAGCACCCTTGCTTTGAGATTCTCGGAATTTTCGATGTTGTTGACTTCCATAATAGGAGTGGAACCAATCAGTTCAGTCAGGTTTTTGTAAATCTTTGCCATCGTAGAAATTTTTTAATCAAGTTTTGATGCTGCAAAATTACAATTGTGAAGTTAACCGTACAATACCACAAATATGGTAAATCACAGATTGTAGCTTTTAAATTGAAACTTTTGGTTATTTGAAGCATTATTCTTATCTTTGCAAATATAAAATAGCGCACTTATGCGCCATGAATAAATTAACCGAACTCACTAAAAATGATTGCCTGACAATCAGCGGTTTTGTTTCGCCAATGACATCGGTCGTTGACGACGCCGTAGGCTTTACCCAAAAATTCATTATTCAGGCATAGAAATTTTAATTGAGTCCCAGACTTTTTTTTGCTGAAACATGTTAAAATTTGGCAAACCATATATTGAATCATCTCAGGACTATGCAATTCTGAAAAACGAGGTTGAAATTGACGGACTAAAACAGACGTTATGGTTTAAAGTTGATAAGAAATATGAACAGTTTCTTTGTTATGAGCGTGGCGATGCTTATCTGATTGCATCTTTGAACTATGCAATGATTAATCATCATGACATAGAAATTGATGTCCCCGTAACATCTCAGCTATTATTTAATATACAAAACTATCTGATTCCGGCGCTAATAGAGAATAATCCTCAGTTTCATGCACCAAAAATTAAAGCGCCGATAGACGCATCAACTTTGCCAAATTTTGGTGCAGTAGGGACTGGTATATCATGCGGAGTTGACAGCTTACATGTGTTGGCAACTAAAACAAATACTATTTTTAAGGATTTGAATGTTACTCATTTGACGTTCAACAATGTAGGCAGTCATGGCGAGGGTCAGCACGCTCGCGAACTTTTCAAAAAAAGGAGTGTAAGACCAGCGAAATTCGCTGAGGAATATAACTATGAATTTGTCCATAGTGATAGTAATCTGATGGACGTTTTAAAACAGAATCATTTTAAAACTCATACCTATTCAAGTATGTTCCCAATATTCTGTTTGCAAAAATTATATTCTGTTTTCTTCTATGCCTCTTCAGGATATAAATTTAGCGAATTTCAATTAATTGATGCACCTGTCAGAAGTTGTGGAGCCTATGATCTTTTGTCACTTGATGTATTTTCAACATCCTCGTTAAGAATATATTCTGAGGGTATGGGAAAATCACGTCTCGCCAAACTTAGAGAAGTTGTTAAATATTCTCCCTCGTATAAGTATCTGAATGTTTGTCTTTCCGACGGAGATAATTGCGGAGTATGTGAAAAATGTGTCAGAACATTATTAGGTTTGGATGCCTTAGGGGTTGTAGAAAAATATAGCGAAGTTTTCGATGTAGATTACTTTAAGAAACATAAAAAATGGTATCTACAGCAAATGCTATATAGAATGGCAGATGGCAAGCATGATTATTTTGAAATGTATCCGTATTTCAAAAAGGAGATAACTTTTGACATGCGCGTCAAGAAAGTTGGTTATATTTGCACGAATAAAATAGCCAATGTTCTGAGAAAATACCCCCGATTTTTTTCTGCGGTAAAAAAATTAGTAAAAGCTCATTGAGGTGGTGCATACTGACAGCAATAAAAAACGAGTAGCGAAAAATACCATTTATCTCTATGGCAGAATGATTCTGCTCATGGCTGTTTCGCTATATACGTCACGCGTGGTTCTCAATGCTTTGGGAATCGAGGATTTTGGCGTTTATAATGTTGTTGGTGGCGTAGTTGCAATGATTGGCTTTTTGAACTCATCGCTCATAACAAGCACTCAGCGTTTTCTAAATGTAGAGATGGGGCATGGCGATGCTAAAACTCTCAATGAAACCTTTATTCAAGCAGTTAATGCACATGTGATTATAGCAATTATTGCAGCGGTCTTGCTTGAAACAATTGGTTTATGGTTTGTCATGAACAAGCTGGTTATTCCTGAGGGACAACTGAATGCCGCATTGTGGGTTTTCCAGTGTTCAATATTGTCATTTATAATTACGATAATAAGTGCTCCATATAATGCAGCCATTATTGCTAATGAACGGATGTCGTTGTTTGCAATTCTTTCAATAGTTGATGCAGTTATGAAATTAGCTGTTGCATTTGTTGTAGGAGCTCTTGCTGACAATAAATTGAAAATTTACGCATTGCTGATTTTAGCAACTTCTATTATAATGAGATTTGTCTATAGCGGTTGTTGTGTCAGATTATTCAAGGAATGTAAATATCATTTAATTTTAAAATGGAGTCAGATGAAGCAGATGTTCTCCTTTTCGGGATGGATGATATTCGGATGCTTGTCAGATATTCTTGCCAGTCAGGGTGTTAACATGCTCATTAACATATTCTTTGGACCAATTTTCAATGCGGCACGAGCAATAGCGGCGCAAGTGCAGGGGGCTGTTTCACAGTTTTCCGTAAATTTCATGATGTCGGTCAACCCTCAGATTGTAAAAAGTTATTCATCAGGGGCAGTTAAAGATTCTTTTGAACTGGTATTTCAATCTTCCAAACTGTCATTTTTCTTAATGCTTATGGTAGCGATGCCGTTAATTGTCAGAATGCAACCGATTTTGACAATCTGGTTGAAGGAGGTTCCTGATTATGCTGCCTTATTTGCACAGTTGATTCTGGTGGAATATTTGATCCGCTCATCTTACACGCCCATTGCTCAAATTAATTATGCAACAGGAAATGTGAGACTATATCAGTTCTCCATAGCTTGTCTGTTCATTGTTACATTTGTAGGAAGTTACATTCTTTATAAACTCGGTTTCCCTGTTTATTCGACATTTATATTAGCTATAATAGTTGCTGCAATAGGGCTTTTAGTCAGACTGCTAATCTTACGAAAACAAAGCGGTTTCCCAATGGGCGAATACTTGAGAAAAGTGACTTTGCCACTTTCTATTGTGTTTTTACTTAGTATATCAGCATCTTTGCTGATAAATTCATATTTGCCGGACTCGTTCATGAGTACTTTAGCAGGTTGTTTGTCTGCGGTAATTGTTTCAGGAATCTTTGCGTGGACAATAGGATTAACTAAAACCGAAAGAAGTTTTGTAATGTCGAAATTCGCGCTGATTTTAAATAAAATTCGTTAAACTAATGGTTGTCATTGCTGCTCATAATCCCGACGGGGAAGTTAGAAAAAACAGTTCGGCTGGAGGTGTTTTTTCAATATTAGCTCGTAATGTGATTGAGCAGGGTGGAAAAGTTTACGGCGTAGGATTCAACAGCAGATGGAGCGTGGTTCATAAACGCATAAGTTCTGTTGAAAACTTATCAGAATTGAGAGGCAGTAAATACGTTTTCAGCGATATAAATACAACAGCGGCATTAATAGATGCTGACTTGAAATCGGGTAAAAAGGTATTGTTTACCGGAACCCCCTGTCAAGTTGCTGCTATAAGAAAACGCTTTGGTGAAAACGATAATCTGTTATTGGTTGAAGTAGTATGTCATGGTGCTCCGGAAGCAAAATATTGGGAGCGCTACATTAATGAACTATGTGAAAACCGTGGTATGACACGAGATGACATCGCTTCAATCAACTTTCGTGACAAATCGACCGGATGGAAAGGCTATAGTTTTACAGTTGTTTTTAAAAATGGCTCTGTTTTTACTCAACCTGCGTCTAAGAATTTATACATGAGGGCGTTCCTCCGCGATTATACCTTAAGGAAGGCTTGTTTCAGATGCCCGTTTAAATATCCCGATGGGTCAAAGGCGGACGTTACTTTAGGCGATTTTTGGGGTATTGAAAATTTGGCTCCTCAAATCGATAATAACCTTGGAACAACCATTGTTATTGCTCGCACAGAAAACGGAAAATGTTGCATAAACATGATTGATAAAGAAGGATGTTTCACTCTGGAGCAGGTGAGTCAATATAATCCTGCAATAACACATCCGGCAAGTCAGCCACTCAAATATGAGACTTTCATTAGAGAAGCAGATGCGTGTGAGAATATTATCGGTTTGTTTGATAAATATGCGGGGATAAAACGATTGGAGAGCTTGAAGGATTTTGCGCGTAGAATTTTGTCAAGAATAAAAAAATGAAAGTTGGCATCATAACATTTCATTGGGCTACGAACTATGGGGCGGTGCTTCAGGCGTATGCGTTGCAGGAAGCAGTGAAATCTCTCGGTCATGAAGTAGAGATTATCAACTACAAACCTCGGCTTTACAATGATAATCTCTGGACTTTTATCCGATTCCGAAAATTCCTGAATTTCAATAAATACAAAATTGATAGGTCGAAGGAGCAACTGATGGAATCTTTCAGGAAATTGTGTCTCACAAGCCGGACGGAACGTTACAGTTCACTCTCACAGTTGCAAAAAAACGTTCATGATTATGACGTTTTGATCACCGGAAGCGACCAAGTACTGAATCCCTCGTTTCTACAATCGGGAGAGTGGGGTGGATCAACAGCTTACTTTCTGAATTTTGGAGGCGAAAAAGTGCGCCGACTTTCCTATGCAGCAAGTTTCGGCACAACGGATTATCCTGAGTTACTGATCAAAAAAGTAAAGCCTTTGATTGAACGCTTCCATGCAGTTTCCGCAAGGGAAAATTCCGGTATTGAAATATTCAAGGCTATGGGTGCGAAGAACCCGACGGTAGTCTGTGACCCCACGCTGTTGCAAAATGCGGATTTCTACGACAATATAATTGATAAAGAGAAGAGTTTCCCGATAAAGAAACGCGGATATTTCCTTCGTAACAGAGAGAAAAAAATTGCAGACGTCCTTACTCGGCTCGATGTATCAATTTTTAAAGATGAGTTTATCACAGATTGGATCGCATCAATAAAAAAATCATCACATTTCATAACCAACTCATTCCATGGTGTGGTATTCTGTCTGCTCTACCATGTTCCGTTCACGGTTGTGTTGGAAACTCTTGAAAACGTGGAGATGAATGACAGATTTTACTCGCTGCTTACTCCGTTAGGACTTACCCATAGGATGGTTCTTGAAAGCGGTTTCAGTGAGAAAGATATCGATTTCGATGAGGACTGGGAACAGATTGACCGTAAATTGGAATCATACCGCCGGATAGGGTGGAATTTTTTAAAGAATAATATTAACTAAAACATATATGTCAATATTCAAAGACAAGACATTGCTCATCACCGGAGGAACCGGCTCATTCGGCAACGCGGTTCTGCGTAGGTTTCTTGATTCGGACATTAAGGAAATACGCATCTTCAGCCGCGATGAAAAGAAGCAGGATGACATGCGTCATAAACTTCAGAATCCCAAAGTGAAATATTTCATAGGTGATGTCCGCAACAAGGAATCAGTCGACATTGCCATGCGTGGCGTCGACTATGTTTTCTCTGCCGCGGCGCTGAAACAGGTGCCGAGTTGCGAGTTCTTTCCCATGGAGGCAACCCGCACCAATGTGATAGGCACCAACAATGTGCTGTTGTCAGCCATAGAGCATGGCGTGAAAAATGTGGTGGTTCTAAGCACCGACAAGGCGGCTTATCCCATCAACGCCATGGGGATTTCCAAAGCTTTAATGGAGAAAGTTGCCATTGCCAAAGGACGTGAACTCGGTGAAGGTGCCTCTACAACCATCTGCTGCACACGCTACGGAAACGTAATGGCATCGCGTGGTTCAGTAATTCCACTGTGGGTTGACCAAATGATGGAAGGGAAACCTATTACCATCACTGATCCTGAAATGACACGTTTCATGATGACACTTGATGATGCGGTCGACCTTGTCATCTATGCCTTCACCCACGGACATAACGGCGACCTTTTTGTTCAGAAAGCCCCGGCTGCAACGCTTTCCACACTTGCCGAAGCTTTGAAACAGATTTATGCCAAGGTTGATCCCAAATTCGGTGAAACAGAAGTGAAAGTTATCGGCACACGTCATGGCGAGAAACTCTATGAGACCCTTGTCACCCGTGAGGAGATGGCAAAAGCCATCGACATGGGAAACTACTACCGTATTCCTGCTGATACCCGAGATCTTAATTATGATAAATATTTCACTGAAGGCAAAGGGAGTCTCACTACAGTTGAAGATTATCACAGCCACAACACAATCCGTCTGGATGTGGAGGGGATGAAAGATCAGCTTATGCGATTACGTTTCATTCAGGCAGACCTTGGATTGATTGAGTCAGATACTAAACGTGAAATCAGAAGTGAATAAATCTATGATGAAATTTTTGGTACTTGGGTGTAATGGAATGGCAGGACACCAAATATCACTGTATCTTCAGGAACAAGGCTACGACGTAACAGGTTTCGCACTTGAGAAGTCCGTACTTTTAAATAAAAGTATTGCAGGGGATGCAACCGATTTCAAGTCGTTAAAGGAAATTATACAGTCCGGTAAATATGACACTGTAATTAATTGCATAGGTATTTTAAACCAGTTCGCCGAAAACAACCATCCTCTTGCTGTTACGCTTAACAGCTACCTGCCACATTTTGTTGCGGAAGCTGCAAATGCTGTCGGAGCACAAGTTATCCACATGAGCACTGACTGTGTTTTTTCAGGGGCACGAGGTCAATATACCGAAGATGATATACCTGACGGAACAACTTTTTATGATCGTACCAAAGCACTCGGCGAGTTGAATGATGACAAAAACATAACATTGCGCAACTCCATTGTCGGTCCTGACATCAATAAAAATGGAATAGGATTACTGAACTGGTTCATGCAACAGACCGGCAGTGTGAACGGTTTTACAGGAGCTGTTTGGACCGGTCAGACAACCCTACAGCTTGCAAAGACTATGGAAGCCGCCGCGCTGCAACGTGCCACCGGACTTTACAATACCGTGCCCGAGGAAAGCATAACAAAGTATGAATTGCTGAAATTATTCAACCGTTATTTCCGAAATAATTCATTAACAGTACATCCTGTGGAGGGGATAGCGGCAAATAAATCGTTGAAACGTACACGATTCGGTTTCCCATATTTGATTCCCGACTATGAGCAGATGGTTGCGGAAGCGGCAAAATGGACTTTCAATCATAAGGAACTCTATCCCCATTACAATCTGAAATGAAGAAGCTTAAACTGATGACTATTCTTGGGACTCGTCCTGAGATAATAAAAATGTCGGAAATTATTAAGAAATCCGACGAATATTTCGACCATATTCTGGTACATACCGGTCAGAATTATGACTATAATCTCAATGAGGTATTCTTTAAGAATCTCGGATTGCGGAACCCCGACTATTATCTTGGAGTGGTTGGTGATAATCTCGGTCAGACCATGGGCAATGTAATCGCAAAGTCCTATGAGTTGATGGTGCAGGTTAAGCCTGATGCCATTATTGTGTTAGGTGACACGAATTCATGCCTTTCTGTTATATCGGCTAAACGTCTGAAAATACCCGTTTTTCACATGGAAGCAGGTAACCGTTGCAAAGATGAGAATCTCCCGGAGGAGGTTATAAGAAGAATTGTGGATGTAACCAGCGACATAAACCTATGTTACTCTGAACATGCACGAAGATACATACTTGACACCGGTGTTAAACCGGAATACACCTACGTTGTGGGATCTCCAATGGCTGAAGTGCTCAAAGTTCACCGTAAGGCTATTGAAGAAAGCAACATTTTGTCAGAACTTGGGCTGAAAGAAAAGCAATACATATTGCTTTCGAGTCATCGTGAAGAAAATATTGATATAGAAGCAAACTTCTATTCACTGATGAATGCCGTGAATGCTTTGGCTAAGCACTATGATATGCCTATTCTTTACAGCTGTCATCCTCGTTCGGAAAAATATATCAACGAACGTGGTTTCAAATTCGATGAACGAGTGATTCAGCATAAGCCACTCGGATTCATGGACTATAACAAATTGCAGCAGAACGCGTTCTGCGTTGTTTCTGACAGTGGAACTTTACCTGAGGAAAGTGCCAATCTGCATTTTCCGGCGGTGTCGGTCCGTACTTCCACTGAACGCCCCGAAGCTCTTGACAGCGGTGTGTTTGTCATTGGATCAATCACTTCCGATGCCGTTATACAAGCTGTTAGAATGGCTGTTGACATGCAGTCTGAGGGCTTTGTCCCTTCTCCGGTAGAGGCATATTCCGATGCTAATGTTTCTGATAAGGTTGTCCGATTGATTCAGTCCTACACCGGAATTGTAAACAAAATGATCTGGCGGAAGGGATAAAATCTATCATGAGAATATTACAGCTGAATTGCGTTTATGGAAATGGCTCTACCGGGAAACTGGTGGAGATTAACAGCCGTATTCTGCGTCAGTCAGGACATGAAGTATTGACATGCTACGGAAATCCTCCGGATATAAACGACGGTTCGTCAAAGCGGATATGCTCTAAATCGGAACATCTGTTTAATTGTGTCTATTCCAGAGTGGTGGGAATACCGTTCGGCGGTATTTTCTTGTCAAACAGCAGAATATATAAGGAAATTAAATCATTCAAGCCTGATGTGGTTCATGTTCATTGTGTTAACGGTCAGAGCCTGAACATATATAACTTGCTCAAATATCTCGGTCGCAATGACATAAAAACAGTTGTTACGCTTCATGCCGAATTTTTTCATACCGGCAGTTGCACCCATGCCTGCGAATGTGAAAAGTGGAAAACCGAGTGCCACGATTGTAGCATATATAAATATGAGACAGCTTCATTATTATTCAACCGGGCGAATAAAGCATGGAAACTGATGCGTGATGCTTTTGCATCGTTCAAGCCTGAGAATATTATTATTACAGCTGTTTCCCCATGGTTGGCAGAACGGGCAGCACAGTCAGCGATTTTAAAGAATTTCAGGATTGAATACGTTCCTAATGGAGTCAATACCAACCTGTTTCATTTAAGCGAGCCGCTCCACACAGCTCCCTTTAACAACGGGAAAAAGACGGTACTGTTTGTAACCCCGTATTTCACATTGACAAAACACCTGAAAGGAGGATATTTTATTCCTGAAATTGCGAAACGATTGCCCGGTTACAATTTTCTTGTAGTAGCATCGGCATCAGACAATAATTTTGAGGGTATGCCTGAGAATGTACATTATTTCGGGCGTGCAAAAAATCAGGAAGAGCTTGCGCGACTATATAGCAGCGCTGACCTTACACTTATTTTATCAGTCCGGGAAACCTTTTCAATGGTTACTGCCGAATCTCTCTGCTGCGGTACTCCTGTCGTAGGCTTCAAAGCCGGAGGTCCGGAATCCATCGCCCTACCTGATTATTCGACATTCGTGGAATATGGCAATTTGGATGCGTTGGAAACCGCAATAAATGACAGTCTGAAAAAAGCACATGACAAAACAGCTATTTCGGAAGCCGGAATTGAGAAATTTTCGGAATTCAACATGGCTCATGGCTTTGAAGATATTTATAAATCAACTTTAATTAAATGAAAACCACCCCGCTTGTCAGCATAGTAGTTCCCGTTTATGGCACCGAACCATATCTGCGCAAGTGCCTTGATTCCTTAATCAACCAGACCTACCGGAATACGGAAATTATCTGTGTGAATGATGAATCACCCGATAATAGCCTGCAGATTCTTCAGCAGTATGCTCAAAAAGACCCTCGAATCAAAGTTTTTTCAAAGAAAAATGGAGGGTTATCTGATTCAAGGAATTTTGGACTAAACAAAATATCAGGTGAATTCTTCATGTTTATTGACAGTGATGACTGGTTGGATCATAACACTATTGAGGAGTGTGTGAACGCAATCTCGCATCATGATGCCGATTGTGTCATGTTCTCTTACATTAAAGAATTCAACTCATCTCAATCAGTAAATCATATTTTTGATAACGATATGATTTTTGAAGGAGATGAGTTACGAGACGGATTAATCCGTCGTACTTTTGGACCGGTTGGACCGGAGTTAAAATATCCTCAGAATTGTGATATAACGGTTTCAGCCTGCATGGAATTGTTCAGAACATCAGCGATTGGTGATGTCAGATTTGAAGATAACAGGGTTCTTGGAACTTTTGAGGATGGTGTTTATCAAATTGATATTTTCCCGAAAATGAAAAAAATCATCTACATTGATAAACCACTATATCATTATAGAAAAACCAACTCCGGATCAATAACCACAAAGCATCAAAAGAATTTACCTGACAAGTGGAAAGATTTATTTCACCTCTTGGATCAACGCGCTAAAGCGTATGCTCTTAACCCTGAAGAGTTAAATCAGTTCAGGTATGCCATAAATAACAGAATTGCTATTGCAATTTTGCCATTGGGACTTAATGAAGTCCGGGCATCTTCTTCATTAAAAAATAAAAAGGACAACATTAATCGGATTTTGGAGGACGAACCTTATAAAAAAGCCTTGAACAGTCTGGTTATCAATGATATGCCTATTCACTGGCGCGTGTTCTTTTATCTTGCAAAAAACAAACTGACTTACCCGCTGACATTAATGCTTTCAGGCATTGAATATATGCGGACTCACATGCAGAAATAACATGAATCCCAAAGTTTCAATAATCATACCGGTTTATAATGGTTCAAATTTTGTAGCTGAGGCAATTGAATCTGCTCTGGCACAAACTTATAGGAATCTGGAAATTATAGTTGTCAATGATGGCTCAACCGACGGTGGAGCTACAGATGAAGCTGTAAAACCCTACCTTGACAGGATAGTTTATATACCTAAGAAAAATGGTGGAGTTTCCTCAGCCTTGAATACCGGAATAAAAGCCATGACGGGTGAATATTTTTCATGGCTGTCACATGACGACCTCTATGCACCTGACAAAGTAGAAAAACAAGTCGCGTTAATCAAAACTCCCGATGACATAATTCTATGTTCAGGTAATCTTATTGACAAAAAAGGAGAGCATATCAGGCACAGGATAATCACAAAGGAAGGACGCTTCACCGGACTTGAATTATATAAATTGAACATAGACGGATATAGTCTGAATGGACTTGGTTTTCTCATTCCGAAACATGTTTTCGACAGGGTAGGTTATTTCGACGAAACTATGCGCTATCTTCAGGATTACGATGAATGGCTAAGAATGATGTTTCATAAGGAGTATGTTTTTGTTTGTCATCGCGATCTTCTTGTCAGCTCAAGAATACACCTCGGGCAACAGACTAACACCATCTCACATCTGTTTGATACTGACAGGACAAAGATGGTGAAAAAACATGCTGACATGATTATGTCAGACGATAGCATATCCGATAAAAATGGATGGATTGAGGCATTCTTCCTCGGTTGCACACAAAGTCAAAATGAAACCGGAGTCAAGATTATGCGTGACCTTTTATTAAAGTCAGGTTATAGCAAGTTCAAACTGATGCGCCTGCAGATGCCATATCTTGTAAAAGGCTTGGTTATGTCAATCGGAAGGAAAGTCCTTAATTCAATACGCAGCCTTAAAGGAGAACGCAATTAATGAAAAGCTGACCATAATATGGAGTTAGATAAGATAAAACAAGTTGAACTTGACATTCTGAAAACTACGGTCGCAATATTAGACCGGCATGATATTCCGTATTTTATATCGTATGGAACATGTATCGGTGCAATTCGGCATAACGGCTTCATTCCGTGGGATGATGATATAGACATTTCATTATTCCGCAAAGACTATGAAAATGCAAGGGTTATTTTACAAAAAGAATTGCCCGAACACTATATTTACTGCGACCGTTTTACTGAGGAAGAGTTTCCTTACAATTTTGGTAAGGTTCGCAGAAAAAATACTGCCTTCGTGCATGGTGGTGACGCGCATCTCAACATATCTCACGGCATATATATTGACATATTTCCGCTTGATGACTGTTATGACTCATTAGCGGATAACGAACGCTTGATCAATAAGATAAAGCGACTACGCATGCTTGTTGACCTCAAACGTATGTCGTATAAAAAATATGGTCGATTGAGACCGATTTGGCATCTTCCGCTTATCTTTTTCGCTCATGCCTTTGTCAACTGCAAATCGGTGCAGGACAAAATTGACAAGTTGTGTAAGTCAGTTGAAGCGCCCTCAGGTAAAGTCTGTTCCTTCCTCACCCCTTACGGAACAAAAGATATATATGACAAATCGTGGTTTGGGTCCGGTAAAAAAGTATTGTTTGAGGATGACAATTTTTTTGTACCGGAAAATGTCGAAGCTTATCTCACCCACATCTATGGCGATTACATGCAGTTGCCGCCGGTTGAAAAACGTGTTTCCCACCACGATGTTGTTTATTCCAGCACAGAATCAGAATATCACCCCCAATAATTATGAATAGAAATGCAATAATCCTTGCTGCCGGAAAGTCAAACCGTTTTGCTCCATTCACTTATGAGCGTCCTAAAGGGCTGTTCCGAGTTAAGGATGAAATTTTGATAGAGAGGCAAATTGAGCAGTTAATCCAAGCGGGAATTAATGAAATTTATGTGGTCGTAGGCTACATGAAAGAGAAATTCTTTTATCTCGAACAGAAATATAAAGAAGTCAAACTGCTGATTAACAATAATTTCGGAACTAAAGGAAACCTGTTTTCGTTATTCACGGCTCGAGACTTTCTAAATAATTCGTTTATATCCTATGCCGATTATTATTTCGCTGAGAACCCGTTTATAATCTATGATTCAAAATTTGAGGACAACCGTTCGTTTCATACTTGTGTATATAAGCGTGGTAAATTCAACGGATTTTCAATTCATTTGTCCGACGCCGGAGTAATAACCCATGTAAATTTGGGTGGCGAGGACCGGATGGCAATGATTGGTCCGGCTTATTTTAATGAAAACTTCAGTAAACGGTTTGTTAATTTCATGAATCAGGAAATTAACGACTTCCGTATCAATTCCTTGTTCTGGGAAGAATTTTTTGAACGGCATATTGACGATTTGACACTTTTTGCAAAAGAAGTCAGTGAAGATTCCATTATGGAGTTCAATAACATCGATGATTTACGCCAGTTTGATTCTGACTTTCTGCGCAATGTCGATTCCACCATCATAAGCAATATTGTTTCTCACTTCAATTGCAATCCCAATGAAATTGTCGACATCAGTGTAATTAACGCAGGGTTGACGAATGTTTCATTCGTGTTTACATTGAAAGGGAAAAAATATGTCTACCGTCATCCGGGCGGGAATGCCGACAATCTGATTAATCGCCAGACCGAAATTTTCTCGCAGCTTAAGGCAGTGGAACTTGGCATTGACCCATCTGTTATCAGAATAAGCCGCGATGGTTGGAAATTGTCCTATCTCGTGACGGATCTTGCTCCTGTTGATTTTGAGAAATATCCATGGCAGAAGAAGAAATGTTTTGAGTATATTCATCTTATTCATAGTGTTGAACCCGATGAAACCGTAAAGGTGTTTGATATTATGAATGAAGGCAAGCGCTTGATTAAACTTGCATGCGCCAGCAAAGGAAATCTGTTTAAGGAGTTCAAGACCATTCTTGATAAATTGGACAAACTGGACGGATATCTGAAAAAAGATTCTCAAGAAAACGGATTTCCATGGGTTCTGTCGCATGGCGATGTTTACGAGCCTAACTTTCTTGCGACTAAATCCGGTAAGTTATACTTAATTGATTGGGAATATTCCGGAATCAATGACCCCGCTCATGACATCAACAGCATTCTGACCCGATATGAATTTACCGATAGTGAAATTGAAGATTATTACAGAGATTATTTCGGTAGGGAATTGACACCTGAGGAACATAGACATTACTATGGTCAACTTCCCATCTCTGCATTCTACTGGCTTTGCTGGGGTCTATATAAGGGTAGCATTGGCGATGATGACGGATTCTTTATGCTGACTGCATACAGGAATATTATTCGCTTTATTGATAAATCATTAGCCTTATTCGAAGAAAAATAGTTATGAAAGTATTTCTATTGTTGATGGCAGGGGGTATAGGCAGCCGTGTAGGAGCTGATGTACCCAAGCAGTTTATTGAAATATTTGGTAAACCGATAATAGCTTACACTCTGGAAATTTTTGAAAAGCACAAGGAAATAGATTTTATTGAAATCGTGTGCGTTAAAGGCTTTGAAAAGGAACTCGAAGAGATTGCAGAGAAAGCCGGAATTTCTAAACTGATAAAAATTGTTGAAGGCGGTGCCGACTATGAACATTCAATCATTAACGGAGTAAAAGGTCTTGAGGGTATCGCACAGCCCGATGACATCGTCATGATACATTGGGCAGCCTCTCCGTTTGTGACTGGTGATATCATTAGCGACAATATTCAGGTTTGTGAAAAATTTGGCAACGCCATTTCATCATGCAAACCGTTTGTTTTATATGGCACCAGAAATGGTAATCATGCTGACGATGTCATTGACAGAGACACGTTCATGTGCATGACCGCACCACAAAGTTTTAAGTTTGGCAATATTAAGAAATTATATTCCGATTGTGAACGTGAAGGCTTGTTTGATAAGATTGAACCCCATACGACCAATTTTATGGCGGCATTGAACATGCCAATCTATTTTTCAAAAGGAAATCAGACAAACATAAAAATCACCACTCAGGAAGATTTGCTTTTGTTCAAAGGCTATGTGATGGTTAATCAATTGTCGGATAAGTGAATCTGAACGAATAGTTTAACAAATTTCTCAAATACTCCATATCAATAAATGGGAGTTTATTATATATATTTCTTTATTCTGGCGTTCTTAACTACAATTGGTAGTGTAGGTAAGACCAGATTGAACCGTCAGGCAATTATATTCTTAATGTGCTTATGCACATGGCTGTTAATAGGATTGAGAGATTCAACGGTAGGTGTAGATACCCGATCCTACATTGACTCATGGGGTCATATAAGCACATGGAGTTTCCCTCGACTACTTAATGAAATGGTTCATCAAAAAGAGCAGTTATATTTGTTAATTTGCTGGTTAACAGGTCAGTTTACTTCAAATTACACGGTCTACCTGCTTGTTTGGGCTGCATTCCCTGCAGTTGCCCTCTACATTACTATGAGGAAATATCTTGAAACACCAACTCAATATTTCGAGGTAATCGTTGTAATGTGTATGTTGGGATTGTATGCCTTCTTTGTTGCCGGAATACGTCAGACGGCTGCTATTTCTATAGTTCTGCTATCGTTTAAATATTTGAAAGATGGCAAATTAGCAAAGTTTTTGCTATGTATTGCCGTGGCTTATCTGATTCACAATTCATGTGTCGTTTTCATTATAGCGTATCCATTGCGATATGTGAAGGTGAAATGGTGGTTCCCAGTGGTAATCATCGGCTTGCATATTCTTTCATCTTACATAAAGATTGATTTAGTGGTTCGACTGGCAGCAGCATTGTTCAAGGACCGATTTATCTCCTATGGCACCGTTTATCTCAGTACACAGAATAATAGTGCCTTTATTGTTCAGTTTGTGCTTTATTTGATCTGTTATTTCAATATTAAGAAACTGATAAAAAAAGATTATTCGAACAACATTCTTTTCGTGTTGTTGACAATGGCGTTGTTTTTCCAGTCAATGTCAGGAATGCTTGCTGAGTTTTCCCGTGTGTCGTTCTATTTCTGCGTTTTCTATTTAATTCTCCTACCTCGAGCTCTGTCAGAGTTCAAACCGGAGAACAGATTCTACATAAATGTTTCATTCATTGCGTTTTGCATTCTACTTCTGTTATTTGTCAGCAAAACCAATCTTCCAACTTATCATTTCGCTTAATCTCATGAATTATTTAATTGTTGTAGCTCATCCTGATGATGAAGTCCTTGGTGCCGGAGCATCAATTTATAAATGGAGCAGACAAGGTCATAATGTCGATGTGTGTATAATGTGTACCGAGGCTAAGGCGCGTGCATTCCGACCGAATGACGCGGAACTTGACGCTGACATCAATTCAGCAACTGATCTGCTCGGTGTCAGAAAAAAATATGAAGCTACTTTCCCGAATATTGAAATGAATACTGTGCCTCATATCAAGCTTGTACAATTCATTGAGAGTGCCATCAAGGAGTCGCAGCCCGATGTGATTATAACGCATCACACAAGCGACACCAACAATGACCATCTGATGACCAGCATGGCTTGTCAGGAAGCCATAAGATTGTTCCAGCGAAATCCTGCATTCAAACCTATTTCAGAATTCTGGTTCATGGAGGTAGGCTCTGCAACTGACTGGGGCGTTAATTCCGCGTTCAACCCATTCCGTCCTGATATTTATTGCGAAATAGGCGAAGAAGGAATCGGTGCAAAAATTAAAGCTCTTAGTATGTATCGTGGTGTGATGCGTCCCTATCCACACCCTCGCAGCGAAGAGGCTATGAAGGGGTTGGCTGCTTGGCGTGGAAGTCAGGCAGGATGCAACTATGCCGAAGCATTTGAAACTGCACTCAGAAGGATTTAATTATGGCAAAATTTCTTAAGCGCCTGTTTGATTTGGCTTTAGCCATCATACTTTTTATTCCGGCATGCCTTGTGCTGTTGATAGGAATATTAATGGTGGTGATTGTGTCACCGGGAAGCTCTCCCATTTTCAAACAAAAAAGGGTAGGGTATAAAAATAAGGAATTCACCTTGATAAAGTTGCGTTCAATGACTAATGAACGTGATGAGAATGGAGAACTCCTCCCCGACGAAATACGATTGAAAAAGTGGGGTAAGATAATAAGGGCTACAAACATTGATGAATTATTCCAGATTTGGAATATTTTGAAAGGGGAAATGTCGTTTATCGGACCCAGACCCATTCTCCCCAAGGAAATGCTGGTGATGACTAAGGAAGAGCAGATTGAACGGCAGTCAATGCGTCCCGGAATCACCGGATGGGAGGCAATTCATGAGGGTGAATCCTCGAACCGCCGTGAAATGGCTGAGTTCGACCTATATTATGTCAGAAACTGGTCGCTGAAACTTGACTGGATTGTGTTCTACAAAACAATTATGATTATCTTTGGCTTTGAACGCCCCGACGACTCTGTCAGGGCACCCAAAATGACTGAGGAACAGATAATTGATAAGGACTGACAATGGAGATAGGAAGTTTCTTGGAACTGCAGTTCCCTAAAGGACGTGAGTTTTATTCACAGGAAAGTGACATTATACGCTTGAACACCGGGCGTGCAGCCATACGTCATGCTTTCAAGATCAGCGGTTGTCGGGCAATCTGGCTACCGGTTTATCAATGTGATTCCGTCCGTGAAGCATTGATGGGTGATGGTGCTGAAATCAAATATTATAACATCGATAGCGATTTCAATCCCATAAATCTTACACCGAAACACGATGAAGCTGTACTGTTTGTGAATTACTATGGCATTATGTCATATAAACGAATGACACAACTTGCAGCATCGGTAAAAAACGCCATAATTGACAATTGTCAGGCTTTTTTTTGCAAGCCGGTTGATGGAGCACTGAATATTTATTCCTGCCGCAAGTTTGTAGGAGTCCCTGATGGTGCTTATGTCATAGGTAAGAATGTGAATCGCGGCAGTGAATGCTATCCGCAAGGTTATTCCTCTGACACGGCTCTTTTCCTTTTGACCCGTATAGAATACGGGTGTGAGGGAAAAGGTTATCAGATGCGAAAAATCAATGAGGACAGAATTGATGCGGAAGATATAATGTTGATGTCACCCTTGACGCGAACCATTCTTGACGGCACTGACTATGATTACATCATTCAAAAACGACGTGAAAATTTCATGTTGGCTCATCAGGCATTCGGTGAAATTAACAAGATTAATCCAATGCAATATTATGATGATACAACCGTGCCTATGGTCTATCCGCTCGTTGTTGAAAATGACAATCTGATTGACAGTTTATTTGCAGCAAAACATTTTCAAGGTCATTGGTGGAGCTATATCTGCGATGAACAACCTGAGGACACGTTCGAGCATTGGTTGTCACGTTTTGTGATTCCAATTACAATTGACCAACGTTATGGGAAAAAAGAGATTGATTACTTATCCGGAATCATACATAATTCATTAAATCATGACTGATAATTACAAGGGACATCTTTGCATAGTTTTCGCTTTGGAACACTATAATCCTCTGGGGCAGATCCGCAGTCTCGGAAAAATGGGAATATGCCCCGTTTACATCTCCGTGAAGCGACGTTACGAGGTTGCCACAAAAAGCAAATATATCTCCAAACTCCATAAGGTTGATTCAGTTGAAGAAGGATATGAACTTCTGATGCGTGAATATGGGCATTTTGAAAAATCCAATCTCCCTTATGTAATCTTCTCTGACGATAAAAGTGTAGGATTCTTTGATTTGCATTATGATGAATGGAAAGACAAGTTCATTGCCTTTAATGCAGGTAAAGCAGGGCGTATCAATGAGTTCATGGACAAATATAACATTCAGCAGCTTGCGAAAAAACATGGATTCAAGGTGCTTGATTCCTATGTGATTACAAAGGATGATGCTCTGCCTGAAAATCTTTGGTACCCGGTAATTACTAAGGATATATCGCCCAATTCAGGTAATTGGAAAAGCGATGTATTTATTTGTCAGGATGAAACTGAACTGAAAGCCGCGATAGAACAGATAGTCAGTCCACAGATAATGATTCAGCATTTTGTTGACAAGAAGAACGAGATGGCTCTGGAAGGCTATACAATCAATCATGGCAATCAGATGCAGATTGTTACTCAGATGACATGGAAATATCTGATTCAGGGTTACTACAGCCCATACCATGATGTGACCATGTTCAGAGATGAAGATATGGAACGCAAACTCCATTCAATGTTCAAGGAAATAGGATTTGAGGGAATATTTGAGGTTGAGTTCCTTATTGACAAGGATGGCACCATGTACTTCATGGAAACCAATTTCAGAGCATCGGCATGGAATCCCACCGGACTGGTTGCAGGTATGCCCTTGGCTTATCTCTGGGTCAAAGGAATGACTGAAGGATATATCGATGCATCCGACCGTAAAGAATTTGAAGATTTTACTTCAATGTCGGAAGTAATTGACTACGGGAAAAGAGTTGATGGCGGAATGGTAACATTGGCTCAGTGGCTTCGCGATTTCAAGGAAGCCAAATGTCTGTACATCTACGACAGGGAAGATATCGGACCTTGGCAGGAGGTAATTGAAAACTGGGAAAAATTCAAATAATGAAAAAGGCACTCCTCATGGCGCCTATGGGCTCTGTCCACAGGCGATTTAACAAGGCAAATATTGAAGCATTGAAGGAATGTGGCTATGAAGTTCATCTTTTAGCCAATTTCTCGGTCGGTGATGGACCGGAAGTGCATAATGCTGACTTTGTCAAGGAATGTGAAGGAAAAGGAATATACACACATTCGCTGCCATTCAGCAGAGGGTCGCTTCTGAAAAACATTAACTTAATAAGCAGTATTAACTCACTCATTCAATCCCATGGTTTTCAGATAGTTCATACACACACTGAAACCGGTGGAATATTATTGCGTCTTTGTAAAAATCCACAAAACGCATCCTTTTTCTGCTTCACGCCCCATGGAATGTCGTTTTATAAAGGTAGTTCCCTGATTTCGCAGTTGGTATATCGTCCTATTGAGAAATGGATTTGTCAGAGAATGGATGCTAACCTTGCCATGAACCGCGAGGAGATGGATTCGCTGCTTAAATGGAACCGCAAAACAGCTCGTTTCGTACATGGCATCGGGTTAGATATATCACGCATGAAAGTATCATCAGAGAGTTGTAGAAACGGAATTAGAAAAGGATTGAAGATTCCTGAAGATGCTTTGCTGATTCTTTCAATAGGTGAGTTGAATACTAACAAAAATCATGCTGCAGTAATTAAAGCGCTGAAATCAGTTGACAGAGCTGTCCGACCTTACTATCTGATCTGTGGAGTAGGAGAGGAAGAGGCGAATCTGAAAAAACTGATTAAAGAAAGTGGATTGGAGGAATATGTTACTTTAGCCGGATACCGGTCTGACATACCTCAGATTGTTGCAGCTTCCGACATATTCGTATTCCCTTCATTCCATGAAGGACTTCCGGTGTCAGTTTTGGAAGCGATGGCAGGGGGACTTCCGGTGATGGCTTCAGCAATCCGTGGAAATGTCGATCTCATAACCGATGACAATAATGGTTACCTGTTCTCCCCTGAAAACCCTGATGAAATAACCGATAAACTGAACCGGCTGCTGACATCGGCAGAAAAACGAAAGAAGATGGGCGAATTAAATGCGCAACTCGCCGAACAGTACTCGTTTGATGTAGTGAAAAAAGAATTAGTTGATATATATTCCGGATTAAAATAGACCGCAAAAACTCACCAATGATAATAGACGATAAACTCATAGATACGGTTGAAGAAAATGCATCACAGAGTCCGCGTCTGCGAATGAACTTTAATCTGCATGAATCTCTTGATGCCAAGGCGCAGCGACTAATAAACGTCTTACTGCCCGGGACTGTTATTCCTATTCATCGGCATAATCATACAGCCGAAAGCTACATTTTGGTTCGCGGCAAAATGTATGTAATCTTTTATAATGATGCAGCCGAAGAAATAGACCGACATCTTCTTGATCCACACATCGGCAACTATGGTGTTCACATTCCCATAGGACAATGGCATGGTATTGAAATAATTGAACCATCTGCTATATTTGAAGTCAAGGATGGTCCGTACGCGCCGCTCCAACCAGAGGATATGTTATGATCAAGAAATGCACGGGTTCCAAATTCAAAAAATCAGAAAATGAAACTTAATAAAGTTCACCATATTGCTATCATAGCATCTGACTATGCCCGGAGCCTTAAATTCTACACCGAAGTTCTGGGGCTAACCGTAAAAGCAGAAAATTATCGTGCCGAACGTGATTCGTATAAAACTGATTTAGCCCTCAACGGTGATTACGTTATTGAACTATTCTCATTTCCCAATCCCCCGCAGAGAGTTAGTCAGCCTGAAGCTACAGGACTCCGCCACTTGGCATTTGAAGTTGATGACATAGATACAGCAGTTCAGGAACTGGATTCAAAAGGAGTAAGTCACGAGGATATCCGCACAGACGGTTACACCGGCAAACGATTCGTTTTTTTCAGGACCCTGACGGTCAGCCAATTGAATTTTACGAAAGATAAAACAGTCATTTCAAAATGAACGGAGGGTGTGTCAAAATGCAAATTTTGGCACACCCTTTTTAGCCTGTATATCCTCATAGCATCTCAGACCTGTACCTCATTTTCACTGTACCGGAGTCTCGTAGAGCGAAGAATTTCCACATGATGTAGTTTCAAATTGGATAGTGGGGTGATTGATTCCGAAATTGTGTGCTACCTCTTTTATGGCAGAGAGAGTCTCATCCTCAAAGTCTCTGCTATCGATAACAACATGTACTGTCATAGCGTTCAGTGTTGTACTCAACGCCCATACATGAATATGGTGGATTGACTTTACATGGGAAATACTTTCAATATCAGTTTCTAATTTTTCTATATCGATATCCTCCGGAACTCCATCAATTGAAAGACTGAGACTTTCATGGAGCATGTGCCATGTTGATACAAGAATGATAGCAGCGATTACAAGTGAGATAATCGGATCAATCAACACGAATCCGGTAAACGATATTATTATACCGGCAATGACTACACCAAGAGAAACAAGGGTATCCGCCGCCATGTGTAGGAATGCACCTCGGATGTTTAAGTCGTGTTTCTGATCTTTCATGAGCATCCACGCTGTGATCCCGTTTACAATAATACCTATACCTGCTGTCCAGCTGACCAAGGCACCGTCAATAGGTTCTGGATGCTGTATCTTCCGGATACTCTCAATTATGATGACGCCCACGGCTACGAGCAGTATGACTGCGTTAAGCAGAGCTATCAGAATGGTTGATTTCTGATAGCCGTATGTAAACTTATGGTTGGCTGCTGCATGAGCAAGCTTGAATCCTATCATGGTGAGCACGAGCGAGAATACGTCGCCGAGATTATGTCCTGCGTCTGACATCAGTCCAAGGGAATCTCCGTATAGACCCACCCCTGCCTCTATTGCCACATAGAGCAGGTTAATGACAATAGCCCATATCATTATCTTGTTGATGGTCTCGATCTTGTGATGGTGATGGTGCAGGTGATGACTGTGGCTGTGATTGTGTTCCTTTGACATGATTCGTTCAGTTTAGAGTTATTATTTCACCGTCGGCAGGGATTATCAGTTTATCAGCCGCAATTCCTGCCCGGTCAGCTTCATTGCGAAGTATGCTTCGTGTGGTCTGGCAATGGTCGATGGCGTCCATGTGCACTGCAATAAAACGGCAGTATTCCGGTGATTGCTCTATCATTTCCACCACATCCTTCTCGTTCATTATTACACTTCCGTCCTCGATGGACAACGGTAGTCCTATCGCTCCGCCCGAGTTTATGATGATCCATTCCGGACGATATTTCTCGATATTCTTCTTAATCTCGGTCGTATAGAGGCAGTCACCCACTATATAGACCGTAGGATTGTCATCGACTTTCAGGATGAAGCCCGATACCGCTCCCATTATCTCACCTATCTGACCCCGTCCGTGGATACCGCTCGTGCGGATTATGGTTATTCCATCTATTTCAAGGCTATCGTTTATCACCTCTGTATTTTTGAATCCATATTCGTTTTCAAAAGCTACCGAATCTGACGGTTGAATATACATCTTTATACTATCGGCAAGCGCCTGTGATGCAGGGCGGTCGAAATGATCGAAATGACTGTGGGTGCCCAGTGCGAAATCAACATTTTTCATTATCTCCCCGACAGGTATGGTGAGGTGGACGGTAGGATTCTTGTTCACACCGAGTATTGACTAAAGCTCCCCTTTTTCCGAAAAGAGAGGATCCACCAGTATGGTCTGCCCGGCATAATCGATTTTGAGTGTCGCGTTGCGTATTAATTGTACTGTGTCAGCACCTCTCTGTTCTTGCACTCTGTTTTTTGTACATGAGTCGCACATCAGCAGAGCAAGAACCCCGAGAACGATAAAAAAAGTTTTTTTCATATCAGTTGTTATTTTATTTTGTATAATTCAATAGGTAGTCCGGCGGAAGCTTGAAAAGTCTGACGCATTGACCGCCTTGGGATACATCTTATTCAGTCTCATTTTCTTTTTTGTCTCTTGACTATGGCTTTCGGTTTGAGGAGTGTTCAGGACGAAAGCATAGCGGGCAATGAAGCAGCATTTTAGATATTCGCCGGTCATGTTGTTTGATTATTCGGGCACTCTGATAATTTCCGCAAAGTGTCCGCTATGTCTCCCGGAAGTGCTATAGACTTTCCGGCTATCTCAGAAGGAATATAAATCTCGTGGGGAAGATTAAGGGTAATATATGTAGCGTTCGGCTCCCGCAATGCAAGTTGCATCAGTGGCAATTTGATTATGCGGTTGCGCGATCCTACCCCAAGTTCAAGGATTACAAGATTGCGGTTTCCATACTCTTTGAGAAATTCGTTCAGTTCAGCCTGTTTGTTCTCAGGCAACATTGCGTCACGCGTCTGTCGGAAAGTTCCCTCGATTTCCCAAACCTCTTCGGCAGGGAAACCGGCTTTTTCCAGATGCTCATCGGCATTTGTCGTAAGTACGAAACAAGGTATCTCCCCGACTAGGTTCCGAAGGTCAGTTATCACCTCCGATGGTGTATAATCATCTACCCATAGGCGTACAAGCCTATGGGTATACTGCTTATAGTCCTCTTGAGACAAATGTTTGGCGAATACCCCATCAAGTACCGAACGAATTCCGTAACGTTCGCGGAAATCACCGAATTGACGGCGAAACATCTCATTATCAGCGAATATATTATAGCCCTCGGAGATTGAGAGCCCATTGCTTGCACCTATGAGTATGGCATCTGCATTTTTCAATGCAATCTTAGCTTTTGCAATCTCGTTTTTCATAATTAAATCATTTTTGTAAATGTATATAGCCTACATTCATACTGCGTTGTTATTTAATACCTTGAGAAGTTACCGGTATGTACAGCTTGAAACTGTCCACAACGCCTTAATTTAATATCTGCCATTTCAATATATCCTTTCTGAATCAAATATATTTTCCTTATCATCCCTTTTGAGGTGCACTGTGGACTTGCCAAGCACTTCCTTAAGCACAAAGGCGATGTCATCATGTATGTCAAGACTTTTGGTCGCTATTTCTTTCGGGATAATAGCGTGTTTGGGATTTACAGTCACATAGAAGGCATCAGGGAACTGGTAGACCATGTTCATGAACGGCTCCTTAATAAACATTGGGGTCATCATACCCACTCCTAATTCAAGGAACAACACTTTTTTGTTCATGTTTGCCCGTAGGAAATTCATATAGCGGGCATATTCACGCTCATATTCCTTCCCCTGTAGGAAACGCGGAGAGCGCACCCAGTCAATCATCTCTCCACCGCAATACGGGCACTTAGGGATATATTTCTCAGGGAGGCTGTCTCCCTCAATTTTTCCATTGAGGTCATAGACCATCTCCTTATTGTAGTAAATTTTGTCATGGCAGCGGTTCTTACATTGGAAATAGCGTACATCTCCCTGTAGACGGGTGATTTTATCTGCAGGAAACACGCGATACAGCATTGCGTCTTGGTTGGTGGTCACAATATAGTAATTCTTACCTTTGATGATTTCAGCCAGTTCGTGGTAAACCTCCGGTGTCTCAATCTCATAAAGACACTTGATCTGACGCAGCAACAGTGCCCAGTGCTCGCCATTGGTCAGCCGTGGATCGTAATAGGCATTGAATAGGTTATCCACACCATACTTTTCACGAAGTCCCCCGGCGATTTTCTTAAAATCATCATCGTCTTGATAGTAGAATCTGAGACCTCCCGCAGCTGACATACCGGATGCGGTACCCACAACGATAGCATCGGCTTGATTGATTTTCTCCCGGAGGAGTTCTATTTTTTCTTTATCAGTCATTGTTTTTCCTCTCAATTATTTTTCGTTTTTCGGTAAATTGCCCTTTTGAAAAATAAAACACAAAAACCATGCCTGATGATGAGTGATTTCAGCTAAATATCATACCCTTTTGATAAAAGATTTACCCTTTTGAAAAATATATTCTCATTCATGTCCATTCTCCTTCATCAGCTTGATAAATCCTCCGATTGTCTGTCCTGTCTGCTTTTTGAAGAAACGCATCAGGTGACTGGCAGCGGAAAATCCAAAGATAGAGGCAATTTCCTTAGGTGAACGATTTTCAAAGAGAAGGCAATCCTTTATTTCTTTCAGTTGTCGCTGCTTAAGGAGATGTATGGCAGTGACTCCAAATTCCATATCCACAGCCGCGTTGAGTGCGACCCTGCTAATTCCGAGTAATTTCGCATAATCCTTAACACGATTATATTCCCGGATATGACTTTCAAGAAGCTCCTTGTACTGAAATGCGATATTATTGACGTGGATTCTTTGCTCCAGTCCGAATTTCACAGCAAACATGCGGTTAAGTGTAAGCAGAAACTCATAATTGTATGCAACGATAAACTGATAACTGTCAGCGATGGGATTCCTGAGTTCGCTCTTCATCTTTGACATGATGGACAGGAGTGTGTCTGCTTCTTCCCGGGTGATGGCGAAGTATTGAGGAAGATCATGCTGATAACAGAACAACAGCTTGAACATCAGGTATCGGTCGGCAATGAATGGCTCCATGAAGTTTTCCTGAAAGACAAGAAAGTTATACTTCATTTTGTCAATTTCAACGTGCCATTCCTGTCTTTGTCCGGGTGTGATTATCAGAAGGGTATTATCATGGAGGTTGATTCTTAGCCCGTCAAGAAGCATATACCCCTGCGCCTTATGAAAGAGAAAAAACTCAAAGAAATCAGTGACATATCTTTCATTTACATCAAACCACGCACGCTTTTCGGTCTCATCGGCGGTGTTAATCATAAAATCAACGCCACATTCGCTTTTGCTGAATTTGAGGGTTGCTATATAATCTTTCATCTCATCCAAATTATTTGTCTTTACATAAAGGTAACAAATATCTTTAAGAAAATCACTAATTCATAAATAATTTTTGAAACGCATATAAAAAGGACAAAGAGATGGGTCACGATAAAGGAGTTAAGGATGTTAGACTAAATTCGTTGAGGAAACAATCAAAGGAGGTGAGGGAACAGGGATATAACTTCCTTAGACATATTGAATGAAACGGGAAATCGCTTGTAAGAAACAGATTAAATCTATCCCATAAAGGAATATTATCTGTCCTAACAAGAAATCCGTTTTTTTGATTTTGAATATTCAGATGTTAATATTAACTATTAAGTTCCGTTGCTTTTGCTACAAGTCTCTTTCCCATCTCATGGCAATTCTGTTCGTCGATAGGGAACTGGGTCTGATGCCGATACATCCTTGCATCCGCATCAAACATATTCGCATTCATCGCAGAATAATCCTTAAACTGAAGGGTCATATAACTGTTATACTGCTCTGCATAACCCAGAACGTATTGCAAGTTGGCTGTGGTTGTGCCGAGCGTCGCGCAATAGTTCATCATCTCATACGAACTTGGATCGGCGTTCATTGTGAAAATCACACCTGCCGGGACAATTCTGTTGCCGAGGATGCGTACACGCTGATCACCTTCCATCTGGTAGGATGTAAGAGGATAAAGGAAACATTCAAAAAAACAAACAAGCATGAGAATATGTCGGATCAGTATGATCTTCCCCCGGCAAGTAGTCCGACAAGGCGCGGCGTAAGATTTTTCAAAAGATAGTAGACAATCAATGACGAAGATACCAAAAATATAAAAGTTGCAACGTAGGATATTAAGATCCGAGGCGTACTATCACTACCTATTAATGAGATCATAATCCTTCTGACCTGAGAACAATATAGTCCATGAACTGCATATATAAAAAAAATGGATTGCGAATTTAATGCTTGACTTCGAATAAATTTATCACTGACCCAAATCACTCCCAGACAACCAGCCAAGTTAGAAAGAAATGAAAGAATAACATTGCCGTCAAATTCTGTCGCAGATAAGCGTAATCTCAATACGGACAAGCCGATCCACAAGACTACGGCACTAAATCCTAAAGAACTCTTCTTGATGATAACGTAACATTTTTTGTGTAGACCGAGATAACTCCCGATAAGAAAGAATGAGAGCAAACAAAAATCGATATCCATGGAGAAGTGACATAGGAGTATCAAAATAGTGAAAGATATTAGGAAAGCAGGGGTTTTTCGAGCACAGATAAAAAAAATCGGGGAGATGAGAACATAGCCTATCAGATTCCTGATGAACCATAAAGGGAAATCATACGGCAATCCGTTTTCGAGATAAAGGAACCCTCTGAAGAAATTTCCCCATTGGATACTTCCATCGACAATTACACCTAATGAGTTGAGATTGAAAAAATAACATTTGAACAAAAGCGCCATCATACCTATAATATTCCAAAGCAAATATGGGATAATAAGAGTATGCGCCCGCGACTTCAATTTCCTTATGTAAAGTGGAAAAAAATCTCCAATTCCACTATCCTTGGGGACATTTCTGAAAAAAAGGAAGCCGGAAATGATAAAAAAAGAGGGGACACAACAACTGCACAGATACTTGGAAATCAATTCTACAATCTCGATTCCCGTCATATTACCCGGTGATAAAATGGTATCATTGCTCAGATTGCAATGAATCAACACTACTCCCATTATCAGGAACAATTTGGCTCTCGAGAGTTCCTTATATGAAAAATTAAGGGATTTCAAGGTGTATTTATGACTTCAAGGATTTACGATTCCTTCTCTCGCGGAGTGAGGAGGAGTCTTGTTACACAAGCGCTCCGCGTTAACTTGCTTCGCAAGCGCTTCGCGATAGCTTGCTTCCCGATAACGAACTCACCGAGTTCAAATCTCTGCACGTCCTTATTGGGACTTCGTCCTTCATTGCGGAGTGACCGAGATTCTTGTTACACAAGCGCTGCGCGATAACGAACCCTCCGAGTTCAAATCTCTGCACGTCCTTATTCGGACTTCGTCCTTCATTGCGGAGTGACCGAGATTCTTGTTACACAAGCGCTGCGCGATAACGAACCCTCCGAGTTCAAATCTCTGCACGTCCTTATTCGGACTTCGTCCTTCATTGCGGAGTGACCGAGATTCGAACTCGGGATACGCTTTTGGCGTATACACGCTTTCCAGGCGTGCCTCTTCAGCCACTCGAGCACCACTCCTTGCTGAATTGCAATGCAAAGGTAGTGTTTTTTTTTGGATTATGAAATAAATTACTCTATTTTTGGCTAATGATGGGCGATGGTACACAAAAAAGGACTCCACAACGGCTTGTTGGGAGTCCAATTTTTTTTGAAAGGAGCAGTTTATTCTTCTGTTCCTCTGGTATTGGCTTTCGATTTGCTTTTTGTAGATGATGAGTCGAGGTCCTTTTCTTCTTTCAAGTCAATTTCGTTTTTGTCTTGATCGATGATTTTGTATTGGAGATATGCCAGTGACTGGTCGGGGAGTATGCGGAAGCCTCCGCCGATTTTGTATTTCCAACGGGTTACCATCGGAATCAGACCTTTTTTGAGATATGCGTCGACAAACGGATGGACGTAAACTTTGAAGTTCCTCATCTTCAGGGAGTTTACCATGTATTCTATTTTTTCTTTGAGGGTGTCGGTGAACAGTAGCGATGGCTGTACTTCACCTTTGCCGTAGCATGACGGGCAGGTTTCGGTTGTGACAATGTCAAGGGCGGGGCGTACTCTCTGACGGGTTATCTGCATAAGCCCGAACTTGCTAAGTGGCAGTATGTTGTGTCGGGCACGGTCGTTTGCCATTATTTCACGCATGTGGTCGTAGAGTGCCTGACGGTGCTCTGCTTTGTTCATGTCGATGAAGTCTATGACAATGATGCCGCCCATGTCGCGCAGACGCAGTTGGCGTGCTATTTCATCAGCGGCGCGCAGGTTTACTTCGAGAGCATTGCTTTCCTGATCGTTTGTTGCTTTGGCACGGTTTCCGGAGTTTACGTCAATGACGTGGAGCGCTTCGGTGTGTTCAATGATTATGTAGGAGCCGGATTTGAACGATACGGTTTTGCCGAATGATGATTTTATCTGTTTTGTGATGTTGAATTTGTCAAAAATGGGCTGGTCGCCATCATATAGTTTGACAATATCTTTTCGGTCAGGGGCAATTAGTGATACATATTTGTCAATCTGATCCTTTATTTCCGGATCGTTGACATGGATATCCTCGAAGGAGGGACTGAATATGTCACGCAGAACTCCTACAATGCGGCTTTCTTCTTCAAAAATGAGTGAGGGGACAGCGGCTTTCTGTGCTTTAGCTATGGTGGTTTCCCAACAGTTAATGAGTGTTTTCATTTCGTTGTTGAGTTCTGCCACGCGTTTTCCTTCTGCTGATGTGCGAATGATTACACCGAAGTTTTTGGGACGTATGGAATCAATGAGTTGTTTGAGTCGCCTTTTTTCTTCGGTGGATTTTATTTTTGTTGAGATTGAGATTTTATCACAGAAAGGAATCAGAACGAGAAATCGACCTGTGAATGAGATTTCTGTTGTGAGTCTTGGACCTTTTGAGGAGATAGGTTCTTTGACTATCTGCACGAGGAGTTCCTGTCCGGGAGAAAGTCTGTCGGCAATTGTGCCGTGTTTGTCGATTTCGGGTAATAGTTTGATTTTGGAGAGCTGAGGCAGCTTTTTCTTGTCGGTGAGCAGTTCATTGACAAAAGCTGAGTAGGATTCAAATCGAGAGCCCAAATCCAGATAATGAAGGAATGCGTCCTTTTCGTAGCCTACGTTGACAAAGGCAGCGTTCAACCCCGGCATAAGTTTTTTTACTTTTGCGAGGTAGATGTCGCCGACGGCATAGGCGAGGTTTCGCGATTCTTTTTGAAGCGAAACGAGTCGTGAGTCTTCAAGCAGTGCAATGGAGACCTCATTTTTTTGAACGTCGACAATTAGTTCACTTCTCATGATTGGATAATGGGTAAATTGGTTGATTGGGTTTACAAAACGCGAAGAACAAACTTTGAGCGGAGAGCGAAACGCGGCGCCGCTTCAGAAGTTTGTCCTTGTATAGCGATAAGCGTCAGGTTAGAAATTACTTTTTCTTATGACGATTTTTGCGAAGGCGTTTTTTACGCTTGTGAGTTGCCATTTTGTGGCCTTTACGTTTCTTTCCGCTGGGCATAATGGGTCAGAATTAATTAGTTAATAAATAGGGTATTCAATAGTGGGTTGAGAGAGGAGTTTTTGATATCAGCGAACCTGTTCTTTGAATGTATCGGCGGGTTTGAATGCGGGGATACGGTGTTCAGGAATGATGATAGTGGTGTTTTTTGAAATGTTGCGGGCTGTTTTTTCAGAACGTGTTTTGAGAATAAAGCTGCCAAAACCACGAAGATAAACATTTTCACCATTAGCTAAAGAGTCTTTCACTACTTCCATGAACGCTTCTACGGTCTGGAGAACCATGTCTTTGGGGAGACCTTTAGTTTTTGAGATTTCGTTAACGATTTCTGCTTTAGTCATTTTATATCTTTATTTAATGTATTATTAAAATATTTTCTTGTTAATAATTTATTAAAATCGTAACTAATAAACAGTTGTCTGATTTTTTGCAGTGCAAATATCGTAATTTTTTTTCAATTAATCAGTATTTTCAATGTAATTTTTTATGAAATAGTTGTATTTATGCTGATTTTGGCTCTAATGGGACTGATTTTTTTGTCCGCTGAGCAGTTCGTTGTAGGTTTGCGGGTGAGAAATTATGTCAAGAGCCTCGTTGTAAATAGGGTTCAGCGGATTTGCTACATGGTAATATGAACCGGTTTCGAAAAGGTCACGGGCTATGAGTGCTTTGATGACGGTGACGATAAGTTCATGACTTGTAGCGAACCCTTCTTCGGAGTATTGGACTTCGCTCTGATTTCCAAGTTCTGTAAATTCCTGAAGCATGGAATCCGTCACGATGAATTTTTCTATGAATTTCTTTTCATCGGGATATTGCTTGAGTAGTTCCTTGCGATGTTCGTCGACATAGGTTATGGCAAATTTATTGAGCACACCTTTTGCAACGAGGTCGCGATAGTATGGCGAGAACGATGTCGTGTCAATTGCGACGAAGCGGTCAGGCATGATTCCGCCACCGCCATAGACCGTGCGATGGTTACGCAGGGTGTAAGTCTTTAGCGATTCATCGAATTTCACCGAGTCTGCCGATGACAGTTCTCCTGACTTAATTCGGTTGTAGATATCCATTTCATAGTCTTCGGAATCTCCTTTGGTGTAGGGTTTCTGAATCAGACGTCCCGAAGGAGTGTAGTAGCGGCTGATTGTCAAGCGGACCATTGAGCCGTCAGGCAGGGGGAAGGGCTGTTGTACGAGTCCTTTGCCGAAAGTGCGGCGACCTACAATTACACCGCGGTCATGATCCTGAATGGCACCGGCAAGGATTTCCGCTGCCGATGCTGAATACTGGTCAACCATTATAACCAGTCTGCCATCCGGCATGAGCGGATTTCCCGAAGCGTCAAGCTGGTTATCCCTGTGGCGGTAAACTGATTTCGTAGAAACCACGTTGTCACCTTTATTTAGGAATTGGCTTGCCACATCGACCGCAGCATTAAGATAACCACCTCCGTTACCTTCAAGGTCAAGGATTAGGTTTTTCATTCCGTTGCGTTTCAGTTTGGAAATAGCTTGCTTCATCTCCTTATCAGTTGACTCACTGAAACGGGTGAGGCGGATAAAACCTGTGGAGTCGTTGATCATGAACGAAGCATCGACACTGTAAACGGGTATATCATCACGTTTAACGCGGAAAATGATTGGATCTGCCACGTTCTTGCGTTTGATTTTCAAGTCAATCTCCGTGCCTTTTGGTCCACGCAAAATATTTATCACCGAATTATTCTTGCGTTTCACACCTGAAATTATGGAATCACCTGCGGCAAGGATACGGTCGCCGGCAAGAATGCCCACTTTTTCCGAAGGACCGCCCGGAATGGTCTGTAATATATATAATGTGTCATTAAGCATGTTGAACTGTATTCCTATGCCCGAAAAATTACCGTTCAGGGGTGTGGTGAGTTCTTTGGTTTCTTCTTTGTCGGAATAAAGCGAGTGGGGGTCAAGTGTGTGCAGCATGGCACGAATTCCCTCTTCGGTCACTTTCTCCGAATCGACACTGTCGACATAGAAATTTTCAATAATGCGTTGTACCATCACGAGCTTCCGCATCTGGTTCTCATCGGAGCGGGAAAATGGGGCTGCGATGACTGTTAATATAATAATGTATAGTAATCTTTTCATATCAATAAAATTCAGGGTATAAACGATGAAGTATCATAGCCGAAGCTGTCGAGTTCCCTCACTACCGAGGAGCTGATGGCTGCATGTTCCGGCAAGGAGAAAAGCAGTATGGTTTCAATGCCGGCAATTCGGCGGTTTATGTCGGCAAGATTGCGTTCATATTCAAAATCAGCCACACTCCTGACGCCACGCAGCATATATCGGGCACCAAAGTTTTTACAGGCGTCTACTGTCAGACCGGAGTAGGATGTAACCTCTACATTTTCAAGGTGTCTGACCGCCTTGCTGATGGCACTGAGCCTTTCAGCGACATCGGCGGAGTTGCTCTTTGAGCTGTTGACTCCAACGGCGACAATTATTCGGTCGAACAGTGGCGCGGAACGTTCCACCACCGAGAGATGACCTATGGTAAACGGATCAAATGAGCCGGGAAATAGCGCAATTTCAGACATTTTCCAAATCGTTTTTGGTTACATAACTGATTTCGGTGTCATCTTCAACAACCATATTCTCAATGATAAAGTTCTGACGTACTGGAGTATTTTTCCCCATGTAAAACTCAAGCAACTGCTTGGGCTCATCTTCTTTCCGGAGCGAAACCCTGTCGGCACGCATGTTCGGTCCGATAAATTCGGCGAACTCCTCATGCGAAATTTCACCAAGACCTTTGAATCGTGTGATTTCAGCATTCACTCCCAGACGTTCAATGGCAGTTATGCGTTCCTCATCCGTGTAGCAATAATATGTTTCGTCAGGAATCCCTTTCTTCACGGCATTCTTACCCTGACGGCGCGCTATTTTTTTACTGCGGACACGGAAAAGAGGAGTCTGAAGGATATAGACATGCCCGTTTTTGACAAGGTCCGGGCAGAATTGCAGGAAATATGTAAGGAGAAGCAGGCGTATGTGCATGCCGTCGACATCGGCATCAGTGGCTATGATAACCTTATTGTAACGCAAGTCATCAAGTGATTCCTCAATGTTGAGCGCAGCACGCAGCAGAGCGAACTCCTCGTTTTTGTAAACCTCCACAAGTGGTAGCTCAAAGGTATTCAGCGGCTTACCACGGAGCGAGAACACAGCCTGAGTGTTGACGTTACGGATTTTTGTTATAGTACCTGATGCCGATTCACCCTCGGTGATGAAAATAGATGAAGCATTTTTCAAATCAGGGTCACCTTTGGGGTCACTAAAGTGGATACGGCAATCCAGCAACTTGCGGTTGTGAATGGCAAGTTTTTTTGCACGTTCACGCGACTGTTTTGTCACTGTCGCCATCGCTTTCCGGTCACGTTCACTTTCCTGAATACGTTTGAGGATTATTTCGGTAATATCTTTGTTCTTGTGAAGATAGTTGTCAAGCTCTTTCTTCAGGAAGTCTCCGATGAACTTGTTGACCGATGGACCATCTTTCGACATATCCTTCGATCCGAGTTTGATTTTTGTCTGCGACTCGAACACCGGTTCCTGCACCTTGATAGCTATGGCGGCAACCATGCCGTTACGGATGTCAGAATATTCAAAATTCTTGCCGAAGAAATCTTTCAAAGTACGGGCAACAGCCTCCTTGAACGCCGCAAGGTGAGTGCCGCCCTGCGTGGTGTGCTGTCCGTTGACAAACGAGTAGTATTCTTCGCCGTAGTGATTGTCATGGGTTATGACCACATCAATATCTTCGCCAATCAGATGAATAGGTGGATAGAGCGGGGGATTGCTCATGTACTCCTTGAGCAGATCCTCCAACCCTCCACGCGAGAAAAATTTCTGACCGTTATAGATTATTGTAAGACCGGTATTGAGATACGTATAGTTCTTCAACAAAGGAATGATGAACTCATCCAGCAATCGGTAAGCAGGGAAGATGGTGTTATCAGGGGTGAACTGTACGAAGGTGCCGTTAGGTTCATCGCTTGGAACAGGCTCGGTACATTCCAGCAGTTCGCCGGCTGAAAATACCGCCTTCACCATCATTCCGTCGCGATATGAGCATATAATGAAATCACTTGAGAGTGCATTGACCGCCTTAAGACCAACGCCGTTAAGACCCACTGATTTCTTGAATGCCTTGGAGTCATATTTGCCTCCTGTATTGGGTATTGAAGCCACATCGACCACTTTTCCTAAAGGGATGCCACGACCGAAGTCCCTGACAGTCACGGTGGTTTCAGACACCTTTATGTCAATCTGCTTGCCATTGCCCATCATAAACTCGTCGATAGAGTTGTCAAGCACCTCTTTGATAAGCACATAGACACCATCGTCGCTGTTGGTGCCATCGCCTAACTTACCGATATACATACCGGGACGCCTGCGAATATGCACATTCCATTTCAGAGTCTGGATATTGCTCTCATCGTAGGAGACTTGTTGATTTGAAGCGCTGTTTATGGGCAGATCGTATTGGATTTCTTCGGACATGGCAGAATGTAGTAGGTATTAATATGTGTTGCATGTAGTGCCAAAAGGGCTGTAACAAGCTAATATTCCCACAAAATTACAAAATTTCTGCCGGTTTTGCAAGGAAAAAATTCTCATGACCGGATAAAGAAGAGTCGGGGCATATCAAAACTAATTTGACTCGCCCCGACGTCAGGAAAAATAGTATGAAGCTGTTACAATCTGTTCATTTCCGATTCTGATGCTGACGCACCTTTATATGCGCTTTTGCGAGGCTGAAAGTTATAGATTATTCTCAAAGATATGCCACGACGGTCATAACTCTGGTGCTTGTCAACAAATATTCCATTGGTATTCATGGTCCAGTCATTGTTTGAGGTGTTGAAAATGTCGGTAGCTGCCAACCGGAGTGTCAGCGAACGGTCAAGAAACGTTTTGCCTATCGACGCATCCATGGTAAACAAGGTTGACCCGAAGCGGTTTGTGTGCATATCTCCTTCAGTGCGTCCGCTTATATTAGCAGTTATCAGCCAGTTATGGGGCAGTGAGAATGTATTGTCGAAATAATATGAAAAAATCGGTTTGTCATAACTGTTGCTTCCGAGCCTGAGCCACTGACGATAAACGCCGGCAGTAACGTCAGGAGTCCAACATTTCACAGGCTTGCTCCATATCAGATACATGCTCAGTGCCGTAACGTTGATGTTGACGGGATGCATGAGCAACTGAAGGTCATCGGCAGGATATAGTTCTTTCACATAGGCATAAGTATCAAGACTTCGCACAAGATCACTCTGCAACATGAACCCTTTCCAGATGGCAGAGAGATGCAGGTCGTGCATGCGCTCGTCATGCAGAGCCGGATTACCACCTTCAATCTCGTGCATACCCACATAGTTCAATGCTCCGGTGAGTTGTGAATATGGCGGTTTCACCGTAGCCATCTTATAGCTTAAGTTGATTTGGGCTTGATTATTGAAGCTATAACTGAGCGATATGTCAGGGGTAAGCGTATGGTCACGTCGGCTGACATCCTCGTCGCGCTTTCCGTTGATACGAAAATCATAATTGATATACTCATAACGGGCTCCGGCTGACAGGCTGAACATGCCGAACGTCCGTTTCCACGAAGCGAAAACCGATGCCGATGTCTGACGGGAATCGCTTAATGATGAAGGGATGTAATCAACTATGGGGCTTGTTAACATTGTGTAATCCAGACTGGTATGTGTGTAGCTGTCCTGCGTGCCAACAGTGAAATCGCCTGTGAATAAAGGGAATTTCATATATAATTTTCCAGCCCAGAGTGTTGATTCTTTTTTATCATCGGAACAAACATCGGGCTGTGATGACTCAGGATAAGTGGTTGCGACTCCGCCATGTGATGAGGAACTGCGGAAATCACCGTCGAAATGCAGCTGGTAATTGTCGGCGAAACGGTTTTCATAGTACAACGAGGCTAAATGACTGCATCCGCGTATCCTTTTATCAATTACGCGGGCGATTGCCGGGTTATCATCGAGCCATTCGACCCCGGTGTTCGTGAAATCGCCTTTTTCGGGGTTATAGCGGTAGTATGCGCCCACTGACCGGTTTCCACTGTTGAAGTTGAATCCGGCTTTTATCACCCCCACGGTTGTAGGGTAGGCGTTATGTTGCGATGCCCCGACCACGGTAGGCTTACCGTCATATATCAGACTGTTAGTAGTGAAGCCTTTGGCAATGGAATTGTTGTGATTTACAGTGCCGTTGACAAAAAGTTCCCATTTTCCGGAGTGATAGCTCAGACCGAGATTATCCATTACTGACCATTTGCGCCGACGTTGCAGTTGCAATTGATCGGTGATTGACAGTCCTTTTACAATATTACGCTTTGTTGTAATTCTCAGGACTGCCCCTACAGTGCTTTGATACTCGGCACCGGGAGCCATGTCCAGTTCAACCTTTCTCAGATTTGAAGAAAGCAATTGCTGTAATTCCTGATCGTCACGCATCGGGTGACCGTCGATGTATATTTCAACATTATTCTTGCCAATGACACTTACCGCGCTATCTTCTACCTTAATCATAGGAAGTTGTGCCAATACGTCGAGAGCATTACCCAGTTCAGCCAACGGTGAACCTGAGATTGTTGACACTATTGTAGAGCCGACAAGTTTGACCGATGGCTGATTTGCTGTTACAACAACTTCCTGTAACTCTCGAGCCAGAGAGTCAGTCTGTTCATGATTCTGTGCAACACCTGCAGAAAAGCCGAGAGCTGCAGTCAATAACGATGTTATTATTCTGATTTTCATGTGAATAAATTTTGATGAATTTTGATGCAAAATTAATCACATGAGGTCAGATTTTCCAAATAAATAGTCTGACCGCGATATTTATAAACTGCTTTAAATCAAAGGATTATAATTTAACATGCATGAAAAGTCTGACCACACCAAAATCAACGTCAGAAAACCTCCATAATCATGGGTGAAACCGCCGCTTCCCTCTCTTTCAGCCGTGCCTTCAATCTTGATTTCCGCTTGTATATCACATCGACTGACTCATCGAGAAGAAGGCAGATGGTGCGGGTTGAAAGTCCGCCTGACAGATAAACAAGCAGACGGTAATCCTCAGGTTTGATTTCAGGATAAATTTCTTTGGCTTTTACAAGCAGATTGTCACGGCAGTCATTGACTGCTTTTTCCATAACAGGGAATGAATCGGTCCTGACGGCTTCTATTTCTTTTCTGACCTTTTCCACAATCGCCTTTTTATCGGTTTTTGTGCCCTGAGTCTCATAATAGGTCTGACACAGCGAGTCAATCAGTGCGAAGCGGTTTTCGAGCAGTCCGTGCAGCTTGGTTTCAAGTCGTCCTACATCGCCGCGACTTGCATCAATGCGTGATTTCAACTCCGATGCCTCCGACATCAGCATCTCATTACGTGCGGTCTGCAACCTGACACGCTGACGCAGCCAAAGAATTACCACAAACGCAAGCAACAGCAAAATGATGCCCGCAAGCATTATTTTCTGTCGTATTGCCCGCTCCTCATATAAATAGAATTCTTTCTCTTTCTGCACATAGAGCGCTTCTGCAAGTTCATCGGCATTACCTGAAGAATTAAGAATCTCCTTCAGTTGAGATGCCCTGATGAAATCACCCTCAGGATCATGGACTCCATAATAGTCCAAGGCTATGTTCACTATGGTGTCATTCGGCGCTGAATAACGGTTAGCGACAAGGGCTTCGGAATAGAGCAGTGCCCACCGCGCCATGGTAGCGGAGTCCTTGAATTCAGCTACATCATAACGGTTTAACTGTGCCATTGCAGCCGAAGGATTGGTAAGCAACAGTGCCTCAGCCTTGTCAAGCTCACGGCTGGCATGTGATTCGGTCAGTGAGCAACCGGTTATCACCATCAGTATCGTAATGTATAGCAGAAGCCTCATGGATAATCAGGATTCACAGCTTATCGCAGCAAAATGATGCGCGGCTGAACATTCGTGAATTTTCCGGTCCACGATGAAGTGTCGCGATGCCATACCGGCAATCGTGGTCATTTCATGTGAAACAAGAATAATGGTGGAATGTGCTGCCTGACGTGCAATTATCTCATATATTTCTTTCTCAAACTGCTTGTCGATGTAGCTCAGCGGTTCGTCAAGCACCAACAGATCGGGCGAGCTTATTATGGCACGACCGAGCAATCCGCGTTGCAGCTGACCTCCCGATAGTTCGCCTATCGGTTGATTCCGGTGCGATGTCAGCCTTATGGTGTCGAGGATCTTTTCAACCAGTTTGTCGCGTTCGGCTGATGAAAGCGATTTTGTAGACAACAGTCCTGAGCGGACAACCTCCTCCAACGTTATGGGGAAATGGGAGTCAATGGCATTTTTCTGAGGCAGATAACCTATGTGCAGCTTTTTTGTCACCACACCGTCACGATAATAAGTCACACTTCCTTGTGTTGGCTGCAAAAGTTTGAGTATCAGGCGTAAAAGTGTGGTCTTACCACCTCCGTTAGGTCCGGTTATGGCAATGAAATCGCCCTTGTTCACCGTCAGGTTAACGTCGGTGAGAATCTGACGCTTGTCGCGACGCATCGACAATCCGTCGATCTCAATTATTTTTCTCTCCTGCAAATCCATCGGCAATTTTCTTGATTTCTGACTCCCAGTCACCGTTCATTGTGTTCAACTCCACCAATCGGGCATTGACATGCTCATTCAGCGTGGAGGCTTGGTTTGAATCAAACTCCTGCTGAATGAAAAACAGATTGACTCCTGATGTGGCAGCTTCATCGATACGCTTCTGCAACTGCTTGACTGAGAGTTCTTTCGCATGACTTCCAACTACAATCTGACTCAGTCCGTAGTCGTTAGCCAGATAACTCAGCGAGGGATGCCATACCATGAAACTCGTTTGCCCTGAGTTGCCTATTCTTTCTGCCAACACATTTTCTATGGAATCCAGACGGTTTATCATTGAATCCCTCCGTGCGACATAATATTCGGCATGCACCGAGTCATTGTCAATCAACAGGTCGGTCAGATTACGCGCCATCGTGCGCATGTTCCTGACAGAACTCCACACATGTGGATCAGCTGCATCGCCATGGTGATGGTGTCCGTCTGCATCATCGCAGCGATGCTCACATTCGCCATGTGTATCATAGAGTAGTGTTATGTCATCAAGCAGTGTGGCAATCTCAAGATCGGGGGTGTTAACATGCAGCTTGGCAACGAGCGGCTGCTCAAAGTCAAGCAGACCTACAGGAATGTAGAGATCGGCTTCTGAAATCGCGCGCATAGATGCTACTGTTGGCTCGAACGATTCAGGGTTGGCGTCAGATGTCATTACGGACTCCACGTTGACAAACTTTCCGCCAATTGATTCAACAAGATATTTCTGTGGCGGAATACTTACAACGATGTCGAGCTTGTCAGATCCGTTACCGGTTGAGTGCGTGCCACATCCGAAGCAAAGCAACGCAAGTGGCAATGTGGCTGCGATTATTCTGTTCGTTATCATTTATTATATACAAGTGTGTGGAGTTGAATGACAAATAGCTCAATATCGGGTAGGGGCGAGGTGGTCATCAGCATCATCGGCACCTCGGGTAGTCCTTTGGCGTACGGTGGCTGAACATACTGGAAATCGTAAAGCGCCGTGAAACCGGCTTTTTCATAAAATTTTATTCGCGAAACTGCTTCTGACGATGATTCCGCAGGTTCCACTTCTACCACAACAGGCAGTTCACCTGCCTGAGTCTTTATTTCAGTCAGAATTTCTGAGCCAAAACCGTTGCCCCGCAATGACCGCATTACCGCGAAATGCTCCACATACAGAGCCTGCGGAAATCGCCATAGGGTATAGAACCCGGCAATACCGGCATCTGAACGGACAATAACAAATTTGAAAAATGGTGCTCCCGATTCAATTAACCCGCAGATACTCTCCCACGGACGACGCTCTTCTTCAGGAAATGATTCCAGATAAAGTCCCTTGACCTCATCGGTCAACCCTATGGCGTCAGGTGTAACTGTGATATGTGTTAAATTGTGATTTGACATCCCTATATATTATTATGTGTACAAAGTTAATGATATTTTATGAATTACGATGCCACACCAAAGCTCGTTAACATAATTTAGATAGAAAAAAGTTACAGATTAATCACCTCCTGTATGACAAATTTAGGCAATTAAAAAATTAAGATTACAATTTTTCAAAAATTTGCAATATTTTTTGCCAAAAAATTGGTATTTCTCGAAAAGTTGTGTATCTTTGCAACATAAATATCATAGAAAGACGGAAAAAGATTTGTTAGCAGAACGTAAAATCAGTGCTTAAGCATCTTATTTTTCTGACCATGAAATAAAAAAGTTTAACGTAACAACTATTAATTTAAAGATACAAAGTATGGTACCTGAATTGGACGCTCTTGACGTTAAGATTCTTCAACTCCTCTCCGACAATGCTCGTAAACCCTACCTTGAAGTTGCTCGTGAAACAGGTGTTTCCGGCGCAGCTATTCATCAGCGCGTGGCAAAACTTCAGCAAATGGGTGTTATCAGAGGCTCTGAAACCTTGATTTCTCCAGAGACAATCGGTTATGACACATGTGCATATCTGGGAGTTTTCGTCAAAGATCCACAGACCTTTGACAGTCTGCTTGAAAAACTCAAAATGATTCCCGAAGTGGTTGAATGTCACCTTACGACAGGTCAGTATGATTTGTTAATAAAAGTTTACGCAAAAAACAATAAGGACCTTTATGACATTATACATTCAAAATTCCACTCACTAAATCTGGGACGAACCGAAACAATCATCTCATTTAACGAAATCTTCAAACGTCAGCTCCCTATCAGCGAAACGCACAAGAAATAGTTAAGAGACTTGTTTGAGATAAGTCCCGCAACTAATATTATGATGGACGACATTCTCATTTCCGCTATTTCGTGGGCACGTCAGGCTGGTGCCGTGCAGATGCGCTATTTCCGTAGCCCTGAACTCGTCATCAACACCAAGTTCAACGTAAACGATGTTGTAACTCAGGCAGATAAAGAATCTGAAGCACTGCTGATCAGACAGATTAACGACACTTTCCCTGACCATGCCATTCTCTCGGAAGAGTCGGGAGATCATGGCAAGAACGCCGCTGAATACCGCTGGATCATAGACCCGCTTGACGGTACTGCCAATTTCAGTTCCGGTCTGCCCATGTTCTGCGTGTCGATAGCTGTTGAACGAAATGGAGAAATCATCATTGGTGTGGTTCACGCTCCGTATCTCGGCGAGACGTTCCATGCAGTCAAAGGAATGGGAGCTTATCTCAATGGAAATCCTATACATTGCCGGGCGACCGCATCGCTTGATAAAGCGGTGGTGTCGACCGGCTTTCCTGTTGACCGAAACGTTAATCCCGACAACAATCTTGACAACGTGGCAAGAGTGCTCCCCTTGGTCAGAGGTCTGCGCCGTCTCGGCTCGGCTGCTCTTGACATGAGCTATGTGGCTGCAGGATACCTTGATGCTTACTGGGAGATGGATCTGCATCAGTGGGATGTGGCAGCAGGCGAACTTATAGCCACCGAAGCGGGCGCCGTGTGCCGCAGCTTCCGCGACAATCGCAATTATTCCGTAATGGTCGCCACCCCGCAGATAGAAAAAGAATTGTTCAAACATCTTGTGTGACAGCACAAAACTCATTCCGGCTCAAAATTTTTGAAAAATATTTTGAGTTTTAGGTGTGAGATATTGGATTTATTTGTAAATTCGCAACAGAAACAAACTTATTACAACTATGATATTCAATTTTCGTGTCGTATCAGATGAAGTAGACAATTTCCGTCGGGAAATTCAAATTGACACCACGGCTACTTTCCTCGATCTGAAAAATGCCATCTGTGACTCAGTCGGTTTTGACAAAAACGAAATGTGCTCTTTTTTCATCTGTGACAAAGGATGGGAAAAGGAGAAGGAGATAACCCTTGAGGATATGGGAACTGACTCTGATCAGGATGCATATCTGATGGACGAATCCGTTCTGGAAGATTTCATTGATGATGAGGGTCAACGCCTGCTCTTTACTTTTGATTACATTTCTGACCGCTCTTTCTTCATTGAAATGAACGAGATCATTCCCCGCAGAAATCTCAAGGATCCGGTGTGCACGCTTTCAAAGGGCAATCCTCCGGCGCAGCTGACCGACCTCTCGGAACTTGACATTACTCCCACCACCAAAACTGTCATCCCCCCCGTAGAGGATTTGGGCGAGGAGTTTTATGGCTCAGACGGTTATAATGATGATGAGTTCGATGCAGAAGGATTCGATGAAATCACCGACATGGACAATCTCTGAGCATAATAGAACAATATAAATCATAGGCACAGAATCCAACACGGGTTCTGTGCCTTTTTGTATTATTCTGAAGCCGCTTCAGATAACAACACTTCAGGTGGCTCTCTATGACACACTCTAATGATGCAATAGATTGGATTTTTATCGCTCAATCACAAGTCTTTCGGAATTTATTACTACATTTGCAGCCTGAAATATAGCCGTAGCGTCGGCTTTTACATCTTTAAAAGGTGTTATTTGAATTATCTTCTTTTAGTAAATTCTCGCAAAATTCACTGATAGATAGTAAGATAAAAGCAGATAACGCCTGCATCGTCAGCATGTACTTACCCCTGCGGGGTATCTATATAGCTTATCGGTGTGGGGTTGCTGTATATCTACTGTCTAAGGCAATGCGAGAAGCCTACTAAAAGGGGTATGCAGAGTACAATCCCACACCTTTCTATTTGAATTTTAAGCATCCGCGGGGTTGGGATGAAACTGACAGGAAATGTTTCTTAAAGACTATTGTATCGCGTTGTTTTTAGCCATTGTTATTTGTTTGCTTTTCGCAATGTTTAGCGGTTGAAAGCGGAAATTGTACCATCCATGATAACAGCTTGAGCGGAAATTTGAATAAATTGGATTATAAGTTGAAATTTTCATATATAGGTTCAAATAATCCAAAAATTATAGCTAAATTTGCAAATTAAACCAAGCAAATACTCTTACTATATATGGGATTTTTTGATTTCTTCTCAAAAGAAAAAAAGAAAGAGACTCTTGACAAAGGACTGGAGAGAACCAAGGAGGGTCTTTTCAGCAAACTGACCCGTGCCATTGCAGGCAAATCAACCATAGATGATGATTTCCTTGACGAATTGGAAGAGATTTTCCTTACTTCTGATGTTGGTGTGGAAACCACCCTCAAGATTCTCGACAGAATAAAGGAGCGCGTTAAGCGTGATAAATATGTCGGTACTGCCGAACTCAACAATCTGCTTTATGAGGAGATTGTGGCAATGCTCTCTGAAAATGAATCTGACGCTGATTTAAATGATTTTCAGGTTCCGCCATCACACAAACCTCATGTAATTATGGTTGTGGGTGTTAACGGCGTAGGAAAAACGACTACCATCGGTAAACTCGCCTATAACTTCAAGGCTGCCGGAAACAAAGTCATGCTCGGTGCAGCCGACACTTTCCGTGCGGCAGCTGTTGAGCAACTCGAAGTATGGGGCGAACGAGCCGGAGTGCCGGTAATAAAGCAAAAACTCGGCGCCGACCCTGCTGCCGTGGCTTTCGACACTCTTTCATCGGCAGTGGCTAACGGAGTAGACGTGGTGATAATTGACACTGCCGGGCGACTCCATAACAAGATTGGTCTGATGGACGAGCTTTCTAAAATCAAGCGTGTAATGCAGAAGGTTATTCCCGATGCTCCGCATGACATCCTTTTGGTACTTGACGGATCTACCGGACAGAATGCTTTTGAACAGGCACGACAGTTCGTGGCTGCCACAAGCGTTAATCAGCTTGCAGTCACCAAACTCGACGGTACAGCAAGAGGTGGCGTAGTCATAGGCATAAGCGACCAGTTCAAAATTCCGGTTAAATACATCGGACTCGGCGAGGGAATCGGTGATCTGCAGGTGTTCCATAAACGTGACTTCGTGGAATCACTGCTGGACATAAAGAAATAACACTTTATGCAAGAAAAACTTATCAATATAATTTCATTAGGTTGCTCAAAAAATCTGGTGGATTCCGAACGTCTGATAAAGATGATGGAGGATGCCGGATTTTCGGTCAAGCATAACCCCAAAAGCATCAAGCGTGGCACAGCTGTGATTATCAACACCTGTGGCTTCATTGGTGACGCAAAGGAGGAATCGGTCAACGTCATTCTTGACGCACTGAGAATGAAAAAGCTCAATAAGGTTTCTTCTGTGTATGTAATGGGTTGCCTTTCAGAAAGATACCGTAAGCAGTTGCCGGAGCTTATGCCTGAAGTTGACGGCTGGTTCGGGAAATTTGACTGGCAAGGTATTATCAAGACACTCGCTCGTCAGGCTCCCGGTTCCACACCTTACGACCGAGTGATTACCACCGGACCATATTCTGCATACCTAAAAATCGCGGAAGGTTGTAACAGATTTTGCTCTTTCTGCGCCATACCTCTGATTACAGGTCGTTTCAAGTCGCGCCCCATGGATGAGATTCTTGCAGAAGTTCGTTCTCTTGTAGAGCGCGGTGTCAAGGAATTTAATGTGATAGCACAGGATTTGTCGAGCTACGGAACCGATCTTGCTGACGGCGAAATGCTGCTCCCTCAGCTGATTGAAGCTATGGCGCAGATTCCCGGTGTGGAGTGGATCAGGCTTCATTATGCCTATCCGGCACAGTTCCCGTTCGGTATTCTTGACGTAATGAACCGCTATCCCAATGTTTGCAAATATCTTGACATAGCGCTTCAACACAGCTCTGACAAGGTTCTCGACAATATGCGCCGCCACATTACCGGTGCTGAAACAGAAGAACTTATCAACGCTATTCGCGAAAAAGTACCCGGAATACACCTGCGCACAACCTTGATGGTGGGATTCCCCGGCGAAGGCGACAAGGAATTCGAGGAACTTAAGGATTTCGTCAAGCGAATGAAATTTGAACGCATGGGTGCTTTTGCCTACTGCGAGGAAGAAGATACTTACGGTGCCAAGCATTTCAAAGATGATATTCCTCAGGAAGTCAAGGAGAAGCGTCTGGATGAACTCATGACCATTCAGTCAGAAATTTCTTATCAGCTGAACCAGAAGAAGATAGGAGAGATTGTTAGAGTTTTGATTGATGGGACTGAAAATGATTATTATGTAGGTCGCACCGAGTTTGACTCCCCTGAGGTTGACCCTGTTGTCTACATACCCAAAAAGGACCGTATGCTGAGAAAGGGGCGTTTCTATAACGTCAGAATTACTGATGCAACCGAGTACGACCTTTACGGTGAAACAGTTGATTGAGGCTCCTATGACAAAAGAGTTTACAGCTGCCATTGAAGCGGCACACCGTCAGATTCCGTTTGCTCTGTTCGCTTTTCCCGGTTCTCAGGACTATCAGTTCTTTGCGAATCCTAACGGTGAACTGCCCGGCAAACCTTTTTTCATAATCAATAAATGGAATGTCAGCTTCAATGGATCTTTAAGAATTTATGAGGAACTCGATGCTGACGCTTTCCTTGGAAATGCCGACCAATATCCTGCGCAACCTTGTCAATCTCCGTTGCAAACCCCTTCCACAACACGCGATGATTATCTGCAAAAAATCACCGCGCTAATCGATCACCTCAAGGAGAGGGGTGGCAAAACTGTTTTCTCACGCATTATTTCAGAGGAGAACATAACTATTGACCTGATGCAACTACTTGAAACCCAGTTCAGTTCGTTCCCTGAAACATTCCGATTCTTCTACTACATACCGCAAACCGGTTTGTGGTTGGGCACATCGCCTGAACTTCTGCTGGACTACGACAGGGAAACGGGCTGCTTCAGCACCATGTCGCTTGCCGGAACTCGCGAAACCGTAAATACGCAGTGGGACGACAAGAATATTGACGAGCAGAACATGGTTGCCCGCTTCATCAGCGATGTGCTGACATCGGCTGGGGCTCAGTTCACGGTGCAACGATGTGAGGATGTTTGTTTCAAGCCTGTATGTCACATCTGTGATCTGTTCACAGGCACACTAAAGGAAGATAACTGTCCGGAATTGCTGAACCGGCTCAGTCCCACACCCGCATTGAGCGGTTTCCCGGTCAGAACAGCAATTGAGGAAATCTCACAACTTGAGAGTCATCAGCGCGAATGTTATGGCGGATATGTGGGTTATGTAACAGCTGCCAAACTAAAGTGTTTCGTAAACTTAAGGTCAATAAAACTCACTGAATCAGGATATTGCATTTTTGCCGGCGGAGGAGTTACAGCTCACTCCGTAGCGGAGGATGAGTGGAAGGAAACCGAGAACAAAACCATGATCCTGCGCAAAAATCTGGCAGAAGCAACTCATTAATAATAAACGAATTATGAATAAAGGAAAAGCATTTCCCATTCTTCTGATAGCCGTTGTGGTTGTGTTGTTGGTGTCGTTGTTACCGCTCAACAGCATCAGCAACGGAAAACTAAAGGATTTTTCACTGTGGAGCGACCTGTTTCCAAGTGAAAATATTGCCCAGAAGGGCGCAGACACCTATGTAGACCCTGACCTTGAGAATCTGATGAACGATTCAACAGAGGTGCATCATGATGAAACCGTCAAAAAAGGAAGTGAATCAGTTGAATCACACCCGCATCCGGAAATCAATACCGCACCGGTGCCTGAACGCCCTGTCCGTAACGAGGGAGAGCCTGTGAAAATCGAGGATTTTTCAGGCAACAATCTTGCCAGATTCCGCGCAGCCATGGCACATCGTGATTCGAGACCGGTCAGAATAGCAATTCTTGGCGACTCATATATTGAAGGTGACATTTTCTCACAAAACATCCGTGAGAAACTTCAGGAACAATATGGGGGTCATGGGGTAGGGTATCTGCCTGTCAGCAGCGAACTTACAGGCTTTCGGCAGTCAATACGCCAAAGCTGTTCGGGGTGGAAGAAACATGATTTCCGCAAAGATGGCAAGCAATACAAAACCCTGTCAGGCGTCTATCACACCCCTAAGGGAAATGGTACAACCACGGTTTCAGGTTCAAAGAAAATGCCTCATGCAGCTCAGTGGAACAACACCGAATTTCTGTTCGTGGCACCTTCCGCCACTACCGTCACATTCACTGACGCCGAAGGCAACGCAACGGTTTACGACGTTGAGCCTTCTGAGGAAGTGCAGTCACAAAAAATTTCCGGAGAAACCGGCGAGATAACCATGTCCACTCCTTCCACTGATCTGATTGCCTTGGGTTTATATCTCAATGATAACAACGGCATTGTGGTTGACAACATGTCAATCCGAGGCTATTCCGGCATAAAACATTCTGAAATTTCCACCGAACTTGCCCGTCAGATGCGTCGTTTTGTAGACTATGACCTCATCATACTTGAGTATGGCATAAATGCGCTCACCTCTGACAACAATAACTACGCATATTACACCCGCGCCATGGAGAAAGCTATCAGCCGTATCCGTGATGCTTATCCTAACGCTGACATCCTTGTTCTGGGTATTGGCGACCGTGGCGAAAAAATAGGTGCGGAAGTACATTCTATGAAATCCGCGCCCTACATGGTGGAGCAACAGCGAGAAATGGCTCACCGTCTGGGGGTAGCGTTCTGGGATACTCGTGAAGCCATGGGTGGCGAGGATGCCGTAGTGGATTGGGTAAACAAACGATACGTTAACAAAGATTATATTCATTTATCATTCACCGGAGGTGACCAATTGGCTTCGTTATTTGTTTTATCTTTAAATGATTTGTTAAATGATTAAACGAATTTTCGTATGCTTCCCTCTGGTCATGCTTCTTGTGGTTGCATGTTCAGGCAGGTCTGAAGATAAGAATCAGTCGGAGCTCCGCGAGGGCACGGTCGTCATAACCGGACCGCAACTGTCGGAACTGCCTGATTATGAATTCATAAAGGCGGACTCCAATCACATAGACATGAATGGTGATGACTGGAGCGAGCTGCGCATAAAACTTGCCATGGCTGACGCCACTCCGGTCAACATTGTACATATCGGTGACTCACACATACAGGCGGATGTAGCCACCGACCGTGTCCGCAGGTTAATGCAGCAACGCTACGGCGATGGCGGTCGCGGTCTTGTCACTCCGCTGAAAATTGCAGGTACAAACGAGCCGTGGAACTACATCTTTACCACTGACAGCCGCTACACTTCGGCAAAACTGCTCAAGCTTCCTTGGATGACTGACATGGGATTTACCGGTGTCAGCTTCTCCCCAAATTCCAATGCGTTTTCAATTACCCTTTCCACGGTTGTAAAGAAAAACCCTGAGGGTGACCCGTTTAACGGATTGACCATATTTTCCGACGGGCGTGTGTTAGTTGAACGTATCACCAACGGTGACAACGTCCGTGTTAATTTCAATGACTCGGTAATGGACTACATGACAGAGGTTTCACTTGCATCTCCCCAGACCACAGTCACGCTACAGATGCGCACCTTCGAGTCTATTACCATTTTCGGGGTTTCACTTTTAAATGAAAAGGGTGGGGTGCGCTACCATGCAATAGGCAACAACGGAGCAACTTATTCCGCCTATAACCGGCTGATGTCGATGGGAAGCGATGTGAACATGCTCGATCCGGACCTTATCATAATCAGTCTGGGTACAAACGAGGCATTCGGTAAGGTTACTGACGAAGCGCTCTATTCAGAAATAGATTACATGGTTCGAGACCTACGCAAGAACAATCCCGATGCTAAGTTCCTGCTTGTCACCCCTATGGAATGTCAACGTGCCCAACGCACTTCCGCCCGTAAAACCCGCAAAGGACGCCGAAGCACGGTTTACTCCAAGAGTTACTCAGTCAATGAAAATGTCAAACGACTGCGTAACGTGATTGTCAAATATGGAAAAAACAACTCTATTCCGGTTTATGACTGGTATGAGGTTGCCGGTGGCAACGGAGCCTCTACTCAATGGCTTGATAACGGACTGATGAATACCGACAGAATCCACAACACATTCACCGGATATGAACTTCAGGGCAATATGCTCTATAACGCACTCGAATCTGCACTAAACCCAAGTAACTGAAAATGAACGATTTTATCACATCTCTTCGCGACATACTCCTCTACGACAAACAGAGTCCGCTACTGTTCAACACCGGACTGTTCCTGCTGCTGTTCGTCCTATTCCTGTTGGTTTACGAGTTTCTCAGCGGACACAGGAAAATCAAAATGATTTTTGTTATTCTGTTCTCGCTTTACTTTTACTATAAATCCTCGGCTGAATGTTGTTTCATTCTGTTGGGAGTCTGTCTGTTTGACTTTATCTTGGGTAATCTGTTGGGGGCAGCTAAAAGTGATGTCGCACGCCGTTCGATGGTGGCTGTCAATGTCATCGTGAACGTAGGCATGCTTGTCTATTTCAAATATTTCAACTTGCTGCTTGAGGCTTTCGCATCCATAACAAGCTCCGATTTTGACCCGCTGCAGATAATCCTCCCTGCCGGCATTTCGTTCTTCACGTTTCGCTCAATCAGCTATATAGTTGATATTTACCGTGGCGAAATGAAGCCTTGCACTAATTTTCTTAACTATACATTTTATCTTACATTCTTCCCGCCATTGCTTGCCGGACCTGTGGTCCGCGCCAAGGATATGTTGCCGCAGGTTGAGAAAGCCGCACCTGCCACGCAGGAAATGATTTCATCAGGATTCTTTCTGATAATCTGCGGTCTGGTGAAAAAAGTCATCATTGCGGACTACATTAGCGGCAATTTCGTGGACCGCATTTTCGACAACCCCTCGCTTTACACCGGCTTTGAAAACCTTATGGGAATCTACGGATTCACCCTTCAGCTTTACTGTGACTTTTCCGGTTATTCCGATATGGCGATAGGTCTGGCGTTGTTGCTCGGATTCCGCTTCAAGGACAACTTCAACTCACCGTTCAAATCGCAGAGTCCTCAGGAATTCTGGCGCCGCTGGCACATCTCGCTGTCGTTATGGTTGCGCGATTACCTGTACATTCCGTTAGGCGGAAGCCGTACGAAAAAGAAGTGGCAATCACATGCCAACCTCATCACCACCATGGCTTTGGGGGGGCTGTGGCACGGCGCGTCGTTGATGTACATAATCTGGGGTGTCTGGAACGGTATTCTGCTGGTCCTCCACAAAATATATAAGAACATTCTGGGTATAGGCAAAGACGACCGACCCGGCTTCCTCCGCAGACTGTTCAACATTTTCTGCACGTTTAACCTGATGGCGTTCGGGTTCATGTTCTTCCGTTCCGAATCAATGGAGAAAGTCAAGGAGATGTTACACCAGATACTGTTCAGTTTCCATGCCGATGTGGCTCCGCAATTCCTCGATGGTTACCTGCTTATTGTAATTGCCATAATTCTGGGTTACGCACTTCACTTCACCCCGCACTCATGGTTTCTGTGGACGCAGAAGCATTTCAGCCGTGTGCCATACGCTGTGCAGGCACTCATTGTCGCACTGATAATTCTGGTGATTATTCAAGTCAGATCATCTGACCTCGTTCCATTTATTTACCTCCAATATTAGGCTTAAAAAAAGCAAATTGCAAAATATATTTGCCATTTAACTTTGTTATAAGAGAAAAATTTTGTAATTTTGCACGCTAATTAGGGTAATACACTATGAGACAACTAAAGATTACCAAATCAATTACTAACCGCGAGAGCGCGTCACTTGACAAATATCTTCAGGAAATAGGTCGTGAAGAGTTAATCTCTGTTGATGAGGAGGTTGAACTCGCACAGAAAATCCGTGAAGGTGGTCCCGAAGGAGACCGTGCACTTGACAAACTTACCCGTGCAAACCTCCGTTTCGTGGTGTCTGTGGCTAAACAGTACCAGAATCAGGGCTTAAGCCTGCCCGACCTTATCAACGAGGGAAATCTGGGCTTGATAAAGGCAGCACAGAAGTTCGATGAAACCCGCGGTTTCAAGTTTATTTCCTATGCCGTATGGTGGATCCGTCAATCCATTCTTCAGGCGCTTGCCGAACAGTCGCGTATCGTTCGCCTGCCACTGAATCAGGTCGGCTCCTTGAACAAAATCGGTAAAGCTCTCTCGAAATTCGAGCAGGAAAACGAACGTCGCCCCTCACCTGAGGAATTAGCTGACGCGTTGGAAGTGCCGGTTGACAAAATTGCCGATACCCTGAAGGTTTCGGGACGTCACATCTCCGTTGACGCTCCGTTTGTGGAAGGCGAGGATAACTCACTGCTCGATGTTCTGACCAACGACGACTCTCCCATGGCTGACTCAACATTAAATCAGGAATCCTTATCAAAAGAGGTGGACCGTGCGCTCCATCAACTCACTGACCGTGAACGCGACATCCTGAAAATGTTCTTCGGCATCGGCTGTCAGGAAATGACACTTGAAGAAATCGGCGCCAAATTCGACCTCACCCGCGAACGTGTGCGTCAGATCAAAGAGAAGGCTATCCGCCGCCTCAAAGGCTCTAAAAGCCGTCTGCTCCGGGCTTACCTCGGTCAGTAATCTTACGAAATCAGGAGAAAACTTATGTTTTCCTAAATACCGGGAGACGGCAACGTTTCCCGGTTTCGTTTTTAGACCCTGTTCCGTACTCTTCATTTTGTAATTTCAGTAAATTATTGTACTTTTGTAGTTCCAAAACCACATCATGAATCTTACAAGGTACACATTATATATTCTGCTGGTTGCGCTTGCTTTGACTCCAATCAGAACAGCGGCTAAATCGCCGGTTCTGGCACCATCCTACGCATGGACCGTAAGTCAGCCCACAGGCGCACAAGTCCCTGCGGAGATTGATACTCTGATGCTCAATTACTATCATCACAGTATTCCGTCGGAGGTCTCTGATGCCTATGCCACAACCGGCAACCTTGGGTCCGAAGGTTATAACCTCCTCTTTTTCAACCGCCCGCAGCAAAGCGATTTCTTTTTCCGCGATGCACTTGCAGCTTGGATGCCCTCATCCCAAACCGAAAAGTTCTACAATACCCGTATTCCCATGACTCTGCTTTCTTACAATTTCGGCGGAGGCAGGGAAAATGCTCAGGACAGGCTCCAGACGGTTTTCTCAGGCAATATCAATCCTCGAGCTCAGGTTGGCGTAATTGCAGACTACCTTTACTCAAAAGGAAGCTATAACTACCAGAACACTAAAGATTTGACATGGGGAGCTTCAGGCTCCTACTTAGGTGAGAAGTATGAGTTTCAAGCATATTTCTTCCACTACAACATGCTTAACAAAGAGAACGGCGGTATCACTGATGAACTGTATATCACCGATCCGGCACAGCTGCAGGGTGGAAACTCATCGATTATCCCGAAAACAATCCCCACACGCCTGACTGCATCGCATTCGAGAATCGTAGGTGAATATTTCACCATGAACCACCGTTACAAGCTCGGTTTTCATGAGTCGGAGTATGTCAATGATACCACAGAAATCAAACATTTCATTCCGGTCACAACTTTTTTCTGGAACAGCACATACGAAGGGTCGAAACACCTGTTTAAAAACAGTTCGGCTTCTGACGAAATGAGTTTCTGGAAAAACCACTACCTCTCAACTTCCGAAACCAATGACCACACCGACTACTGGACTTTTACCAACTCAGTGGGAGTCAGTCTGTTGGAGGGCTTCAACAAATATGCAAAAGCAGGTTTGTCAGCATACGCCAAATTTCAGTTGCGCCACTATGGTCAGACACCTGACACCATAACATCAATGGCAGAGCGCCCTGAGGGACTGACTGAAAATCCATTCCCCGGCATTGAACCCAAGGTGTCGCAGTCACTGCTATGGATTGGTGGCGAACTGACAAAAACTAAGGGTTCTATTCTGCGTTACAATGCTCGTGCGGAGTTCGGCATGATTGGTCCGGTGGCAGGTGACGTCTCGGTCAAGGGTAGGGTTGACACACATATTCCCCTTTTCGGCGACACGGTCGACCTGTCGGGCTACGGTCATTTTGAGAACCGCGAGGCTCCCTATCTGATGAAAAACTATCTGTCGAACCACTTTATATGGCAGAACGATTTTGGCAAAACGCGCAACCTCAGATTGGGCGGAACACTTTACATTCCGTTTTCAAAAACCAAGCTCGATATTGGTGTGGAAAACGCGCAGAATCACATCTATTTCAACAGTGATTGTCTGCCGGTTCAGCACAGTGGCTCGGTGCAGATTTTCTCGGCACAGCTCGTGCAGCATCTTCGCGCCGGCATCCTTAACTGGGATAACCGCATTACCTATCAGACTACTTCCGACGAACTCGTCATACCGCTCCCCAAGCTGACGGTCTACAGCAATCTTTACCTCCTGTTCAAAGTAGCCGGAGTTCTTGACGTTCAGCTCGGACTGGACTGTGATTATTACACCCGCTACAAAAGTGTGCAGTACCAGCCGGCGACAATGTCGTTCTACAATCAGACTGACCAACTCTGCGGAAACTATCCGTTCATGAATTTCTATGCCAACATGAAACTGAGCAAGACACGCTTCTACATCATGATGACCCACATAAATCAGGGCATGACAGGCTCCAACTATTTCTCCATGCCCAACTATCCGCTGAATCCGCGCCGTCTGCAGTTCGGCATTTCCGTTGATTTCGCAAACTGATAAGTGTCATGAAGAAACTTCAATTGAAAAAAGGTTCGGCAACAGGCTATCTGATAGGATTGGCAGTTGTTATCATTCTCATGTTCATGCTTCGAAAATGCTCCAACGAATCAATACCCGGCGATGACCGACGCGCTGAAGGTGACACCATCAATGTGGCGATTGAACTGTCGCCTCTTGGAATTTCCACACGCCTTGACACGCTTTCAGGATTTCACTATGATTTGATCCGCACCATTGCGGCACAGCATAACCGTCCGTTGCAGATTTCCGCATTCAGTTCGCCCTCCGCGGCTTTCGATGCGCTGAAAGAGGGACGTTATGACATAGTGATTTCTGACATTCCTGCCACATCACGCATAAAGGAGGAGTTCCTGATTACTGACCCCGTTTACCTTGACAAACAGGTGCTCGTGCGCAGACACACCCCCGGCACTGACTCCGTAATTGAATTTTCCCAGCATATCCTCGCCGGTGACTCGGTTTGGATTGCCCATGGCTCACCATTCGCTGACCGACTGCGTAATCTTGCACATGAAATAGGTGACTCCATACATGTCATTGACAATCATAGCTATGGAGCGGAGCAGTTAGGTATGATGACATCAATGGGTCAGATTAAACAAGTGGTTATGAATCAGCGTCAGGCAAGTCAGATAAAGATCGTCTATCCTGACCTTGACATTTCCACTCCCATTTCATTCAATCAGTTTCAGGGATGGGTACTCGCTCCCGGCTCAGAACCGTTGCGCGACTCCATCAACATCTGGCTGTCTGATTTCAAGTCGTCACCTGACTATCCTAAACTGCTTGAAAAATATAATTTGAATTAAAAGTTCCCCTGATATGAAGATATTAGTAACCGGCGCCAACGGGCAACTCGGCAGAGAGCTGAAGCTGCTTTTCGACAAAGAACTGCCCGATTCCGTTATCTATACTGACAAGCAAGAACTTGACATAACCGACCAGAAGGCTGTGGAGAATTTCGTGATTGACAACGAAATAACCCACATCATCAACTGCGCCGCATACACTGATGTGGAGCGCGCCGAGGATGAGAAACTTGAGTGTTCGGCACTGAATTTCATTGCAGTTAAAAATGTGGCAATGGCAGCCGATGCAGGTGGTGCAAAGGTAATCCACATCTCAACCGACTATGTGTTTGACGGAACAGCCCACCGCCCTTACCGCGAATCTGACAAGGTGAACCCCATCTCGCAATACGGCACCACCAAGCGCAAGGGTGAGACAGCCCTGATTGCACTTGCACCGGAGAGCATAATCATCCGTACGGCATGGCTTTACTCTCCTTACGGACGTAATTTTGTCCGCACCATGCTCCGGCTTTTCAATAGCCAGCCTGAGGTAAAGGTTGTGTGTGACCAGATCGGTTCACCCACTTATGCCGGTGATGTCGCTAAAGCTATACTCAAAATAATTAAGTCAAATCAATGGGTTTCAGGTATTTATCATTTTACATCCGAAGGCGTTGCGTCGTGGTATGACTTCGCTAAAGCCATAGCTCGTTTGACCCGTAACACTAAAGTCAAGATCACTCCTATCATGTCGGATGAGTTCCCCCAAGGTGCTTCCCGACCATATTATTGTGTGCTTGACCGTAACCGCATCAAAGCCACCTACGGCGTCGCAATCCCCCACTGGGAGGAATCGCTTGCCGAATGTATCGGAAAAATGGATGACATAACCCCCGAACCCTAAACAAGAAAACGACATGTCAAATTTAACAGATGAAATAAGCCGCCGTCGCACTTTCGCCATAATCTCGCACCCTGACGCAGGTAAGACCACCCTCACCGAGAAACTCCTGCTGTTCGGTGGCGCCATACACATTGCCGGAGCTGTCAAATCGAACAAAATCAAGAAAACCGCCACTTCTGACTGGATGGAAATTGAGAAACAGCGCGGTATTTCGGTAGCCACTTCGGTAATGGGCTTTAACTATGGCGATTACAAAATCAACATCCTCGACACCCCCGGTCATCAGGATTTTGCTGAGGACACATATCGCACACTGACAGCCGTCGATTCAGTAATTATCGTGGTCGATGTAGCTAAAGGTGTAGAGATGCAGACACGCAAATTGATGGAGGTGTGCCGCATGCGCAACACTCCGGTGATAATCTTCGTGAACAAACTCGACCGCGAGGGTCGCGACCCGTTTGAAATCCTTGACGAACTTGAAGCGGAACTGAAAATCAATGTTCGTCCCTTGAGCTGGCCCATCAACATAGGTGCGAAGTTCAAAGGTGTTTATAATATTTATGAGCACTCGCTTGACCTGTTTACTCCTAACAAACAGCGAGTTACAGAGCGCGTGGAAATCAGTGACATAAATGATTCTCGTATCGACGAACTTGTAGGTGAAACTGATGCTGCCAAGCTGCGTGAGGATCTTGAACTGATTGAAGGTGTATACCCGGAATTCGACGTCAATCGTTACCTCGAAGGGAAATTGGCGCCCGTATTTTTCGGCTCTGCACTTAACACGTTTGGTGTCAAGGAGTTGCTTGACTGTTTTGTGAAAATTGCACCAGAACCGCGCTCAACTCATGCTGAAGAGCGCGAAATTAAGCCTGAGGAGGAGAATTTTACCGGTTTTGTGTTCAAGATTCACGCAAATATGGATCCAAATCACCGCAGCTGCATCGCCTTCGTGAAGGTATGCTCCGGTAAATTCGAACGTAACGCCAACTACAAGCACATCCGTTCAGGCAAGATGATGCGTTTTGCCGCTCCCACCGCTTTCATGGCTCAGAAAAAGAATATTGTCGACGAGGCTTTTCCGGGCGACATTGTCGGTATTCCGGACACCGGCAATTTCAAAATCGGTGACACACTGACTGAAGGTGAGGAACTGCACTTCAAGGGATTGCCAAGCTTCTCGCCTGAAATGTTCAAATATATCGAAAACACTGACCCCATGAAGTCGAAGCAACTTGAAAAAGGCATACAACAGCTTATGGATGAAGGTGTTGCTCAGTTGTTCATCAATCAGTTCAACGGTCGCAAAATCATCGGAACCGTGGGTCAGCTCCAGTTTGAAGTTATTCAATATCGTTTGCTTCATGAATATGGCGCGCAATGTCGGTGGGAACCCATCTCGCTCTACAAGGCATGTTGGATTGAGAGTGATGATCCTGAAGCTCTCGCAGCTTTCAAAAAGCGCAAGCATCAGTTCATGGCAGTTGACCGCGAAGGACGTGACGTGTTCCTCGCTGACTCCAACTACGTTCTGCAAATGGCTCAGTCTGACTTCCCGAAGATAAAATTCCACTTCACCTCAGAGTTTTAGTTTGACCCATGAGTGACATAATCAAACTTCTGCCTGATTCAGTAGCGAACCAGATTGCCGCCGGCGAGGTTATTCAGCGACCTGCCTCGGTAGTCAAGGAACTTGTGGAAAATGCTGTCGATGCAGGAGCTACCTCAGTAAAGATTGTAATAAAAGATGCCGGACGCACTCTGATACAGGTGGTTGATAACGGCTGTGGCATGTCGGCTACTGATGCCCGACTCGCTTTTGAACGTCACTCCACCTCAAAAATCAATGTGGCTGACGACCTTTTCACTCTCCACACCATGGGTTTCCGTGGCGAGGCGCTTGCATCGATCTGCGCTGTTTCACAGGTGGAACTTGTCACCAAACCTGAGGAGGAATCTCTGGGAACGCGCATAGTTATCAGCGGATCAAAAGTGGAGGTTCAAGAGCCTTGCACAGCATCGCGCGGCTCAAACATGATGGTCAAAAACCTCTTTTTCAATGTCCCGGCACGTCGCAAATTCTTGAAAAAAGATGCTGTGGAACTGAGCAATATCGTGCATGAGTTTGAACGTCTGGCATTGGTCAACCCATCAATCGACTTTGAACTGACACATAATGGCACTGTAGTTCACCAGCTAATGCGGGGCTCGTTGAAAATGCGCATCGGTCAGTTATTCGGTAAAACTGTTGAAAAACAACTTATCCCCATCGAGGTCGACACCGTTCTTGTGAAGATTTCCGGATTCGTGGGTCTGCCTGAAAACGCCCGTAAAAGGGGAGCGCTGCAATATCTGTTTGTGAACGGACGCAACATGCGCCACCCATATTTCCACAAGGCAGTGATGCTATGCTACGACAAATTGATTGCTGCCGACGTGCAACCAAACTACTTCCTGAACTTCACGGTGGATCCTGCCACAATTGATGTCAATATCCACCCCACAAAAAACGAAATAAAGTTTGAAAACGAGCAGCCCATCTGGCAGATTCTTGTAGCGGCTGTTCGGGAGGCTCTCGGCAAATTCAATGCTGTGCCATCTATTGATTTCGACCGCGATGATTCGCCGGAGATACCGGCATTCAGCCCTGATTCTCAGGCTGATTACGATGTAAAAGTAAACACTTCGTTTAATCCTTTTGCTTCGCAGACCCCGGCATCGCCTTCAAAGAGTGTGTCGGTTCGCGGTAGCTCACTGAACCGTGCGCTCGGCAATATTTCAGGTGATTGGGAGAAACTCTATGAGGGTTTTGAACGCCGCCTGGAGCCGTCAGCGGAGGTGATACGCAGCAGTGCCATCAATTCTATGAAAGATTTTGATGACGCAGAGGTGAGCCGGTCAACACATCTGTTCGGCAATGATGATGTCATGGAATCATCGACTCACGAACTGTTCCAACTAAATAATAAATATATTGTTTCCCCGGCGCAGTCAGGATTAATGTTAATTGATCAGCACAGGGCACATCTGCTGATTCTTTTCAGCCGCATAATCGACTCGATATCAACCGGAAAGGTCAACTCACAGCAGTTGATTTTCCCTGAGCCGCTGACACTCACCGCCGCACAGGAAATTCTGCTTGACAGCATAATCGATAATCTGAAGGATATTGGTTTTGAAATTGAGCAGCAGGGAGAAAACCGATCTATCACCGGCATCCCTGCCACTCTGGGGAATAACAATCCTGTTGAATCGCTGATGAAAATTCTTGAACATGTTGCCGAAGGGGGCGAAGTGGCAGAAAACGACCTGTCACGCTCCCTCGCATTGTCTTTAGCGGCTGTTTCGGCAATCCCGTCAGGTAAAGCTCTGTCAGTTAACGAAATGACTCACCTCGTTAATGAGCTTTTCCGACTGCCGTCACCCACCTATACGCCTTCCGGCAATCTCGTGGTAACTACAATCTCGTTCAGCGACATAGTCAAACTGTTCAACTGAGCGCTCTCGGACCGCTTCAATGAAAGAAGTGGGTAGGGTGGAGAATCAGTCCTCCAAATAGAAATCAATGCGTGTCACCACTCTTATCCGCTTGATAAACGGAGTGTTAGGGTCACGGTCGGTTATGGAGAACTGTCCCTGATCAGCTGTTTTGATTTTACCGAGAGTACTTTCTGAGTCCTTAGCGAACCGTTCGCCTGCTTCGCGCGCGTTGGCTGTTGCCTGCGCAATCATTTCAGGTTTAATAAGGTTGAGATCGGTGAACTCAAACTGAACCTGATATTGATAGCCACCATCCGTAACTACAATTCCTTCTTTCAGCAGTTCTCCCTGATTGGCAATAAGCTGACGGATTCGATCCACGTCTGAAGATACTACAACCAACACCGAGGTCACATTATATCTGTCGTCATAGCGACCCACTGATGTGTAACGGTCTGCCAAACGGTCATATATCTCAGGTGCGTTCACACTGATTTCCGACTCCTTCACGCCATTGTCTGTCAGATATTTAATGATTGATTTGTTGTTTCGCTGAATCTCGTTGTAGAGCGATGACAGGTCGTTGCCTACAATTTTGTAGACTATGGGCCAAGTTACTTTGTTGGCACTTACCTCACGTTCTGCCAGACCGCGGACTGACACCGTACGCGACTGCTGTGAAATGGAATTTATTCCGCTGCGGATACATAATCCGAGTCCAATCATACCAATCGCAAGGATGACGGCAGCTACAATGACTTTGAATTTCGACATGATTAATTATATTATGGGGTTATAAAAATTAGACAATCGCCAAACGCTATGGTTTAACGATTGTCTGAAATTATATTTCAATAAGATATTATTTTCGGGCAACGATATACGCAGAAACAGGTGCAATTTTTGTGTTGCCGCCTTTGCTCTGACCCATTCCGTCCACATCTATTTTGCCATCCGAGGCAATTATTACCCATTCTCCCTTAGGTAATTTTACCATCCGTTCTTCATCTGATCCGTTCAGTATAATCTTGATTTCTTTCCACTCATCGCCATTGGCATTGTTGAGAATTGAGTATGATACAAGGTTCGGTTCACTGACTTTGTCAAATTTGATATTACGGGCTATATCCTCGGCAGTGGTCATGCGGAATGCCGGATGCGACTTGCGCAATTTAATCAGCTGCTGATAGTAGTTGAACAGTTCGGCATTACGGTGTTTGAGAGTCCAGTCAATGGCATTTATTGAGTCAGGTGATTTGTAGGAATTATGCACACCTTTCTTGTCACGGAAAATCTCCTCACCGGCGAACATGAACGGTGTACCCTGCGATGTAAAGACTATTGTCTGAGCCAGTTTTGCAGCACGCTGGCGCTGTTCTTCACTGCTTCCGGGCATAGATTTTGCGAGCTTGTCGGTCAGTGTCAGATCATCGTGACATGACACATAGTTGATAATCTGTGTGGGTGCGGATGCGTATGCGAACTTCGAGTTGTTTCCCTTGGTGTAATCTACCTGCGGGTGCGCGGTAGAAGCCACGATGCCAATCTTGATTGTCTCCTCGTTACCCGGTTTGCCGGTGGCGAAGCCGCGGTCAGCAGCGTTGCTGTAATGACCTTTGACAGCATCACGGATATCATCACTGAAAACCGCTACATCAGGCATAGCTGACACGTTTTCCTTAAGCGCACGGCGTTCAACGGGTAGGGGAGAATCACCTGCCGTCCAACCTTCGCCATAAACAAATATCGACGGATTGATTTCCTTAAGCTCTCGTGCAACCCTGTTCATGGTTTCAGTGTCATGAATTGCCATCAGGTCAAACCGGAAACCATCGATGTGAAACTCATCAGCCCAGTATTTCACTGAGTTAACAATGAAATTCTGCATCTGCTGACGGTCTGAGGCAGTTTCGTTACCACATCCCGATGCATCGCTGTAACTGCCGTCAGTGCGATGGCGGTAGTAGTAATTCGGTGCTGTGAGCGAGAAGTTTGAGTCATCATTGGCTCCGGTGTGGTTATAAACAACATCCATCACAACACCTATGCCGGCATCATGCAGCGCTTTCACCATCTGCTTCATCTCCTTTATGCGGGTTGCAGGATCCATCGGATTGGTGGAGTATGAACCCTCAGGAGCATTATAATTGATAGGATCATATCCCCAGTTATACTGATTTGAGGGTAGATTCGATTCATCTACACTATTGTAATCATACGACGGAAGAATATGCACATGTGTGATTCCTAACTCCTTGAGGTGGTCGATGCCTGTAGGATCACCCAATGTAGATCGTGTCTCATCCTCGGTCAGCGCAAGGAATTTCCCTTTGTTGACAATGCCGCTTGAAGGGTGAACGGAGAAGTCGCGATGGTGCATCTCATATATGACGGCATCGGTGATATTCTTCAGTTCGGGACCCTTGTCAGCTGACCATCCCTCAGGATTGGTTGTGCTGAAATCGATTATGGCTGCACGATGACCGTTAACACCCACAGCCTTAGCCCACACGCCCGGTGTTTCCTTGAGCCACTTACCGTCATACTTCACCTGAAATGTGTAGAATTTACCATAAAGTTTCTCAGGCACAGACACGCGCCATGTCCCATTTTCACTTCTGCTCATTTCAAGCACTCGCGATGCATCCGGAGCATTGTTGCTGTCATAGATATTCACCTTAACAGCCTGTGCCTCAGGCGACCAAAGGGTGAAGAATGTACCTTTGTCATTAACCGCAAGCTCAAGGTCAGTGCCGTTATACGATGGCAAAGCTGCCAATAGGCTGTCATCTACCTTATTGAACGCTGAAAGTACGGGTGCTGACATCATCAGGGTGCTTGCAGTAAAAAAATATGTGCAAAAAGAAGCTATACTCTTATTCATCAGTCATTTTAATTAGTAAATAATATAGGAGGTTAGGGGAGAGACACTACCCTTGATTTCGCCCTTTTTCACTGTAAATGTAGTGCCATGAACATGATCGGTATATGTGCCGTCAGGCAGCGACGTGGCAGCTTTGAACGATTTCACCGGAGAATCGGAGAAATTGATGATGGCAACACCTTTGTCACCACGGTTAATCACAGCCAGTTTTCCATTTTCTACTGACTCAATTTTCTCGGACTCTCCAGCCATGGCATGACGGAATTTATTGGCAGCTATCACCTCAGGATGTTTGAACTCATCGTTGCCACGCTCGCCAATTCGGTTATTACCCCAGTAGTTCTCGCGTGTGCTTCCTGCCGGACGTGAGAAAAACAGCGGTGTACCACCTTTGCGTGAAGTCAGGAATACCCAACCCATGCGTATCTGGTCGTCGGTCATGCCGGCTGATTCATGCGCGTTGCAGTAGGTGTCATGTGACTCCACCCAAGTGACAAGATGGACTGCATCAACCGGATGATTCCACGGAATCAACTGAGTGTCACTGAATGTTCCGGCATTGAGGGCATCACGCAGATTGTGTCCGTAGGCACTCGCCGTCTGACCAATGTATTCAGCATATTCCTTCTCCTTGACATTTTTGTCCTGAAGAACCTCACCGTAGATAAAGAGTGAGTCAGGCATAAGCAGCGACAGACCCTTTACACCCTCTCGACCAGTGGCAATCTGCCAGAAATTATTCCTTGAGGATTTGGCATCCAGAGGATCTGAAGGCAAACCAATGTGCTTGGCAGTGTCATAGCGGAAGCCTCGCGCACCAAGATTAATAAGGTCATTGACATATTGAAGATAATAATACTGAAAATCAGGATTTTCTGTGTTTACGTCAGGCAATCCGCCCATCATGCCCGTAGTACATTCGTAGCGGTCGTTCCACTTGGTGATATTGTGGAATCCGTTGGCATGGAACAGATTTTCATGACCACCAACAGCATTGTCGAGCGACGGAAGCACCGCTGTGTGATCGATAGCTGTGTGATTAGGCAGCACATCAACCAGCACTTTCACATTATATTTATAGGCACTGTCACACATAGCCTTGAAATCCTCACGGCTTCCGAGCATGTAATTACCTATTTTCCAGTCAGTAGGCTGATAATAGTAATACCACTTGCCTTGCACCGAATCACCGGGCTGGCTGAATAATGCCATTCCTCCATTATCGCCTACAAAACAAGTCTGGGCAGGCGAAGTCTGAACAAAATCATATCCGGCTTCAGCAATATCCTTCATGTTATCAGCAATGGTATTGAATGACCAAGACCATGCGTGAAGGATTACATCATCCGGAGCGGAAGTCTTTGAAAAATTGTTTTCGGCAGCTGAAGAAATGATTACGCTTGAAAGCGAAAGTGCTGCAAATGTAAGTAGACGCATATTGATATTAAATTAAAGTATTATATTCTGTTTATGAGGGACGAAACCTCTGTTCCGTTTAACATTGTAAAGTTAATAAATCCCTCTGATTCCACCAACTTTAAATCATTAATATTATATAAATTGGAGCAACTGACAATGATTTCCGCATTTAGAAATAAACCCAATAAAATAAATTGCGGTAGTAAAGAATAGAACCACCCCAAAACTATAATTGAGAATCTCAGTAGGGGCACTCCGTGGAGTGTCCGCAAATCTCCAACTACTGATCGGTCATCGAGAAAACGTAGTGAGGCAAATCCATCCATCTTAATCGTTGTCAGCTTGAATTAGTAGGGACACTCCGTGGAGTGTCCGCAAATTACACAAATCCATATAAATGACAATCACTGTATCGACACTCCGTGGAGTGACATCATTTGCACTTATCCACATCTCAAGCTACAAATGGCAATTTATTTCAGGACTACTAAAAGTGTCAGCTATGGTGTCCTAAAATGAAGCGAAATGTCCATAATCAATAAAAGGCAAAACTTAAAAATAATCGTATAACTAATAATATCACTATAAAAGTAGATCCGCTATTTAACATAATATTGATTATAGGAAAAACCTATAAACTATTACATACTCTCTCCGTTCCATCATTATTCTAAATTTCTCCATTCCATCACTTCTCAAACCCGATTCAAATATTTTCATTATTATAACAGACAGATACCTTTGATTTCTTGATTTCCATGTTCACTGATGAATTGTACTCTATAGAACCACTGCTATGGATAAAAAAGTTGATCTGATTTGAACAAAATATATATAATTGATTGTTATATAATCAAACAAAGGGTTTCTCCCTCATATCGAAAATTCAAGTATTTCTGCTAAAGGTAACCGGAATTCAATAATTTACATATTCACACAATCCTGAATATTTATAATACCTGCTACCGACTACGATTCTAATCGGAGAATCATGGTTTACCTATACCGTTAACATTGAGAAATAAACTCAGTACGATAGTAAATCCCTAAATTCCCGATCACACCCCATTAATTTTGATGATTTTTTGTAAATTTTACCGTTAAAGTTTGTTTAACTATATCGGTAATTTATTGATATATGTATAGTTGATTTAGATAATTGAATTAACGATTTAAATATATATACCCAAACCAAGCTTTACCACTTTTCTTACGGTTAATTTAATGCCAATGCGCTGTATTTCAATTAATAATATTCATTAATTAAAGCTTTACTATATATAAAATTTTTAGCGATTTTAAATTGTAAATTTTACTAATTTGCAATTTGAAACAGCTCAAAAATCAAAATTCTTATTTAAAAATTTTGAAATTTGAATTGTTTTATTTACATTTGCACCCGTAAATTTGAGAAATAAAACAGTATTATGGACATAATTTCACGCCTGAAAACCTATCTGAACAGCATGAACATCAGCAATTCACAGTTTGCCGATACATGCGGTATCCCCCGACCTACTCTCTCTCAATTGCTTAATGGCAGAAACAAAAAAATCAGCGATGAGATTATTTCAAAAATACATGACACCTACCCTTCTTTATCTGTGCTGTGGCTGCTTTTTGGCGAGGGACAGATGATGAACCACGAAAATATGCAATTCTCAGAGGGTTCAAATGAAGAAATTTCGGACAATTTCAACTCATATAATACTGGAGTAAAGCCTGTTACAAATACCGCTGTTCCTCAAAATTCAGTACAAATTTCTGATTCAAATAGAAAAACAGATACAATTTCTGATGTTTTCGGCTCGGAAAACATATCTCAGCTTGACAAATTTGACCTTTCGGCACTGACAAATGATAAAGGAGAGATCGATTCACCTTCGGACTCCGGCAAGCGCATAACAAACATTGTGGTCTTTTACAGCGACAACAGCTTCCAATCATTTAAGCCGGTATCGGATTAAAACCACAGAGTGGTGAAGTTGTTTGTTATCTCGTACGTCGGAAGGATGTGAGGGGTCCCACCCTTCAGAAATATGAGCCACAAAACAGCGATGTTTTTTTATAAAAAATTATGAGGGTGAGCCAAATTTAATTTTGACTCACCCTCTTTTATTATTTATGTGTAACTATCTTTAAAGCACGTTGACCTGCAGCTTATCGTAGGCACGTTTCGCTTTGGCGAGAGCATCTTCCGGCGTCTTGTCTTTAGCAAGAATTACCCCCATCCTACGGTGACCTTTGATTTCAGGCTTGCCGAAAATGCGAATCTCCACACCCGGTTCCTCCAGCACTTTTTCAAGATTATCCATTTCAATGCAGGTGGTATCACCCTCCACAACGATTGCCATTGATGCCGACGGACTGCGGAAATCAATAGCCGGTACGGGCAGACCAAGCAGAGCGCGGGCATGCAGACTGAACTCGCTCAAATCCTGTGAAATCATCGTTACCATGCCGGTGTCATGCGGACGGGGCGATACTTCACTAAATATTACATGATTATCCTTGATGAACAGTTCCACGCCAAAAATGCCATATCCACCCAGTGCATCAGTGATTTTACGGGCATACTCCTTGGCTTCCTCAAGCGCCCTGTCGCTCATGGGCTGAGGCTGCCATGAGAAGCGGTAGTCACCGTTTACCTGTTTGTGACCTATAGGCTCACAGAAAGTTGTACCCGAAACAGAGCGAACTGTAAGCAGGGTTATTTCATAGTCGAAATCAACGAAACCCTCCACAATAACTTTACCTGCACCGGCACGCCCACCTTCCTGCGCTTCTTTCCATGCCTCTTCAATCTGGTCAGCGCTCTTGATTGTTGACTGACCGTGACCTGATGAACTCATTACAGGTTTCACCACACAAGGAATACCTATTTTCTCCACAGCCTCGATGAACTCATCGTGGTTCGATGCAAACATATAGGGCGATGTGGTCAAGCCTAACTCCTCTGCGGCAAGACGGCGGATTCCCTCACGGTTCATAGTAAGCAAAGCTGCGGTAGCCGTAGGGGTTACATTGTAGCCCTCTTCTTCCAGTTTTTTCAGCATAGGGGTGGCGATAGCCTCTACTTCGGGAATGATATGGTCAGGCTTCTCGCTGACTATAATCTCACGCAACTTGTGCGGGTCAAGCATATTGAAAACATGATGACGATGTGCCACCTGCATTGCGGGCGCACCGGCATATTTGTCACATGCCACAACTTCCACACCGAAGCGCTGAAGCTCTATTGCCACTTCCTTACCTAATTCTCCACTGCCGAGCAGGAGTGCCTTTTTACCTGCCGGAGTCATCACTGAACCTATTTTTGTCATTACAATAAACTGTTTGGGTTTAATTCTTTTGCAAAGGTAACAAAAAGATATGAAATTTGTGTCCTCGTCCCAATCTTTTATTCTCATACCTATCGTTTGCAGCCATCGCCAAACCCCTTTTTCCCAATACCGCCGAGCTCGCGTTTGTTCACGAAATTTGTATATTTAAAATAAAATTTATAATTTCGCAGTGAAAAGAAAAAACAAGGTGTTAAAAACCAGAGACAGATTAATAGAGGTGGCACACCGGTTATTCCTGCTTAAGGGAGTCGAGAACACCACCATGAGCGATATTGCTGATGCGTCGGACAAAGGTCGGCGCACGCTCTACACCTATTTCAAAAGCAAAGGCGACATTTTCGATGCCGTCATCAGGCGCGAGGGTGAGCGTTACATTTCCTCTCTGGAAGAGATCCGCGATTCATCTGACTGCTCTGCCGAAAAGCTCCAGCGATATATCGACACCGTTTTCGATACCCTCGGCAGGATGGAGAAGCACCACAATTCGTTCATCAACTGGCTCAACAACAACTTCCGTGCCACTCAGAAGCGTGGTATTATCACCACGTTAAACCAGCGCTCGGCAATCATCCTTAACAGCATAATCACCGAAGGTATCAAACGAGGAGAATTCGATCCGGAGGTAGCCCGCTCGCTTGTATCCATCCTCCCCACCCTTGTCAAGGCGGTTTACATGAATCCCGACAAGGAGGAGCGGTTCAAGGATGAACTTGCGAGATTTATTTTAACCGTCATCAAAAAGAAAACCATATAAATTATCATTATGAAATTACTTGAAGGAAAAACAGCTCTTATCACCGGTGCAGCCCGTGGTATCGGCAAAGCAATCGCCCTGAAGTTCGCATCGGAAGGTGCCAACGTGGCATTCACTGATATTGTCATCGACGAAAACGGCAAAGCTACAGAAGCTGAAATCGCAGCTTTCGGTGTTAAAGCCAAAGGTTATGCTTCTGACGCATCAAATTTCGAAGCCACCAAAGAAGTGGTTGCTGAAATCAAGAAAGAATTCGGTTCAATCGACATTCTTGTTAACAACGCAGGTATCACCAAGGACGGTCTGCTGCTCCGCATGAGCGAATCTGACTGGGATCGTGTAATCGGCATCAATCTCAAGAGTGCATTCAACTTCACACGCAACGTAATCCCCGTGATGTTCAGCCAGCGTTCAGGCAGCATCATCAACATGGCGTCAGTAGTTGGTGTTCACGGCAACGCAGGTCAGGCTAACTATGCAGCTTCAAAAGCCGGCATGATTGCTCTCGCCAAGAGCGTAGCTCAGGAAATGGGTCCCCGTGGCATCCGTGCAAACGCCATCGCTCCCGGATTCATCGAAACAGCCATGACTGCTGCCCTCCCCGATGCAGTGCGTGACGAATGGAAAAAGAAAATTCCTCTGCGCCGTGGTGGCAAACCCGAAGATATTGCCGATGTGGCTACTTTCCTCGCTTCTGACCTTGCTTCATACGTTACCGGACAGGTCATTCAGGTTGACGGCGGCATGAACATGTAATCAAATCCAACTCCAATATAAAAGAGACGATGTGGAAACCACATCGTCTCTTTTATTAATAGGTCAATTCAGTTCCACCACCGTTATGCCGGCACCTCCGAATCGCACATCTTCATCATGATATGACCTCACGCCGGGAATAGTGGCGAGATAGGATCGGATTGACTGCCTGAGCGCACCTGTGCCTGTTCCGTGCAGAATCCTTACCCTTCCGGAATTAAACTGAACCGCATCGTCAATAAAATATGTGACAGCCTGCAACGCTTCCTCGGCACGCATGCCTCTGACATCGATTTCCTGCTTGAACTTCAGCTGACGTTCACGGATGGCATTGGTGGTCGACGAACCCAGAAACGACACTCCGCCGCCACTGCCCGGAATTTTCTTCTCCGTGTAAACCAAACGCTCGATGCTCACCGTTGTTTTCAGCAATCCGAAAGCCACAGTAGCATTTTTCCCACTGATTTCCAACACTTTTCCGGGCGTTCCCTCGCCATCGAGACGCACCGTGTCACCAACCGAAATCTGATGCTTGACAGGCGCTGCCGACTGCCGTTCTTTCTTTTTCTTTTTTGAGCCGGGTACTTTTTTCAGCAACGGATGGTCAGCCGTACCTTCTCCTGCAAGCTGCTGCTTTTCATCCTCAAACTTTTTTCGTGCATCAAGCGTTGCCTGACGCTCAGCCTGCGCTTTCTTTATGTCGTGAATCGTACGTTCTATGGCGGCATTCGAGCCTGCGAGAATTTTTTCTGCCTCTTTGCGGGCATCAGAAATAATCTCCTGCCTTTTTTCGCGCAGTTTGTCAGCATCCTCCTGATAGCGGTCTATGACAGACTGGAGCTGTTTTTCCTTGCGGTGTATTTCGGTTCGCTTGTTTTCCCAATAGCGTTTGTCACGCGTAATGTCAAGCAGATATTTGTCCAAGTTGATGTAATCGCTGCCCACAATCCGCTCCGCCTCGGTAAGGATTGCCGACGGCAGACCAATCTTGCGTGCTATTTCCAGAGCGAACGAGCTGCCCGGATTACCAATCGACAACTTGAACATAGGCTGCATCAGGTGGCGGTCATAAAGCATGGAGCCATTGACCAGCCCCGGCGTTTCCTCTGCGAAATGCTTCAGATTCTGATAGTGTGTGGTTATCACTCCCCACATGCCGTTGCGGTTGAACTCTCCCAAAATGGCTTGTGCTATCGCTCCACCTATCTGCGGCTCGGTACCTCCTCCGAACTCATCGATCAGCACAATCGACTTTCCCCCACCTTTTGAGAGGAAATATTTCATGTTCTTCAGATGCGAGCTGTAGGTAGAAAGATCATCCTCCAGCGACTGGTCATCACCAATGTCAATGAATATGTCATCGAAGAATCCCATGTGGGAATTCTCGTAGACCGGTGGCAGCAGTCCGCACTGAAGCATATACTGAACCACACCTACGGTTTTGAGACACACTGACTTACCGCCGGCATTCGGACCTGAAATAATGAGTATGCGCTTCTCTGGTGTCAGGGTTATATCAAGTGGTACAATCTGCTTGTTCTGCATTTTAAGCGAGTGTGCCAGAACCGGATGCGCTGCATGATACCACTCCAGTTCAGGCTTCTCCGTTATGTGAGGCATAGTGCAGTCAGCTTCAAGAGCAAACATCGCCTTGGCATGGATGGCATCCAGTCTGCCCAGAATGTAAGAGTCTGTCCTGACAGTCTCTACAAATGGGCGTATCTCATCTGCCACCATAATCATTATGCGGGCAATTTCTCGACGTTCATCCATCCGAAGCTCGCGGATGCGGTTGTTGGTCTGCACGATTTCAGCCGGTTCAATGAAATAGGTCTTGCCTGACGCAGACTCGTCATGCACTATACCCGAAATCTGCCGTTTGTACATTGGCTGCACGGGTAGAACCAACCTGCCATCGCGCACCGTCGGATTAGTGTCAGGTTCCAGCACCCCTTCAGCCACACCTTTGGCTATAACCTTACGCATGATGGAGTTGATGCGACCTGACAAAGCCGACATCTCCCTACGGATGGATGCAAGTTCCGGCGAAGCGTTATCCTTTACATTGCCATAACGGTCTATTACTCTGTCTATCAGCCTTTTCATTCCCTCCAACGGGTCAAAGCCGCTGATCAATTCGCTCAAAACAGGATATGGCGACACACCTTCTTCGGTTGATCGGCTACTGAAAAACCCTATTGTTTCACCAACTGCCACAAGCATCCGGTACAGGTCGAGCAATTCCGCCGGTGAAAGCATAGTGCCCGGAACGCGAATGGCACCGATGAACTCATTGACATCTTTCAATTCATGAATTATGAGGGTTTCAGGCAGCTGCACAATTTTCAACATCTCGGTGGCAGCATGCAGGTTCGGTAGCACCACACGGCTATCCGATGAAAACGAAATGTCACCGACGAACTGCCTTCCGGTGGAAGTCTTGCACAGTTCCGACAGCCGGTAACGAATGGCATCAAAGCCTATCTTGTGTTCAAAAGATTCAGGATAAATCATTAGGCAAAGTTAATAAAAATTGGTAAAATAAGCCTTACTGTTGGTCATAATTATCTTTAATGGAGAATAAAACCAAATTATTCGCTAATTTTGCACAAAATTTATCCGATTATGAAAAGAGGGGTACTGACATTTCTATTGTTCTTAGCGTTTGCAGTCACATTTGCCGCAGATGCTGACAGCATTGCCGTAACCCCCACCGACACCGTGACAGTAGCGCCTCATAAAGGACTTGTTTCACGAGTCATAAAATATTTCATGGATTCCAACAAGCCGAAGCCTAACAAGAAGTTTGACTTCAGCATACTCGGCGGACCTCACTATTCCAGCGAAACGAAATTCGGAATAGGATTGGTGGCTGCCGGACTCTACAAGCATAATTTCAACGATACCATCACCCCCATGTCGATGGTCGGACTTTACGGCGATCTGTCAACCACCGGTTATTACCTGCTTGGCATCAAGGGCTACCACCTGTTTCCGCTGGAACGCTACCGCATCAACTACAAGATTTATTTCTACTCCCAGCCAAACTACTACTGGGGAATGGGCTATACTCCAAACAGCAATGATGACAACGAAACGGAGTACAGGCGCAAACAGCTCAAGCTTGATGCCGATTTCATGATCCGTGCCGGCGACAATTTCTACTTCGGTCCTACCGGGCAGTTCTGCCTCATTTCAGGCACGCATCTCAACCCTGACGGGGAGTGGCTATGGAATCAGCAACATCTGACTACCCGCACCTATGGAATAGGTGTAGCCATGAGCTACGACACACGCGACAACATTTCAAACGCCTACAACGGAATCAATCTGGAGATACATCAGCGGTTTTATCCCCGCTTCCTGAAGAATGACTATGCCTTTTCAAGCACCGAACTCACCGGCAACTACTATCGGCAGGTGTGGAAAGGTGGTGTCATAGCCACTCAGCTCCACGCCATGTTCACCTACGGTAACACCCCGTGGACAATGATGCCCTCCATCACCACAAGTAACAGTCTGAGAGGATATTACGACGGACGTTACAACGACAAATGTGAGGTCGACGCCACGGTGGAACTCCGTCAGCATGTTTGGCGCCGCAACGGATTGGTGGCATGGGTGGGCGCAGGCAACGTATTTCCCAAGTTCTCCGGTTTCCGACTTAGCCACACTCTTCCCAACTATGGAGTAGGCTACAGATGGGAATTCAAAAACAGAATAAACGTGCGCCTCGACGTAGGGTTCGGGCGTGGCGAAAAAGGAATTGTATTTAACATCAATGAAGCTTTCTGACAAAAAAATATCCGGCTCGGTAATACTTGCTTTAGCTCTGCCGTTTCTGCTGATTGTACCCAATATTGCGCTTTGCATCACTGAAGAGATGTCGTTTTGGAGCGGAGCCGTAAACATATTGCTCCCGCTGAGCGTCTACGCACTGCTGATGAGCCTTTGGCGTCGCACCGGTGTAACCACGCTGCTGATGCTTCCCTTCATGATCTACGCCGGCTTTCAGATTGTGCTTCTTTACCTCTATGGAGGCTCGCTGATAGCTGTTGATATGTTCCTCAATGTTGTAACCACCAATCCTACCGAGGTTGGGGAACTGCTTGGCAATCTGGCGTTTGCCATCTGTGTTGTGGTAGTGCTTTACGTTCCGGCATTAGTGACTGCCGTGGTGCTGATATTCAAGAAAAAACGTCTGACATCGTTGTTCGCTCGTCGCTACCGGCGGGTGGCTACGGTTGCCACACTACTATCGTGCACACTTCTTGACATCACCTATCTGATTGTGCCTCACTACAATATGTCACGCGAGCTATTTCCGGTCAATGTCATAGGCAACATGTGTCGCGCCGTCAAGCGCTCAATCGATGTTGCCGATTACCCCAACACATCAGCAGAATTCAGTTACAATGCCGTCAATACCCGACCGACAGACATCCCTGAAGTCTATCTGCTTGTGATTGGCGAGACTTCGCGTGGCGAGAACTGGCAATTGTTAGGTTATGACCGCCCTACTAACCCGCACCTGAGCATGTTGGATTCTCTCGTGGTGTTTGACAAAGCTGTCACTCAGTCTAACACAACCCACAAGAGTGTCCCAATGATAATCTCTTCACTCACAGCCGAGAATTTCGATTCAATAGGTAGTCACAAAAGCATTTTCACAGCATTCAAGGAAGCCGGCTACCACACATATCTATTCTCTAATCAGACCCGCAACCGATCATACACCGAATATTTCTGCAACGAAGCTGACCGTCAGGTTTACATAAAGGACAGTCTCGGTCGCTACGCTATGGACCATTCACTGCTCCCGCTTCTTGACGAAGCGCTTGCCGACAGTCTGCACCGCAAGAAATTTATTGTCATGCACACCTACGGCTCGCACTTCAACTACCGTGACCGTTACCCGAAAGAGTTTGCCGGCTTCACCCCGGACAACTACCCCGATGCCAACACCGGTAATCGCGACAAACTTATCAATTCTTTTGACAACACCATATTATATATTGACAATTTCCTTGCCGAAGCTGCCCAACGCCTCGATCGTAGCGGGATTCCGTCGGCAATGATCTACACTTCGGACCATGGCGAGGATATTTTCGATGACTCGCGCGAGCGATTCCTCCATGCCTCACCCACCCCCACTTTCCATCAGCTCTATGTTCCAATGCTCGTGTGGATGTCCGGCGAATATAACCGCCAGTTCGGTGATTCGGCATACGTCAATCTTTACGAAAACCGCTCGCAGACCATCTCTCCAACCGAAACCGTATTTCCCACAATGCTCACACTTGCCGGAATAAACACACCCCGTCTCGACGCGTCAAAATCACTTGCATCCAACAGGTTTACCACCTCTCCCCTGCTCTACATAACCGATCTGAACGAAGCAGTGCCGGTAGGCAGCTCAGGCATAAAGGAGCAAGACCGCAAACTGTTCAATGAAAAACAAATTAAGCTATGAAAAATCGCAAAGTTTTCCAAAACATTTTGGAATTATTTGATTAATAGATAATTAACATTTTAATATATCTGAAAAGTTTTCCAAAAAGAAATTTTTCAGATTATTTTTTGTTAAAAATTTGCCAGATACAGATAATTGTTATAGCTTTGCAAAACCAAATTTTAACCCACATCGAACCAACCCAAGAAGAACCAATCCCATCACAATGATACAGACAGTCGTAAAACGTGACGGCCGCGTCGTTGGCTATAATGAAGAGAAGATCAAGGCTGCAATCCGCAAGGCGATGTTGACAACAGAGCTTGGCGAAGATGAATCGTTAATCTCACGAATTGCCGACCACATTGGCATGAGCGGCAAGGAACAGATGACCGTGGAGGAGATTCAGGATCGTGTGGAGTTCGAGCTTATGAAAAGTTCGCGTAAGGATGTCGCTAAACGCTACATATCCTACCGTGACAAACGCCGCATTGCCCGTCAGGCAAAAACGCGTGACATTTTCCTTGAAATCATTGAGACCAAAAACAACGATGTCACCCGCGAGAACGCAAACATGAACACCGATTCCCCTGCCGGAATGATGATGAAGTTTGCCAGCGAGACCACCAAGCCGTTCGTCGATGACTACCTGCTCTCCGATGAGGCTAACGAGGCTATGAGACAGGGATATATCCACATTCACGACAAAGATTATTATCCCACAAAATCACTCACCTGCGTTCAGCACCCGCTGAACCACATCCTCAAAGGCGGATTCATTGCCGGTCACGGCGAGTCGCGCCCTGCCAAACGAATTGAAACAGCTTCGGTAATTGCCTGTATATCACTGGAAACAGCTCAGAACGAGATGCACGGCGGTCAGGCTATCCCTGCATTTGACTACTATCTCGCACCCTTTGTCCGCAACTCTTTCATTGAGGAGGTCAAGAATATAGAAGCGCTCACCGGCAAAGATTACTCCAAGCTGTACGACGTTAAGCTCAAGGATTACCTGAAACGCCCGTTGGAAGGACTCGAAGGCGATGACCGGGTGCTTCAGCATGCCATAAACCGCACCGTTTCGCGAGTGCATCAGGCAATGGAGGCATTTGTTCACAACATGAACTCCATCCACTCTCGTGGAGGTAACCAAGTGGTATTCAGCTCCATAAACTATGGCACTGACACTTCAGCCGAGGGTCGATGCGTAATCCGCGAACTGCTCCAGACAACCTACGAGGGTGTTGGCAACGGCGCAACAGCCATTTTCCCCATCCAGATATGGAAGTCAAAATCAGGCGTGAGCTATCTGCCTGACGATCCCAACTACGACCTCTATCAGCTCGCATGCAAAGTGACTGCCCGTCGTTTCTTCCCTAACTTCGTGAACCTTGACGCCACATATAATTTCCACGAAAAATGGAACCCGGAAGATCCGGAACGTTATCTCTATGAAGTGGCTACCATGGGATGCCGAACCCGCGTTTTCGAAAACCGATATGGCGAAAAAACATCTGTAGGACGCGGAAACCTGAGCTTCACCACCGTAAATATTGTCCGCATAGCCATCGAAACAATGCACATTAAGGATGAAAAGGAACGCATCGAAGCATTCTACAAGAAACTTGATGAAATCCTTGACATCACAGCCCGTCAGCTCTGCGATCGCTACAACTTCCAGAAAGGGGCGCTCGCCAAGCAATTCCCGCTGCTTATGTCACGCCTGTGGAATGGCGGTGAGAAACTCGGACCCACTGACACCATTGAGCCGGTTATCAATCAGGGTACGCTCGGCATTGGTTTCATAGGTCTTGCTGAGGCTCTTGTCGCACTTCGCGGCAAACATCACGGCGAGGATGAGGATTCTCAGAAATTAGGTCTGGAAATCATAACTCACTTCCGCGATAAAGCGCTGGAATACAGCAATAAATATGAGCACAACTTCTCGGTGCTCGCAACTCCTGCCGAAGGTTTGTCAGGCAAATTCACCATAAAGGACAAGAAAAAATTCGGTATTATTCCCGGTGTCACTGACCGCGAATACTACACCAATTCCAACCATGTTCCTGTCTACTACCACTGCTCGCCGCTGCACAAGGCTAAAGTGGAGGCGCCCTATCACGACCTCACCCGCGGCGGACACATTTTCTACGTTGAGATTGATGGCGACGCCACTCACAACCCAAAGGCAATCAGCGATATAGTTGACCTTATCCACAAATACAACATCGGCTACGGATCCGTTAACCACAACCGAAACCGCTGCATGGATTGCGGTTACGAGGATGCACAGGACTCACTCGAAAAATGCCCGAAATGTGGCAGCGACAACATTGACAAGCTCCAGAGAATAACAGGTTATCTCGTGGGAACCACTGACCGATGGAACAAGGCAAAACTTGCCGAGCTTCGTGATCGCGTAGTTCACAAATAAATGAAACTCAAGGTATTAAAGATTATTGACGGCACCACCGTAGATGGCACAGGTCTGCGCACCTCCATCTATTTTGCCGGTTGCAACCATCAATGTGCAGGTTGTCATAACCCTCAGTCGTGGAACATCGACGGGGGTTATGAAATCTCCATTGATGATATTCTGCAACAAGTGATTGAAAACGACTTGGATGTCACTTTCTCAGGCGGTGACCCGCTGCTTCAGGTAGAACCGCTAAAAAAATTGGCTGAAAAAATTAAGGATGCCGGTAAAAACATCTGGTGTTATACCGGCTATACCTTTGAAGAAATTATTGCCGATCCGGAGCTTAAACAGATTCTGCCACATGTCGACGTGATTGTCGACGGACCGTTCATTCAGTCGCAGCGCAACATTTCGCTCCACTTCCGAGGCTCAGAGAATCAGCGCGTTATAGATGTCAAGCGCAGTCTTGACGGTCAGATTGCAACGCTATACTGACCTCTCCTTACGACTTCTCTTTGACCAGACCCAGTCGGTAAGCCCGCAGCAGATTGTTCAAATCTGACACCTGTGTTTCCAGTTCATGACCTTTGTCTGTGTCACGCACCAGCAGGCGCTTGCTGTTGTATTCGTTCAGTACGGTGTTCGAAATGATATCCTGCCCCTCCTCTATCGCTTTCTGCGTAGACTCAAACGGCTCATGCTGAACCAGTTGGAATCCTCTTGAGTGGAAAACCAGCGTATAACCGGCTATTCCTGTTTCCGGCTGATATGCCTTTGAGAAGCCACCGTCAATCACCAACAGTTTGCCATTAGCCTTCACCGGGTTCTCCCCCTTGATGATTTTCACCGGCACATGTCCGTTGATGATATGTGAGCCTGATGTAGGCAGTCCGAACTCAGTCAGAATCCGGTTACAGATTTCCTCATTGTCGCGCAGAGTGTAATAGCTTCCTTTTGCCTCGGCATGAGTCGATTTGTCAGCTATAAGGTAACGTTCAAGGGTTGCCATTTTCGACTTGTCGAACGATGGCGAATCAGGACCGCACCACAGATACCACATGAAGTCGACGGCATAGTCATGCTCCTTATCCTTCTTCTGACTGCGGCGACACGCCACCTGAACCAATGTGTCGAGCCGGTCAAGCAGCGCTTTTCCTCTGAAATACTCATCGCCCACGCGCACTTTTCGAAAATTACCCTTTTCGTCCATCGGAATCGATGCATGATAGAGCAGATTGTTGTTTCGCGAAAGATAGAACGAGCCGTTATGTAGCAGAAAATCAACATGTTTACGCAGTTTTTCCGAGTTAACAAAACCATTGTGAAGCAGTTTCACAACCTTCTGTTCAGCCTTGGTGAGGCGATAGGGGTCAGCAGGATCGATGGTGGGGAAAATGTTGTCACACAACGCGTAACGCTGTCCGTCAAGCATGATTTCACCCTTTTCGTAGTCAATGGCGTTCAGCAGCAGCCGGTCGTCCATGCCATATTCCGGGTGACGTTTTATCAGCGCTCCCTCCAGCTTCCACTGTATTACGGACATCGCTTTGTGCATCTGAGCTATCACCCTGAGCTCCTGACGCGTATAGCGTTTCTGTGTGAACTTAATTCTCGGCTGGAAAATGTCAAGGTTCTCCTGAGTGTAAGTCTCGATAGCCATGGTGGCTAACGGCAGCAGATTGATGCCGTAGCCCTCCTCAAGAGTGTCAAGATTGGCATAACGGAGCGAGATACGCAGCACATTGGCTATCGACGAATCGTTGCCGGCAAAAGCGCCCATCCACAGCAGATCATGGTTGCCCCACTGCACATCCACATTATGATAGTTGCATAGCGTATCCATGATGATATGCGCACCTGGTCCACGGTCGTAGATGTCACCGACAATATGGAGCGAATCAATGACAAGCCGTTGAATCAGATTACACATGGCACGGATGAAATCGTCTGCCCTTCCGGTTGAGATGATGGTGGATATGATCTGATTGAAGTAGGCATATTTGTTCGGATCCGCCTCAGTTTCGTGAAGCAGCTCCTGAATTATGTAGCTGAAATCTTTGGGGAGCGCTTTGTTCACCTTGGATCGGGTATATTTCGATGATACGCTCTGACACACCTTAACAAGCTGATTCAGAGTGATGTTATACCACTCGTCAAGATTATCCTCCGACTCCTTGATGAGCCGCAGTTTTTCCTTCGGATAATAAATCAGCGTGCAAAGATTCTTTTTGTCAGCCTCACGCAGGGTGTTACCGAAAATTTCATTCACCTTGCGCTTGATGGTTCCGGAAGCGTTTTTCAGCACATGCAGAAACGCCTCATATTCCCCGTGGAGATCTGTCAGGAAGTGTTCCGTTCCCTTCGGCAGGTTCATGATGGCTTCCAGATTTATTATTTCCGTACTTGCCGACGCAATGGTCGGGAATGATTTCGCCAGCAATGACAGGTAGCGAATATCTTTTTCAAGCTTTCGTGAGTCTTTGAGTTCAGTATCAGTCATTTAGGGAAATTTTTTCAGGTGTTACGGAAATTATGTGTTGCTTGTAGAGATGCCCCACGGCTTTTTTGAAATCCTTTTTGCTGCAATGAAAAATATCACTGATCACCGGTGCCGGAGTTTTGTCTGTCACGGTCATGGAGCCTCCGTTGCTTTTCATATACTCCACAAGTCGTTCCGAAAGGGTTTCCGTACGGTTCTGCGACAGGTCACCTGCCACAAGATCAATCTTGCCGTCGCGGCGCACGCTTTTCACAAGTGCGGTGAGTCTGTCGCCCGGCTTGAGTTCGGTGTATGTCTCATTATAATATATCATTCCGTAGAACAGATTATTGACAATCACCTTGTAGCCAAGTTCCTCGGTGCCTATTACCAGACAGTCAACCGGCTGTCCGGAATGGACGTCGGTGGGCACGTTACCCACATATTTGTGAAACTTGCTTGTGGCAGCTATGCGGTAGGTGGTGTGGTCAAGATAACAGTATATCAGGTAGCGACCTCCCTTGCGCATGGTCGCTTTCTGTTCACGGAACGGCACTAACAGATTTTTTGCAGTAAGTCCCCAGTCTAAAAATGCCCCTACCCGATTGACGTCGACCACTTCAAGGTAGGCGAACTCACCTACGGTTACATAGGGGTGCTCGGTGGTGGCTATGAGTCGGTCCTCCGAGTCAGTGTACACAAAAACCTCTATTTCATCGCCCGGCTCAAGCGGTTTGGTGACATATTTTCCGGGAAGGAGTATTTCAACCCCCTTGCCGGCATCAAGATATACTCCGAAATCTACCACTCGGCTGACCTTTAGCGTATTATATTTTCCTATATTTATCATCAGTAATTCTGTTGAATAGCTACAATTTTAACAAAATTAGCAAATTATTCCCAAATTAGTAACAATAAGTCCGGAATTTTTGTTTTATGCGTGAATAATTCGCTAATTTTGCATAAGCAAATCTTTAATTATGGATGAAATCCTGAAATATTTTCCACAGCTCACTGACCGACAGAAGGAACAGTTCGCTGCCCTCGGCACACTTTATCCTGAGTGGAACGAAAAAATCAATGTCATCTCACGCAAGGACATTGACAACCTCTATGTCAACCACATACTGCACTCATTGGCGATAGCCCGTTTTATGACTCCTGTCAGCGGAACACGCTTCCTCGACATGGGCACTGGTGGCGGACTTCCGGGTGTCCCTCTCGCCATCATGTTCCCCGACTGCTCATTTCACCTCATTGACCGGATTGGGAAAAAAATCAAGGTAGCACAGTCTATCGCCGAAGCCATCGGTCTGACTAATGTAACCTCACAACATGGCGACATAGGTGAGTGTCGCGATAAATATGATTTTGTTGTAAGCCGAGCCGTCATGCGGCTTGACCAACTGGTGCCGCTCGTGAAAAAGAATATCTCGCATGTCAACCGCAATGCTTACGGCAACGGTCTGATATGCCTGAAAGGTGGTGATCTCACCGGCGAAATGGGCAAGTACCGTTCCGAGGTCATGGAATTTGACTTGAGCACATATTTTTCCGAGCCTTTCTTCGAGACTAAGAAATTGATTTACTTACCTTTATAATCTGATGAAATGAAAATTGACAGATTTGAATTCAACATGTTCGGCGAAAACACTTACATAATTTCTGACCCTGAATCAGGAGAGTGCGCCATTGTGGACCCCGGCATGGTCAGTCGTGCGGAATGTGAGAAAATCGACAAGTTCATTGAATCTAATCATCTCACGCTCAAATATATAATCTGTACGCACCTGCATGTCGACCATATTTTCGGAGTCCGTCATCTGATGGATAAATATGGCGTGGGATTATATGCCTCAAAGGATGACGAATTTCTCTCGGAACGAATCGGGCAACAGTTGCGCATGTTCCATCTCCCCATCGATATGGAGGGACTTGCCATTGACCATGACCTGCGCCATGGTGACAAACTCAAACTCGGCGGCAAGGAACTTGAAATCATAGCCGTTCCCGGTCACTCGCCCGGCAGCATAGCCCTTTATGACCCTGAAGGCAAGTCGGTTATCACCGGCGATGCACTGTTTCGCACCGGAATAGGACGTACAGACCTTCCGGGCGGTGATTACGGCACCCTGATACGCGCCATAAAAAACAATCTGCTGACACTTCCTCCCGAAACCAAGGTCTATCCCGGACATGGTCCTGCTTCATCAATAGACTACGAAAAGCGGTGGAATCCTTATCTATGAGGAATAAGCCGTTTGCTTTTCTCCCTTTTTATTATTAACTTTACTACCTGTTTCCATCGGCATCTGACCGATTTCAACAACAACTATTATTTATGGAGTCAAAATATGTTTTCAGCACCGACATTGAGGTTCGGGACTATGAGCTTGATGCCGAGGGGATTGTGAATAATGCCAACTATCTGCACTACCTTGAGCACACCCGCCACATGTTTTGCCAAAAGGTTGGATTCCCTTTCTCACAGATGCGCGAGCAAGGGATTGACCCTGTGTTGCGTAAGGTTGAGATTGAATATTTGGTAGCTCTCCTAAGCGGCGATGTAATGACCAGTTGCCTTTACATGGAGCGCAAAGGTCCGCGTTTCATTTTCCATCAGGATATTTTCCGTAAAACCGACATGCAGCCGGTGGTCAAGTCACTCGTAACTGTGGTAATGCTCAAGGATGGCGCCATTTCGCGTGGCGATGAGATTGCCGAAGTGTTCCGTAACTATCTCTAACCAAAGGTCAAATGTCAGCAGAAGCGGATAAAGAGTTGATATATTCACTGGCATTGGGGCATTTGCCGGGAATGAGGCTGTCCCTTGCACGTCAGTTGCTGGAGAAAATCTCTCCGGAACAATTTTTCATGCTCGACAAGCCCGATCTGCTTCAGCTGTTCGGCTCTGAAAGCCGCCTGTTTGACAAATCGCTGCGCCTGTCAGCGCTCCGCGATGCCGAAGCTGAGCTTGAATGGCTAAGGAAGAATAATGTGACACCGCTGTGCTTCACGTCGCCCGGCTATCCGCGCAGGCTGCTTGAATGTGATGACTCTCCGGTGGTGTTGTTTGTATGCGGCAAGCCGGATCTGAATGTAGAGCATGTAATCTCCATTGTTGGAACACGTCGCTCAACCCCCTACGGTGTCGGCTTCGTAGACCGCCTTGTCGATGATCTTGCCTCAAAAATTTCGGGAATGTTGATTGTAAGCGGACTTGCTTACGGCATCGATGTGACGGCTCACAACGCCGCTCTGCGCAACAACATCCCCACTGTGGGCGTACTTGCTCACGGATTGAGTCAGATTTATCCATCGCAACACCGCAATGTCGCCAAACAGATGATTCAAAGCAACGGCGGTCTGCTCACAGATTACTTCCACGACGCTCCCATACACCAAGGTAACTTTCTGGCACGAAACAGGATAGTGGCTGCCATGAGCGATGCCACCATCGTGGCTGAATCGGCGAAAAAAGGTGGTGCTATGTTCACTGCCCGTCTTGCCTCGGACTACGGACGCGACGTTTTCGCTTTACCCGGACGAACCTCCGACACTTATTCTGAAGGATGCAACAGACTGATTGCCAACAATGTGGCGTCACTCTTTACTTCTGCCGACGATCTGCTTGCGGCAATGATGTGGAAGGCTGACAAGGAGGAAGGAGGGCAACAAGAGCTGTTCGAAAGAAAAAATCTTTCGGAAAATGAACAAAAAGTCATTGACCTCATTAATATTTTAGGAGAGGTTGACACCGGCGCGGTGGCAAAAGCTCTCACACTGACAATTCCGCAAGCCATGATTCTGATTTCTGACATGGAGTTTGACGGACACATAGTAGCATATCCCGGCGGAACATATCGTCTGCCTTAATTATAATTTATTGAATATAAACAGATTAAATCTTATACCGATGTCAAAATTTATCGCACCCTCCGAACTTATAATCAATCCTGACGGCAGTGTGTTTCATATCCACCTCCGTCCCGACCAGTTGACTGACCGAATAATCATGTGCGGCGACCCCGGACGCGTCAACATGATAGCTGAATTTTTCGATACCCGAGACTTCGAGGTCTCTTCACGCGAATTCCACACCATCGGTGGCACCTACAAAGGCAAACCGATTATGGCAATAAGCCATGGCATAGGTCCTGACAATATCGACATTGTAGTCAATGAGCTTGACGCACTGGCGAATATCGATTTCGAGACCCGCGAGGTAAAACCTGAGCACCGTCAGCTGACAATGGTGAGAATTGGTACTTCCGGCGCACTCCAGCCCGAGTTGACCATAGGCACACCCGTTATCGCTGAAAAGGCTATCGGTTTCGACGGCGTGCTGAACTATTATGCCGGACGCAACGATGTCGCCGACCTCGATTTTGAGAAAGCATTTGTTGAACATACCCGCTGGAATCCCCTGTGGGCAAAACCCTATGTTGTTGACGCCGATCCTGAACTCGTGGCTCAAATCGGCAAGGATGACATGGTTCGCGGTAACACAATATCGGCTGTGGGTTTCTACGGTCCGCAAGGACGCGAACTGCGACTCGCGCTTGCTAACCCCGAACTGAACCGCTCGATTGAGGAATTCCGCTACAATGGTAGAAAAGTAACCAACTACGAGATGGAATCAGCCCCCCTTCAGGGACTTGGCAAGCTGATGGGACATCGTGCCATGACGGTTTGCTCAATCATTGCCAACCGCATGAACAACAATGTGAATCCTTCCTATAAAAACGCCATCCACGACCTTATCCACACCGTATTGGAAAGAATCTAATAGGCTCTTCCGGAGCGAATGCCTCCGGCTTCCGCAACATCAGGCAAAGGACTGATATTCAGCATTTTGCATGGAAGCTCCGTGGAATGTCCCTATCATAAATAATGAGGGTGCATCAAAATTTTGATGCACCCTCATTGTTTATTTGACACCCTTTAAGATGATCCTAATGCAATGATTTAGAAAAGGGGCATTGACGAATTGGATTTCAGGAACTTACGGTCAAACTCCTTGTCATCCATTACCAAAGCTACAATACCCTGAATGAAAGTCAGAAGCTCCCAACCGCCACAGGTAACACAAGTGAGCAGAATACAGATGATACCACCGGTTATCTTGCCGATATAGAAATACTGAACGCCTAAGTAACCGAAGATAATTGCAAGGATACCGAAAATCATTTTCTTCTCGCTAACGTTGTTGCAAGAAGGAACATATCCGTTGTTATTCACGGGGTTAGAATTGGGGGCATAACCGCCATTGTTGTAGTTCTGATAACCTCCGGGCACGGGGGGCTGCGGAGTGTTTGAGGTCAGATAAGGAGCCAGTTCCGCAATCTCAAATGCTTTTACCCATGCGGGCAGACCATCGGTCCACACTTCCGAGTTTGAGTTCAAACCGTAGTTTACAAGTTCCGAAGCAGGCATCGGACCGAACTTCTGACCATTATAAATAATGTAATACATGATTGATTATTTTATATTGTTTTATTAATTATTCCCTTGTCACAGTGCCACATGCGATTTTTGCACTGCTCATGAAAGTGCAAATTTATCAATTATTTTAAATATTTCAAACATTTTTCTCAATTATTTACAATCATCAAAATGATTAAAATTACGGACAGTTCCGGTTAATTAAATTTAAACCGTTTGCACTTCCCACAATAAACAGATAATTTTGCCGTCAATGTTAATAATTAACTTAACGAGATTATCAAATTTAACACATCACACTTATGAACATCAATCTTAAAACATCACTTCTTGCCATGGGAGTTGCAGTATTAAGTTCTGTATCAGTTGTTTATGCCTTCAGGCATGAAACAGGTGACAATACTGACAACTGGCTCACAGGCAACGACAGTAAATTTGTCAGAGTGGGCATGACTCCCAACGAGGCTGTGCCCGATTTTGTTTCAGCAGCTGAAAGCACAGTCAACGGTGTGGTAAGTATCAAAAGCTTTGCAACACCCCGCTATAACGCCTACTCACAGTCTCAGCCTTTCGCCGATCCATTTTTTGAATATTTCTTCGGTGGAGGTCGCCGTCAGCAGCCACGCCATGAAAATCAGACCGAACCGCGCCAGACCGGTCTCGGTTCAGGTGTTATCCTCAGTTCTGACGGCTACATTGTCACCAACAACCATGTGATTGACGGTGCCGAGAAACTGGAGGTAGCGCTCAATGATAACCGCACTTTCAACGCCACGGTTATCGGAGCGGACCCTACCACTGACCTCGCGCTCATAAAGATAGACAGCGAAAACCTCCATGTCATTCCCATGGGTGACTCCGAAGGACTCAAGGTCGGCGAATGGGTTCTGGCAGTTGGTAATCCTTTCGGTTTCACCTCTACCGTAACCAAAGGGATTGTCAGTGCAAAGGCGCGTAACATTTCCAGTATCACCCAGTCTGTTCCGTCGGGTGTTGAGTCATACATCCAGACTGATGCCGCCGTCAATCCCGGCAACTCAGGCGGAGCTTTGGTTAACCTGCAGGGCGAACTTGTTGGCATCAACACTGCCATCTACTCACAGACCGGGTCTTTCTCAGGCTACTCCTTTGCCATCCCCACTTCCATTGTAAAGAAAGTGGTGACTGACCTGAAGCAATATGGAACCGTGCAGCGCGCCATCCTTGGAATCGGCTATTCCGAACTTACTCCCAAACTGGCTGAAGAGAAGAACATTACATCTGTCACTCAGGGCATTTATGTAGGCAATGTCGAGGACAGGTCAGCTGCATACGAAGCCGGTCTGCGTGAAGGCGACGTGATTGTTGAAATTGCTGGAAACCCCACAAACAACAGCGCTCAGCTTCAGGAAGAAATTGCCAAGCACCGTCCCGGCGACAAGGTATCAATCAAATATTACCGCGACAACAAACCAAACAATATCTCCGTTACGCTGCGCAACTCCAAAGGCAGCACCGATGTGACCCGTCCTGCTGACCTGATGGCTCTCGGCTGCGCGTTCAAGAAAGCGAGCGAATCCACATTGCGTCAGCTTGAAATCAGCAACGGTGTGCAGGTTGTGGGACTCAAGGATGGTCTGTTCAAATCGCACGGAATCCGTGAGGGGCTGATTATCACCGAGATTAACAACGGAAAAGTCAGCTCACCGGAAGATATAGAGAAAATCTACAAGGCAATTCTGGCAAGTGGACCGGAATACGATAAGGTGATGTTCATTGTGGGCGTTTATCCTACCGGCAAGAAAGTCTACTACGCCGTTGACATTGCGGAATAACCATTGCATTACAAACCAAAAAGGTACGCTCCCGGTTGAGGAACGTACCTTTTTGTTTTCTTATTTCGTTGACAGTTATTTGGTTACAGGCAGCATAGGAATATCCTGATCTGCATCGGTCCAAGTATTTACGTCAACCTTGAACTTGATGTCGCCACCGAGAACAGGTTCTCCGGGATGAGGATCGTCGGGGTCAACATTACCAGCACCTTCGGTAAAGTCCAGAGTGTAGATATATTTCTTACCCTGTTCCCATGTGCCTGACAGAGGAATTGAAACCCAGCCGAATTTTCTGATATTGCCGGTAGAGTCCTTGGTTGTGTCATCACTGTATGGATACATCTGGAAACCGTTGTCAGTTCGTGAAATCTGAACCAGAACACTCAAATAAGCTTCACGAGCAACATTGTCAGGGTCATTTACGGGATTCCATGCAGTAAGAGTCTGAGGCATCAGCATTGCATTGCCTGATTTACCCATGATTGACTGAGGAGTGGAACTCAGCGTTGTCTCATCGCATGTTGAGGTGTAGACTGCTGTGTCGTGCCAGTCATCGAGAGTCCATGTGTTTGTGTTGAAATCAAACGTACCCACATACTGAGGTCTACCGATACGCACGCCTGTTACCTTGAAGGTATAGGTGGGGTTCTCCGATTTTGCCTGAATTTCAATCTGCGAGAGTCGGTGGTCAAACGTAAGTTCCACACCGGTCGTCTCGTTATCTTTTCTTGTACCGGAAGCATTTGCGGTGATGAAGTCAACCTGATCGGCTATATCTTCAGCAACTGAGAATGACTCCAACTGCATGCCGGCTGCATTATCTTTAATAATCACATCAGCTCCAAGCTCATCCTGCGAAGGCGCATAGGCGAAGAACTGGATTGTCTCATCATTTTCCAGCCACTTGTAGTGGGCAGGTGATGTGAAAAATGAATCTGAACCTTTCACATAATTAGCATTTTCAAAATAAGGTTTCGTACCTGTAAATGCCGTAACATAAATCGATGAAAGATTTGCATTCGTGGTCTCGCTGGCTCTTGACGCCATGCCACTGCGGAATGAAATCGCATCATCATTTGAACGGATACTTAACGGCTCATCATTTGCACATGAAGCAAGCGAGAGCGCTCCAACAGCGATGAGAAATAACTGAATGTGTTTCATAATATAAGATTTTAAATTTGATAATAAAACAAGCGGAATATTAAAATAGTTTAATCATTTCACATTTTCATGTCAATATAAACAGGTTGCCACTCGTTGACATCAGCTGAAAGCTGAGTTCCACCCTCGGCGGGAGGTTCAGGCAAAGGCAATCCTTTTATTATAATGTGAACATGAGTGGGATCCGGTGCCTGTGTGACCTGTTGCGTAACATCGAAAGTATGAAACCATTTTGATCCGTCTTTCAATATCATGTAGACAGTCAGATGATGTGGATGAGAAGTGTTTGAACACTCACCGAAGGTAAGAAACTCACTGTGGAGCGACTTCCCGGCAACATTCGTCTTAAGCGTAAACGGCATTGTGACAGGTGCGTCGGTCGAAGTCTGTTGCCCCAGAGAATAACCCTCAGCCATGCCGCTGATCACCGCATCGATCGAAGCCGAACTTACGCCTTCCAGATTATCAACGTCGTAGATGTCGACGATGTAGTGACAGACAGCCTCATGGGGATAAAGGGTAATGGTGTCAGTACCTTCATGAGGCACAATCCTGATTTCGTTGGTTCGTTGTGCCCATAACATTCCCGGAGTCTTAGCCATTCGTTCCGACTCCGATTCTCTTGAGCGAGGAAGCGCAGACGTGCTCAGTTTCTGCGACTCAAGCATCTCGGCATCGGAGGTGTACAGTTCCATGTTCTCTATCGTCTCCTTTCCACGGAGGTGCGCCCAATCGGTGTTGTCTCCGTTCATGCAAATTGCATGACGGGTTCCGAAAGGCACCTTGATGTAACCTCCGTCGCGGTTTGAGAAGATGAAACGCATGGGGTTAGTCCCGTCATTTTCATACATGTAAAGTGCCATGGATGATGGATTTGCGTCAGGTGCCTGACTCCAGTCAAACTTCACATAAAGTTGTGATGTCACAGCTTCTTCCATGTAGAGGTCTTTATGGCGGCAAGAGCTTAACAGCATTGCTGATAACAAGCTTACGGCAACCATTGTCAATGCACGGAGTTTCATAATTTGCCTCCTTTCTTGCGATTATAATTGTCACAACCAATCAGCCATACCAGCGATACTTCAGCTTTGGTCGGACCGAACCAGTTAAGATGATGAGTCGATTGCCACATGTAGAATCCGTCTTTAGGTACATATTCCAGATAACGTCCGCCAAGATAACCGAATCCTATTGAAAAATCAATGTTCAGCCTACGGGCAACCGGCATTGAATAGCCATATTCTATTCCACCGATAAAGTTGCAGCGTTCCCACAAAGTTCCATGCGGTTTGCCACCCATGTATCCGCGACCGCCAAATTCAAAGTCGTATGTAACGGCACCTGCATATAATCCTATATGATGACCGATCAACGGTTTTTCGGCAGCCTTGCGACCGAGCCATTTCCGCAACCCCACCGTGCCACCGTATGCGCGCCAGTAACGATGCGTACGGTTCTTGTCCCACCAGCCATACATCCAGTCGGCAGTAACGGACCATCCTTTGCCTACATAGAGGTCGGCGCCGATATGTGGAATAAGAAGCAGGTCTGAAATCAAATTAGTTTTCAAGCCAAGATAAAACGGCTTACACTGTTTTGTTTCGCCAAGCAACATGTTAAACTCGGGAGTCGGACATACAATGGGTGCAGGAGTGTCGAACAACATTGGCGACGGCACACTGTCAATTTCAATGGGCGCAAGTCGGTCATAGCTGAATACCACGCGTGACATACGCAGCTGCGGAAAAAGCCGGTTATACATATATATATAAGGCACCCCACCCCGCAACGCTTTCAGTTGCTGCAAGGGATGAGCCGGTGCTTCTGCTGATGTAATTTTTTCAAGTAATGCCGATACTTCATCCCGGTAAGGCACATTCGGGTCATACTTTACCTCGTCTCTCAATCCGTTCCAGTCACGTCCCAAATAAGTGAATCTGACGGTTGAATCAGCAGGAAACAACCTGCCGCTTAGTGCGTCACAGATAGCTGAAGCTCGTTTTTCCGAAAGATATTTATTGAATTTTACGGAGCCTTCGGGCGAAGCGGCGCCCACCACATTGACAGAACGCAAATGATAGCGAACTCCATCGGGAGCATCAGCGCCGAAACGCTTGATGATGCTGTCAATCTTAGCTCCATTGTTTTTGAATCCGGGGTCAATCACCGTGTGCGACTGACGGAACTCCACGCTGACGGAATCCTTGAATTCGTTTGCGTACAGAGTCTGAAAAAATGCAATCAGACAGAAGATTGACAGTGTTGTGCTTTTCATAATAATATCGCCTTACAGGGATAGCATAAGTGATGCTTCTGAAGTACAAAATTATAACATCTATAAACAATTTTTGGTTCTCACATTGTAAAAAATATTAATTCCGGAGACTGAACCCATCCGTAATAAATTTTCAGGGCGTTTCAAAATTTGCATTTTGATACGCCCTGAAAATCAAGTAATTTAATATCTGATAATTTAGCAAGCTTTGAAACTCATGTCGAGTCCTTTGACAGAATGTGTCAGAGCGCCAACTGAAATGAAGTCGACACCAGCCTCACCATAAGCACGGAGTGTGTCAAGTGTGATGCCGCCCGACGATTCAACTTCAGTGCGACCGCCAATCAGTTCCACTGCCTCACGAGTGCGTTCAGGAGTAAAGTTATCAAGCATAATTCGGTCAACACCTGCATCAAGTGCCTGCTTGATTTCTTCGGTATTACGCACTTCCACTTCAATTTTCAGGTCTTTGCCATGGTTCATGCAATACTCTTTGGCAGCCTTTACAGCCTGAGAAATGCCTCCGGCGAAATCCACATGATTGTCCTTGATGAGAATCATATCGAAAAGACCGATGCGGTGATTGCTTCCGCCGCCAATCTTAACTGCCTCTTTTTCAAGCAATCTCATTCCGGGAGTTGTCTTGCGAGTGTCAAGTACTTTTGTCTTGAGTCCATCGAGTCGGCTCTGATATTTGTGAGTTGTAGTTGCAATACCGCTCATGCGCTGCATGATGTTGAGCATGGTGCGCTCGGTTTGCAGCAGCGACCGCACCGGTCCCTCCACCACAAAAGCTATATCGCCCGGTTTCACCTCATCGCCATCGTGCTTGAAAACAGTCATTTTCAGAGAAGGGTCAAACTTTTCAAACACTTTGGCAGCGATATCCACACCTGCCAGTATGCCCGGTTCTTTGATCAGCAGATGCTGTTTGCCCATTTCATCAGCGGGAATAGTGCTGAGAGTGGTGTGGTCACCGTCGCCTATATCCTCGGCAAACGCGAGGTTCAGTAGGTCATCAATCAATTCGTCACGAGATTTCATATCTTTGATTTTTAGTTAATTTTCAGATTATCTTATGTAATAGACATCAGCTTCAGGGCGCATGTTGTAGTGCGAAGCCATTGTCTGACCGTAGGCACCTGCCGATCTTATGGCAAGAAGATCTCCACGTCCGGTAAGCGGTAACTCACGATTTTCGGCAAATACATCGGCTGACTCGCAGATGGGACCTACCACATCATATTTATCTGTCTGTCCCACGGGATTTGACAAGTTCTGAATCAGATGATAAGCCTGATAGAGAGCCGGACGGATAAGATTGTTCATGCCGCCGTCGACAATTACAAATTTCTTCTCCACACCCTGCTTCACATATATTACACGGGTGAGCAACGAACCACATTGAGCCACAATGGAACGTCCGAGTTCAAAGTGAACCTCCTGCCCATCCTCCAGTTTCAGGTTGTTGGCGAAGGTATCGAAATAACCTTTGAAATCAGATACAGGATGTTGGTCGGGATGCTCATAGTCAATGCCGAGTCCACCTCCCACATTGACATATTTCAATGTGACGCCATGCACTGATCTGACATGTGCGAGCAGCGTGTTTATCCGCTCGCAGAGCAATTTGAACGGTTCGTGTGTCAGAATCTGACTGCCTATGTGGAAATGCAATCCTTTAAGTTCCACATTTTCCAGCGACATGGCAAGCCGAATAGCCTCATCAGCTTTGCGCAGGTCAATTCCGAACTTGTTCTCAGCCAGTCCTGTAGTAATATAATGGTGTGTGTGGGCGTCGATGTCAGGATTAATTCTGAGCGCTATGCGTGCCTTCTTTTTCATACGACACGCAATGGCATCGACATTCACCAGCTCCTCCATTGACTCGACATGGATACACTCTATGCCGTAGCTCAACGCCTGTGTAATCTCGTTGTCGGTCTTTGCCACGCCGGCGAACACGACATTATTTTTTTCAAAGCCGGTTTCAATGGCATATTTCACCTCGCCGATGCTAACGCAATCCGCGCCGAGTCCGTACATGGCAATCAGGTCGAGCAACCTGCGGTCATTGTTAGCCTTGATGGCATAGTGAACCTTGAAGGGTCTGCCGGCTATGCAGTCCCTGATGCGGGACAGTGTCATTTGAAGGAGTCCGAGGTCATAGAGATAGCTCGGAGTCACCACCTCAGACGGGTCAAAAGGAAATTTCATTATTTGAACAAATGCTTGCTAAGTGAGTTCAACGCCTTTACTTTGTCATTCTTGTGGATGAGGAATGAAATGTTGTAGTCGCTTCCTCCGTAGGAAATCATCCTTACCGGGATTTCGCCCATCGCCTCCAATGCCTTGGTTTCCAGACCGCAGTTGTGCCATTCGAGGTCACCAACCACGCAAATTATGACCATATCACGGTCCACCGTCACAGTGGCGAATTTCTTCAGTTCGTCAATAATGGTGTGAAGATTTTGATCGTTGTCAACGGTCACCGATACACCCACTTCCGAAGTGGCTATCATGTCTATGGGGGTGCGGTATGTCTCGAAAATCTCAAAAACCTTATGCAGGAAGCCGTAAGCGAGCAGCATGCGACCGCTCTTTATTCTCACAGCCGTAATATTGTCCTTTGCCGCGATAGCCTTTATTCCACGCGGATGATGAACGAAGTTGTTGTCGATCGTAGTGCCTTTAGCCTGAGGGTCCATGGTGTTGAGCAGCCGCACGGGAATATTGTTCAGCTTGGCAGGCAACACGCATGCCGGATGGAGAATTTTTGCGCCGAAATACGCCAGTTCCGCAGCTTCCTCAAAGTGCAGATGATCAACCGGAGCAGTGCCGTCGACATATCGCGGGTCATTGTTGTGCATGCCGTCGATATCGGTCCATATTTCTATTTCCTCAGCCTGTATGGCTGCTCCGATAAGCGACGCGGTCAGGTCGCTGCCCCCTCGCTGCAGATTGTCGACACCGCTATTGGAGTTACGGCAAATGTAGCCCTGCGTGAGGAACAATTGCGCATCGGGATAACGCTGAAGCAGCGGGCGCAGGCGGTTGCGGGTGTAAGTTATCTCGGGCTCGGAATTAGCATCGGTACGCATAAATTCCAGTGCATCGAGCAGTATAACATTCACGCCCAGTGACTGAAGATAACAGTACATCATGGCGGTGGATATCTTCTCGCCTTGCGCAAGAATAGTTTTTTCTGCTGTTGCAAAAGGGGTTTCGGTGAAGCTGCGTATCACGGCGAAACAAGCATTGACAGCATCGCGGGCAGCTGATAGCCACTGCTCATCGGCGAACAGTTCTGCCAGTTCGCGGGCATACTTCTTTTCAAGATTGTTAACGGTTTCCTTAGCACCGTCAATGTTGCCACGACGCAGATAATCGGCAATTTCCACAAGTGTGTTGGTTGTGCCTGACATAGCTGATAGCACGACAATGTTTCTGCCACGGTTGCGAATAAGTTCGGCAACATTTTTTATGCGTTGGGCGGAACCTACCGATGTTCCACCGAATTTCAACACTTTCATTCTTCAGATTCTCTTCAATAAATAGTTCCATCCGGTCAAACCGGCAAACAAGTTATCACACTGCAAATTTAGCACTTTTTTTGCTGCCGACACACCTTAGGAGCCAATAATCTACATATTTTTATTCTGCCGACGGTTTGCAGCCCCCGGCAGTTGCGATGTACATTTTTTCAGGGTTGAGATATTGACGCGCAAGCTCCATTATCCTTTGCGGTGTTATGGCGTCAAGAGCATTTTGCTGCTCGACGAAATAATCCTCAGGATAGCCCAAGTAAATTTGTCCCACATAATAGCCTGCCATATCAAACGGATCATCGAGCATTGAAGCCAACGATGATTTTATAATCCGTTTCACCACAGTCAGTTCCTCTTCTCCGACAGGTTCGGTTGCAAGTCGCCTGAGTTCGTTGCGGGTCTCGGAAATCACACCCTCCACATTGGCGTTATCACACTCACATTCAATGGCTATGTAATATATCTCTTTACAGCCTATCAATGAAGCGTTTATGCCGTAGGTATATCCCTTCTCCTCACGGATATTGGTCATCAACCGGCTCCCGAAATATCCGCCGAGAAGCATCACCGCTATGCGCAGGTCGTTGTAATCAGGATGAGTTCGCGGTATGGCAGGAAAGCTCATTACCACAGCCGTCTGTTCCTTGTCTGACATAAGTTTGTGAACCCGGCGTTCCATTCCGGGCGCAGGAGGCAATATCTTGTTTTTGGCATCGTATGGGTTGACAGGGGTGATATTTTCTGCAAATTCAAGTGTCGCTGCAACAACATCGGCAGTTACCTTTCCGGCAAGCATCACTACGGGGCGCGTCGATGTTATAAGCCTGTGATGCTCGCGCAGCATTTCCGATGTTACATCGTTGAATCCTTGCTCAGTCTGCATGCGGGCTTCAGGATGCTCACTGCCAAGCATTTGCTCCTTCATCAACCTTTTGGCAACCACCTTCACCTTCTCTTTCATAATTTTTAGGTTGCTGCACAGCTTGATTTTCATGCGCTGAAGCGGTTCATCGCTTAACAGAGGATGCAGGATTATGTCGGCGAAGAGCGGAAGCAGTTCCTTAAGCCGTGATGTCAGGGCATAGAGAGTCAGATGGGTGTAATGCAACGAGGTTGTTATCTCGGTCCACGCACCGTAAAAATCCAATCGGTCAGCGACTTCATCAGCTGTCAGGTTCATTGTTCCTTCACGCCACACGGCTGCAAGCAGTCGCAACAGCTCGTTGGATGGAGATTCCATTTCACCGGATGGGAACAGAACCGTCAGCATGCACACATCCTCATCACCCTTCTCAAGCAGATCAACCGTGGTGCCTGACGGAGTGACTAACCTCCGGGGAGTCTCCAATTTAAAGAAACCGAACTCGTTAACCTGTGGTGCTATGGTGCGGTCAATCAACATTTTCGTGTGATTTACAGAACCTTATCGCTTCCTCCAAATCCTCAGGAGTATCTATACCTATGGTAGGTTCATCCGTGGTTCCAATCATTATTTCATATCCGTTTTCAATCCATCGGAGCTGTTCGAGCGACTCGGCAAGTTCGAGCGATGACTGCGGCAACTTTGTGAGCGCATCAAGCACTTCGGCACGATAGGCATACATGCCCACATGGATGTAGAATTCTCGCAAGTCGAGCCATTTCTGCCATTCTGCGCCACGCACATAAGGGATAATGGCACGGCTGAAATATATGGCGCGGTTCTGATTATTGAAAATGACCTTAACCTTGTTGGGGTCAAACAAAGCATCGAAACCGAATGACTTATCAAACAAGCGCGCAAGTGTGGCTATGCGCGTTTCCGGATAGTTGAAGCATTTTTTCAGTTCACGGATCTGCGAGGGAGCCACGAAAGGCTCATCACCCTGAATATTTATGATTACATCGGCGTCAGATCCTGAGAGATGATATGCCTCGTTGACGCGGTCCGTACCGCTCTTGTGGTCGGGCGAAGTCATTATCACCTTCCCCCCGAAGCGCTCCACGTCCTCACGGATACGCTCGTCATCCGTTGCCACCACCACCTCATCAAGTTCCTGAGAGGCACGTTTGTAGACACGTTCAATCATGGTCATGCCACAGATGTCGGCAAGCGGTTTGCCGGGAAAACGGCTCGATGCGTAACGCGCCGGAATTATGCCAATAAATTTCGTCATTTTTTCTTTTTTCTGATAAATGATGGGAGCAGAATAACTCCCACTGCAAGATATAAATAATATGTCAGCAATCTCCATAGCAATGCCAGAATCATGACTATGCTCGCCACGGAGATGATGTCACCGTAATACTCTCTGAAAAGCCACTCGCTGACGCCGCTCCCTCCGGGCGTCGGAGAGAACATCAGCAGCGTCCAGATTACTATCTGCCGGCAGAACACCACAGCCTGCGGTGCAGTTGCCACAAACCCAAGTATCAGGGCGTTGACCACCAAGTAGCGGCTTACCCACGACAGCGTTGTAGCCGCGAAACCGCGGACCCACCAGCCTAAACTGCGCTCACGGATGCTGCGCGATGTGGCAACCATATTGTCACCGAACTCCGTGGCACCATCCTTCCATCGTCGCAGCAGTCGGAAAGAGAACAGTTTGATTATCAACGATCTTATCCACGACGGTCGCAGGATAATACCCACGAACAGCACCACCGTCCAGAGGAATATCAGCGAATAGAATATCCAGAACGCTATCTTAACCCCTTCCACAAAATCCTTTGAGCCGAATCCGAAAAGTTCATCGTATGGTATCAACAGAAACACGATGGGGGTGAATACTACAAAAAACAGTTCATCGAGAAACAATATTGTCATGGTGAGTGTCGTTGCCCTACCCATCTTTATTCCTTCCCTGCCCAAAAAGAACATGCTCAGGGCACTTCCACCCACTGACGAGGGAGTTATAGCTGACGTAAATTCGCACAACATGGTAACGTTCACCGCCCTTTTCCAACTGAGTTCGCCGTCAGTCAGCACACGGAATCGCCATGCCATGCCGCCGTCACGTCCCACAACTGCCAGCAAGGCAAGCCCTATGCACACCCACACTCGCGGCGTGAAACGTATCTCGCTGATTGATTCCGCGTTAAACTCGGAGTTAAACAGCCAGATGACCACACCTAACCCAATAATTATGGGTAGTGCGATTTTCCACCATAGCCCTTTGCTGTCAGGTGCGTTGTTCATCTGACACTGAGATACTTATTAACCGTAGCGGCAATATCTTCTGATGTAGCTATCTTCTGACCGACTGCCACACCCATCACTCCTGTTTCAAGAATGTTTTCCACATCCTCCGGAGAAATTTCACCTGTGGCAACAACCGGAATCTGAACGTCAGCTTCTCTGAGGCGTGAGGCAATCTCTTTATATTGTTCAAGCGAAATCTGAGGGAAGGGTCCTATCTGCACATAATCTATATCGGCAGAGCGCAGGCTGATAACTTCCTCAGCCGTGGTGACAGTGACCCCTATGACTGCATGTGCGCCCAGAGCCGCACGGACTTCGCGGGGCAGCATATCGCCGGGAAACAGATGAACGCCATGCACCTTAAGCTCCTCTACCAAAGCCACGTTATGCTCTATGGTCATCATCACCTCATACTCCTCGCACAGCGGCATGATGGATTGAGCCACCTCACGCTGAGCGGCTTCATCCAAGTGATCAATCGACATCTGTATCCATCGGCATCCGCCCTCTATGGCGAGTCGGACTTGTTCCTTTACCGGAACTCCGATATTGTTAACGGTTATAAATTGCAACATAAGTTCAAATTATTGTTCTTTTGCAAAGTTAGCATTTTTTATTGAACATCCCATCAAACTACAACTAAAGTTTTTTGACAATTTGTGTGTGTGAAATAAAAATATTTTGTAATTTTGCACCCGAAACAGAGTTTTCGCTCGGAAAAACTGTGGAAAGATGGTTCGGTAGCTCAGCTGGATAGAGCATCTGCCTTCTAAGCAGACGGTCATGCGTTCGAGTCGCATCCGAATCACGCAACAATAAATCGCTCACAATCAATATATTATCAATTTGATTGCGGGCGATTTCCCTTTTTCTCCGATAATAGACGTGTTATTTCCCTTTTTTCTCCTACTACAGACAATTGAGATGTTAAAAATCGGGGCTCTTACAATTAACAGTATTTCCTCCTGATAATGGTAGTACCTTTGCAAAAAACTAAGACCCCGTTCCCCAATATTTGTTAATGCTGGGATCGCATATCTCTGAGTGATTTTTGTCTTGTGATGAAGGAGCGTAGCCGTAGCTACATGACTGAGGAACAAGGCAAAAAGCGCCACAAAGATGCGAAAATAATGTAATTTTATACCTCGGCACACAATTATAAGCATCCAAAACATGTTATATGATTTTAAATTATTGTAACTTATTGTTTTAGCTTGAGATATACTACAGACTTAACACTTAGTCAACGCAATTTCGTGATTGGGAGACTTCCTGAAATTTTCAAGACAAAATCAAAAGCCGACATATTTGAGGTTCTGAATGCTGTGTTATACTTAATCAAAACGGGATGTCAATGGAAACTCTTGCCTAATGATTTTCCAAAATGGGGTACCGTATATGAGAAGTTACCTTCGCTTCGGTCAATCGTCATGCATCTACGTCCGCTTGTTTCGGTCACAATGCAACCGCATTGCTCCCTCACTGCGCGAATATATCTGCACGACACTTGACCGTCCCAGCATTAACAAATATTGGGGAACGGGGTCTAAATTATTTATGAAAAACATTATCATCAAGAAAGAGTGGATTGAAATTTTAGAGTCTTATTCAACTGAACTGCGTGACATGGTCATGGGAGCAATCTACGATTTTGCACTGCGTGGCAAGGAACCTGAAAATCTGAAGCCGGAGGATGAGATAGCTTACAGACTTATTAAGACTGAAATGCTGGCTCTTGACGAGTCACTTGATTTTGACGGTGCGAGAGAAGCTGCCATACGCAAGAAACGTGCAGCGGAACGCCGAGCTGCAAAGGCAGCGGAGAAACTTGTCAATCATGAAAAAGAATTTTCCGGCTCTAACACCGGCAAAACCAATCAGTTACCTTCATCTTCCAAAGGACACAACTCTGACGTTGTCCGCAGACTTTTACGTCGATAGACATAAAAAAAGTGCATCAAGGTTGATGCACTCTTTTGAGGTTCCTAGCGGATTCGAACCGCTGTAAACGGTTTTGCAGACCGGTACCTAACCACTCGGCCAAGGAACCCTGTGTTGGTTTTGCAGTGCAAAGTTAAAACGTTTTTTTAAACTATGCAAGTTTTTGGCTTATTTTTTGTAATTTTGCATCTACGTTAATTACATAATCATTAGGTAATGCCATTAATTGTACCGGAACAACTGCCTGCGGTGGAACTGCTGAAGAAGGAAAAGATATTCATTCTTGCCAATGAATCAAAGGATTCGGCTCTGCTGAGAATAGGCATAGTCAATCTTATGCCCCTCAAAATTCAAACTGAAACTGACTTTCTGCGTCTGCTGTCAAATTCGCCGTTCAGAATTGAAGTGGATTTGATAAGCATGGCATCGCATGTTTCAAAAAACACTCCGGCTGAGCATATTTCAATGTTCTACAAGCAGTTCGATGCCATCAAGGATAAGCACTACGACGGACTGATTATCACCGGAGCTCCGGTGGAGCTGCTTCCGTTTGAGGAGGTTGACTTCTGGCATGAGCTTACCCGCGTTATGGACTGGGCGAAGGAACATGTCAGCTCCACGCTTTACATCTGCTGGGCTGCATTTGCCGGGCTTTATTATAATTATGGCATTGCAAAACATGTTATATCTCCTAAAATTTCAGGGGTTTACCCTCACCGCGTCCTTCAACCTGAGAATCCGCTGCTTCGCGGCTTCGACGATCTGTTTCATGTTCCGCACAGCCGTTTTACAGCCATTGATGCCTCTGACATCGACCGACATCCCGAACTCGTTACACTGACATGGGGCGAAGGTGTCGGACCGCATATCATTATGGGTCGCGACGGTCGGGAAATATATATTGTCGGGCACTCGGAATATGCTCCCGATGCTTTGAAAAAAGAGTATGAGCGCGACATGAACAAAGGGATGTCACCTGCAGCTCCGGTCAACTATTTCAAGGATAACGATGCCGTCAGGCGAGAGCCGGTGGTGATGTGGCGATCACATGCCAACCTTCTGTTTGCCAACTGGTTGAACTATTATGTATCAAAATCGATTCCCAATGGTTGAGAAAAAACGGAAAATAGAGCTGCTGGCTCCTGCACGCGATGCCGACACTGCCATAGAAGCGATTCTGCACGGCGCCGATGCCGTGTACATGGGGGCACCATCGCACGGAGCACGTTCGGCTGCGACAAACAGCATTGACGACATAAGGCGTGTTGTTGAGTTCGCGCATCTTTATAATGTGCGTGTCTACATTACCGTCAACACCATCGTCTATGAATCAGAACTGAAGCATGTGGAGAATATGATCACCGAACTGTACCGGATTGGTGTTGACGCACTCATTGTGCAGGATATGTCGGTCCTCGAAATGAATATCCCCCCCATCGCGCTCCATGCAAGCACTCAGTGCGACACCCGCTCGGCAGCCAAGGCTGAGTTTCTGCAGGCTGCCGGATTTTCACAGATTGTGCTTGCACGCGAACTTACATTGAAGGAAATCAGCGAAATACATAGCAAAGTTAATGTACCGCTTGAAGTTTTCGTTCACGGCGCGCTCTGCGTAAGTTTCAGCGGCTACTGTCAGGCGAGCTTGTTGGCAACGGGGCGTAGCGCTAACCGCGGAGAATGTGCCCAGATGTGCCGACTCCCCTATGATCTTTGCGATGAACGAGGCAACATAATCATCAAGGGTAAACACCTTCTCTCACTGAAGGATATGAGCAGGATTGACCACCTGCAGCAACTGCTCGACGCTGGTGCAAGCTCATTTAAAATTGAGGGTAGGCTAAAATCGCCTGCCTATGTTAAGACAACCGTTGCCGCCTACCGCAGAGAACTTGACAGGATTATTGAAAACAATCCGGATCGGTTTGAACGCAGCTCGCTCGGCGTCAGCGAACTCACCTTCGCTCCTGAACTTTCCGATGCTTTCAACCGCGGTTTCACGGAGTATTTTCTCACAGACCGCAAGCAGAGTGGCATCGCCTCGTTTGACACCCCAAAAGTCACAGGAACGCCCATAGGAAAAGTCAAGTCAGTAAGAGATAATATCCTTACAGTCACCACCGATGTGGAGCTGTCGAATGGCGACGGACTCGGCTACTTCGATGAATCGGGCAATTTCACCGGATTCCGCCTGAACAAGGTTGAGGGTAACAGGCTGATATTGCGCCGTAAGCTCGATATACGCCCCGGAACCGTCATCTACCGCAACCGCAACAAACAGTTCGACGACTTGATGGCAGGCAGAACTGCCGTGCGATATATCCCCGTAGAGATGACCTTGCGGATGGCATCGGAACTGCGTGTGGCGCTTGACATTTCCATCAGTGACAACTGTGTTGCCACAGCCGTTCTTGAACTGGATAAGCCGCTTGATACAGCCCGGACATCACAGACAGAATCGCGCAGAAATCTGCTTTCAAAACTGGGTGATACAGTATATAGATTATCGCATCTTAATGATGGAATCGGCGAGCTGTTCCTGCCGGCTTCCTTACTTGCCACACTCCGCCGAAGCGCGGTCAAAGCACTTGACTCAGCCCGCAAGGCTGCCTATCCGCGCGAGTATCGCAGGGAGCGCGAAGCCAATCTCCGGTTCCCCGAACGCACAGAACTGCAGTGTCGGGATAATGTCGCAAACAGCCTTGCCCGCAAATTCTATCTCTCTGCCGGAATAACCTCCATTGCGCCTGCCATGGAAGTGAGCAGACCGGACATGACAAAGGAGCATCAGGTAATGGAAACTCGTTACTGCCTGCGTCGTGAACTGGGAGCATGCCTTAAAACAAAGTCTGCCGGGAAACTTCCCGACAGACTTTATCTTGTTTCCGGTAAAAACCGTTATCGGCTTCAGTTTGACTGCGACAGTTGCATGATGAGGGTCATACGCCCCGCTGACTGAGATATATGCTCATTTCATCAGCTAACTTTTTAGCTTCGTGCGCAGCAGCCTCGGCGAAATCCTCACCATTCGATGCGTAAATAATACTGCGTGAAGCATTTACGAGCAGTCCGCAATCACGGGTCATACCATAACGACATACCTCCGCCAGACTGCCTCCCTGCGCGCCTACGCCGGGCACGAGCAGGAAATGATCAGGAATAATGTTTCGTATCTCTGAAAGCATCTCGCTCTGAGTGGCACCGACAACATACATCATTGTGTCATCGCTACCCCATTGTTTCGATGTTGTCAGAACCTGCTGAAACAGCTTCATGCCGTCAGCAAGCGTTTTCATCTGGAAATCGTGCGAACCTTTGTTTGATGTAAGCGCCAACAGCACAACCCATTTCCCTTCGTAACCGAGAAACGGTTTCACCGAATCCTCACCCATGTAGGGTGCTACGGTCACCGCATCAACGCCCATGCTTTCAAAGAATGTACGGGCATACATGGCAGAGGTGTTTCCTATGTCGCCACGTTTCGCATCGGCGATAATCAGCTTTTCAGGATATTTATCACGGATGTAGTCAACTGTTTTCTGAAGATTTGACCATCCCTCGGCACCCATGGTTTCATAAAAAGCGGTGTTAGGCTTGTAGGCTACGCAGTAAGGGGCTGTAGCGTCAATAATCTGCCTGTTAAATTCCAGAATCGGATTCTCACACTGCAAGAGGTGAGCGGGAATTTTGCGGATGTCTGTGTCAAGTCCCACGCAAAGAAACGAGCCGGTGCGTTTGATTTCGTCGATTAACTGTTGTTTATTCATATCTTTAAAGTTCTGATTCCTTGAGTTTTTCAGCGTTTTCTGCCACAATCAGGTGGTCTATGCAATCCTGAATATCACCGTCGACAAACGCCTGCAGGTTGTAAATGGTGTAGTTAATTCTATGGTCGGTTATGCGACCCTGAGGGTAATTATATGTGCGTATCTTGGCAGAGCGGTCGCCGGTTGAAACCATTGTCTTTCGGCGTGAAGCAATGTCATCGAGATATTTCTGATGTTCCTTGTCATAAATAAATGTGCGCAGACGGCTCAGTGCTCGCTCCTTGTTCTTGGGCTGGTCGCGGGTTTCAGTACATTCTATCAGAATCTCTTCCGTCTCGCCGGAATTCGGGTTACGCCACATGTAGCGCAGACGCACACCTGACTCCACTTTGTTCACATTCTGACCACCGGCGCCACCGCTTCGGAAAGTATCCCATTTTATTTCACCTTCATTGATTTCAACGTCGAATTCCTCAGCCTCAGGAAGCACCGCAACCGTAGCAGCGGAGGTATGTACCCTACCCTGTGTCTCGGTTGCCGGAACACGCTGAACACGGTGTACACCGCTCTCATATTTCAAAGTGCCATATACATTCTCTCCGGTAACGGCAAACACAATTTCCTTGTAGCCTCCTGCCGTTCCCTCGTTGAAACTCGTGACAGATATTTTCCAACCTTTTGATTCACAATATTTTGAATACATTTTAAAAAGGTCACCGGCAAAAATGGCAGCTTCATCGCCACCGGTTCCACCACGGATTTCCACTATAGCGTTCTTGCCATCTTCTGGGTCAGCCGGAATCAGCAGCAGCTTTATCTCCTCCTCCATTGCCGGAATTGCAGCCGAAGCCTCATCGAGCTGTTGCTTTGCCATGGCACGCATTTCGTCATCATCTTCGCTGTCAAGCAGTTGGCGAGCTTCAGAGACATTAGCCAATGCGGTGCGATAGCGGTTCGTGGCATCGGTCAACCGTTGCAAGTCCTTATATTCTTTATTGAGTTTCACATATCTTTTCATGTCGGAAATGACAGCCGGGTCTGTGATGAGGGTCGATACCTCCTCGAAGCGTGCGTCAATGCCGTCAAGACGTGATAGCAGTGTGTTGTCTGACATATTTTTTGTCGTCTGTTATGAAATTATCTGCGAAGTTACGAAATTTTAGTTAAACTTTATCACAATTTATTTGTCTAAATAGTAAACAAATAATTATAACTATGAATATAGGTGACAAAATCCCTGCAATATTGGGTGTAAATCAAGACGGTAAGGAAATTAAAGCCTCAGATTACGCCGGCAAAAAGCTGGTCCTCTATTTTTATCCAAAAGATAACACATCGGGCTGCTCAGCCGAGGCTCGATCGCTGCGTGACCACATCGATGAGCTGAAATCCAAGGGCTACGAAGTGCTTGGTGTCAGCGTCGACTCACAGGCTTCGCACAAACGCTTCATCGAAAAGCAGCAGATTCCGTTCGACCTCATCTCTGACACTGACCACAAACTTGTGGAGGAAATGGGCGTGTGGGGTGAAAAGAGCATGTGCGGCAGAAAGTACATGGGCACTTTACGCACAACATTTCTCGTGGATGAGAATGGCGTAATCACTAATATTTTCACTCCCAAACAGATCAAAACTTCGGAACATGCCGGACAGATTTTGGAAATCATCTGATTTTCACTACCTTTGCGGACATCAAAGTGCTTTCGCATCATGCACCGCCCTTCGGGCGACGTTCATTCTTTGAGGATCCGCGAATATTTGACAATATTTGCACATTGATGTTTTAACATTATTCTGATGACAAAGAAAGAGATTGAAATAACACCGCAGGATCTCCGGTTCATGGAGATGGCAGCCGAACTTGCGGAGGAAAATGTAAAACGTGGCGGCGGACCGTTCGGTGCGGTTATCGTGCGCGATGGCGAGGTCATTGCAACCGGCTCGAACTCGGTGACTCTGACCAACGACCCTACCGCCCATGCCGAGGTGAATGCCATTCGTGCGGCATGTGCCAAGGAAAACAGTTTCACGCTCAAAGGCTGCACTGTATACAGTTCATGCGAGCCTTGTCCCATGTGCCTGAGCGCACTTTATTGGGCTGGCGTTTCCCGCATATTCTATGGCAACACTCAGGACGATGCCGACAAAATTAATTTCAGTGACAAATTCATTTATGACGAACTTGCCCGCAGACCTGAGGAACGCGCGCTGCCAAGTATTCACTTGAAAAACAAGCGCACCATAAAAGCGTTTGAGATGTGGGCTGATAAGGAAGATAAAATCGAATACTGACATGAAGAAACTTTTTATTTCAGCCATTTTGGCTATCGCTGCCTTAACAGGCACAAATAATATATCGGCACAGGTTCCCATTACCCGCGTCGAACAATATTCCCCTACCGACATGGTATTTCTTGACATGGCTACTGACGCAGCCAAGGAAAACAAGAGCCGCGGAATGAACCCCAACGGTGCAGTGCTTGTCGTTAACGGCGAGTTCAAGGCATCAGGACGCTCCACCGCCGGCAGTTCAGCTGAGGAAATAGCATTCAAGAAATCGCATCTGCCTTCACTGAAGGGAGTTACAGTTTACACTGTCAACGAGCCTACTACTGCCGTATATCAGTTCCTCTGCGACAATAACGTGGATGCCATCTTCTTTGTTAACGGCAGAGATGCGGTGGTAAAGGCTGGCATAGCATCAGCGTCGGACTACAATGACTCGGCACTTCCCGAATCAACCGTGAAAGTGACCATGAAGCAGATTGAGTTCCCCGATGCATCACTGCTGCTGAAATAATTTCCATTGGCTTTTAAATCTTTTTTAGATAACTTGGCAAGATTTTTGCACTGTTCAGTTGTTAGAATAAATGACACATCATTTTGAAAGTTATGACTAAAATCAACATACAACCGCACGCTGCAAAAATCAGGGAACTTCTGTCAGCAAAACGTCTGAGGGCTGCCGTTGAGGAGCTACGGAACGTGGCATTGACGGTACGAAACAACCGCGTCACTGCGCAAGCCAATGAAATTGAGGAGAATTACAACCGTCTGCTCGGTTTCATGCAGTCAGGTGCCGATGATCCGCAGCGGATGACTCAATATATCCGGTTCTGCAACAAGGTTTATTTACTGGCTGACTCGCTGGAGCGCAACTATCTTTCCATCGAGACCCCTTCATTATATTACGGCACGCTACGCTACGAGGCAACCAAAAGCGGCGATACCGTGGCTGAGTTGCTCGGTGCGTACTCAAAGCTGATCAATGACTCCGCACTTTTCAATCTTGTAGCAGAAGAAAGTACTGAAAAAAAGGAGAACACCTATCAGCGCGAGATGCTGGAGCGCCGCCTTTTCAACCGTCTGTGGGTTTCGTTCCCACTGCACCGCGATACTGCCGACGTTATCCGAGACTTTCTTGCGTCAGAGTCTATTCCTCTCTATGTCAAGCAGATGATCGTATCATCGCTTTTCCTTGGATTGATTGAATATTTCGATGACACCCGTCTGGCACTACTTTGGGAAACCTACTCCGCTCATGCCTCCTCTGAGCCGGCACTCGCACTGCAGGCAATGACCTGTGCCGTCATCGTCAACATGATGTATCCCGGGAGACCGGTTACCTCCCAGTTGGAGAGTGTCATTGAGTCCGCCACAGCTATATCATCTTGGGAGTCAGACCTGCGGCTTGTCCTCACTGAATTTGTGCGTTCCATTGACACCGAGCGCATTAACCGCAAGATGCAACAGGAGGTGATGCCCGAACTGATGAAACTGCAGCCTGACCTGAAACGGATAAACACCGAAATCACCTCCGTGGAAGATCTCGCCGACTTGGAGGAGAATCCTGAGTGGCAGGAAAAGCTGTCGCAAAGCGGGCTTGCCGACAAACTCCGCTCACTGTCAAAAATTCAGGAGGAGGGAGGCGATGTTTTCATGAGCACATTCGCCCACCTCAAGGCATTCCCCTACTTCAATGAGATTGCCAACTGGTTCATTCCGTTCCACACTGACCATACTCTGCTCACCGATGCTGACGAACAGAAACGGACTATTGCCGACATAATCATGGCATCGCCATTCTTGTGTGATTCCGACAAATATTCATTCCTGCTGTCGCTGAACAGTATTCCGGCATCGCAGCGCGACATGATGCTCTCGCAGATGAAAGTTCAGAACATCAATGCCGATGAAATACGCTCGGCAGCACTCAATGCTACCGTAACCGACCGCCGTAATATTGTCAACAAGTTTGTCCAGAACCTCTACCGTTTCTTCAAGCTGTTCCGACGCAAGAACGAGTTCCGGGATCCGTTCGACGGCAGTCTGAGCGTGGCTGACATTCCGGCACTGGTCAACAAATTCAACGACACTGACACCCTCAGTCTGGTTGCCGAGTTCTATTTCAAGCACCATTATTATGCCGAAGGGTTAGCCATATTTCTCAAACTTGAACAGAGGGTTGTGGCAAATGTGCAGCTTTATCAGAAGATTGGATTCTGCTACCTGAAACTGAACGATTATGAGAATGCGCTGAAATATTTCCGCATGTCGGAGCTGCTTGACGCCCGTTCGGTCTGGACCCGCAAGAACATAGCATACCTCCTTTTCATAACCGGAAATTTCGCCGAGGCTGAAGAATATTACGCCAAACTTGAGGAAGTCGAACCTGACAACATTCAGTTTGTCATTAACCTCGGCAACTGCCGCATGGCACTTCATGACTATGCCGGCGCACTTAAAGCTTTCCATAAAGTAAACTACATTAACAAGAACGATATCAGGGCACTACGCGCAATAGCATGGTGTCATTTCATGCTCGGCGATTATAATGCGGCAATCAAAACCTATCGCACTATAATGCTAAAGGAGCCTGAAGCCGAGGACTACATAAACATGGGTCACTTGGCTCTCGCCACCAATGACTATGCCGAGGCTGTCAACTCCTATAACCTCGCCGTGGAACGGATGGATAACGACCGGGAGAAAGTTATTGCAAGAATCATGGATGATGTGACAAACCTTGACCGTGTAAAAATCAACACCTCAGTGCTGCCCTTCATTATAGATTCGCTCTATTGATGTCATAGGTTCACAGAGCCGGCTTTCAGGGTTCTTTAACCCGTTCCCCAAGTTTGTTAATGCCGAAGCCTTAACAAATATTGGGGAACGGGGTCTTAAACTTTGTAAAAAAGTTTGGTTTAACCACTGAATTTCCGTAACTTCGCCATTATTTAATTAATGAGATGAAAATAGGAAACGTCGATTTAGGAGACCGTCCGGTGATGCTTGCTCCCATGGAGGATGTCACCGACCACTCATTCCGCTTGATTTGCAAGGAATTGGGCGCGGATATGGTCTACACTGAATTTGTATCTGCAGACGCCCTTATCAGAAATATCGCAGCCACCACACGCAAACTCCACATTGACCCACACGAACGCCCCACTGCCATCCAGATCTACGGGCGCGATGTCGACTCAATGGTAGAGGCTGCACGGATTGTAGAGGCTGTGAAACCTGACATCATCGACATCAACTTCGGCTGTCCGGTGAAAAAAGTAGCCGGAAAAGGTGCCGGTGCCGGCATGTTGCGTGACATACCCAAAATGCTCGACATAACCCGTAACGTGGTCAGAGCTGTAAATATCCCGGTCACGGTAAAGACGCGACTCGGATGGGATCATGAAAACAAAATAATAGTGGAACTGGCTGAACAGTTGCAGGATTGTGGCATACAGGCTCTTACGGTTCACGGCAGAACCCGCTCGCAGATGTACACCGGCGAGGCTGACTGGGAAATGATTGCGCGTGTGAAAGACAATCCCCGACTGACAATTCCGGTGATAGGCAATGGCGACATCACCACCCCTGAAAAGTTGCGCCAAGCCTTCGATAACTCCGGCGTGGACGGTATAATGGTGGGCAGAGCTTCAATCGGTGCCCCTTGGATTTTCCATGAAATGAAATCCTACATGAACACCGGCGTGATAAGCGAGCTGACAGTGGCTCAGAAATTCGAGATTCTGCGCCGTCAGATTCGCGAGAGCATCGACCGCATCGATGAATATCGCGGCATACTCCACATTCGCCGCCACCTCGCAGCATCGCCACTTTTCAAAGGTATTCCGCACTTCCGCGACACCCGAATAGCCATGCTTCGTGCCGACACATACGAAGAACTTGACAATATACTTCAAAAAATTGAAACTGAAATTTTACCTGCCATAAATGCTGAAAATTAGTATTCCAATCATCATCCTGCTCGCTTTGTTCTTTCCATCGAGGGCAGCCGAATTAGCTGAGTCAAACAGAGTTGTGCTTGCCATGCCACAGCAGTTTGACAAAATAGTCACCAACGGCAACCTCACCGTGGAAGTGATATTCCGCTCTGACTACAAGGGATATGTGGTCTATAACACCGAGGACACCGTAGCCCCGCGTGTTCACTGCGTTGTCGATGAAAACCGCACGCTTCACCTTTCGGGAAATGTGGAGAGCAACTCGGTTAAGTCAAGAGTGGTGGTGCTGGCATGTGATTCAGTTGTAAGCGTGGTCAATAACGAGGCAGGCACCATACTGATAAAGCAGATTCCCCGCGTAGAGGACTTCTGTGCTGTCAGCAACGGCACCGGCGCCATCAAATGTGAGGAACTTGGGGCGCACCACCTGATGCTGATGAGCAGTGGCTCAGCTTCAATGACCATAGGAACCGCTAAAGCCCGATTCATTGATATTTACGGCAACGGCGACGGCGAAATATCGCTCGGCGCGATGTTATGCCATGGCGCCCGTATTCTCAACAATGCTGATGGCTCCATAGCAGTTAAAGGGCTGAAATCACGCCGTGGAGAAATTCTTGACAATGCCGGCGGAAGAATATCAGTTTCAGGCAAAGCGAGCGCCTTTGCCGTGGTGAATTACTCCACAGGCACCATCGACATCTCCGGATTCCGCTGCAAGAAACTCAGCGAAGCCAACTATGGCTCAGGTTTAATTATAAAATAACATCCATTTCACATAAAACTTTGCACTATGTTACGAAAATCAGTTATCACAGTCCTTTCAATGCTCCTTGCCACCGGAGTGGCAATGGCTGAGCAACTCAACCGCTACGAAGTAAAAGTGGATGATTTCACAGAACTCAAAATCCGTGAAAATATTAATATAAACTATGTAAGTAACGCCGACTCTGCCGGAATGGCAGTGTTCTACGCCACTGAGGCAATAGCCCCTCACATTGTATTCTCCAATAATAAGGGAAAGCTGACCGTGGAATTTGCCAACAAAAATAATAAACCGGTCAATCCGCCCACTGTTACCGTTTACTCACGCTTCATCACACTGGTGGAGAATCAGTCAGACTCAACCATCACCATGTTAAAAGTCAATTCCGGACCTCAGCTGAAATTGCGTATTATGGGCAACGGCAAACTGATTGCGGATAACCTCGATGCTCTCGACGTGTCGGCATCCATCACCACCGGCTGCGGTACCATTGTTGCATCAGGCAACTGCGGGACTGCCAATCTGACCAACCTTGGATCAGGCATAATTCAGGCTGATAACCTGAATGCCAAACATGTAAAATGCAAGCTCTACGGCACCGGAACCATAGGCTGTACACCGTCAGAATCACTGACCATATCGGGTGCCGGCTCAGGCAAGGTGTTTTACTTCGGCAAACCAAAGTCAATCGAAAACAGCTCAATTGGAGTTAAGTTGATAGCACCCAATGAGGAATAACTAATCGTTTAGTACACAACACCTTTCATGCCTGACGAAAGAGGCAGTCTGAAGCAGTTGACCGCAAGGTCGCTGAAGTGGAACGTGATTGACCGCGTTGCCTCACAAGGGTTGTATGCCATTACCGGAATTATTCTCGCAAGAGTTCTGTCGCAGGAAGATTTCGGTCTTGTAGGAGCCATCTTCATTTTTCAGGCTTTTGCCCAGATGCTTGTCGATAGCGGTTTTTCCACCGCTCTTATTCAGCGCAAGTCGCCCACATCCACCGATTATTCCACCGTTTTCTGGTTCAATATTGGTGTGGCGATGTTGCTCTACCTGCTGCTGTTCACCACCGCGCCATTGATAGCCTCTATTTTCCATGACTCCCGGATAACGTTGCTTTCAAGGGTGATGTTCCTTGCCATTATAATCAACTCCTCATCCATTGTTCAGGCAAACAGGCTGATGAAGCAGATGAACGTGCGTCCGCTTGCGGCAGCCAACGCTTTGGGACTGACCGCCGGAGCCATTGCGGGAATTTATCTGGCGCTGATGGGCTACGGAGCATGGGCAATAGTGTGGCAAACGATTGTCAACGGAGCAGTCAAGTCGCTCACTCTCTGGCTGATAAACCGATGGCTGCCGGCTCTGAGATTTTCTATCGAATCACTCAAATCGTTCTTTAAGGTTGGCTCAGGCATACTTGCCACTTCGTTTTTGAACACAGTTTTTCAAAACATATATTCCTTTTTCATAGGTAATATGGCAGGCATGGCGCCGTTAGGTTATTACACACAGGCTGATAAATGGAGCAAGATGGGGATAACCTCGCTGTCGCAATCGGTGACATCAGCCTTCCTCCCCACCCTTGCCGAAGTTCAGGATGATGCCACAAGATTGAGACGCACCGTGGGTAAGATGAACAAATTCACAGCCTATCTCACGTTTCCTGCCATGGGATTCCTGATTGTTATGTCAGCCCCGATTTTTCATCTGCTTTTCGGGGCGAAGTGGGACCCCTCGATAATCCTGTTTCAATTACTGCTTATGCGCGGCGTATTCACTGTGTTTACAGGGCTTTACAACAACTATCTGGTAACACTCGCCGAATCCGGTAAAATTGTGATTATGGAGGCGCTGCGTGACGGGGTTGCAATCATAGCGCTCGTAGCGACTCTGCCTATGATCAGATATTCCACACCTGAGAACCCTGTGGCTGGACTCACAATTCTGCTTGTAGGACAGCTAATTGCATCGGCTTTGACATGGCTTATAACCTTGATTGTGACAGCACGGAAAACAGGCTGTTCCACTTTCTCATTCCTTCGCGACTTACTGCCATATATGGTGATAACTGTGGCGATAATGGTGCCGCAACATCTGACCACTCACCTGATAGCCGAACCGTGGCTGCTGGTAGTGGCACAGTCAGCAATTGTGGCACTGCTTTATCTGGGAATAAACAAGCTGCTGCGTTCAAAAATACAGCGTGAAGTGCTCGAATATCTTTCTCCGCGAAAAGATTTGAAGTGAACGTTTGCTCAGTTCAACCTAATTTCCTATTTTTGCACATTATTTATAATCCGAAATAGAAACATAAACAGAAAACATAGAAAATTATGCTTAAAAGAATATTGTCAATATCAGGTCGTCCCGGGCTGTTCCGCCTTGTAAGCCAAGGCAAGAACATGCTCATTGTAGAATCACTGCAAAACGGCAAACGTGTTCCAGCCTATTCTCATGACAAAATCATCTCGCTCGGCGATGTTTCAATGTACACTGTTGAAGATGACATACCTTTGGGCGAGGTTCTCACTTTGGTTTATAATAAGGCTGAAGGAAAACCTGTTGACATAAAGGCTCTTGAAGCTGATAAAAAAATAAGGGACTATTTCAAGGAAATTCTTCCTACCTTCGACGAAGAACGCGTGTACACCGCTGACATCAAGAAACTTTTCAGCTGGTATAACCAACTCATCAGCGCCGGAATCACAACTTTCGTTGAGCCTGAAGCTGAAGAAAAAGCAGAAGAAACTACTGAAGAAAAACAGTAACCGACCCTCTTTACACTCTGAACTTATCTTACCCGTATGACCAATGACAGTTATGCGGTTTTTTATATAAATAACCACCCTCCACGATGAAAAAATCAGCACTCCCAGCCGCCCTACTCCTGTTTGCCGGCAGTTTCATGTCAGCGCAACAGGCTCTATGGCAGCATGCCCCTGTGACTTCACCTGAAATAAACCCTGACACCACAGTGACTTTCCGCATGGTAGCTCCCCATGCAAAGAAAGTTTCAGTGACGGGGGATTTTCTCACCGCTCCCGCTGACATGTCACTGAACACTGAGGGAGTTTGGGAATTTACCACCGACAAACTGTCACCTGAGCTTTACAGCTACAACTTCATTGTTGACGATGTCAAAATAAATGATCCGTCAAACGTTTATCTGTCGCGCGACATAGCGTCACTGAGCAACATTTTCATCATTCCCGGAGGATATGTCGGCGACTATGCGGTCAACGATGTCCCCCACGGTTCGGTGACAAGGGTATGGTATGACTCGCCCGCCTTGGATATGAAACGGCGTATGACCATCTACACTCCACCGGGCTATGAAGGAGGAACTGAAAAATATCCTGTACTGTATCTGCTTCACGGCATGGGTGGCGATGAAGAGGCATGGATTTCGCTGGGTCGTACGGCTCAGATTCTCGATAACCTCATAGCTTCGGGAAAAGCCGAGCCGATGATTGTTGTCATGCCCAACGGCAATGCATAGCAGGAGGCAGCGCCGGGTGAGTCGCACTACGGACTGACCGTGCCCGGAACAGCGCTACCTAAAACCATGGACGGTTCATTCGAGCTGTCGTTCCCTGACTTAGTAAATTTTGTGGACTCAGTCTACCGCACCAAAGCTGACAAAAGCCACCGTGCCATAGCAGGAGTGTCGATGGGTGGATTCCACTCATTCCATATATCTAAACAATATCCTGATTTGTTTGACTACATAGGTCTGTTCTCAGCTGCCATAGTACCTCCAAAAGGGGGTGACTCACCAGTCTATAATGATGTGGAACAGAAACTTATGACTCAGTTTGCGGCTTCGCCACGCCTTTACTGGATTGGAATAGGCGAGAAAGATTTCCTTTATGACGCCAATGTGGAATTACGCAAGATGCTCGACGCCCACGAACTGCCATATATTTATTATGAGTCAGCTGACGGTCATATATGGAAAAACTGGCGAATTTACCTGCGCGAATTTTCGCCCTTACTTTTTAAATAGGCAGGTTGCATATTACATATATATTCCGTATCTTTGCAGAGTAAACAGAAACCGTTCATGGAAACCCCTGAAAGGAAATATAAATTTGGAGTGGCTCTCAGTGGCGGTGGTGCCCGAGGGTTCGCCCACATCGGCGCACTCAAGGCGCTGGAGGAGTTCGGATGCAAACCCGACATAATAGCCGGTGTCAGCGCCGGATCAGTGGCAGCGGTGCTTTATGCTGCGGGCAGAACTTCTGATGAAGTCCTCTCGATTTTCGCCGACAAAAAACTGCGCTCATTTACGGAATGGAATTTCCATGGCGATTCATTTCTTCTGCTTGACAGGTTCGGTGATCTGATAAGGTCAGCAATTGCACCCTACACCCGGCTTGAGGAACTACCAATACCCACCTACATCGGTGCAACTGACTTCATTCAGGGTACTCCTGTAGAATTTCACACCGGCGATATAGTCGAGAGGGTACTTGCATCATGCTGCATCCCAATTGTTTTCAAGCCTATAATGATTGACGGTGTCCCGTACGTCGACGGAGGCGTTCTCAGAAATATGCCGGCATGGATAATCCGCGACAAATGCGAGGAGCTGATTGGTATCAACTGTAGTCCGCTGCTGGTCCACACCTACAAAGAATCCATCCTCGACATTGCGTTGCGAACATTCCTGCTTATGGAGCGCTCGAATCAGAACGAGGATATAGCAATGTGTAATCTCAATGTGGAGATGCCTGAAATAGCCAACTACAAAGTATTTAATCTCAAGGAAATACGTCAGGTTTACATCAGCGGCTACTCTGCCACCCGACGAGCTATAAAGAACTACTTGAAACGAAAATAATCCCACAATCCTTCCCCATGAAACCGATCATCTACCAGATTTTCCCACGACTATTAAACAAGTGTGAACATTGCACCCCAAACGGTGACATTGAGGTGAACGGCTCCGGGAAGATGGAATATTTCACCCCCAAAGTTCTTGCCGGGATAAAGAAATTAGGCATCACACACATCTGGTACACCGGAGTGATAGAGCATGCACATGCCACCGACTACTCGCAGTTCGGAATCACCCCAGACAATCCTCATATTGTCAAAGGAAAGGCAGGTTCACCCTACGCTATCAGCGACTACTATGACATTGACCCTGACATAGCAGTGTCAGTGCCTGACCGCATGAAAGAGTTCGAGGCTCTGGTAGTCCGCACCCACAAGGCAGGTATGAAAGTTATAATTGACTTCGTTCCGAACCATGTGGCGCGCCGTTATGCATCCGATGTGAAACCCGCCGGCATAGAGGATTTCGGTGTACGCGATGATCAGACCAAATTTTTTGATCCTGCCAACAATTTCTATTACATAACCCGTCAGCTTTTCGCACCATCGATTGACATGGGCGACGGCGACAACGCCTATATAGAGTTCCCGGCGAAAGCATCGGGTAACGACTGCTTCACAGCCTTTCCCGGTCGTAATGACTGGTATGAAACTGTAAAGCTGAACTATGGCGTGGATTATGGCGATCACACGCGCCACTTCGACCCTATTCCTGACACATGGATGAAGATGCTGCACATACTAAGATATTGGGCATCGAAAGGTGTTGACGGCTTCCGCTGCGACATGGTTTTCATGGTGCCAGTGGAATTTTGGGAATGGGCTATACCTCAGGTGAAACAGCATTATCCCGACATTATTTTCATAGCTGAAATTTACGATGTGGCTCTTTACCGTGACTTCCTCACGCGAGGGCATTTCGACTACCTCTATGATAAGGTTAACCTCTATGACACACTGCGCGGCATCCAATGCTCGAACTTCTCAGCCGCACAGCTGACAAGTTGCTGGCAGACCGTGGAGGGGATAGGACCGCAGATGCTGAATTTCCTTGAAAATCACGATGAGCAACGTTTTGCGTCGGAGTTCTATGCAGGCGACCCGGCGCTGGTCATACCCTCGCTTGTGGTAAGCTCGACAATATCGACCGGACCGATGATGATTTATGCCGGTCAGGAATTAGGCGAGGCAGCCGTAGATGCCGAAGGGTTCAGCGGCTATGACGGGCGAACCACCATATTTGATTACTGGAGCATACCTACTCTGCGCCGATGGTTCAACGGAGGTGATCCGGGGGTAGCCAAACTGACTGCCCGTGAACGCTGGCTGCGCGATCTATACTCAAAGATTCTCAGCCTTTGCAACAAAGAAAAAGCTATCAGCGAAGGGGCGTTCTTCGACCTGATGTATGTGAACTATCAGAATCCGTCGCTCAACCCTCACCGCCATTTCGTTTACCTGCGGTCATACGGCGATGTCACACTGCTGATTGCCGTAAACTTCAGTCACAACACCGCCGACCTTCGGATAAACATTCCTTCCGACGCGTTCAACATGCTTGAAATTCCACGCGGAACGGTTGAAGCCACAGATTTGCTGTCAGGTGAGGTTTCAGGAAAAATACTGTCAGACACGGTGCCGTTCGACACGTTCATAGCGCCACACAATGCCGTGATATGGAAAATTGAACATTCCAAAATAAAGACCGGCAGAAAAAAAGTCTCTCCAAAACAGAAAAATACAGCACAAAATGACTAACTTTGTACAAAATATTCAGTCACATTCCAATCGACTCAACCGAGTGGATCTGATGTAAACCAACTTATAACTTCATATTTTTATATGTTACCTCCTTTTAAGATTTTTTCCGGTACTAAATCGCACTACATGGCTGAGGAAATCTGCAAAGACCTCGGAGTAGAATTAGGCAAAATGAACATCCAGCGCTTCGCCGACGGCGAGTTTGAGGTGTCGTTTGAAGAGTCAATCCGCGGCTGCGAAGTATATCTGGTGCAGTCAACATTCCCCAACACAGACAATCTGATGGAACTCCTCCTGATGATTGATGCAGCAAAACGTGCTTCCGCAAAATCTATCATCGCCGTAATGCCTTACTTCGGCTGGGCGCGTCAGGACCGCAAGGACAAACCTCGTGTGTCAATCGCTGCCAAACTGGTTGCCGATCTACTGAGCACAGCCGGCGTGGATCGTGTCATCACCATGGACCTCCATGCTGACCAGATTCAGGGATTCTTCAATGTTCCAGTAGACCACCTCTACGGTTCATCAGTGTTCATTCCTTACATCAAATCGCTCAATCTTGAGGATATGGTAATTGCCACTCCTGACGTGGGTGGTGCAAAACGTGCCAACAGCTATGCCAAATATTTCAACGTTCCTCTGGTACTCTGCCACAAACAGCGTGCAAAAGCAAATGTAGTGGCTACAATGACCGTCATCGGTGACGTCAAGGACAAGAACGTGATACTGATTGATGACATGGTCGACACTGCCGGAACAATCACCAAAGCAGCTGACCTGATGCTTGCCAACGGCGCCAAAACAGTGCGCGCGCTCTGCTCACACGCCATCATGAGCGACCCTGCCACCGAGCGAATCAATAACTGCGGACTCACTGAAATGATTTTCACCAACAGCATCCCCTTCAACAAGGATTGCAAGAAAGCCACCATCCTTTCAGTGGCACGCCTGTTTGCCGACACCATTCGCCGCGTGCACGATAATCAGTCAATTTCATCGCAGTATCTTATCTGATAAAATACTCTGAAACTATTGAATGGAGGATGTGCGCTTCATGACACATCCTCCTTTATTATAACTCTAAAAACTAATCCTTAAATAATATAATTTCATGAAGTTACGTTTCTTGTATCTTTTAATCGCATTGCTCCCCTGCCTACTATCGGCGCAGACCTCGCGGTTCTTCATTCTGACCGACGTTCATGTCACTCCGGGCAACACCAATGACACCAAACTGCGCGAAGCAGTGGATGAGATCAATAACTCAGAAGCTGACGCCGTGTTAGTGTTGGGTGACCTTACCAATGAAGGCTCTGACGAACAGCTTGTCAATGTGAAATCAATTCTTGACGGCATCAAACTCCCTGCATATCACATCCCCGGCAACCATGAGAACAACTGGAGCCAAAGCGCCACCAAAACATTCATTGACCTGTGGGGTAACGACCGCTTTGTAGCGGAGGTAAACAATCTGGTCATAGTGGGTTGCAACTGCGGTCCGTTCATGAAAATGGGCGACGGTCATGTGAAACAGGAGGATCTTCACTGGCTGAAAGCTACCCTTGACAGCGTAGTGACACCGGGCAAGATGGTTGTTTCCGTGAATCACTATCCGCTGCGCAAAGATGACCTCGACAACTATGCTGACTATATCCGCATACTTGAGAAATATCCCACCATAATTCATCTCAACGGTCACTACCACCGCTATATCCCCTATCCTGCCGGCGACATCCAAGGGATGATGGTTGCGGCACTTGACCGCAAAGATGAAGGTTTCGGTTACTCCATCGTTGATGTGGCTCCTGACAGTATCTACGTCTACAGCAAGACGTTAGGGGCTGAACCGGAATTGAAAGCAACATTCCCGGTAAAGACTGTCAACAAACCGTTAGAGACTGAAAGTGTCACCTACACCGTTCCTGAAGGGTTCTCAGTAGAAAAACTGTGGACTGACTCGGCTTCGATTTTCACACGCTTAGGAATTGACAGCCGTAACCTTTACTTCGGAAACTCGCTGGGTCACGCCAAAGCTATCGATAAGAAAACCGGTGAACTCAAATGGGTGACCCCGACAGGTGCATCGCTGTTCTCACGTCACGAATCAAACGGAGCGAAAGTTTATGTTCCCGGCGGTGTGCATGCCTTGATGGTGATGGATTCCAACAATGGCGACATGCTCAAATCAATCCCCTCAAATGGAGCGTATGCTGCTGACGGCGTGATAGTTGACAACAATCTCTATCAGGGAGGTTACAAGAAATTCGAGAAATGGGATATGCAGGCTGACACTTTGGTGTGGCGTATGGACTCTCTGGGCAACTATTGTCAGGCATCGCCTGTGGTTGACGGTAACGAGATATTCTTCGGTGCATGGGACACATATCTCCGTGCGGCTGACGCCACTACCGGCAAGCTGCTGTGGAAATGGAGCAATGGCAAGAGTGCCAACATGTTAGGTCCGGGAAATGTTGTCCCGGTAGTCACAGAGAATAAAGTAATCATCGTGGCACCTGACCGATATATGACTGCCATAGACCGCAAGACCGGAGAAACCATCTGGCGTGTGAACAATCACAAATATCGTGAAAGTCTGGGTCACAGCGCTGACGGTAAACATGTCTATGCCAAGACCATGGACGGAGAACTGGTTATTGTGGATGCCACTTCGCCTGAGTTCAATGAGCTGGCATGCGTAGACATGAAACTGGGCTACGAACACGCGCCATGCATCGTGGCAGAATCGAACGGTGTGATCTATGCCGGCTCACGCAGCGGTAAAATCGCAGCCGTGGATGCTCGAAGCTTCGAGCATCTGTGGACCATACCCGTGGGCGTTTCCGAGGTTAACGGCATTGATATTGACCCTGAGACAGGCGATGTTTATTGCTCGCTCATTGAAGGCACCATTTTCCGCATCAGCAAGAACTGACACATTTAACATAGCTTATGACCCCGCATGCCAACCATCTTGCGGGGTTTTTGTTTATCATAAAAAGTGTTTTGAGTCGCAGAGAATGAAATAATGCTTGAAAAACTTGTCAAATTCGGAGATAAATCGTAACTTCGCAGTGCGAAATCTCAATCGCAGCAATCAACCAAACAATTCAACTATTTTTCTTTAGATGAAATTTGCAAATGAACAAGGCAAATTACATCGCCCCCTTTGTGATAGACTCATAAAGGAAATCTCTCCCCCTTCATTTTGATAAATCATACATTTTATGTACAATATTGACGAGCTTACTGCAATGTCCGATGAACAATTGAAATCGGTGGCAGAAAACTTGGGATTAAAAAAGAGTAATCCCGCACAAAAACAAGAACTTATTTACGACATTCTGGATACTCAGGCAGAAGTTCATGCTGCCAATCCTGAACGTAAGCCCAAAAAACAACAGGCTGACAAACAGACAAAGTCAAAGAAACAGCCCGAACAAAAACCTGCTGCAGAAAAACAGGAGGAAACTGCTGCTACACCTGACACTCAGGTGCAGGACAAGCCTGTTAAACGAAAGGCGGGGCGCCCCAAAAAAAATGCAACGCCTCAGGAACCCGTTGCTGCACCTGCTGAAGCTGTTGCAGAACCCACTGCTCCCCAAGCTGAGGAAACAGAGACACAGGCAACCGAACCTGCTGAAAATGCTGAAGTTAAGCAGAAAAAACGTGGCAGAAAGAAAAATGCACAACCTGCACAAGAGATAAAAGAGGAAGCCGCGACAGTTACCGAACAACCTGCCACTGAAGTTTTAGTGGCAATAGTCGAGCCTGCTGCCGAAGCTGCGACAAAAGAGAAAGCGCCTGAAAGCGAAGCTGCCGAACAGCAGCAGCATGACTTCCGCCCGAAAAAAACTGAGAATGAGTTCGGATCGTTCTTTCCCCGCACCCAAGGGCGCATATTCACTCCCCGCAATCAGCGTGATAAGAACAATGAGAATCCGCAACAGCAGGATAATAACAGACAAAAGCATCCTCAGCAACAGCAACAACAGCAGCAGCCGCAGCAACCTGCCGCACCACAAGGTCCGCAGACCATACAGCTTGCCGAGCCTAACAAAATGAATCAGCAGCCGCAGCAACAGCAGCAGGGCAAAAAGAACAAGAAAAACCGCGACCGCCAGCAACCACAACCTGCATATAGCTTCGACAATTTGATTCAGGCACAGGGTGTTCTGGAAATTATGCCTGAAGGATTCGGATTCCTCCGGTCAAGCGATTACAATTATCTTGCATCGCCTGATGACGTGTATGTCACTCAGCCACAAATCAAATCATGGGGTCTGAAAGCAGGTGACGTGGTGGAATGTACGATACGTCCGCCCATGGAGAACGAGAAATATTTCCCGCTCTGCAATGTAATCAGTGTCAATGGTCGCCGTCCGGATTTCATCCGTGACCGCGTGCCTTTCGAGCATTTGACACCGCTGTTCCCCGATGAGAAATTCAACCTCTGCGGTGGCAAGACATGCAACCTCTCGACTCGCGTTGTCGACATGTTCTCACCCATAGGTAAAGGTCAGCGCGGATTGATTGTGGCTCCTCCCAAGACAGGTAAGACACTGTTACTTAAAGATATAGCCAATGCAATAGCCGAGAACCATCCGGAAACATATATCATGATTCTGCTCATTGACGAGCGTCCGGAAGAAGTAACCGACATGATGCGCAGCGTAAATGCCGAAGTTATCGCATCGACATTCGACGAACCTGCCGAACGCCATGTGAAAATTGCCGGCATAGTGCTTGAAAAAGCGAAGCGAATGGTTGAATGTGGACATGACGTTGTGATTCTGCTCGACTCCATCACCCGTTTGGCACGCGCTTATAACACCGTTTCACCGGCTTCAGGCAAAATCCTGTCAGGTGGTGTCGACGCAAATGCCCTTCAGAAACCGAAACGTTTCTTCGGAGCAGCGCGTAACATTGAAAACGGCGGGTCACTTACCATCATAGCAACCGCCCTTACCGAAACAAGTTCCAAAATGGATGAGGTTATCTTCGAGGAATTCAAGGGTACGGGCAACATGGAGTTGCAGCTTGACCGCAAACTCTCGAACAAGCGAATTTTCCCCGCTGTCGATATCATGGCTTCAAGTACCCGACGCGACGACCTGCTGCTTCAGGATGAGACACTCAACCGCATGTGGATTCTGCGTCGCTTCCTCTCTGACAGAAACTCTATCGAAGCAATGGAATTCATCAAAGAGCGTATGGAACGCACAACAGACAATGATGAATTGCTCCGCACAATGGGGGATTAGGGTTTAGTCTTTAGTCAATAGTTGTTAGACGTTAGTTTTTAGTCTATAGTTGTTAGACTTTTGTCGGTAGACCGGCGAAAGACTAAAACAAAATATTTTAGCAGGGGCGCTCTAATGGGCGTCCCTGCTAATATCTAATAACTAAAAACTAATATCTAAAATCTACCGACTTACAGCTAAAGACTAAAGACTAAAATCTACCGACTAAATTATTCCCATGGGAACCCAACAGGATTAACCAACAGGTGAAGATTCATTCGGTCGAGTCTAACTTGGAGATACTGCTGGAGTTTTTGTTGCTCGGCTTCACCGATAGCACCCTGAGTATTTATGAATGCTACGTTGACGGTGTCAACAGCATTAGCGGTCTGTGTACTGCCGAGATACATTTTGCTGACAGCAAGATTTTTAACCGAGGGGAATAGTACACGAACTTCCTTGAGAATTTCCATGGACTGCTCACCGTCAGCCTCACGGATAACATTCATGAGTGAGTCAACCTCCTGACGGGAATCAGTCAACCGCACCTGTAAGTCATTGAAGAACTGGGCAAAATCTTTATGTTCCATGGCTGCACTGCCCATTGTCACACCCTGACGGATGTTCAACACCGTGCCGCCTAAACCGCATGAGTCGAGTTTGTTCATCATAGCCAACTGCAGTGAGTCTTTAGGGAGTTCCGCACCGATCAGATTCACGTCAATAATACGTTTTCCGTTCTGGAACAACACTTTATAATTGAGTACCTGAGTGTTAGGGAACACCATCTGCTGCTCGACAAATTCCGATGCCTTAACGGTGAAAATCCTTTTGCTGAACATTCTGAATGATAGAAAAGCACTCATGCCGATGGTGAATGCTACAGCCACATAAAGGATAAGCTTCACCTTGTGATAGCGCGTGGTCACGCTCTGCGGAACCTTCTGCAAACGCATCAGTTTCACTCCTGCCCATGTTGCGAACATGATGAAAATCATGTTGGTAAAAAAGAGGTAAAGAGCGCCGAAGAAAAAATCGGGCTGAAGGGTTGCAATGCCATAGCCCGCAGTGCAAAGAGGGGGCATGAGCGAGGTAGCGATGGCGACACCCGGCATAACCTGCCCTTTGTTTTTAACGGCAATACTGAGTATTCCGGCAGCGCCACCGAACAGCGCAATCAGAATGTCATAGAACGACGGTGTGGTTCGGGCAAGCAACTGACTCGATTCCTCGAATTGCGGGGAGACGGTGAAATAGAGTGCAGAAGCCACCAAAGAACCGAGCACTGCCAGACTGATGTTGAGCAAACCTTTCTTCAACAGTCCGAAATCCTCGATGCCGATGGCAAGACCCATGCCGATGATCGGTCCCATCAGAGGAGAAATCAACATGGCGCCGATAATTACCGGGATACTATTGGCATTGAGCCCGACTGACGCCACCGCTATAGCGAATACCAACGTCAGCAACTGACTTCCCTTGAACTCCACACCGCTGCGGATACTCTCCTCAATTTCAGGCTGTGGCAGAAGCTCATCACTGATGTTCAAGTAGGTCTTGATCTTCGACCACAAACCAGTCATAAATTGTTCAAATTTTCCCATTTTTCATAAAATAAGTTGAATATGCGTGATGCAAAAAGCTAATTTATCTATTCTATAATACTACAACAAACAAAATAGGAAAAATTTCGCTAACTTTGTAAAGTTTTTTGCGATTACGATGAAATTTGAAGAACTTGATTTAAGCAACGATATACTTGACGCGCTCGATGCGATGCACTTCGAAGAGTGTACACCCATTCAGGAGCAGGCAATTCCGGTGATTATCGAAGGAAAAGACCTGATAGCGATAGCACAGACAGGCACCGGCAAGACTGCAGCATATCTGCTGCCGGTGATTGACTATCTCGCCTACAACAAAGATGAGCGCAACTCCATCAAGTGTATCATCATGGCACCAACACGCGAACTTGCCCGCCAGATCGATGTGCAGATGGAAGGATTCGGGTATTTTCTTCCGGTGAGCAGCGTGCCGATTTATGGCGGTACTGATGGCAAGACTTTCGCGCAGCAGCAGAACGGATTGAAGCGAGGAGCCGATGTGGTTATTGCCACACCGGGGCGACTCATAGCTCACATAAACATGGGTTATGTCAATCTCAGCGATGTTGAAGTGCTGATTCTTGACGAAGCCGACCGAATGCTCGACATGGGTTTCTATGATGACATCATGCAGATTGTCAACAAGTTACCAAAAAACCGTCAGACGCTGCTGTTTTCCGCTACCATGCCGCCGAAAATCAAGCAACTCGCCAAAACCATTCTTTATGAACCTGAAGAGGTGAAGATTGCAGTGAGCAAACCGGCTGAGAAAATCGAGCAGACGGCATATCTGATCTACGAGAACTTCAAGCCTGACATGCTCTGCCATGTGCTCAACACCGTAACCCGCAACCGTGTGATAGTGTTTGCCGATTCCAAGCTTAAAGTAAAGGATTTGGCAATCCGGATGCGTCGCAACAAGTTCAAGGTCGCCGAAATGCACTCCGATCTGGAGCAGACTCAGCGCGAAGAAATCATGCACAAATTCACCACCGGAAAAATCGACATACTGATTGCAACAAACATAATCTCTCGCGGTATCGACATCGATGATATAGAACTGGTGGTTAACTACGATGTTCCGGGCGAACCTGAGGATTATATTCACCGCATCGGACGCACGGCACGCGCCAACAATTCAGGCAAAGCGGTCACATTTATCAGTGAACGCGACAGAATTCGTTTCAAGCGGATTGAGGAACTGCTTGAAGCTGAAATAAACAAGCCCGCACTACCTGAGGGAATGGGAGAATCGCCGTCATATCCGCCAAAATCGGACAGCGGAGGTGGTAAAGGTCGCTTCGGAGGCAGAAGAAATGGCAGACGAGGGTCAAATAAACCCTCGGGTGACAAGCCGGCTAACTGTAAAAAGCAAAATGGAAACCATCGCCGCTTCCACGGGAAAAAATCAGCGGGAAACGGAAAGGCTACAGATAAGTAGAAAGCTCTGATTAACAGAAATATAATCAGCAAAATGGCAGCGGAAAACCCTGAACATATCGATCTCGACAACAGAGAGTTTCAGAAAGTGTGGGAACTTGTGACTCACACCAACCGCAGCATATTTCTGACCGGAAAAGCAGGAGCGGGAAAATCCACGTTCCTGCGCCACATAACCTCGAATACCAAGAAGAAACATGTTATTCTTGCTCCGACAGGTATAGCCGCAGTAAATGCGGGTGGCGTGACGCTACATTCATTTTTCAAACTTCCGTTCAAGCCGGTATTGCCGGATGACCCGGATTTCAATGTGCGTTATCTGCGCGAAAGGATGAAATATTCGAGCAACTTCGTAAAGTTACTTCGCGAGTTGGAGTTGATTGTCATTGATGAGATATCGATGGTAAGAGCTGATACCATCGACTTCATTGACAAGCTGTTACGCCTATATACCGGCAGACGGATGGAGCCTTTCGGAGGCAAACAGATGCTGTTTGTGGGTGATCTTTTCCAACTGGAGCCTGTGGTTCCGGGCGAAACACGCGACATTTTGCGGAAACACTACGACAACTTTTTCTTCTTTTCAGCCAATGTGTTCAAGGAATTCAGCGTTATACCTATAGAGCTGAAAAAAATTTACCGCCAGACTGACCCTACGTTCATTTCACTTTTAGATAGGGTTCGATCAGGCTCTCCAACCGAGGATGATATTCGTTTGCTCAACTCACATCTGAAGCCTGATGTCAGAAGTGAGCAGAACAACTTCATAATGACACTTGCCACACATCGCGACATGGTCGATGCCATAAACGATCATCATCTGAACCTGTTGAAATCGCCGGTGGTGACTTACACGGGTGAAATTTCAGGTGAATTCCCGGAAACAGCGCTTCCGACACCGATGGAGCTGCAGCTTAAAGTGGGCGCACAGGTTGTTTTCATCAAAAATGACTTTGATCATCGTTGGGTCAACGGCACTATCGGCAAGGTTTACAGCGCCCAGCCCGGTGGTCTTGAAATAGAGCTTGAATCGGGAGAACGCTACGTTGTCGAGCTAGAACGATGGGCGAACATCCGATATGACTACGACGAGGACACAAAGAAAATATCGGAAGTGGAGTTAGGAAGCTACACCCAGTATCCGCTCAGACTGGCGTGGGCACTTACCATCCACAAGAGTCAGGGACTTACGTTCAACAATGTCATAATAGACATGGGGCGCGGAGCATTTTCCGGCGGTCAGACCTATGTGGCTCTGAGCAGATGCCGCTCGCTTGAGGGGCTGACACTGCGCTCCACTGTCAACATGCGCGACATGTTTGTTAATCCTGCGATTGTAAATTTCAGTCGAAATTTCAACTCCGACACCCTGTTTGAGTCAGCATTAGAAGATGCACACACGCGCGAGTTATTCCATAGGGCAGCTGAAAGCTGGAATAACGGAGAAATAGGTCTGGCTGTGGATCAGCTGACTGAGGCATCGGCAAAAGACTATCGTTTGGACAAGCCTCTGATAAAAAGATATTTGAAGCAAAAACTATCAGTAATCAAATCGCAAAAAGCTGAGATTGAATCCCTTAGGCACAAAGTTTCAGAACTTGAGGAAACCCTGCGAAAGTTGGCTGAGGAGTATGTGGAGCTGGGACATGTGTGCATGAAAAGCAACAATGACCCGGAACCGGCACTCAGAAATTTCAATAAAGCGCTGTCAATTTCACCGGATTGCGTAGATGCGATGATAGCGAAAGCCCGACTGCTGATGTCTATAGGAGAGCATGATGCAGCCTGCACGGTGGCTGAGAATGCAGTCAAAACCGAACCGGAGAATTACGATGCGCTCACACTGTCAGGCGAACTTTCGTTGGCTACAGATTCACTCTTTATTGCCCTTGACCGGTTGCTGACAGCTATAAAAGTGAGAGAGGATGATCCCCGTGCATACGAACTTGTCAGTGAGGTCTATAAAGCGGTAGGTGAAACTGACGAGGCAAAGAAATATCGGAAAATTGCAATGAAACTGCGTCGCAAAAAGTGACAGACGATTACCACTTACTTTCAGCTTACATTCTCTTTTGCCACTTATTTCTGATTTTACCACTTACTTTCTGCTTCCACTCACTTTTACCACTTATTTTCTGCTTCTATTTACCCCCTTCACACCCGGAGTGACCACGCGCTCACCCATCCGTTTGGCAAACTCGGCACGAAGTTGCAGCATGCGACCCAAACGTTCCATAATTTCCTTAAGTCTGAACTTATCAGGTGATTGAAGCGAGTATTCATGTTTCAGTTCCTCCTGAACATCATCAATGTCACAAAGCAATATGGCATTTTTAAGCTCAAATATGGAGCGCGGTAGCAGCTGAGTCAACTGTTCCAGTTCGGTTTCCACATGAGCGAATTTGGTGTGGATTTTGCTCAACTGATGTTTTTCCATCACCAGTTCGGCAGTTATATCACGAGCTTCGGAATCATCGGATGATGAAAGCCTGCGTTCAACATAATTTACCGAGAAATCAAACAGATAATCCTCATAGACTTGGTCGCAGTGTTCAAGCAGTTTCTTTTCACGAAGCTTGATGTCGTCCATGGTTATAGCCTCCAGACGGATAGCCTCCTCGCCACGGATCCATTCATCCGTACGCTTCTCCATGGCACGCTCACCTGCCGCAGATAAATCTTCGGCATATCTTTCGCGAAGCGATAATGCCATATCCAGAATTTTTTTGTATGCAGATGTGGTAAATTCTATTTCATCAGCCGCAAGCTCCATCTCCACGAAATCCATGACGCTCACAGGATCCTCACTGCCATCCTCACTCTCTCTATCACAGATGGTTACCATGCCATACTTCAGGATGTAGCGAAGGAGCTGTTTTTCAAATGGCTCAAGCACGGCACTCCGGTTTGTTGACTTGCGGATGTCAGCCGATACTACATATTCTGTCGCTGCTTCGGACGGCTGTTCAGGTTGTTCGGCAGGTTGTTGTTCCGGCTGTTGCTGCCCGCTGTTCATGGCTCGCGTTTTTTCCTGCTGAATACGCTTGAACTCCTGCTCGCGGATTGCCATCCTACTCTTATTCACCTCATTCAGAAGTACTTTTTCATCTACTCCGAGCGAGTAGCAACACTCCTTGATGTAGGCGTTTCGTGAAATATCATCGGGAATAACGGCTATGGAGCGGACTATATCAGACGTTACCTTTGACCATTTAATAGGGTCGTCCCCCACTCCATCAAGCAATATGTTCATCTTGAACTTCACAAAGTCGACCTCATGTTTTTCAAGATATTCCTCTACCTCCGATGATGAATGTGTTTGCGCAAACGAGTCAGGGTCATCGCCGTCAGGAAGCTGTAACACCTTGACATTCAGCCCTTCGGCAAGCAACATATCGATACCGCGCAGTGAAGCTTTTATGCCGGCTGCATCGCTGTCATAGATAACTGTGACATTTTCGGTGAACCTGTGAAGCAGCCTGATCTGACCTTCGGTGAGCGATGTGCCCGATGAAGCCACCACATTCTCAATGCCGCTCTGGTGCATGGAAATGACATCCATGTAACCCTCCACAATGATACACTTGTTTTTACGGACTATTGCGGGCTTTGCCTGATAGAGTCCGTAAAGCTCGTGGCTCTTACTGTAAATAACTGATTCAGGAGAGTTTACATACTTGCCGCCGGGCTTGTCCTTACGAAGTACACGTCCACCAAAAGCCACTACCTTGCCGGAAATGGAGAAAACCGGATAGATGACACGTCCGCGAAAACGGTCGTAATACTCCCCTTTGTCAGTGCGTCCCACGAGACCCGTGGTCAGGAGATTTTCATCGCGGTAACCCTTGCGCCGAGCCTCCTGCAGCAGTTCATCACGTTTGTCAAGCGAGTAACCCAAGTGGAAACGCTTGATCATGGCATCGCTCAGTCCACGCTGACGAAAGTATGACAACCCTATGTTCACCCCCTCGGGGGTCTCAAGCAAATTATGTTCAAAATGAAGCAGTGCGAACTCATTGACAGCGAAAAGCGCTTCACGTTCGCTTGCCGTTTCCCGCTCCTTGTCGGTCAGCTCGCGTTCCTTGATTTCAATGTTGTATTTCTTGGCAAGATAGCGAAGAGCTTCCTGATAGGACATTTGCTCCAACTGCATGATGAAGTTCACTGCCGAGCCACCTTTGCCGCAACTGAAGCACTTACATATTCCCTTTGATTTAGAGACAGAAAAAGAAGGAGTACGTTCATTGTGGAAAGGACACAGCCCGATGTAGTTTGCACCGCGCCTTTTAAGACTCACAAAGTCGCTGACTACATCGACAATGTCGGCAGCGTCAAGAATCCGCTGAACTGTTTCCTGATCTATTCGTCCCATAGGAATACAAAGTTACAAAAATTTCGGAAAAAATGAAAGCGATTGAATAAATAAAGGTTTGGCACAGTTTTTGCACTATGTTATGCAGAGGTGTGAAAGAGGGATGAAAAACACAAACATCCACATTATTATATATGTATTGTATATGTGACTTGTCGGAACCTGCATTTGTAGGTCCGGCAGTAAACCTTTTTCATTACTATTTGTTAAAATTGTAGTTACAACATTAAATAAAAATATTATGAATTTCAACAGTTTTACTATCAAGTCTCAGGAAGCTATTCAGAAAGCGCTGGAAATAACCAGAGCAGCCGGTCAGCAACAGATTGAGCCGGTGCATATTCTGAAAGCCATCATGACTGAGGGTGAAGCACTAATCAAATTCATTTTCCAGAAGATTGGCGCTAATCCTGCCGTGGTGGCAGAAAGAGTTGACCGTGAGATTTCAACACTTCCCAAAGTCAGCGGAGGTGAACCATATCTGAGCAGAAGCTCAAACGATGTGCTGCAGAAAGCGCTTGACATTGCCAAGAAACAGGGCGACGAATATGTCACCATCGAGGCGATTCTCATGGCGTTGTTCCAAGTTAACTCGCCGGCATCGAGCATACTTAAGGATGCGGGTCTGAGCGAGAAAGAGCTTGAGGCAGCTATCAACGAACTTCGTAAAGGGAAAAAAGCAACAGATCAAAGTGCGGAGGACACCTACAACGCACTCAGCAAATATGCCATTAACCTCAATGAACGTGCCCGCACCGGCAAACTCGATCCGGTCATCGGTCGTGATGATGAAATCCGCCGAGTGCTCCAGATTCTTAGCCGACGCACCAAAAACAACCCTATGCTGATTGGTGAGCCGGGTACCGGTAAGACAGCAATCGCCGAGGGTCTCGCCCAGCGAATTGTTCGCGGCGACGTGCCTGAGAACCTCCGTTCAAAACAGATTTTCTCACTTGACATGGGTGCGCTCGTGGCAGGTGCGAAATATAAAGGTGAATTTGAGGAACGACTCAAAGCCATTGTCAACGAGGTTACTCAAAGCGACGGTGAAATAATCCTTTTCATCGATGAAATCCACACTCTGGTGGGTGCCGGTAAGGGTGAAGGCGCCATGGATGCGGCAAACATCCTGAAGCCTGCGCTTGCCCGCGGTGAACTCCGCAGTATTGGCGCCACCACTCTTGACGAGTATCAGAAATATTTTGAGAAAGATAAAGCTCTGGAGCGCCGATTCCAGAAAGTGATGGTCAATGAGCCTGACGAAACCAGTGCCATAGCCATTCTTCGAGGTCTGAAAGAGCGTTACGAGAACCACCACAAAGTGCGTATCCGTGATGAGGCGATTATTGCAGCCGTGCAGCTGTCAGTTCGTTACATCACTGACCGCTTCCTTCCTGACAAGGCGATTGACCTTGTGGATGAGGCTGCTTCGAAACTGCGTCTGGAAATTGACTCCGTGCCTCAGGCTCTCGATGAAATCACTCGCATGATAGCTCAGAAAGAAATTGAACGTGAGGCAATCAAGCGCGAGGGTGACAAAGAGCATGTCAAAGAGATAGAAAAGGATCTTGCACAGCTGCGCGAGGAGGAAAAAGAGTTCACTGCCAAGTGGAAAGCTGAAAAAGAACTTATCAACAAGATTCAGCAGAACAAGATTGACATTGAGCAGCTTAACTTCGATGCCGAGCGTGCCGAACGTGAAGGTGACTATGCCAAGGTTGCGGAAATCCGCTACTCACGCATCCAGCAGAAAGAGGACGAGAACAAACAGATTCAGGAGCAACTGAAGATGATGCAAGGCGAAAAAGCCCTTATAAAAGAAGAGGTTGACGCCGAGGATATCGCCGATGTTGTTTCACGCTGGACCGGAATTCCTGTCAACAAGATGGTTCAGAGCGAGAAAGAGAAACTGCTCCATCTGGAAGAGGAACTTCACAACCGAGTTGTGGGTCAGGATGAGGCAATCCGCGCCATTGCCGATGCAGTTCGCCGCAGTCGTGCCGGTCTTAACGATCCTCGCCGACCCATCGGTTCATTTATCTTCCTCGGTACAACGGGTGTGGGTAAAACCGAACTTGCCAAGGCACTTGCCGAATATCTGTTCGACGACGAGAACATGATGACCCGAATAGACATGAGCGAATATCAGGAGAAACACACCGTCAGCCGACTGGTTGGAGCGCCTCCGGGATATGTAGGTTATGACGAAGGGGGTCAGCTGACCGAAGCCGTCCGTCGTAAACCTTATTCAGTGGTTCTGTTCGATGAAATCGAGAAGGCTCACCCCGATGTTTTCAACATCCTGCTTCAGGTGCTCGACGACGGACGTCTGACCGACAACAAGGGTCGATTGGTGAACTTCAAGAACACCATCATAATCATGACAACCAACATGGGATCGCACCTCATCCGCGAGAATTTCTCGAAGATGACTGACGAGAACAAGGATGAAACGATTGCAAAGACCCGCGATGAGGTTCTTGAAATGCTGAAACAGACCATCCGTCCGGAGTTCCTCAACCGTATCGATGAGATAATCATGTTCACCCCCCTCAACGAAAAAGAGATTGAGGAGATTGTCGGACTCCAGATCAAGAGCATCAAGAAGATGCTTGCAGCCAACGGCATCGAACTTGAGATTACTCCTGCGGCACTGCGCTATCTGGCAGAAGAAGGATATGATCCTGAATTCGGCGCACGTCCGGTCAAACGAGCCATCCACAGGCTTGTCCTCAACCAGCTCGCCAAAGATATGCTGGCTCAGAAAGTCGCCAAAGAGAAACCTATTATCATCGATGTCAAGGATGATGAACTGATATTCAGAAACTAAAAGGGTATGTGTCATAATAAGCCATCTGCAGCGATGCTTTCAGAAGCCACTTGCATCTGACTCATTCTGACACATCCTTCCAACCTTAAACTTCAATAAACTAAATTCTTAATTTTAATCTAATTTATTATGAAAAAATTTCTCTATTTATTAGTAGCGCTTCCACTGTTTGTGTTCAGCGCATGTAACGATGACGATGATGTGCCCAACGTAGATCTCGACATCCAGTTCAGCGGAGTAACCGTTAAGGACGATGTTATCTATGTTGTTCAGGGTGAACCTATCACCATTGAATCAGTGTCACTGATCAATAACACTGACAAGAAAGGCACACTGGGGGTTGTATCTTATTACTGGGACTACGTTCGTGTAGGCAGTCAGGTTATCTCACCTTACACCGCAACATTCGAAACCAATAATGAACCTGTCGGCAACCACCTGCTCACTCTTGACACCGGCATCTATGTCGAAGATTATCCTATCTGCTTCGGCGTGGCACAGTTCAAAGTTAAAATTGTAGCATCTGCCGATGAACTCCCCGATGACGGCGAAGTTAATCCTCAGATTACCAACTACGCCACAATCTCGGCAGAATCAAAGTAAACACCAATCCTTAAATAATATCCCCTAATGATGGACGGACTTGTGAGAGTCCGTCTTTCTTTATTTATTGCCGGCTTCAAGCGAGAGGAGATACTTCTTGACATCCGTACCGCCGAATGAGAATCCGCCCAAACCTGTTGATGCCACCACCCTGTGGCAAGGGATGAAAATAGGGATATGATTACACGCCACTGCATGACCTACGGCGCGTGGCGACGTGCCTAATATCCGCGCAAGCTCGCCATAAGTTATGACTTCATTATGGCGCAACTGAAGCAGTTGAGTCCATACCCTCTGCTGAAACGGTGTCCCGTTCATGACGACCGGAGGAATCTTGCCCGGATCAAAGCCTGCGAAGTAACTGTCAAGCCATTCAAATGCTTGTGTCATAACCGAAGGAAGATTCTCTGTGGCGAGCATCTCAGAGTCGGTAAGCTGAACACTGACAAGCGAGGTTTCAGTAGCGGTCAGTAGAATCAGCCCGACGGGTGAAGGATAGGTGGCAGAGTATAACATACGTTAATTTTTAAACTAATCGGTGTGGCGGGTGTTTTTAAAGTAAACAAAATCTAATTACTATGGATACAGTATTTGAAATTAACAAGCCTGCAAAGATTACATCTGTTGCAGACTATGTGGAAGGTAAAGTCACAGGTGAATCAATCTTCAAAACCCTTCAGGGGAGTGTGACACTTGTGGCTGTGACAAAAGGAACTGAAATCAAGGAGCATACGGCTGACACTGACATAATGGTTCAGGTTATCGAAGGCGAGATAATCTTCAACGTCAACGGTAATGCAAACAAAATGGAAGCGGGTGATTTCATTCTTGTGAAGAAATTAACCCCTCATTCAGTAAATGCTGTCACGAATGCCAAATTCACCATTTCAAAAATTAAGGAATAGTTTCTTGCCTCAAAGTCGAGGCGTTCATTGATTGTTTAAGTGTGGAAGGTGCGTCAGAACCATTGGTTTTGGCGCACCTTCTTGATGTTTTCAGAATGTGAACGATGCCATGACATTCGCACGATGAGCGCTCCGTCCTGTTCCTGAGAAGTTTCGGCGGAAACCGTAGTCAAGCTCGGCAGCTACGGTGACACGGGGCAATATACTCCAGAAAACGTTGGCACATGCGAACACACCGTACTTATATTCTTCCGGAGATACACCATCCTTGGGAAGGAAACGGGTCTGGCTTGCTGAAACGGTGGCGAAAAGATTTGGTTTGAAATTGTACTGCACGCCGGCACACCATCCGTAGGATGCCGGAGCATAAAGTTTCGCTGGATTTTCAGGGTCGACAATGAGATCGTATGCCCCATAAAGCAAATCGCTACCTAAACCTGCATAGCCATAGCCGTAGTTGGCAGTCAGATAAGTGGTCACCCTGTTGTGCGGACGTGCCACTGAGCTTAACTGCATACCCCACCCTGCCAAATTGTGATTGCGCTCGGCAACCATGTCGCGATAAGATAGCGAACGGACTATGCCGCTGAGGCGAACATGCTGTCCGCGCTGCCATTCATATTGCAGCATGGCAGCTGCATCAGGAAGCCACTCCGAAACCGGGCGGGTGTTGACATTATCCGCGGCAACCATGGTCGAGGGTGTCTCGACTGATACTCCGGCATACCAATGCTGTTTGAACTGCGGCATGTAACGGGCAAGGACTGAGGTTGCGGAAAATTTGTTGTTCGGACCGGCAGCATCTACTACGGGAGGCAACGCCATAGGATCGGAAAACGTAGATGAAGCATAACCGAAAGTGAAATCACCAACCGTGGCATAAGCTTTCTTGAGTTTAAAGTCACGTCCCTGATAGCCAGTGAAGTCACTTTCTATGTAAAGCTGATATTCTCCTAACGGGCTGCATCTGCCAATAACACGGAAAAACAGATATGTTCCGGAAGGTACAGTGGCAAAATGGCGCATAGATGCCGGATTTGCAGGAATAGGAATGGTAATGGGTGCGAACGCACTTGATGGAACAGCCCCACCCCAGTCGTAGTAAGCACGCATGCGAACACCACCTCCTATGCCCATGGACATCTGCGAGTCCTTGCTCATAAACAGGAAATATGGCGAATCAGGATCCATGAAGTGCCGGAACTGGTCGTAATAATACATGCTGACTACATTGCGTATCGAATCCAAGTCGTGCCGTCTGACGGTTTCAGATTCCGGTTTGCCATCGATGTAAATGATTTTTGTGGAAGCTGCTTTCTCTTTGATATGCGAATCAGGCATGGTCTGTGCCTGTCCGAAAAAGCATAAAACTGAAGCAAATGTGGTAAAAAGAAGTGATGATTTCATCTTTAACAAATTAAGATTTAAAGATTAAACAAATTTTAACCAATCATGGTTCAACAGATGGATATTTTTTTACGAAAAATGATTGTGGAATGAAATATTTATGTTAACTTTGCCAAAAATTTAACAAACCAGACAATATGAATACCCGATTTAGCAAATATTATTACTT